>NZ_JBEPPK010000016.1:0-135328 GCF_040547285.1 Hymenobacter sp. UYP22 | reverse complement strand
CGGTCCCGTCGGCGCATACGCACCTTGCTGTGCGCTGTCGAACCCTGCCGTCGTCGAGCCCCGCGGGCTCCGACCGCCCTTTTCTCAGGATTTCTAGTCTTACCCCTCAGCCAGTATGTTCGACCGGCTCATTCACTTTTCCATTCACAACAAGCTCATCATCGGGCTGCTGACCCTGGCTTTGATTGCCTGGGGCAGCTACTCGCTAAGTCGGCTGCCCATTGACGCGGTGCCCGACATTACCAACAACCAGGTTGTGGTCTACACGGTGGCACCCTCGCTATCGGCCGGCGACATCGAGCGGCTGGTGTCCTTTCCCATCGAGCAGAGCGTGGCCACGATTCCGGGGCGCGAAGAAGTACGCTCCTTTTCCCGCTTCGGCCTCTCGGTCGTGACCATCGTCCTGGAAGACGGCATCGACATCTACTGGGCCCGCCAGCAGGTGGCCGAGCGCCTGCGCGAGGCCGAAAGCCAGATTCCGGCCGGCGTGGGCCGGCCGGAACTAGCCCCGGTCAGCACCGGCCTGGGCGAAATCTACCAGTACCTGGTACGGGCCAAGCCCGGCTACGAGAAAAAATACACGGCGCGGGAGCTGCGCACGATTCAGGACTGGATTGTGCGCCGCCAGCTGCTGGGCACGCCCGGCGTGGCCGACGTCAGCTCTTTCGGGGGCCAGCTCAAGCAGTACGAGGTGGCCCTGGACCCGGAGCGGCTCCGTTCCCTGAACGTGACCGTGGACCAGGTGTACCAGGCCGTCAGCCGCAACAACCAGAACACGGGCGGAGCCTACCTGGATCAAAACCCGACGGCCTACTTCATCCGCACCGAGGGCCTGGCCCAAAACGCCCAGGACATCGGCAACATCGTGGTGCGCTCTACCAGCACCGGCTTGCCGGTGCTGGTGCGCGACGTGGCCGAGGTGCGCCTGGGCTCGGCCGTGCGCTACGGGGCCATGACCCGTAACGCGGAGGGCGAGGTCACCGGCGGCATCGTGCTCATGCTCAAAGGCGCCAACGCCAACGAGGTTATCAAGGCCGTCAAGGAGCGCATGGAAACCGTGCGCAAGTCCCTGCCGGAAGGCGTGACCGTGGACGTGTACCTGGACCGCTCGGAACTGGTGGGCCGGGCCATTCATACGGTAACCAAAAACCTGATTGAGGGAGCGCTCATCGTGATTTTTGTGCTGGTGCTGTTCCTAGGCAACCTGCGCGCGGGGCTGGTGGTGGCCTCGGTGATTCCGCTGGCCATGCTCTTTGCCATCAGCCTGATGCGCGTGTTCGGCGTGTCGGGTAACCTGCTCTCGCTCGGGGCTATTGATTTCGGACTGGTAGTGGATGGGGCGGTGATTATCGTGGAGGCCATCGTGCACCGCCTGCACACCCACTCGGGAATTGCCGCCCACCCCGACGGGGCCCACGGCAAGCTAACCCAGGACCAGATGAACGAGGCCACCTACGAGGCAGCCTCCAAAATCCGCGCCTCAGCCGCGTTCGGGGAAATCATCATCCTCATCGTGTACCTGCCCCTGCTGGCCCTGGCCGGCATTGAGGGCAAGATGTTTAAGCCCATGGCCGAGACGGTGGCCTTCGCCATTATCGGCGCTTTCATTCTCTCGCTCACCTACGTGCCCATGATGGCGGCACTGGGGTTGAGCCGCAACACGGAGCACAAGCGCAACTTCTCGGACCGCATGATGAGCTGGCTGGAGGCCCGCTACCGGCCCCTGCTGGAATGGGGTCTGCGCCGCAAAGCCCTGGTGCTGGCTTCGGCCGTGGGGCTGTTCGTCGGGGCCTTGCTCGTGTTCCGCACTCTGGGCGGGGAGTTTATCCCCCAGCTTTCGGAAGGCGACTTCGCCATTGAGATGCGCGTGCTCACGGGCTCGTCGCTAAGCTACACCATCGAAAAAAGCCAGCAGGCCGGGGCCATCCTGAAACAGCAGTTTCCGGAGGTCAAGGAAGTGGTGGCCAAAATTGGCGCGGCCGAAATTCCCACCGACCCCATGCCGGTGGAAGCTGGGGACGTGATGGTAATTCTGGAAAAGGACCAGAGCAAGTGGACTTCGGCCAAGTCCCGCGAGGAGCTGGCCGAGAAAATGGCCCACGCCCTGAGCGTAATTCCGGGCGTCACCTTCGGGTTCCAGCAGCCCATTCAGATGCGCTTCAACGAGCTCATCAGCGGGGCCAAGCAGGACGTGGTGATGAAAATCTACGGCGAAGACCTGCAGCAGCTGGCCGACTACGCCCAGCGGGCCGCGGCCCAGGTGCGGCAGGTGCAGGGAGCCGAAGATGTGTACGTGGAGCAGGTGACGGGCCTGCCCCAGATTGTGGTCCAGCTGGACCGCAACAAGCTGGCCCAGTTCGGTCTGAACGTCGAGGACGTGAACCGCACGGTGCAGACTGCCTTTGCCGGCCAGGCCGCCGGGCAGATATTTGAGCAGGAGCGCCGCTTTGATTTGGTGCTGCGCCTGCGCCCGGACCTGCGCCAGGACATCAACGCCGTGCGCCAGCTCTTCATTGCCACCCCGCGGGGCGAGCAGGTGCCGCTGGAGCAGGTGGCCACCGTGGCCCTGCAGGAGGGTCCGAACCAGGTGCAGCGCGACGACGCCAAGCGCCGCATTACGGTGGCCTTCAACGTGCGCGGGCGCGACGTGGAAAGTGTGGTGGAAGAGCTGCAGGGCAAAGTGGACCAGCGCCTGAAGTTCGCCCCCGGCTACTACGCCACCTACGGCGGGCAGTTCGAGAACCTGCGCGAGGCCTCGCAGCGCCTGAGCGTGGCCGTGCCGGTGGCCCTGACCCTGATTTTTGTGCTGCTCTTCTTCACCTTCGGCTCCCTGAAGCAGTCCGTGCTGATTTTCACGGCCATCCCCTTATCGGCCATTGGCGGGGTGGCGGCTCTGTGGCTGCGGGGCATGCCGTTCAGCATCTCAGCGGGCGTGGGCTTTATTGCCCTGTTCGGCGTGGCCGTGCTCAACGGCATCGTGCTCATCGGCTATTTCAACCAGCTCAAGGACGAGGGCTGGGCCAACCTGCACGAGCGAATTCTGGAAGGCACACAGGTACGCCTGCGGCCGGTGCTGATGACGGCTACGGTGGCCTCGCTGGGCTTTTTGCCGATGGCCCTGAGCACCTCGGCCGGGGCCGAGGTGCAGCGCCCCCTGGCCACGGTCGTCATCGGCGGGCTGGTCACGGCCACGCTGCTGACGCTGCTGGTGCTGCCGGTGCTCTACGCCCTGTCGGAACGCACCCCGGCAGCCGGGCCGGACCAGCAGCCCGAGGATCCAACCCACCACGGCACCCGGTCGGCACCCCTGCTGGCCGGCGGCGCAGCCGTGCTGTTGCTGACACTGCTGGTGCCCGGCACCGGCCGGGCCCAGCAAGTGCAGCTGACGGCCGGTGGCACGCCCTTCACGGCCCAGCAGGCCGTGACCCAGGCCTTGCAGGCCAACACCACGGTAACGGCTGCCCAGCGCAGTTTGGAGGCCCAGCAGGCCCTGCGGCGCACCGCTACCGACGTGGGCCGCACCACCGTGGGCGTTACCTACGGGCAGTACAATTCCTACCGCAAGGACAACCAATTCAACGTCAGCCAGAGCTTTTCGCTGCCGCGGGTGTACCGCAGCCAGCGCCAATTGCTGGAGGCGCAGGTCGGCGGGCAGCAGCTCACGCTGGCCCAGGTGCAGGCCGAGCTGCGGCGGCAGGTGCGCCTGAATTATGAGCAGGCCGTGTACGCCCGCCACCGGGTGCAGGTGCTGCGCGGGCAGGACAGCCTCTACAGCGAGTTTTTGCGGGCCGCCCAGCTGCGCTTTAAAACCGGGGAAGTAGCCCGCCTGGAGCCGGCCACCGCCCTGGTGCAGCAAGGCGAAACCCGCGCCCTGATTGCCCAGGCCCGCACCGGCTACCAGGTGGCCCAGCGCCAGCTGCAAGCCCTGCTGCAACAAAGCCAGGCGGTGGGCGTGGCCGACAGCCTGCTTCGCCCGCTGGAACCCGTGGTGCTGCCCGCCACCGGTGACACGGCGCGCCTGACCCAGAACCCGGAGCTGCAAGTGCAGCGCCAACTCATCGCCCAGCGCCAGGCGGCCACCCGCACCGAGCAGGCCCTGGGACTACCCAACGTGACGCTGGGCTACTTCAACCAGTCGCTGATTGGCCCCCAGACCATGGGCGGCGTGGGCGGCGCGGAGCGGTACTACGCCGGGTCGGACCGCTTCCAGGGCGTGCAGGCTTCGGTGGGCATTCCCCTCCTGCGCGGGCCGCAGAAGGGTCGGGTGCAGGCCGCCCGCCTGCAGGAGCAGGTGGCCGACGCCGGCTACCAGCGCCTGCGGGCCGAGCTCTCGGGCCGGCTGGACGAGCTAGTGGCCCGGCACGCCGAGCAGCAGCAGCGCCTGGCTTTCTACCAGCAGACGGCCCTGCCCCAGGCCGACGTCATCGTGCGCCTGAGCACGCGGGCCTTCAAGGCCGGTGAAACCGGCTACGCCGAATACCTGCTCAACCTGGAGCGGGCCCTGACCCTGCGCACCACCTACCTGGACGTGCTGCTGGAACACAACCAGACCGTCATCGAACTGGACTACCTGCTGGGCAGCACCCCCCAGTAATCATCCCTGACTTTTCTTGCCTCCCCCTTTCATGACAAAATACGCATTGCTGGCCCTGCTGGGCCTGACGCTGGCCGGTTGCGGTCAGGAGAAAACGGATACGGCGGCACCGGAAGCGGCCGGGGCCACCACGGAAACATCGGCCGCGGGCGGCGAAGCCGCCGCCGAAGAAAACGCTACCGAAACCACCCTGTCGGCTGCCGAGCAGCGGGCGGCCGGCATCCGGCTGGGCCGGGTGGAAGACCGGGTGCTCAGCGGCACGCTCAAAGTCAACGGCACGCTCGACGCGCCCCCGGAAAACGCGGTGGCCGTCAGCGCCCTGCTCGGGGGCATCGTGGAGCGGACGACCCTGCTACAGGGCAGCCGCGTGCAGGCCGGGCAGGTGCTGGCGACGGTGCGCAACCCCGAGTTTGTGCAGCTCCAGCAGGATTACCTGGAAACCAGCAGCCAGCTGGAGTTTGCCCGCGCCGAGTACGAGCGCCAGCAGGAGCTCTACCGCCAGGAAGTAGCCCCGCAGAAAAATTTCCAGAGGGCCCGTGCCGAATACCGAGCCATGCAGACCCAGGTGGCGGCGCAAGCCGCCCGCCTGCGCCTGGCGGGCCTGCCGGTGGGCGGCAAGATTACCACGACGGCCCCGGTGCGGGCCCCGCGCGGCGGCTTCCTGAAAACCGTGAATGCCAGCGCCGGGCAAAGCGTGACCTCGACCGACGTGCTGTTTGAAATCGTGGACCCGGCCCACCTGGACGTGGTGCTCACTGTGTTCGAGAAGGACGTGCCGCAGGTGCGCGTGGGCCAGACCGTGCGCTACACCCTGGCCAATGATTCGGCCGGGGCCGAGCACCGGGCGAAGGTGTATGTGATTGGCCGCGCCGTGAGCGAGGACCGCACGGTGCGCGTGTACGCCCACCTGAGCCGGGAAGACGCCAGCCGCCTGCCCGGCACCTACGTGCGGGCCACTATCGAAACCAACTCGGCCACGTTGCCCTCCCTGCCCGACAAGGCCCTGGTGCAGTTTGGGGGAAAGAGCTACGTGTTCGTGGCCGAAGGTCCGGCAGGAAAAAACCAGGAAACGCACTACCGCATGGTGCCCGTGACGGCGGGGGTAAGCGAAAACGGCTACACCGAAGTCCGTCTGCCGCAAGGCACTGCGGCGGCGCAGGTCGTGGTGGAGGGCGCGTACTCGCTGCTGGCCAAGCTCAAAAACGCGGAAGAAGAAGAATAGCCGCGCATTTTCTCCCCTAATCCGGCCGCGTTCCTGTCGCGGCTCTTCGCCCTGCCCATGTTCCATCTGCTCACCGGTTGCCTGCTGTTAAGCCTGCTGCACGCCGCGATTCCCAACCACTGGGCGCCGGTGCTGGCCGTGGCGCGCGCCGAGCGCTGGCCCCTGCGCCGGGCCGTGGGCGTGACGCTGGTAGCCGGCCTGGCCCACGTGCTGAGCACGGTGCTGCTGGGCCTGGGGCTGGGGCTGCTGGGCTGGCGCTTGTCGGCGCAGTTCTCCCACCTGGCCCGCGGGGCGGCCCCGGCCCTGCTCGTGCTCATTGGCGTGCTGTACGCCTTGTCGGGGCCGGGACACGCCCACCCGGACCCGGCCCCGACCCGGCCCCGCGGCCGGGTGGTACTGGGGCTGGCGGCGACCATGTTTCTGGCGCCCTGCCTGGAAATTCAAACGTTTTTTCTGGCCGCCGGCACCCACGGCCCGGCGGCGCTGGCCCTGCTCATGGGGGTGTACCTGCTGGCTTCGGTCTCGGCCATGTGCGCGCTGGTCGCGCTGGCTCACCGGGGGCTGGGTCGCCTGAACCTGGACGGGCTGGCGCACCACGAGCGTCGCCTGACCGGGGCCGTGCTCGTGCTGGTAGGCCTGGCCGGCTTTTTCGTGGACTGGTAGCGGCCGGCTGGCTGCTGTCTTCATTTTTCACCTGATGCATCTTTCCTATGCCTGATCCAACCCCTTCCAATACCGACGAAGAGCTCAACACCGCCAAGCAGGTGCAGCTCGACAACGTGGGCGCCCTGAGCCGGGACCAGCTCACGCCTGAGGCCGCCGCCGCGCCCGAGGGCCACGACGTGCCCGGCCACGACCACGCCACCCACGACCACACGGGCCACCACCATCCCCCCGGCAAACAGGTCGTGGACCTGGCCGGCCAACCGGCCGACGAGCACGCCGGCCACTCCCACGGGGACGGCGACGACCACGACCACGGTCCGGCCGGGGACAACCCCTACCTCTGGCCCGGGGTGAGCCTGGCCCTGCTGCTGGCCGGCATTGCGCTCGACTACTATACGGTGGGCTTTTTTACCGGCTACGTGCGCCTGCTCTGGTACGGGGTGGCCTTCCTGCTGGTGGGCTGGAAAGTCATCCGCTCCGCCGTGCAAAGCATTCCGTCGGGCAACGTGTTCAACGAGTTTCTGCTCATGAGCATCGCCACGCTGGGGGCGTTTGCCATCGGCGAGTACCCGGAAGGGGTGGCCGTGATGCTGTTCTACACAGTCGGCGAATTATTCCAGGACGCGGCCGTGAACCGGGCCAAGCGCAGCATCAAGGCCCTGCTGGAAATCCAGGCCACGGAAGTCACGGTGCTGCGAGGCGGGCAGTCCCTGGTGCTGGATCCCAAACAGGTACAGGTAGGCGATACCATTGAAGTGAAGCCCGGCGAGAAGGTAGCCCTGGATGGGACGCTGACCAAGGGACCGGCTTCCTTCAATACGGCGGCCCTGACGGGGGAATCCGTGCCCCAGACCAAACAAACGGGGGAGCCGGTGCTGGCCGGCATGGTCAACCTGGAAAGCCTGATTCAGGTAGCCGTCACGGCAGGCTACCAGGACACGAAGCTGGCCAAGATCCTGGCCATGGTGCAGGACGCGGTGGGCCGCAAGGCTAAAACCCAGCAGTTCATCACCAAGTTCGCCAAAATCTACACCCCCATCGTAGTGGCGCTGGCCGTGCTGCTGGTGCTGGTGCCCTCCTTCGTGGTAGAGGACTATGTCTTCCGGGACTGGTTGTACCGGGCCCTGGTGTTCCTGGTCATTTCCTGCCCCTGCGCGCTGGTCATCAGCATTCCGCTGGGTTACTTCGGCGGCATCGGCGCGGCCTCCAAAGCGGGCATCCTGTTCAAAGGCTCCAACTTCCTGGATGCCATGCGCGAATTGGATACGGTGGTGATGGACAAAACCGGCACCCTCACGGAGGGGGTGTTTGCCGTGCAGCAGGTGCAGGCGGTGGGACTGGAGAAAGCCCAGCTGCTGCGGCTGCTCGGGGCGCTGGAAACCAAATCGACGCACCCGATTGCCAAAGCCGTCGTGGCCCACGTCGGCGCGGCTACCGCCGGCGTGGCAGTAGAGAACGTGGAGGAAATAGCCGGCCACGGCCTACGGGGCCGGGTGGACGGGCGCGACGTGCTGGCCGGCAACACCAAGTTGCTGCGCAAGTTTAACGTGGCCTACCCGGCCGAAGTAGACCAGGTGGTGGACAGCATCGTGGTGGGGGCCGTGGACGGGCAGTACGCGGGCTACCTGACTGTGGCCGACGCCCCGAAAGAGGACGCGGCCCGCGCCGTGCAGGAGCTGCGCGCCGACGGCATCAGCAAGCTGGTCATGCTCTCGGGCGACAAGGACAGCATCGTGCAGCGCGTCGCCCGGGAGCTGGGCATCGACGAGGCCCACGGCGGCCTGCTGCCCGAGGACAAGGCCCGCTACGTGCAGCAGTACAAAACCGAAGGGCGGAAGCTGGCCTTCGTGGGCGACGGGGTAAACGATGCTCCGGTGGTGGCCCTGGCCGACGTGGGCATTGCCATGGGCGGGCTGGGCTCGGATGCGACCATTGAAACCGCCGACGTGGTTATCCAAACCGACCACCCCAGCAAGATTGCCACCGCCCGGCGCATTGCCCGCGCCACTCACCGCGTGGTGTGGCAGAATATCTGGCTGGCTTTCGTGGTAAAAGGCATCGTGCTGGTGCTGGGCGCGGGCGGCTTGGCGACCATGTGGGAGGCCGTGTTTGCCGACGTGGGCGTGGCCCTGCTGGCTATTTTAAATGCCGTGCGCATTCAGCGCATGGACTATTCCACGCCGGGTACCGGTAACCCGTCGCCTGCTTCTCTCGCTGCCCCACAAGCGCAGCATACCCTGTCAGTGGTTGAGCCCATGCCCCGGGCGCTGCGCCAGGGCCCGCACCACCCTAACGACCAAACGACATGAGCGGGTCCCACGGTATGAGCGGCAGCGCCGCCAGCCGCAACAAGCGGCAACTGACCATTGTCTTCTTTCTAACGCTGACCTACCTGCTGGCGGAAGTAGTGGGCGGGTTCTGGACCGGCAGTCTGGCCCTGCTGGCCGACGCGGGCCACATGCTCACCGACGTGGCCGGCGTGGGGCTGGCCCTGCTGGCCATCCGCTTCGGGGAGAAACCGGCGACGCCGCAGCGCACCTACGGCTACTACCGCTTTGAGATCCTGGCGGCGCTGACCAACGCGGTGGTGCTGATTCTGATTTCGATTTATATTCTCTATGAGGCCTATCTGCGCTTTCGGAACCCGCCCCAGGTGGAAAGTGGGCAGATGCTATGGATCGCAGGTCTCGGACTGGCGGTTAACCTGGCCGGCATGTACTTGCTGCGGCAGGGCAAAGACGAGAGTCTGAACATGAAGGGAGCGTACTTCGAAGTGCTCAGCGACATGCTGACGTCTATCGGGGTAATTGCCGCCGGTATCATTATGCTCACCACCGGCTGGTACTACGCCGACCCGCTGCTCTCGGCCGGCATTGGCCTGTTCATCCTGCCCCGCACCTGGGCCCTGCTCAAGGAGTCGGTGAACGTGCTGCTGGAAGGTACCCCGGCCGATATCAACCTGGAGGAGCTGCGCCAGGGCCTGCTGCAAGTGCCGGGCGTGGCGGCCGTACACGACCTGCACGCCTGGGTGCTGACCTCCGGCGTCAATGCCCTGAGTGCCCACGTCGTGCTGGCCGAGGCCGCCGGGCACGAGGAAGTACTGACCCGCGCCCAGGCGTACGTCACGGGCAAGCATTCCATCCAGCACGCGACCATTCAAGTGGAGCGCGGCGACGTTGCCCGGCACGAAACCCACCTCTAACCTGACTAGCTTCTTCGTTTCTCTCATGACCTCCTACGACGTTCTCATTATCGGCTCCGGCCCCGGCGGCTATATCGCGGCCGTACGCTGCGGGCAGCTGGGCCTGAAAACGGCCATCATCGAAAAGTACCCCACCCTGGGCGGCACCTGCCTCAACGTGGGCTGCATCCCCAGCAAGGCGGTACTCGAATCCACCGAGCTCTACCAGAAAGCCACTCACCAGTTCACGGAGCACGGCATTGATGCCGATAACCTGCGTGCCGACCTGCCCCGCATGATGGAGCGCAAGGACCAGGTGGTGAAGAAAGTGTGCGACGGGGTGGTCTTCCTCATGAAGAAAAACAAGGTGGACGTACTCCACGGCGTAGCCTCGTTCGTGGATGCCACCACCGTGCTGGTAGAGCCCAGCGACGGGGGCAGTGGGGAAAAGCAGCTGCTCACGGCCAAAAACATCATCATTGCCACCGGCTCCAAGCCCAGCACCCTGCCCTTCATCACCCTGGATAAGGAGCGTGTCATCACCAGCACCGAGGCGCTGGCCCTGCGCGAGCTGCCCCAGCACCTGATTATTGTGGGCGGCGGGGTTATCGGCCTGGAGCTGGGCTCAGTGTATGCGCGGCTGGGTAGCAAGGTGTCCGTCGTGGAATACACTGACGCCATCATCCCTACCATGGACCGCACCCTGGGCAAGGAGCTGCTACGCTCCCTCAAGAAGCAGGGTCTGGAGTTCTACCTCTCGCACAAGGTGACGGCCGTGGAGCGGACCGGCGACACGGTGAAGCTCACGGCCCAGGGCGGGCCATCGGCCGAGCTGCAGCTGGAAGGCGACTACTGCCTGGTATCAGTGGGCCGCCGGCCCTACACCGACGGGCTGAACCTGGCCGCGGCCGGCGTGGAGCTGGATGAGAAGGGCCGCGTGAAAGTCAACGAGGACCTGCAGACGACGGTGCCGGGCATCTGGGCCATCGGCGACGTGGTGCGCGGGGCCATGCTGGCCCATAAGGCTTCCGATGAAGGCGTGTACGTGGCTGAGCTCATTGCCGGCCAGGCCCCGGAGGTGAACTACCTGCTTATCCCGGGTGTGGTCTATACCTGGCCCGAAGTAGCTGGTGTGGGCTACACCGAGGAGCAGCTCAAGGAGCAGGGCAAAGCCTATAAGGTGGGTTCCTTTCCGTATTCCGCCTCCGGCCGGGCGCTGGCCGGGGCTGACACCGAAGGGTTGGTGAAGGTGCTCACCGACGCGCAGACCGACGAGATTCTGGGCGTGCACATGATCGGGGCCCGCATTGCCGACATCATTGCCGAGGCCGTGGGCATCATGCACTTCCGGGGCGCGGCCGAAGACGTGGGCCTGATGTCGCATGCCCACCCCACCTACGCCGAAGCCTTCAAGGAAGCCTGCCTGAACGCGGCCGGCATCGGGGCCCTCAATATGTAACCCCGTATGCTACTCGCCTTTCTGCTGGCTGTTACGCCGGACGCGCCCCCTTCCTGGAGTCAGGTGCTGCTGTATTCCCTGGTGCCCGCCGCCATCATGGTCGTGGGGGCCGTTGTGGCCGTGCTGCGCCCGCCGGGCGCGGCCATTCGCAGCGCCATTTTGCACTTCGCCGCCGGGGTGGTGTTTTCCGTGGTGGCCGTCGAGCTGCTGCCCGACATCGTGGCCCGTCACCGTCCGCTGGAGGTTGGCCTGGGCTTCGGGGCGGGGGTAGGGCTGATGCTGGCCTTGCGCTCCTGGACCCGCAAAGCGGCGGAAAAGGAGAAAGCCACGCCACTTCCCTACTTCGCCCCAGGCACCATGTGGGCCTCGCAAACCGAAAAAGCCGCGGACCAGCGCCGGGCGCCGCTGCCCATGGGCCTGCTCACGGGCGTGGCCATCGACATCCTCATCGACGGGCTGCTCTTGGGCATCGGCTTTGCGGCCGGGGCCGAGGAAGGCCTATTGCTGGCCATTGCCCTGACCATTGAGGTGCTGTCGCTGGGGCTGGCTACGGCCGTGGAGTTGCAGCAGGAAGGGCAGCCCAAAGCCCGGACCGTGGGCGTCGTGGCTGCTTTGTCGGGGCTGCTGGTCGTCGGGGCCGGGGTCGGTATCACTGTGCTGCAGGGCGCCTCCGACAACGTCATGGAACTGGTGCTCTCCTTCGGCCTGGCCGCGCTGCTGTTCCTGGTAACGGAAGAGCTGCTGACCGAGGCCCACGAGGAGCCGGAGTCGCCCTGGCTAACCTCCGCATTTTTCCTGGGTTTTCTGGTCTTTCTACTTCTGGGCATGCTCGTGTAGCCGGCCACATTTTCTGACCTACTATGGATTCGCACAAGCTTCTCATCGAACTCACCCTGGTGCCGGCCGGCCGGCACATTGCCTTTTCCAAAGAAATGCTGGAAAAGGTGCACGTCTACCGCCGGGTAGGAACAGAGGGAGACGCCTGGCAGCAAGTGGCTACGAATGCCCGCTCTCCCTTTATCGATACGGAATCCTTTCCGGCCGGCACCACCCTGGAGTACCACGTGCAGCACTTCAATCAGCAGGATGTTTACGAGGGGCACAGCAACATCGTGCGCACCACCCTCAGGTAGCTTCAACCCAAACAACCCGACCCAACAACGCGATGCGCTTCACCGACAAAATATGCCTCGTCACCGGCGGCGGCTCCGGCATCGGCCGGGCGGCCTGCCAGCAGCTGGCCGCTGAAGGCGGCACCGTCGTCGTCCTGGACCGCGACGAAACCACGGCCCAGCAGACCGTGGACCTGATTGAAAAAGGCGGCGGTCAGGCCCGGGCCATCCGGGTTGATTTGGGCCTGGTGGCCGAGATAGAAGCGGCCATGGGCACCGTAGTAGCCGCCTACGGCCGGGTGGATGTGCTGGTCAACAACGCGGCCATGATGACATTTAAGCCGATTACCGAGTTGGCGGTCGAAGAGTGGGACCTGGTCATGGCTGTCAATCTGCGGGCAGTTTTTCTGCTCAGCAAACTGTGCCTGCCCCACATGCGGGGCGGAGCCATCGTCAACATCAGCTCCGTGCATGCGCAGGAAACCACGGCCAACGTGATTCCCTACGCGGCCAGCAAAGGCGCGCTGGAGGCCTTCACCCGGGGCATGAGCCAGGAGTATCCGGCTGCCCGCGTGCGCACCAACTGCGTGGCCCCCGGAGCCGTGGACACGCCCATGCTGTGGAACAACCCGAACGTGAAAAGCGGCAAGGAGAAGGTAGAGGGCGAGGTTGGCCACCCCGCAGACATTGCCGGCGCCATCTGCTACCTGGCCTCGGCCGATGCCCACTACATCAACGGCACCACCCTGGTCGTGGACGGCGGCCGGCTCAGCATCTTGTAACCGCCTCCCCGCACACACTTTTCCATTTCCGCTTAAACTTATCCCCAAGCCCATGAGCGCCTTCATGTTTGCCACCGGCATCGAAAACAGCTACCCCACTATCAAACTGCCGGACGGCACGAGGCAGCGGGTGGACGAGCTGGAGAAAACCGGCCATTACGAGCGCTGGCGCGAAGACTTCGCCCTGGTCAAGGAAATGGGCATTGAGTTCCTGCGCTACGGCCCGCCCTACTACCGGGTGCATACCGGCCCCAGCCAGTATGACTGGGCCTTTACCGACGAGACCTTCGGCGCCCTGCGCGAGTTGGGCATCACGCCCCTGGTGGACTTGCTGCATTTCGGGCTGCCCGACTGGCTGGGCAACTTCCAGAACCCGGCCTTCCCGGAGCACTTCGCCGCCTACGCCGGGGCCTTTGCCGCCCGGTTCCCGGACCTGCAGTTCTACACGCCCATCAACGAAATCTTCGTCACCACCATGTTTTCGGCCCAGTACGGCTGGTGGAACGAGTGCCTGGCCAGCGACCAGGCCTTTGTGACGGCCCTCAAGCACGTGTGCCGGGCCAATGTGCTGGCCATGCAGGCCATCCTGGCCGTGCAGCCGGGAGCCACCTTCATTCAAAGCGAGTCGGCCGAGTACTTCCACCCCGAAACGCCCGCCGCGCGGCCCCTGGCCAACTTTCTCAATCAGAAGCGCTTCCTGAGCCTCGATTTAACCTACGGCTACCCCGTGAGCGTGGCCATGTACGAGTTCCTGCTCAAAAACGGCATGACGGATGCCGAGTACCACTGGTTTGACGACCAGAACATCAAGGCCAAGTGCATCATGGGTACGGACTACTACCGCACCAACGAGCGTATGGTGCGCGAGGACGGCAGCACCTACCCGGCCGGGGACGTGTTCGGCTACTACGTCATTGCCAAGCAGTACTACGACCGCTACCGCATGCCGCTGATGCACACCGAAACCAATTTGTGGGAACCCGACGCCGTGAACTGGCTCTGGCGGCAGTGGGCCAACGCCTACCGCCTCAAGCAGGACGGCATTCCCCTGGTGGGCTTCACCTGGTACTCGCTGCTCGACCAAGTGGACTGGGACACGGCCCTGCGCGAAAACAACGGCCGCGTTAACCCGCTGGGCCTCTACGACCTGGACCGCAAGATACGGCCCGTGGGCCGGGCCTACCAGCGCCTGATTGCTCAGTGGAAAGACGTACTCCGGGACGAGAGCTACGGCGTGCACATCAACTATTAGCCCCCTCTTGCCATGCCTGCTTTCTTAGCACCTTTGCGCCGGGTACGCATCCTGTTGCTGGGGGCCGGGGCCCTGCTGCTGGGCTTTTGCGGTCACCCCCGCAACGAGCAGCACGCGGAACCCGCGCGCCCGGCCGTGGCCCCGGCCGACTCGGGCCACGTAGACGCGCCCGTGGAGCACGCCACCGCCACCGGCATTCTGCAGCGGTTGCAGGAGAGCCTGGACGGCCTCTCGCTGAACGGCCGGGCCGACCATGACTTTGCCCACCTGGCGCTGGAATACACCCACGCCGGCCTGGATCTGGCCAACCTGACGGTAGAGCGGAGCGCTTCCGATTCCCTGCGGGCCCTGGCCCGGCGGGTGCGCCCCGGCCAGGAGCATCTGCTCCCCGAATTGGAAGCCATTGTTTCCCGCCAGCATCATCTTCACACCAATCACCGCCTGGATCCGGCCACGCCGTTTGCCCGCGCCACCGCATTGCTACGCCGCGATTTGGCGCACGCTTGCGCGGCACTTCCTGCTTCCAAGGCAGATTCTGCCGCTCAACTGGCGGCCGCATGGCGCGTGTACCAAACGAGCCTCACCCGTTTGGCACAGCTGCAATTGCGTTACGGGCAGGATTTCCGTCTACGAGAAATAGCCCGCTTGCTAAGCCCGCTGGCTGCCAGCCCTGGGCGGAGGCATCCCTAACATACCAAGTGGCCATTGTTTACTCGGACCTATGCCTGTTTTACGCCTGCTTTCCCCCCGGCACCTGCTGGCCCATCTGCGTCACCTCTCGGCCCGGCAGCGCCTGCTCGTAGCCGCCGGCCTGGGCGGCCTGAGCTGGCTGCTGCTGCTGCCGTTTTCCTTGCAGGCGGCCACGCGCCTGGTGGCCGCCTGGGACGTGTTTTGCTCCGGCATTCTGAGTTTGCTGTGGGCCGCCATGTACCGGGCCGACGCGGCCCATATCCGGCGCGTCGCCACCCGGCAGGATCCCGGCCGGACCTGGACCTTCGTGGCCGTGCTGGCCGGCAGCAGTGCCGCGCTGCTGGCCGTGGTGGTGCTGCTTTCGGGGCTGGCTTCCATGCGCGGGCCC
Source organism: Hymenobacter sp. UYP22 (assembly GCF_040547285.1). NCBI lineage: Bacteria > Pseudomonadati > Bacteroidota > Cytophagia > Cytophagales > Hymenobacteraceae > Hymenobacter > Hymenobacter sp. UYP22. The sequence goes on along the minus strand of NZ_JBEPPK010000016.1, from coordinate 119,982 downwards.
GAAGTGAGCTACCATGTGGGGTTGTCCGCCGGGGCAGTGGTCGGGGCCTGGCTGCTGGTGCACACCGTGTTTGCTCTGCGCTACGCCCACGCCTACTTCAGCGAAAACCTCGCGACCGACCCACCGGATACGCTGGGGGGACTGGAGTTTCCCGGGGAGCCCCCCACCTCGTACTGGGACTTTGCCTACTTCGCCTGCATCGTGGGCATGACCGCCCAGACCGCCGACGTGGCCGTGTCCTCGGCCCGTCTGCGGCGGCTGGTGATGCTGCACGGCCTGTTGGCCTTTGCTTTCAATACCAGCATCGTGGCGCTGGCCATCAACCTGCTGGCCGGACTGCTCTGAGGCGGCGGGCCGTCCAGTTCTCCGGCCAGTGGCTTGCTCACGGCCTGATGATCCTTCGTTGTTTTACCCCGCTGTTACCGCATGTATATCCGTAAGCACATTCACTGGCGTGTTATCTGGGCCTATTCCTGGAAAGACGTGCTGATTTTTCTTGGCTACGATACCCTGCTGGCCGTATTGCACGGGCCGCTGCAGGTACGCTGGCTGGACATTCCCTGGCAGCTCATCAGCATCCTCGGCGTGGCCGTCTCCTTTTACGTGGGCTTCAAGAACAGCAGCTCCTATAATCGGTTTTCCGAGGCCCGCCAGCTGTGGGGCGGTATCGTGAACCGCAGCCGCAGCTGGGCGATGCTGGTACTGGGCAATACCGACCCATTGGGGCCGGCCCTGACGCCGGCGCAAGTGGCCGCACAGCAGCGGCTGATCTACCGGCACCTGGCCTGGGTGAATGCCCTGCGCCTGCACCTGCGCCGCCAGCCTGAGCGGTGGGAGGCGGAGGTGGCCCCTTTCCTGGGCCCGGACGAGTCCGTGTACTTGCGGGCAGTAGCCAATCGGCCGGCCCAGTTGTTACTGCGGCAGACCCATGACTTGCGCCAGGCAGCCGGTCTCTACACCGAGTTGCAGCAGCGCACCCTTACCGAAGACCTGCGGGAGCTCACCAATCTGCAGGGTGGCTGCGAGCGCATCAAAAACACACCGTTTCCCCGGCAGTATGCCTTTTCCAGCGCTGCGTTCGTCTGGCTCTTTATTGCCCTGCTGCCCCTAGGCTTGCTGGCCGAGTTCGAGAAGCTGGGCCACGGGCAGTACTGGATGACGATTCCGTTCTCGGTGCTGGTGTCCTGGGTGTTTGTGACCATGGAATTGGTGGGCCACATCAGTGAGGACCCGTTTGAGAATCGCATGAACGACGTGCCCATGACGGCGCTCTGCCGCACCATCGAGATTGACCTGCGCCAGATGCTGGGCGAGCAGCAGGTGCCCGCGCCCGTACAGCCCGTGGAGGATGTACTGCTGTAACCTGACTGGCCGCCTACCCTGCGGGGCGGGGTGGCGGCGGGCCGCAGGTGGACCCTTGTTGAGCGCGGCCTGGCTAAGCGCGGCTCTGCTGCAGCCCTCCCCCGCCGCCGCCCAAGTGCCCCGATCAAAGAACGAGGACGTCCCCAGTCTGGCCGACTCCAGTCGTCACGCCGCTCGGTTGCCGGTGCTGGCCGGCAGCGTGGCGGTGGTCTATCCCGCGGGGCTGTACCTGCTGGGGCGTAGCTGGTACACCGGGGAGCGGGTTCCGCTGCATTGGTTTAACGACTGGCCCGAATGGAAGCAGCTAGACAAAGCCGGCCACTTCTGGACCGCGTTTCACGAAAGCCGCGCCGCGGTTGACCTGCTGGGCTGGGCCGGGGTGGCCGAGCGCCGCTCCCGCTGGTACGGGAGCTTTGTAGGATTTCTGCTGCAAAGCCCGATTGAGCTGCTGGACGGCCGCTCTCCCGCCTACGGCGCCTCGCCCGGCGACCTGGCGGCCAACCTGGCCGGATCGGTGGGCCTGCTGACCCAGCAGCTGGCCTGGGGCCAGGTGCGGCTGATGCCCAAGGTATCGTTTCACCGCAGCCCCTACGCCGCGCAGCGCCCCGACGTGCTGGGGCGTACCCTGCCCGAGCGCTTGCTCAAGGACTACAACGGCCAAACCTACTGGGTGTGTGCCGACGTGGGCGCGTGGCTGCCGGCCGGCAGCCGCTGGCCACGCTGGCTCCAGCCGGCAGTCGGCTATGGGGCCGACCAATTGCTCTACAACGACCCGGCCCGCAACCAGGCGGCCGGACTGCGCGCCTACCGCCAGTACTACCTGTCGGTGGACGTGGACCTGCGTCGGGTGCCCACACGCTCCCAGGTGCTACGGCGCGTGTTCTACGTAGCCAGCCTCGTGCACCTGCCCGCCCCGGCGTTAGAATGGAACGCCCGGCGGGGCTGGCATGGCCATGGCCTCTATTACTAACGCTGTCCGGGCGGCTTCGCGCCCTTTCCGGGTGTTCTCCTACCTCCGGTTTCCCTCCTTATTTACTGGCCGGGGCGCTGCTCATTTTTAGCTCGTATGGCATGAAGACGTATCTGCCCTTTAATCGGTTCATCGGCCTGGCCGGTCTGGCAGCCGCACTGTTGCTGCCCGGCTGTGGCAATCTGGGCTCGCATAGCCTGACCCTCCGCTTGCAGGTTGCCTTCGACAGCACGGCCATCCGGATCCATAACCCCACCCGCGCAACGTACTACCACGCGCAAGTGGAAGTAAATGATGCCTTTGCGGCCGCATTAGGCACCCTTGCCCCGGGCGCCCACCGGCGGCTTTCCTTGGACAGCCTGCGCACCGACCAGGGCCAAGGGTTGTCAAGGGAAGTGCAGCTGGAGCGGCTTACGCTCTACGCCCAGGACAGCGTCGGCAACTATGATGCGCTTATCCTGGATCCCGTTCCTGCCGGCCGATGAAGTCCGGCGTAGGAGTCAGCGTTTTATACCGGGGCAGAACGCCAGAAACTCGTAGCGGTCCAGCAGCACCGCGCGGCAGGGCAGCTACGAGTAAGCGGCCCGCCACGGCCAAACGACCTGTGGCTTTGCGGGGTTCGTGCTCAGCCCCAGCGACGGCAGCTCGTTGCAGACGGCGTCTTTGCTGCTGTGCGCCAGGGGAACTACGCCCGCTCTCATTATGGTTAGGCGGGTATGTGTGCGCATCATACCCCGACTCGAAAACTGCTCCGACTAGGCCTCTACGCGGCGGTCGGCGCCTGGATCCTCTACTCCCAAGCCGGCGGTTTCTAGCCCGGCGCATGGGGCCGTTTTTGGGAATGCGCTACGCAGGAACCGGGTGCACAACGCACCTAGCATAGGCCAACGGTGCCGCTACCTTGTGTATCTTCCGGGGTTGTCCCCTGCACTGTATGCTCCCTGTTCGTCTTTGCTGGCCCGCTGTCGGCGTGGCCGTCTGCCTGCTGACGCCAGCGCCCGTCGCGGGGCAGGTGCTGCATTCCCCTGTTGTGCCTGATTCCGTGGGCCGGCGCCTGGAGGTAGAGCCCCGGCCGTCGCCGCTCCGGCGCGCGGCGCAGTGGGCCGGGCGGCCGGCCACCTGGCGCGTGCTGGTACCAGGGCTGTTGGTGGGGGTCGGCCGCCCGGCCCACCACACGCTGGAGCTCAAGACCGATTGGGCGGTGCGCGAGGAACTCGGTGAGCACGTGCCGGCCGTGCGCACCACCCTGGACGACCAGTTGCGCCACGTGCCGGCCGCCGCGGCCCTGGGGCTCAGCCTGGCCGGCGTGCGGGGCGAGCACAGCACGGTGAACCAGGCGTTGCTGTTTGCCCTGACCTACACCATCAACAATACGCTCACCAGCAACCTCAAGCGCCTGACGCGGGTAGAGCGTCCCTACGGCGGCGGCGATTACAGCTCGTTCCCGAGTCAGCACGCCAGCGCGGCGTATTCGGCCGCCTGGCTGTTGGACCGCGAGTACGGGACGCGCAGCGGCTGGTACCGCGTAGGCGGCTACACCGTGGCCACCAGCGTCGCGGCCCTGCGCCTAATCAACGGCAAGCACTGGCTGTCGGACGTCGTCGCGGGGGCGGGGGTAGGCCTGGCGTCTACAGAGCTGGCGTACTGGGTGTATCCAACGGTCCAACGCCTGCTGCTGCGGGGCTTGCAGGACCGGGCGGGGTGGTGCCTTTCTACCAGGGTGGGGTCACCGGGCTGCTTGCCGTGGTGCGGCTGTAGAATGAAAGGCAGGTACTGTACGCTTAGCGGGAATTTTTGTTCTTGTGCTAGTGCTTCCTAATACACCTTCGGATTAAGTAAACGTAGACTTCGTCCTGTCCGTTTTAGCTAGACCATCTCGCTTTTACTGACATTCTCATTGCCTTATTGTTAAATGGCGGCCTGTCTACCTGAAAGTTATCAGGTGCCAAGCGTTCAAAGTATTGTAGAATACAGGAACACTCCAGCCGCGTTTGTGGCGAAAGTCTCGAGCAAAGTCATAGTGTTTAACATATACCTCAATGCCTGAGTCAGTCACTTTCAGCACTACGAAGCCTGCTTGATTGTTCGTGATTCTAACTTTAGGATAGCTCGTATACGCTAGGTGCTTGCTGCTGGCATTACCCAAAAGCGTAAGTCTGGGCTTTAATGTTTTTAGAAAATCATAGTTCCGCCCAGAATCTCGGCCGTGATGCGGGGCAAAGAGGACATCCACGTTGCTTACTTCAGTCTGATAAGTGGTAAGAATGTAGTCCCAAGCTGCATCGTGCGTGTCGCCAGCGAACAGAATTTTCCAATGCCCTCCCCCTGCTTTAGGAGGGGTGAATAGCAGCACGTAAGAAGACTCATTATAATCCTTCTTGTCGTTCGCTTCTTTAACCAACGCTGCGGTTGGACACAGTATTTTAACGTTATCCTGGTTCCAAAAATCGGCTTGGTGATTGGCTAGCAGGGATAAGCGACGTGTGGCCGAATATCGGCCATGACGTACTTCTTGATAAAATTTCCAGTCTTCCTTGTTGTAGCCTCCGCCAAAGCCGTTCTCGTCACAATATTTATCATTGTCTGTGTCCCACGTATTAGGAATTGAGAACTCCTGGTACAAATCCCGGATACCATCCAAATGGTCCATATCTGGGTGAGTCACGATGAAGCGCCAAATCTGCTTAACACCTAACCCTTTTATATAATCAACGGGGTTATCGGGGCTCAGCTTCTGATAGTAGTTGGTTTTTCCGGATGGGACAGAAGTTCGAGTACGCCGTTCCTCTCTTTCTTTCGAGGCTTTTACTGCTTTTTCTTCTGGTGTATCCACCAGATTATAAGCATTGCTGACATCAATTACTGTAGTTCGACCTGAGTTGTGCTGTATTATATTACAATCGCCCTCAAGCACGTTAAGAAAATGGATAATCTCCATGAAAGGAAAGGGAAGTGAGCTTTGTTTTAAGAAAAAGGTTATTTCAAGTTTTACTAAAGTAGTCTTTTGCTTAGGATGGTAACATTGCACGCTAAGCCCCCCATTCTCTATACAAATACAGTGTATTGCTTGGCTAGCGTTTGACCATCCTTGGTGATGACTCTATACCGGGCTTCGCCAAGGGTTGTCAAATCATATTGCGCGGAGGGGCGCGGAATGATTTCAATTTCGTCCATAATAATACATTTACCCTGGCTGCGTTCCATCAAGTCTCGAAGCAAGCGGTAATTAGGCATCGTAGTTCGCCAACGGGATGAGATACGTCGTAGATCCAGGGGGACCATGACCGCCAAATCCGGGTTGTTCAGTAACTGAATGCCTTTGTCCAATGGAGTGCCGTTGAAGCTTAGATGGTGTGAGACCTTGTAAAAAACGGTACGGCTCAGTAAGTCCGTCACGAAATGTTTAGGATTGGGGCCTGTGCCATTCCATTTCTCAATCAGGTGCCAGCTCTCCCAGTTGGCGTACTCAGCATCACCGGGCAACAGCAGTACGGGGCCACCTGTTCCGATCTCAATGGCCAAGGCCAAACTGGTGTTGTTGATGTGAGAGTCCAGTCGAATGGCCAATGAACCAGCCGTGTATAGCCATTCCTGCTCAATATCCCGCCACTTATTGTCGAAGGCCGCGTAACGGTCAAACAAGTCTCGGGCCTGGCTCAAGTACACTGCGCTCTCGGCGGGTGAGTGATCGAGTTCCGATTGGACGAGTCCCTGAGCCCCCACAGCATACTTATCCGAGAATGGTAGGTCGCCTGGAGAGATATCTCCATCAATAGTAAGAAAGCTGTTCATCGCCAGAATACCTTCCCCTGGAGTGGTGTGGCGAGGGTGCGTATCGCGGCCCTCTTTGCCATCGGCAAAAATATGCGCCTTGTCTAGTGGCGGGCCCAATACATGAAACCGGACGCCAGGCACCTGGGGCATGGGAAGCGAAGCTCCGGGCAGTAGGTAGCGGGTACGCACTTGCTTGTTTTTCAGCAGTTGCTTGATTTTTCGCATCCCGGCCAGGCCCCCCGCAGCAGGCAGCGCTTCGTCTAAATTCACGGCTCCGAGCGTGTCCATCCCATCAAGAAAAGCATCTAGAGCCAACAGTGCCTGCTCATTGGCTTTCAGATTGGTTTGCTCGGCGTGAATGGCACCTCTGTTCGTATGCAGCTGGGTGATGGCATTTCGGAGACCCAGGCGCATTTTTTGTCTTTTCTGGAGCAGGTCTTGGGCCCGTCCTTGTGGGTCATCAGGATCCTCAGTCCACGCAAACCAAGCCTCCCCAATTTCAAGTTGCTCAAACTCCTCTAGGCACTTGTCAAACCCATTGACATGGTCTTGGTGTTCGTGAGTAATGACCAGCAAGTCCAGCTTGCCTTCGACGTAGTCAACTAGGTTTTCGATGTAGGGTAAAAAGTCGGCCCGCGTGCCCATACAACTTCCGCAGTCAATCAGCATGGTGAATTGCAATTCCTCCTGCGCAAAGAATTTGAGCACGAAGCAATCGCCTGTACCCAGACAGTACATGCGCACGTCAACCCGGGTAGTGGGCACGGCTGGCGACATGGATGCCCCTTCTAGAGCAGTAGTGTTTCTATTATGTTCCATGCCGACGGCTAGTGTTGGTGCAAGAAGGCAAACGGCTCGCTCAGGTGCTGCACTTGCTGGCCGAAGTACTGGGTATAGGCATTGTGGTGGTGGTGCTGCCCTTGGCGCGTATAGCGGTACTGCCGCTCAGCCCGGGTTGTGTCGAGCACGGCTATTTCACCTCCCGATTGCTCCCACACCTGCATGTTGAGCAAAGGCCGGTTCACCACGTACTTTAGACTGAGCGTGTCCAGATCCAGAATAAGCGTGCAGCCCCCGCGGAACTCCATCCGCTGCTCCGTGTCGCCCGGATTGGTGCGGATGCCTTCTTTCAAATTGTAATGTCCTACCACTTTACCCTCTCTAAATACAACGCCGCTACGCTGCACCAGGCAAAAAACAACATGGTTAATTTGTAAACCATCTGGTCCGGATCGGCTGACTAGCCGCAGGTTTTGAACTTGAAAAGAGGGGCGTGACGAATAGGTAGTTTGGTGGACGACAGCTGCGTGAAGCGAGTCAGCCAACACAAAGGCTATTCCGGTAAAGCTGGTAAACTCCTTAGAAGTGGCAAATTGCTCACTGATATACTGGTGAATCCCCTCCGTTTCTCCCGTCTCTTCCTTCCGCAGCTTACCAATAAAATTTCGGGTGAAGGCATCTATCTTAGCCCGGTCGTTTTCGTACTTGATTCCTATCGCGTATTCCCGCAGTCGTCCGATGAGTTTCGTCAACACCTTCTGAGAAGCTGAATCTGAATTGTACTCCGCAATAGTTCCTATTCCGGGTAAACGCAGGCTTTCCACGCTCAGCGTCTTGATGCCCTGCGGATAAATGCCCCGTCGACGGAAAGCATCAATAAAAGCCAGCCTGTATTCATACCGGTCGTCCCGTACGGAGTCAACGTCAGCCGTGATGATGGCTCGCAGGTAATCACCGAAAGTGATGTCTACGGGCGGACAATAATCAAGTGCCCGGATGCACATGCCCAGCACATGATTCGCAGCCTTAGCCGCTTCATCCGCTAGGCGGTTGACCAAATCCGGATGCAGTTCGCCCTGGGCTAAGATGCCGCTGCCGCCCGAGGCGATGCGCAACAGGTCCGCGATCCGCACCTTATAAATCGAGGTAAAGGCTTCAAAAACTGCTGCTACCAGGATGCTGCCGCGGGCATGCGGCTCGGTTTGCTGCCGATATTCGTCACTGTTAGGCTCCAAAGGCCGCCACTGCTGGGTATTGGGGTCCTGGCGTCCAATGGCGTCGCGCAAGCTGCCGTAGCCGCCGATAGCCGTACCAAACTGTTGTGCCAATTCACCCAGTAAGTTCTGCGCGGATAAATCACCCCTCGTGCGAGCAATCTGGTGTTTGAGCACCTCCGGAAAAGTAAAGTGCTGAAACAGGGCTACGATGTCCGCGAAAGCTTCGTGAAAAGCTAGCACATCGGGGTTGGTTGGCTCGTTGTAATGCGTGTAGATGCCGTCGAGAATGGCGTGCGTCACCTCGTGGGCGATGATGTCATGGCTCAGACAGGTAAAAACCAGTGAATCGGGCATTTGCTGGGTATCATCCGCAGGGGTGGAGGAAAAGTACCCGAAAAGAATAGCCTTCTTTAAAGGACTGTAGTACGCATTGGCATCTCGCATCGCGTGCGGGTAAATGCGCAGTTGCGCCACATACTCTTCGTACCCGGGGCCATCAAGCGTGCGCCGCGGGGACCACTGAATTTTACGGCCAAGAGCCTTTTCAAAATTTTTAATTGTTGTCATGGCCACCGCGTACACCATTTGCTGGTGAAACTGCGGATTGCTTTCGCTGGGCTCTAACCCGTGTTGAGCGAGCAAGTTCCGGTCGTTTAGATCGACCGGTAAATAGAACCGTCGCACGGTAGGATCGTAGTCCAATACCTCCAGGTACTCACCCACCGGTCCCGGTGTCACAGATTCCCAATCCACCTGATAGGTAAGTCGGTTTATGGCCACTGTGTCCAAGCGCAGAGACAACGAAGGATCGAAGCTGTACGCCCGTAAACTTCGGTGCCCAGGTTCCGCGATGCGCGGGCGATGTTGGATTGGTAAAGACATTGATTAAAAGCTGTTTATATGGCCATTGCCAAGCGCTATTCGAAGTGATTGGAGTGTGCTGGCAGTAATATTCTCAGGGCGCCAAGCGCCAAAGTGGCCAACTGGCACCCAGCTGCAATGAAAAGGTAATATGCAGCTTTGCACAATAATTTTAACTAATCTTCACTTGCAGCTTGCTACACGCCTTTTCCAAGTTTGCTGGCTCCAATCTTACATCTCATGTCAAAACGCCTAATTGTCCTTTGTGACGGCACCTGGAATCGGGCCGAAAACATGGATAACCGCAAGCGCAAACCTACCAACGTGATGAAGATGGTGCGGTCAATCAAACCGCTAACCGCTGATAACACCGTGCAAGTAACCTATTACGACGAGGGCGTGGGCAATCATTGGGGACTGGACCGGTTTCTTGGGGGCGGCTTAGGGCTGGGATTATCTAAAAACGTCGTTGAAGCGTACCGGTTTTTGCTCTACAACTATGAGCCCGGGGATGCGATATTTCTGTTCGGCTTTAGCCGGGGGGCTTACACGGTCCGTAGCTTGGCCGGATTGATTCAGCACATTGGTTTGCTACCCAAGCAGGAGGACTTCTATGTGCCGGAAGCGTACGGTCTGTATCGGCAGCGGCCCACCAAAGGGGACCCACAGGAAGCGTGGCAACACCAAATTGCTGCGTTTAGAACAAGGCACCATGCCCAACCCATTCCTATCCATTTTGTTGGCGTGTGGGATACTGTAGGAGCCCTGGGCCTGCCGTTGAACCTGTTCAATCTTTTCAATCGTCGGCGTTATATGTTCCACGATTCCAGCCTCAGCCCCTGCATCCAGCACGCCTACCAAGCGTTGGCAGTGGATGAGCAGCGAAAAACGTTTCGACCAACGCTGTGGGAACATGTAACAACCTCACAGGTATTGGAGCAACGCTGGTTCGCTGGCGTACATACCAACGTAGGAGGTGGCTATGAGAAAGATGGGTTAGCTAATATTCCTTTGCATTGGCTTAAAGAAAAAGCTACCGCTTTGGGCCTAGAGGTCGACGAAGCTTTTTTGGCGTATTACAAGCCGTGGTATGGTGACCAACTGCGCAATTCCATGACGTGGCTCTACCGGCTGCTGGGCACGCACGTGCGTGAAATCGGTGTCGGTCAGGGCAGCAATGAAACAATTGATGAGAGTGTACTGCAGCGAATAAGAGCCCTACCCGATTACAAGCCCGTCAACGTAGCAGCTGCCTTGGAAAGGCTAACGGTTAGTGCTTCATAACCTGCGCCAGTGTAGGGAATACCTCTCAATCCAGCATTCCATTTTGCTCACAACATCCGGCTAGTGGGCCCACGCTTTTTAGGAACGATATGTTTCAGTTCGATAATCTAGACCAGAAAACCAGAGACTACATGCTGCTCGAAGTAGAGGCTGCCATCAAAACCAGCCAACTCTACATTAGCATGCGGTTCACCGAAGAGGGAAAGGCTCTTTACCCAAAACTTCTGCGCCAAGCAGTGATAGATGGGAATGAAGAAACACTGGCCACAGCACTGCAACAGCATAATTGCTTTCAGACGCACGAGAAGCATGGAATCGTATTACGGAAAGTACCGGCGAATGCACCGCTGATTTTTGCGGAAGGAGAATTCAACGCCTTTTATATGCGTGGCATTTGCCACCGGGCCATTGGGGAAGGAAACGCAGTAGAAGTATATCGAGCCAAATCCTCTATGGTACCACGAAGGTCCTCCAAGTTGATCGAAGGAAATCTGGAAGATCCTCGAAGACTGCTCCTCTACCTGAAAAATAGCATAGATGGCAGCCAAAGGGGCAGCCAACTGCCGGCGGGCTCTAATTCTGGCCTAACGCTTCGCCTAACAAACAAGCCACTAATGAAGTAATCGTGCCTTGACCGGGTCAAGCGGGTAGTCCATAACCTGTGAGGAGTTTCCGCTACGCGTTTCAGTAGACAAAAGGCAGGATGGCAGAGGGCGTGGCAATAAGCAAGAAAACTGGTAAGGGGCTTGTAAGGTCAGCAAACTCTTGCTGGAAGCGTTGCACCGTGGCCGCATCGGTTGGGCTCATGCACTCAGGCCCAACTGGATGAGTATGCCACTCGCCAATGTAGCCGAGTTGCCCGCCACTGGCCTGGTTGATCTTGTTTACCGTTTCCGGCAGATTCTGTACGCCGCGAAAGAAGCACACGGAGTTGGCTCGGCTGTCGGGTGGCGCTGGCACCACCCCTACTACGTGGATGGTTTTGGTTTTAAAATTAGCCCTTCCAATAAATACGCCGCCCGTTTCGTGAGGGGCTGCAAGCGCCAACTCTTGTTTAATAGTTTGCAGCACCGCTGCCGTCATGCGCACCTGCCAACTCGCGTCGTTCACCGCGTTGAACACATGCATGGGCTCTACTACCAAGCGCTCGGTGGAAATACTGGGGTAGCCGTCTTCGATGGCGACGCGGCTAAGAAACACTTGGCCGTGAACGGGCCGCTCCCTAACTACCGCGTCTTGCTTGAGCACTTCGGCGAAATAGGCTGCGTGGGTCGAGATGGTTTCATCGGCTAGGACTGTGGTTTCGGAGTTACAGCCTATCCCTACGCTTAACAGCGGACCGTCGGTTTGAGCTAAAGCCACTTCCCGCGCCAGCCATGCGGCCACTGCGGGACGGTGGGCATATTCGGCGTAAAGCATAGTTTGCAAGTCATCCAATCGCGGATTGCGGTTGGCCCCCTCCAAGGATAGAATGCCGAGCTGCCCCTGGTCCGAAATAAGCCCTCGGCTTATTACTGTCTGAGCAAGTATTGGACTAGCCAAAAGGGTATGGAAAAAGGCTTCCGATGCAGTGAAGTCAAATACTCGTTGGATAGTAACAGGCACATTCCCCACGACGGGCGCTAACACGAAATCAGCTGAACGGGCAAGGGCAATCAGACCCAAACCGGTTTCATATCTATACATTTCCCGAATGACTTGCTCTAAAGCAAGTGCTTTGTTCAGGCCCTCATGCTGGGCAAATAAAGTGTGGCGAACTAGGTTATGAGGGGAGAGCTTGTCGGGATCCAGTAGCACAAAATCGGTAATGCCACCACGAGCAAAATGCATCACCACTTTCGAACCTAAGGCCCCGCAACCTGCCACCCAGATCGAGCCAACAGGTACGACCGCCGCCCCAGAGACCACCTGGGCCTTCTGCAGGGTTAAGGGCTCATTGTGCACCTGAAAGCTTACAGGCAGATCGTTTATAATGCGACCTGTAGTTGGATCCTTGTCGGTGTCTTGCAGCGTGAGGTAAAAGTTGACAAACTCCAGATTTGCTGTAAATCCAATGAGTGGTTTGGGCCTTTTCAGGGCACATAGCACGGGTACTTCTGGGAAGAAATTGATGTCGTGCACGGCTAAGTGCCGTTCCAAGGGACCAAAGTCAATGCCAAATGATTGACCAAAGGCCAGTAATTTTTGCCAACTGCGGGGCAAATCCACGCAGTAATCGGAATAGGTGGTGTCTGCAGGTGACCACACCACGTAACCGGCGTGGTAGCGGCGGGCCTGTAAGGAATTGGCGGCCACTGCCCGCATGCCGCGCAGAAACTCTTCTACGATTTCCTCTATATTTTCAGGCGTGACCAACCTGTCAAGCCTAAAAGCGGGAGAAGTCCCGACTGGGGCTGTATTCTCAAACAGAGCTACGGAAAAATTGGCCACTCCAGACGCTGGCCTAGTTAACACAACCTGGGCCAGATGGTCGTAGGGATAAATAACGGAGCCCTGGTACCCTTCCAACCGAAGCGGATCAAACTGCTGCCCGTCAACAGCCAGCTCGCCAGTAACCGCGTCGCGTAGCCAGTTTTGGGTGCGGGTTACGACGTCGGGGAGCCGGCGGTTAGCATACCATTCCGTGAAGTCGCCACGCACCAGACAAAATGCTGGCGGTTTACCCGGCACTGCCACGTACAAATGAGCAAGTTGGTCTTTAGGGAAATCAAGTCGGTCAGCATATACCACCGGCGTCGCAGTGGGGTAACCGGTGCGGCTAAGCACTAGCAGCACCGGTTCCTGGGCCCGAATGTCAATCCCTGCGTAGTTGCCCCGGGGAGGTAATTCAACCGCTACGGTTAAGGCCAGGCCAATATGGTCGTTATCCCAAGCCAGCGGTTTCAGTACAGCCACGCCTAAGTGACTTGCCAACTCACGCAACGAGGCTTCCAGCCGGGGATTCGTGATGGGACGCTTGTCACGGCGCAAGAAATGGCTAAATAGCTTCCGCGCCATAGCCTGATGGTTTATGCAACGCCCCCAGCGCCCCCGTACCTGCTACCGTAGCGGTGCTTTCTACCAGTTTAGCGGGCACCGGCCCTTGGGAAGTTACCTCAAACACAATGGGCTGGGGAGTATTGCCCTTTTTCTTGTGTGTATCCGTGTTGAGGAAATTGGCTTTGCCCACTTTCTTGATGTATTCCAGCTTGGCCTCGTAGTGCGGTGGGTTGCTAGAATCATCCAGCACTTCTTTGCTGGACGCGATTACGCGTGCCCCAGTTCGGGCATAATCTAGTACGGCTAAAGGTTCGGCCTTTGGGGTAGGATTGTCGGCTTGAGGCCGGTCATTGAAGTAAGACCACGAGCAATGGTGAGGCGCAAGAAATAGATCCCAATCCAGGGCCTTATGCGTTACATCATTTTTGTGTCGGGTAGTTTTGTCCAGGATAACGCACCAAGCCCAGTGGTCGGAATCGCCGCCGAATAGTGCTAAGCAAGCAAAATCAGTGTCCGTTGCGCGCTGTTTAAACCGAGCCTGGAACACAATGCTGGCAAAGTTTTTATCCTTTTCTTCGTCGTATAACTGCTCTTTAAAGGGTGCATGCAAAAATACTGAGAATAGAGTTTGTTCCTTCTGGTTAAACCGGGTAACTATATTACCTGGCGTTTGGCGCAAGTGGTTCAGGTCCTTGAAGCTGCCGCGCCCATCGTAGCCTATGATGACCACTCGATTGCCGGGCTCGTCCCGGTTCGCAGCTTTGTCGCGGTGGAGCTTGACGCGCCGCATGGCCTCGGCTTCGAATACGTCCTCGTCTGGGTTGGTGCTTACTTCCTCAACCATTGGCGAAAACCAAATTTCATCGATAAGAATGCGACCAGCTTCACGATCGTCGGCGCTATAGGTAGCTGGGTCACCTTGGAAGAAGTTCTTTGCGAAACCCCGGCAGTGATCTTGGTCACCGTGGGTGAGCACGAACACATCGACAAAAGGATTGTTCGCTGTATTACGCTTGAGCGAGGCCAGCAAGTCCTGTTTTACATCAAACTTGGTATCGTCCGTGTCACCCGAAGCTGATTCACGGATGTTGCAGTCGACGAGCATCGTGGTACCGTCAACAAGAGTAACCAGCGAACAATCGCCGTTGCCGACGGGGTAGTATTTTATGGTAGCGTTTGCCATAACTAGAAAAAATATGAACAGTGAAAAAAATCCTATGCCTCCACATGAGTTGGTGGATTAGCCAGGGCATTTAAGTAATGCAGGTATTGACTTGGCTTATTCGGGGGCTGGCTCGGGAGCCGAACCGCCACTGGTGTTGCGTAAGTTCAAACTGACCTCGTTGCGCAGCTGTATGTTGTTATGCTGGAAGTTGTTAAGCGTTAGGCTGCGGGTGACGGAACTATACACGTCGTGGCGCTGCAGGGGATCGCGGATGGTCACAATGAGGCAGAACTCCTGGGAGAGCACCTCGCCGTCGGCCGCGGCCGCCGCTTCCGCCGCGTGCGAAAACAGGCCCTTGAGCTCGAGGTACCACTTCTTGGGCGCCGTCAGCCCGCGTACCCGGTGCGCCTCGGTCATTTCCTGCAGGTTGATGGCGTATTTCTTAATCGGGTGGTACTTGCCCAAGTCGTCGCGCAGTTGCCGCTCGGCCGTGAACGGGTGGTCGATGTAGCGCTGGAACTTGGCGGCGTAGTTGCTGGAGAGCAGCAGATTGTAGGGATTAAGCTTGCCGATGGGGTTGGAGACGGTACGCTTGGTCGTGTCGCGCAGGCGAATCCGGTCGTAGGTGCCGAAAGACACGTCAATGTTGGACTGGCAGTACTCGGCGCCCTGGTTGCCGTCCAGGCGCGGGTCGGTGACCAAGGTGACCGTAACCTCCCCGTAGAACTGGCCCTCGTCGTTGAGTAAGACGTCGGGAAATGGAAAGTCGAGGATCTCAATGTAGCCCCCGCGCACGATGTTGTCCTGCAGGATCAGCGTGCTTTCGTGGGGCGAATTGAAGATGATGTCGTCCACGGAGCCCGGCAAGCCGAAGCCCAATTCGCGCAACCGGTCGCTCGGACTCAGGCTCAGGCCCGGGTGGTATTTAGCCGAGTGAATGGCCAGGGCTTTCAGCAGCAGGGGGTTGAAGTCGCCGGCCACGCGGTGCGAGAGGCCGGCCATCAGCGCTGACACCCGGGGGGTGGAAAAACTCGTGCCGGCTTGCTGCACCACGCCCCCGGTGAGGGAAAAGGAGTTGACGCCGGTCAGTTTCATGCGCCCGCCGGCCGTGACGCCACCATTCCCCCCGTAGTGCACCAGCTCGGGCTTGATGAGCTTGTTAGGACCAAATCCCGAGCGCGAGAAGGGCGAGGCGTGGCCTTCGGCCGCCAGGTCGTCCGGCCCCTGGCTGTGCGCTACACTGCCCACCACTAAGGAGCGCACGGAATCGGCCGAAACAGGAATGCGTCGCTTGGGGGCAGCTGAAACGAAGTTGGTGCAGTTGCCCGCCGATTTGCAGATCAGGGCCCCCGTGCGCTGCTGCAGCTCGTCGAGCGACTTGCCGAAGTCCGAGAAGTCCCGGGCGCTGCATTCCATCGTGCCCCCGCCGGACAGGCTCCACAGCAGCACGTCGGGGTGGGCCAGCACCGCGTTCTGAATGTTTTCCAGCAACTCATCCTCATCAATTTCCAGCCCCGGCCGCGGAAACACGGTGGCATCGAGCAGCTTGAATTCCCCCACCCCCACCCAGCTGCGCTGCTCCAGCTCGTCGCCGTAGAGCAGCACACCGGCTACGAAGGTGCCGTGGGAACGGTCCACTTCCGGTTCGTTGTAGGCCGAGTAACGCCGCGAATCCAGCCACGGGGCCAAGTGGGGAATGGGGGCGATGCCAGAATCCAGTACGCCTACGGTCAGGTAATCCTGTCCCGGCACCGGGGTTTTTACCGGCAGTTCCAGGCCACTGCTCAGCTCGTCGAGCGTGATGCGGTAAGCCGGCATGGGGTCGATCGAATACAGCGCCTCAAACTCTTGCACCGTCACGAGGGTATCGGGCCGGACATGCTCCAGCTTGAAAACGGTCAACCCGGAAGTGTAGCGGGTTTTACGGTAGGCAACCTGGCCCTCGCGCAGGGTTTGCTCAAAGGCACTTTCCACCTGGGCATTCATTTGCCGATCCTGATAATTCACCAGCTTGACTTTTAACGGCGTGGAGGTATCCTGGGGTAAATCAATGCGCGGCTGAAATGGTCGAATCTCGTCAATGGCGGATAAACCGATGGAGAAAGCCAGCGGGCGCTCCAGGTTATGGTCGATGAAGGCCACGTGCTCCGGCGAGTCCACTTTTACCAGGAAGTCCAGGTCTTCGGACAGCCCGATGAAGTTGTATTCTTCCTTGCGGTTGAAGAGTTTACCTACCTCGCCCCGGTGTGACTTGGCCATGGCATCTTCCCGCACTGTTACCTGTACCACGGCCGGAATAAAGCTGCGCTCCGGCCGCCGCGCAGCAATAGATTGGGCCGTAGCGCCCAATGATTGCCGAAACTCGGTGGCCCGGGCTTCCAGTATGTCTTCGGGCAATAGCCAGCTGGGTTGGGGGCCGCCGCCCCCAGCTTCGGTTTTGCGCTCGTCCTGGGTGCCGCGCTTGCTGAACAGCTTAATGGGAAGATTCTTGGGTTCCATACCTAGCCTTTCGGATTAAAGTAGTTGCGCACCTGGCGTAGAGAAATGTCGAGTAACTCCGCAATAGCGGCCTGTGATACCCCATGGGCACTCAAAAAGCCGAGCAGGGCTTCCTGAGAGGCTGCTTCATGGTGCTTGTAGTAGTAGAATTGCAGCAGCAGGTGTTCGTACTCCAGCTTTGGCTTTTTGGCCAGCACGTTCTGAGCAATGGCATTCTGACAGATGGACTTGATGTCGGCCGGGCTGTTGCCCTGTAGCAGTTCGGCCAGGGCCTCCCCTTTTTTGCTGTCCAGGTCAAATCCCAACTCCACGGACTTCAGAAATAGCTGTAGCAGACGCTGAATGTCGGTCGGCTGGGGCAGGGACACGTCGATGATGCTGTTAAACCGGCGCCAAATGGCCTTATCCAGCAATTCCTGATGGTTGGTGGCCGCGATCAGGATGTTGGATTCCACAAACTCATCAATGTTTTGCAGCAAGCTGTTGACCACCCGCTTCAGTTCCCCGAGCTCGTGCTGGTCGTCCCGGGCCTTGGCGATGGCATCAAACTCATCCAAAAACAGGATGCAGGGCTGGCGACTGGCGAATTCGAAAATTTTGCGGATGTTCTTGGCCGTGTTACCCAGCAGCGAGGAAACCAGCGAGTCGAGCCGAGCCACCACCAGCGGGAGGTGCATTTGCTGAGCGATGTAATGGGCAATGGTGGTCTTGCCGCCGCCGGGGGGGCCGTAGAGTAAGAGAGAAGCCTGCGGAGCTACGCCCGCGGCCTGGAGTTCAGAACGATGCTGCAATCGATTCACAAAGCCGTCGAGCTTATGGCGCAGGTTATCAGAAAGAATAACTGGCAGCTCCAACCCTGGCTGGGGCATCACCAGGTCAGCAATATTCATGCGGGTCTCCTGATCAACCGGAGCGGTCAAAAGCTGGTCGAGGTACACGGGCTGGGCCTGCTTGCTGTGCAAGGCGCGCAGGATGCGGTCAGCCGCTTTCGTGTCACCGGCTTTGCGGAGGTTTTCGGCTAGCAGCGTGGCGTAACTAAGCACCTTCTGCGAATCCTTGTTGAGGCCGCCTTCAATGATTTTTATGATTTCTGTGAACATGAGTGCTTTATACGTACTCAAATATACGAAAATCGTTTCTGAAATATTGAAAATCGTTTCTAAAAATATAAAATATGTTTCTGGCAACACCCCATGCTATGAACGGAGGCCCATGGTAGCCTGCTCCTAGTGTTGCCCGTATTGCTCGGGGCATTGCCACCTTCGACAACCCGTTGCCTGACCGGCTGGCAAACGAAGAGCACTGTTTGCAGGCCTATCTATCGAGCAACGGTGAATTATACCCCATCCGTGAGAGGAGTGCAGTGCTTAATCACCGCCTTTCCTGTTCGTGTATACTTCTCAGTTTGGCCGAATGATTTTTTTAAACCGCCACGCTGCCTCGAGGCAGTTCAGGACCTGGAAATTATGCAAGTAAATCGGCCACACGATGCACGGGCAAAGTGCGTAAGCTCACCTAGTCATTCCCACCGAATAGCCGACTCTGTGTTGCCGTTCTTGCCTGGAGGGGATAGCAGCAATCTGTTCACGACCTGGGTATTTTAAGCCCGGTAAGGACATAGGCATCGTAGCAAGCAGGGTAACGACATTGGATGCCCCGCTCAAAACGGATGATTCCATCTTCAACTATGCTGCTTCGATGGTGCCGAGCCACGAGGCCGCCCGCAGGATGGTTGCTCGGGATAAGCCTGTTTACTCGTCCCCAACACGTTTCCTAGCTTCTCTTGCCTGTTTTCAGCTTCATTCGCTATAGCGCCGCCGGCCTGATGTTGGCGCTTGCTGGTTGCCGGTCATCCGCTCTGCCCCCCAAGTTTGCGGCTACTGCCGGGTACCACTCCCCGCGGCCGGTACAGCACTGCGACACGGCGAACTCCCTCCTAGCTCCTGAGCTCCCCTCTGCGCCGCAGAAGCGGGTACAGCCTGAAGTCCAGCCTGCGACCACAAACACTTCGGCCCACCCTTCTTCGAAAAAAAGGGGGCAGCCGAATCGGCTGGGTAGCTTTCAGCCCAAGCCAACGATTAGGGACACGGTAAGTGGCACCACTCAGCCCTTGGTTTCGCGCAGGCCCCGGCAGTACGCCTCCCCCAAGTTCTTCAGCGTCCAAACGTTGGTGCATTATGGGCTGCACTTTCTTTTTCCGGCTGTGTTGGCGCTTGTTTTCTTTCCCGCGGTGTGGCAAACCGCCTACCTGATCATGCTTGCCACCATGATCATGGACCTGGACCACCTGCTGGCCAAGCCTATCTTCGACCCCTTGCGCTGCAGCATCGGGTATCACCCGCTCCACTCTTTTTATGCCATCCCGGTGTATACGCTGCTGCTCCTGCTACCAGTCACGCGGATTGCCGCCGTAGGCCTGCTGTTCCACCTGTTCACGGATACGGTGGATTGCTTGTGGATCTTCAGCCACTGCCGCGCGTGCTACCTCAACTCCCGTATCTATGCCTTGCGCAGCTGGCTAAAGCGGCTCCTAGCCCGTGAGAAGGGTAAGTGAATAGGCAGAAAGGAGCCTGTTGCATTCCCAAAAGTCTTCTGAAGGCTTGATCCGCGCCCTGCCCTTCTTTGTGGCAACGACCATGATGATAGCTTGGGGCCTCATGCCGGCCGCTTTCGTAGCGTTAGGCGTCGGCTTTGGCTTTCGTTAATGAGAAGTACCGGGCGGGCGGCTGCGTCCCCACTACTGTACTGGCGAGGCTTGTAGGCAGAGGATGCGACGCAGTCGCGCTTTCCCCCGGCCATACGCACGGATCTGGTGCTGCCGTTTGCCTAAGCTACCCATTCATCCGGGCCATGTAGCGCGCCCCGCAGTGCCCGAGGCCTTCCCGGGCGAAAGATTACCCCTCATGGCTGGAAATTATGTAAGTAACCAGGGTGATTAGTGTTATTTATAATCTTTCTAAACAAATATACCTTTGTGCCACTATTCCACCTGAAGTCTCCTAATGAGCTGTTCTTTTTACCCGACCATGGCTGGCCTACTGACCAGCTTTGCTTTTTCTATTATTTCCCAGCCCGGGTTGGCCCAGCGGCTGCCGGCGCCCGACACTACGCATCACCAGAAGCTGAGCGAGGTCACCGTTACCGGCACGGCTCCCCATTTCGCCGCTCCCGTTGAGGGCACCACGCTCACGGCCGGCCGCCGCAACGAGCTTATCAGGCCGCGCGACGTGAATGCCAACCTGGCTCAGAACAATGTGCGGCAGGTGCTGGCCCGCGTTCCCGGCCTGATGGTGTGGGAAAACGACGGATCCGGTCAGCAAATTAACATTGCCACCCGGGGCCTGAGCCCTAATCGTAGCTGGGAGTTCAACACCCGGCAGAACGGCTACGACATGAGCGCCGACGCCTTTGGCTACCCCGAGGCCTATTACAATCCGCCGATGGAAGCGGTGGAGCGCATTCAGCTGCTGCGCGGCGGGGCCGGCCTGCAGTTTGGACCCCAGTTTGGTGGTCTGCTCAACTACGAGCTCAAACGTGGTCCCCAGGATAAAAAGGTGGAGGTGGAAACCAGCAATACAGCTGGCTCCAACGGCCTGTTCAACTCCTACAACGCCGTAGGTGGCACGGTAGGCAAAGTGAACTACTATGCATATTACCGCCACCGACAGGGCGACGGCTGGCGTCCCTTTAATCAGTTCACCGTCGACGATGTGCATGCCAACGTACACGTGGCCTTGACCAAGCGTTTGACGCTGGGCGCGGAAGTCAGCTATTTGACCGATAAACTCCAGCAGCCGGGCGGCCTGACCGATGCGCAGTTTGCTCAGGATAGCCGCCAAAGTACCCGCGCCCGCAACTGGCTGAGCACTCCCTGGCTGATTCCGGCGCTGAAGCTGGACTACCAGGCCGGCGAGCGGACCCGCCTGAGCGTGAAAACCTTTGGCCTGGTGGCCTCCCGCAACAGCGTAGGCTTCGTGGCTGGTCTACCCGCGCCCGACACGGTAAACCGCCGCACCCGGCAGTTCGCCGCCCGCCAGGTGGACCGCGACGACTACCGCAACCTTGGCGCCGAGCTGCGGCTGACGCAGGAGGTCCGTTTCCTGGGCCGCACCCACACGCTGGCCTCGGGCCTGCGGGCCTACCGCGCCACCACCTCCCGTCGCCAGCGTGGTACGGGCACCACCGGGTCGGACTTCGACCTGACATTAACCGGTAATGGGCGCTTCACCAACGAGTTTGATTTCACGACTACCAATGCCGCAGCGTTTGCCGAGTTACTGCTCCGCGCCGGTACGCGGCTGAGCGTTACCCCTGGGCTGCGCTATGATTACCTGCGCAATACCGGCAGCGGCTACTTGGGCCGGGCGGCCGATGGGACGAAAAACCGCCTTGCTGACCAGGCCAGCCGCCGCAACGTGCTGCTCTACGGTCTGGGCACCGAATTCCAGCTGTCGCCCACGACCAATCTGTACGCCAACTATTCCCGCGCCTTCCGTCCCGTGCTGTTCGGTGACCTGGTGCCACCAGCTACCTCGGATGTCATCGACCCCAACCTGCAGGATGCCCGCGGCTATACGGCGGAGGTGGGCTACCGCGGCAGCTTCCGGACCTGGCTGCGTTTCGACGTAGGCTACTTCTTCCTCAACTACGAGGACCGTATCGGTGTCATCCGTCGTCCCGTACCCGGTGGCACGACTGGCCAGACCCAACAGTTTCGAACCAACCTGGGCCGTACCCAGACCCACGGCTTGGAAGCCTATGCCGAGTTGGACCTACTTCACTCGCTGACCAGCAACGTCAACCTACCCCACCTGGATCTATTCGCCGCGCTCAGCCTGCTGGACGCCCGCTACGGGAACCTGCCCGTGACCACGCTCACGGGCACGGGCACCAGCACCCAAATCGTGGAAACCAACCTGAAGGGCAACTACGTGGAGAATGCCCCGCGTCAGACCCTGCGCACGGGTCTGACTTTCGCCCACAAGGGCGTGTCCATTACTGGGCAGTTCAGCCACGTCGCCAAAGTGTATGCGGATGCCAGTAACACGGAGACTGCCCCGGCTAGTGCCCAGACCGGCGTCATCCCGGCTTACCAGGTCGCTGACCTTTCCGCTACCTGGAAGCTGGGCCGCGACAACCGCTACCGGCTGAGCGGGGGCGTGAATAACGTGTTCGACGCGCGCTACTTTACCCGGCGCTCGGGTGGCTACCCCGGCCCTGGCATCCTGCCCGCCGACGGCCGCACCTGGTTTGCGGGGCTGGGCCTCACGCTTTAAACAGCGTCCTACCAATTACGCGAAAGGGGGTGCTCCGTTGAGTACCCCCTTTTCTGTGTGGGTCAAAGCCGTGAATAGTCGGCAGCCCGGTATATTTACCTACCGCATTTTGGCTTGTTCTACCTCCTATTCCTGTATGGCAAAACATTACTTTCTACACGCCTTGTTCTGCTTTATTTGCCTGCCCGTGCTGGCCCAGCGACCCAAGCCGGCAGCTGTCAACTTACCGCCGGCCGACACCGTGTATTTTGACCGTGACTGGGAGCGCACCGAGACCCTGGAAGAGGTTTCCTATGCTCGGATTGCCCGCCATGATGCTGCCGGCAAAACGGTGGGCACCGTGCGCGACTACTTCTATCCTTCCTGGAAAAAACAGTGGGAAGGAAAAATGGCCAGTGAAGCCCCGGACAAGCCCACCGGGCTGTGCTGCGGCTGGCACGAAAACGGCCAGATGAGTTTTCGCGGAACGTACGTGAATGGCGTACAACAAGCTGATTTTCGCAGCTGGCATGAGGACGGCCGCGAAATCAAGTGTACATCCGTGCTGCAGGACGCGCTGCCCTTAAGCACGGCTTCCCTCCACTGCAGCAACTGCATGCACACCAGCCGGAAAGTATTCACGGTAGACCTGCCGGTCGGCACGGTCGGCATTATCTATAAGCTGGACGTGCGCGACGAAGGCCAGCCTCCTATTTCCTGGTCAACGGCGCTGGCGGTGGCAGCCGTGGCCAGCAGTGGGGGAACTGCGGCCCCCACCCTGCTGAGCACCGCGGCCACGGCCCTGACCAAGCAAGGCAACAATGCTCCGCCCACGGTGAGCACCAAATGTCACTGGTACATTACCCCCGACGAGCGCGCGGCCCAGCAGTTTCTCGCTACCAAGGGCACCATTACCCGGGACAAAGTGTGCTTTCGGGCAGCAGAAAATACCCCCCAGGAAACCCGCCCCCTTGCGCTGCCGGCCGGTACCCGCCGTCTCTACGTGTGCGTGAACAATGACAACTATACCACCGATGCTACTGCTACGCTCAGCGTAACGGCACTGCTACAATCCTGTCAGTAATGCTGTCCACCCCTTGCCTGCGTTCAGGGGGCAAGGGGAGCCAGCACCGTTTTTTCCTTACTCGACAGACTGCCGTGCGGCCCCGGCCGGTCCACGTAGTGTTGAGTTACCTGCTCACCACTCCGAGCAGATAGTTGCAGTGCATCGAGGCGGGGTGCCAACTGCTGCCAACCATTGGTTATCTCTGCCCTTGATACGTTGGCCCCCCTGGCAGCCAGTCTACACACTACATTTTCAAGCTGGTTGATCTTCATATAGGGAAGGGTCAATAGTAAAAACAATACGCGAAAAAAGAAGCTTGCTATAGAGCTACTCGCGTTACGCTCCCTTCCCGGTTGCCTAAGGATAAACTATGCAACAAATTCCGGGGATGGTGTATCCGATATCAGGCCTACCTGCCTGCCTGCTCTAGTTGCCACCGCAGGTAGACCGGCTTACAAGCCCTGGCCGCAACAGCCTACGCACCCGAAGCCGGACCGGTGAACCGGTTTGACTTGGCAAGCTTCCCTCGGTTGTCAATCTTCTAACTTTAAACACCTTTTAGCAGGTGGAGTAGCTACAGTCCGTAGGGATATGGACCTTTCTGTCAGGCGCAAGGAGAAAGCAGGGTGTAGTACGGGCGGCTAGTAAAGTATGCCATGTTCAGCTTGCACGGGCGCGGGCACCTGCTGTTCGCCCAGCATCTGGCGCAAATCAATCTCGATGCTGCGGCAGAGCGCCGTCATGGGCACGTCGTTCATGCGGTTCTCAAACGGGTCCTCGCTGATGTGGCCCACCAGCTCAATGGTGATGAACACCCAGGATACCAGCACGGAGAACGGCACGGTCAGCCAGTAGTGGCCATGACCCAGCTTCTCGAATTCGGCCAGCAAGCCCAGGGGCAGTAGGGCAATAAAGAGCCACACGAACACCAGACTGGAAAAAGCATACTGCCGGGGAAACGGCGTATTCTTGATGCGCTCACAGCCGCCCTGCAGGTTGGTCATCTCGCGTAGCTCTTCACACAGAGTACGCAGCTGCAACTCACTGAACAGCCCTTCGGCCTCGCGCAGGGCCTGCGTTTGCCGCAGCAGCAGCTGAGCGGGTGGATTGGCCAGCTGTTGCAGCTGCGTGGCCTCGGCCGGGTCGAGCAGGGGTGCCACCTCCGCCTGCCAGCGCTCAGGCTGACGACGCAGGTGCAGGCGTAGCGCATTGACCCAGGCCAGCTGCCGGTACACCAGTTGTCGCTGAAACGCCAGCTGCGCTAGGGTGGTCGTCACCAGGTTGGCCGGCTGGGTATGGCCCAGCACCAGCATCGTCCAGCTGCGACTGCGGTTGACAATCCCGCCCCACAGCTGGCGGGCTTCGGAAAAGCGGTTGTAAGAGCTGCTGTTCTTGAAGCCCACGTAGAACGACACGGCCACGCCCACGATGCTGACCAGCTGCCAGGGCACGTCCAGCCAATGCCAGTGCAGCGGTCCGTAGAGTACGGCCAAGAGCAGATCGTAAGTCAGGAAAAGGAGCACGTCCTTCCAGGAATGGCGCCAGATAACGCGCCAATGAATGTGCTTGCGAATGTACATAATGGGGTAAATCAGCCGCGCCAGGATAGACCACTCAAGTAGCGGCTCAGGAGGCAGCGGGCAAAGCAACGCTCTTGAGGGGCGCTTTGCTAGTAATGAAAGGTCAGACCGGCGCCCCAGCCATACTGGTTATCGTAGTTGGTGCTCAGCGAGGCGTACTTGCTGACCATGTAGCGGAAGCCGAGCGTAAACTCCCGGTCCGTGTTGCCCCGGATGTCCATAAACACATTATTACTCAGGGGCAAATCCCGGCGCTCGAGTTGCAGACGCACCTGACCAGTCAGATCAGAGCGTAACTCTGCGCGCACAAGTAGGGGGAGCAGATAGTACACGCCGAGTTCGGTTTGCCGGCGGAAATTGATGTTGTTGTCTCGAGGACGGCCTTTTTCCAGGGGCGACCCACGTAACGTCTTGTTGTCCCGAAAATCATAGCCCACGAAGGCCGCCCAGAATTGCCGCTTATCGAGGTAGCGCAGCAAGTGGGTTTCGGTTTCGTAGTTTCCCTGGTAATTGACCCGGCCCTCGAATTCCAGCGCGTTGCGGTTATTGGAAAGATTGCCTTCCAGGAAGGCCCCCTGAGAGTGGACCGATAAATCGAGCCAGGGGTAGACCGCATTGTCCTCGCGCTTAAGCATCTTGTAATTCCCCTTCGCGTACTCGTTCTGGGGGCTGGCGTCGTAGCTGATGATGCGGGCCATGCCGGCCATCATGTGGTAGAGGATGTGGCAGTGGAAAAACCAGTCCTGGTACTCGTTGGCCTCAAATTCGATGGTCACCGTGCCCATGGCCGGGATGTCGAAGGTGTGCTTCATGGGCGAGTAAGCGCCCTGGGCGTTGACCAGGCGGAAGAAGTGCCCGTGCAGGTGCAGCGGGTGGCGCATCATGGTCAGGTTGGTGAAGGTCATGCGCACGTTCTCACCCCGGCGGATGGGAATTTTGTCGGCTTCCGACAAGGTTTTGTTGTCAAACGACCAGATGTAGCGCAGCATGTTGCCGGTGAGCGTAAGCTTGATGTCGCGCCACTGCCGGGTAGAATCCAGGGTGGTCGGATTCAGGGCCCGCAACTGGTTGTAGTTAAAGTCGCCGCCCGCGCCCCCCATGCTCATGCCGGCCATTCCACCGCCCATGTCCATGCCGGCCATACTACCCATGTCCTGCGTATTGCCCATGCTCTTACCGCTCTTTTCCTGCATGTTCATGGGCCGGTTTTGGGGAGAGGGGGCCGTGCTGGCGGGCATGGTTCCGTTTTTCATATCCATCCCTTTCATAGAGGGGTCCGCGGGCTGCGTAGACTGCCGGCCGGCCGGCATGTTCATGCCTTTCATCTCCCCACTGCCCCCTTTCATATCCATGCCCTTCATGCCGCCGTTAGGGTCCATCTGGCCGTTGCCGCCCATGTCCATACCGGTCATATTACCCATGCTGCCCATTTCCCGCATCATCTGGAAGTAGTTAATGCGCGGCAAATCGGGCGCTTTCATCGGCTCGCCGGCTCCAAAGAAGCTGGACGAGTAGCCCGTGATGTCGTTGGCGGTGGCTCGCAGTTCGGCCGCGCCCGCGGGTGGAATGGTCACCAGCAGGTCGTAGGTTTCGGCCGTGGCAATTTCAAGCTTGCTGACGGGAAAGGGCTCCACGTTGATGCCATCGGCGGCGATGACCTGCATGGGGCCGCCGGCATACTGCAGGTAGAAGTAGGAGGAGGCGCTGCCGTTGATGACGCGCAGGCGCACCACTTCCCCGGGCTTGGCGTCAGGGTAGTAGCTCTGCTCGCGGCCGTTGGTGAGGAACTTGTTGTAATAGATGTCGGTGAGGTCCATGGCCGGCATGCGGCCCCACTCCTGCCGGACTTTGTCCTTGAAATAGCCGGCCGCAATAGCCTCCCCGTAGCTCTGCGTCGCGCCTTTCTGCACGGCAAACCACTCGCCGGCCCGCTTGAGGTAGCGCAGCACTTCCTTGGGTGGGTGGTCGGTCCAGTCGGAGAGCAGGAGCACGTACTCCTTGAGCTCGTACTTCACCTGCTTGGGCTGAATGACGATGGAGCCGTACAGCCCGTTCTGCTCCTGCAGCATGGTATGGGAGTGGTACCAATAGGTGCCGCTCTGGATCAGCGGAAACGTGAAGGTGTGCATGCCGCCCGGCTCAATGGGGGCCGTGTTAAGGTAGGGCACCCCGTCCTGGTCGTTAGGCAGCAGCAGCCCATGCCAGTGAATGCTGGTTTCCACGCTCATCTGGTTGTGTACCCGGATGATAGCCGTGTCGCCCTCAGTGAAGCGCAGCGTGGGGGCCGGAATCTGCCCGTTGATGGCAATAGCCAGGCGGGTTTTGCCGGTGTAGCTTACCTCCCGCTCATCCACGTACAGGTCATATTCGACCCGGTGGCCGGCGTGGCCCGTGCGGGGCGCCACCACGTGGCCCCGCAGGTCCTGATCCGGGGGCGGGGTGGCCGGGCCATTGGCGGCCTTGCTTTTGGGCATGGCCTGGTGCTGGGGCGTTTGGGCGGCCAGGGAAAGCGAACCAAGCAGAAAGAGTAGAAGGGCAAATAATCTCATCGGGTCGCTACTGGTTAGCATGCTTGGGTTTGTTACGGGCGGGGTTGTTGTCCTCGAAGCGGAACTTGTCCAGGGGGTTGGTGGGCATGCGCATGCCCGGCATCGGGCCCATGGCGGGCATGGGCTGGCCTTTTTCCATACCGGGCATATCGCTCATGTTGTCCATTGGCGGCGTGGCTTGCTTGGGCTGCTTTGAACCCGGCGCCTTCATGCCCGGCATATCGGCCATAGTGCCCATGCCCGCCATGCCGGATGGGGCTTTGGCTGGCTTTATGGCGCCTGGTTTCGGCGGGCTCATGCCGGGCATATTCTCCATCCCGGGCATATCGTTCATGGGTTTCTGCCGGGCCGGGCGGCTCCTATCCATGCCCGCGGGCATGGGCTGACTCCTCTTTTCAGCGGGCATGCGCATGCCCGGCATGTCCGGCATGGTGCTGTTAGCGGGGGCTGGCGGACCAGCCGGCTGGCGGCCGGGCATAGCCCTGTTGTCCATCGCGCCCGGGGCCGTGCGGCTGTCCTTGCTGGTGGAGGCGGGCCCGTTCATGTCCATGCCGGGCATATCAGCAGAACCCGGGGCCGCGAGTGGGTTGGGTGAAGCGGGAGCCTGGTTCGCGTTGTGGTCGTTGCCCCCTGCCGCCTCGTTGTGCGTATCGGCCTCCATCTCCATAGCGGGCATGGCTTCCCCGCCCCCATGGCCGTGGCTTTTATCGAGCAGGCGGCCCTGCGGCCCCACGCCCTCGACGTACACCAGCTGCGCCCCACGGTGCCCAGCCACCGACAATACCCCGGCCGTGGCTATGGCCAACACCAGCACCAGGATTTCGTAGGCCCGCCGCTGAATCTTGAAAAACGTGCCGACACCGGTCAGCAGCAAGGTAATGCCGGAAAGCCACAGGGTGTAGCCCGCGAACTTTTCGTGGGCTTCAAAAACGGCGGCGGCCCGGGGTGCCAGACCCATGGGCATGGCATGAAACACGGTGCTGGCGGCCAGAGCTCCCAGAAAGCCGCCGGCCATCACGGCCATGGTAATCCACTTCACCGGTGGCCAGTCCTTGTACACGTTCAGCGCCTGCAGGCCCGCGCTGAGCAGCAGCAGGACAATAGGTAGATGCACCACCAGGGGGTGCAGGTTGGGAAAATCTGAGAACATAGAGGCAGGCAAAGAATTGAACAGCAGAAAACCGCCGAAAGAGCGGAGCCCTTTCCGGATTCCCGGCGCCGCAACATTTTCCGGTAGTGCAGCGCCGCTTTTTCCCGGCCACGACGAAGCAAATCAGAGAAGTCGTGTTGCTGTGCCAGCAGGCTAGCAGGACGTGACCGGCGGTTCGCTTTACGCAGAGTGGGTGGGGGCGTGTTTGCTGCTATTGCGCGCGCAGCCTACATAATTTCCATGCTTTCCAGTGCTAGGCACCCTGAAAACCAAAAACGCCCGGCAGAACCGGGCGTTTTACGTGCAGACAACGAAGGCGCTTAAGCAGCCGCAATGTTAAAGCCGGCTTTCTCAACGGCCTGAACCACTTGCTCCGCCGTGAGCTGGTCGGAGGTGACGGTGAGAATCTTGTCGGGGCTAGTCGTGTCCACTTGCCAGTTACCCACGCCAGCTTCTTGGTTCAGGGTCGGCGTAACGGCTTTAATGCAGCCGCCGCAGTTAATGTTGGTCTTGAATTGCAGAGTTTTCATGGGAAGAAGAAGTAAGGTCGCCGAGCTAGTCGGTACTGGGTGTACAACGCACAAAAATAGACTCCAGTGCGGCGCCAGGGGTATAGAATTGCGCTTCGGGCTTATATGATTTGCAGGAGAGTTCATACCATGAACTATTTCGTTAGGATCAAGTAGTTGGAGTCTTTTCAGCCCCGTGAGTCTAGTTTAATCCCCTACGAACAGTGCCACCAAATTGTGATGGTCATTCCATAAGGTAGTAGAAAAGCCTGTTTGTTAGGGTTGGATCAAAAGTCGCGTAGTGGCCGTAAGGTTACCGCTTACCACGTTAACTAAGTATACTCCAGCCGACAAACTATCGAGTTTCAGCGGTATTTCCACGACCGTGCCGGCAGGACGCGGGGACAACTGTACCCGGTGTACTTCACCGCCGAGCAGGTTACGTACGCTCACCGTCACCGGGGCCGTAACAGGCGTAGTCAGTCGCACGGTGGCCCGAGTACCGGCCGGGTTCGGGGCGACGCTCAAGTTCAGCGCGGTGCCTTGTTGCGCCCCCCTGGTGCTGAGCACTATACCGGCACGCCGCACCCGCTGCGTGGTGTACACGCGGTACTCCCCGGGCTGCAGGTTTAGTTGGGCATTCACGTTGGTCACGGTAATACTGTCGCCGCTGAGGTAGTTGTACCACTTGCCGGGCCGTTGAAAGGCTGGGTCAATGGTGATACTGGTCACGTCGAAGTTGCCCAGAACGGTCACTTGCTGCGTGGCATCGCCCAGGTGGATGGATTTGCCCGCGCCGGCCAGCTGTTGGGTATAGCTGGTGGGGTTGTCGAACACGGCCTGACTCTTCTTCAGGGCTATCAGCGCCCGGTAGGTGTCGTAGAGCTTACGGCGGGCGGGTTCCTGGTAGTAGTTCCAGCGGATAGGCTTATTGCCGGTGCGCCCGTTGAAGTCGATGCTCACCTCGTAGCCCAGCTCGCCAAACTGCCACAGCATCTTGGGGCCTGGTACGGTGAAGAAAAACGCGGCCGCGGCCTCGTTGCGGGCCAGAGCAGTGGTGAGGTCGCGCACGTTGTGGGCGGGGTTGGATTGGTTGCCAAAGGTGAGGTTGCGGTACATCAGCCGCTCCTCGTCGTGGCTTTCCATGTAGGTCACCAGGCCCGGCTGCGCCCAGCCGCGGCCACCCTGGGCGGTGCTGCCGTAGTAGCCCCCGCTGAAGTTGGAGTTGGGCAGAAAGCCCATGGTAGCCTCGTTGTAGTTGTAGTTAAGGTTGCCCCACAGCAGCATGCCCGCGTTGGCCAGCACCCGTTCTTCGGTATTATCGGCAAAGTGCTCCAGAATAACGAACGCATTCGGGTCCACTGTTTTAATGAAATTGTTGTACTCCATCCAGATGTTCACCCGGGACTGGTCGTACTGGCTCCACTGACCCACGTTGGTGCCGGAAACGGTCTGGGTGAAGCCTTTGGACAGATCGAAGCGGTATCCATCCAGGTGATATTCCTGCAGCCAGAATTCCATCACCCGTTTGGCGTACGTTTTGGTGAAAGCGCTTTCATGGTTGAAGTCGTACCCCACGTTGAAGGGGTGCGTGGCGTCAGCATTAAACCAGGGTGAGTTCGCGGCCGGCTTGCCGGCTGCCCCGTCGAAGTACAGTTGCACCATCGGGTTCTGGCCAAAGGCGTGGTTGAGCACCATATCCAGCGTCACGGCGATGCCGCGGGCGTGGGCGGAATCGATGAAGCGCTTGAGTTCGTTCTTGGGGCCGTAGTACTTGTCGGGGGCCAGGTGAAAGGAGGGGTTGTAGCCCCACGACTCGTTGCCCTCGAACTCGCCCACCGGCAACAACTCGATGACGTTGACCCCGAGGCGCTGCAGGTAGCCTAACGTGTCCACCAGGGTCTGGTAGTCGTGGCGGGCCATGAAGTCGCGTACCAGCAGCTTATAGATGACCAGCTTGCTTTTTGCCGGCTTCTGAAAGGTAGGCACCTGCCAGGTGTACGCCGGCTGATTGGTTTGCAGCACCGACACGATGCCCGAGGTCTGGCCCGTGGGGTAAGCCTTTAGGTTGGGGAAGGTTACGGCCGGAATGAAGCGGTCGTTATTGGGGTCGAGCACTTTCTCAGCGTACGGGTCGGCCACGCGCAGGCTGCCATCCACCAGGTACTGGTAGGCGTATTCGCGCCCCGGCGTCAGGCCGTTGAGCTGCACCCACCACTGGTTGCCGTCGGGCGTCTGGTTCATGTAGGCCGGCTGGTCGGGCTGCCAGTTGTTGAACTCGCCGAGGGCGTACACGAACTGTTTGCCCGGGGCCGTGAGCACCAGCACGGCGGAAGCTCCCCCAGCCAAGTAGTTGATGCCGTCGCGTACGCCGGCGGGCAGGGCGGCCGTGGTTACAACCGGGCGCACGTACACAATGGCCGAGTCCGACACGGACGTGGTGCCCAGGGTAGCTGTGAGGCGGATGACGTTGCGGCCCGCCCGGGTGGGCGTCACGCTGCCGGTAAAGCTCGTGGCATTGGATTGCTGGCCGACCTGGGTGCCATTAAGACGCAGCGTTAGAGTCGCGGCCTGAGAGGCGACACCCGCCACGTTCACCGGTGCCCCCGAGCTGATAAAGATGGGGTTCTGACCCGTTGCTGGGGCAGTAAGGCGCACGGCCAGGGCGCTGCTCTGGCTTACGTCCACGAAGATATCAGCCCCACCGGTGGCCCGGCCGACCTGGGTGCCGGCGGCGTTGCGAAACACCATGGCCAACTTCAGAACCTGCTCGGCGGCCGGCACGTTGAACCAGGCCCGCACGCTGGGCGTGATGCTTAACGCGTAGGTATTAGGGCCGGTGCGGGTAAGCAGCACCGAGGGGTCAGGAGCGGTAAAATTGGTAAATTTCACATACCTCCAATCCGAAGGTGAAGCGCTAAGGTTAGTGATAACCCCGATGTGAGCGTACACGTCACCGGTAAAGTTGTTCAGGCCCTGGTTGCCTTGCGTGGCATCAAAGGACAGAGTAACTGGGTCAGTCGCCGCAAAGAAAGCCGGAGCGGTTGAGACCACCTGGGCCCGCACAACACCAGTCAGCACCAACAGCCAAGCTAAGAGCAGGAAATTTTTCATGTATCGTGGAGAAAGAGTCGGGGAAACCGCTACACTACTTTTTGTAGAATACCCACACGATTGTCGTGATAAGGGTAAGAGGTAAAAGGCAGTCATCGAAAATCAGTAAGCTTTCAGCCAAGCGTGCGCGCCCCGACATTACCACCTATCGGGCAGTGGCAGGTAAGAGAAGGATAATGCACGGGTCACTACTGCCAGGCATGCCACACCCAAACTCCGAATTATGAGCACAAACCATGGGAGAAGTGGCGTTTACATCTGTAGACCATGCTCTAAGTGGCAAAGCGAGCAGATGAAAAGCGAGCAGATGAAAAGCGAGCAGATGAAAAGCGAGCAGATAAGAAGCTGAGCCAGTTGCTGATTCTTGGGAGATCGTCCCATTCAAGTCACCGCACTGGTCTCCGTAAAGAGCTAACAGCGGGGCTGCGCAGTATCGGGCAAGTCTGGGAAGGGGGTGAGCCGCTACAGGTATTAGGGCACCGCGTGATTAGTTCAAAGGTAAAATCCCGTCAAATAGTAAGAAATGTACTATCGGGTTTATTGCTTGCAACATTACACTCATACAAATGCAAAAAGCCAGCTCAATTCACATGAGCTGGCTTTTTTGGTGTCAGGTAGTCTAGGCGTTCAAACCTTGACGGCAGGCCTGCTCGCAGCGGCGGCAGGCTTCCGCGCACTCCCGGCAGTGCTGCATATGCGCGCCGTGCTTTTCGCATTCGTCACCACAGGCCTTGCAGATTTCGGCGCACTCGCGCAGCAGGTGCTGGGCGTGCTCAGAGCCGCGGGCCAGCAGACGAGCGGTGAGGGCGCAGATGTCGGCACAGTCCCGGTCCAGGCTAATACAGCGGACCATCATGCGCACATCCTGCTCTTGCAGGCAGGCGGTAGCGCAGTGTTCGCACGAGGCGATGCAGGCATTGAGGGCGTCGAGCAGGTTCTGGTTTTGAGTGTGCATGATACTGGAAGGTTAAGGATGAATAATTTCCAGTATATACTTGCCGTGCAGCCAGTAGTTGTGCACGATTAAAGCCGATTACCTGCATAATTTACTCGGCTCCACTTTTGCAAGCCGCTTTCTCGGCTTACCCCGTCAAGGTGCTATTTTAGCAAGAACCCGAACCCTACAAGGCCTTAGCCGCTTGCACCCGAATCAGAAAGTGTAGCGACGGAAGCCTGCAGAAGGCACTGGCGGCGGTACTCGCTGGGAGAAAGCCCCGTTGCGCGCTGAAACTGCCTGGAGAGGTGGCCCAGATTGCTAAATCCCAGTACTGTAGCAATGCGCCCCACGGGCAGCGTACCATCCCGCAGCAGGCACCGGGCCTCTTCCACGCGCTGCCGGATGACGTACTGTTCCAGGCTCAGTCCTTCAGTGGCCGAAAACACGTCGCTCAGGTAAGCAAAGCGTCGCTGCAGGCGCTCGCTCAGCAGTCGGGAGAAGTGTCCGCTACGTAGCGCGGCGGGCTCCTTACGCAGCAGCTCGGCAATTACTTCCTTGATTTGCACTACGAGGCGCTGCTGGGGGGAGAGCCGGTCGAGCAAGGCAAAGCCTTCCGCTTCCAGACGCTGCTGCAGTCGGGCCCAGTCAATGACCTGCTGGGTGCCCAGCAGTTCCACTTCCCCCAGTTCCACGCGTAACGGCACCAGGCCCAACTCCACGAGGAGTTCGCGCACTACCAGGATGCACTTTGAGCAGACCATATGCCGGACATACAGGAGCGTGGAGGCCATGGGACAAGGGCTACAGGGCCGGGGACAAATCGGTCTGATCGCCCGGGGGCGTGAGCGGCTGCGCATCCAGTTCCTGCGGGTGCTCATCCAGGCCTACTTCCCGATGGGCGGCGAAATACTGGGTCAAGGCCTTCTCCCCTACCAGCCAGAACACCACGGGCGTGACGATGATGTCGAGAAAGGTGGACGAGAGCAGCCCTCCGAGGATGACGGTGGCCACCGGGTAGAGGATTTCCTTGCCCGGGGCGTCCTTGGCCAGCGTGAGCGGCACCAGGGCCAGGGCCGCTACCAGCGCCGTCATCAGCACGGGCACCAGGCGCTCCAGCGAGCCGCGGACGATCATCTTTTTGCCGAAGGTCTCGCCCTCATGCTCCACGAGGTGGATGTAGTGGGAAATCATCATGATGCCGTTGCGCGAGGCAATGCCGGTGAGCGTGATAAAGCCCACGAGCGAGGCAATGCTGAACGTGCTGCCCGTGAGCAGCACCGCCACCACCGAGCCAATCAGGGCCAGGGGGATGTTAAGCATAATCTGGCCCACCATGTAGGTGGACTTGAAGTGCGAGTAGAGCACCAGGAAGATGCCGGCCAGCGAAAACAAGCTCAGCCACAGAATCTTTTGCGAGGCCGACTGCTGGCTCTCGAACTGCCCGCCGTAGGTGAGGTAGTAGC
Source organism: Hymenobacter sp. UYP22 (assembly GCF_040547285.1). Lineage (NCBI taxonomy): Bacteria > Pseudomonadati > Bacteroidota > Cytophagia > Cytophagales > Hymenobacteraceae > Hymenobacter > Hymenobacter sp. UYP22. Next base: position 85,468 of record NZ_JBEPPK010000016.1, on the reverse strand, counting down.
CCGCCGGCAGCTTCACCTGCTGGCTGACTTTGGCTTGAATCTCCTTCACCGTGGAGCCCAGGTCGCGCTCGGCTACGTTAAGCGAGATGGTAATGCGGCGCTGGGTATTTTCGTGGTTGACGGTGTTGGGCCCCGGCTCGTAGATGACATCCGCCACCTGGCTCACGGGAATCATGGCGCCCGTGGGCGTCTCAATGCGGGTCTGGCCAATGGCCGCGATGTCGTTGCGCTGCGCTTCGGGCAGCTTCACCACCAGGTCGAAGCGCTTCTGCCCGTCGAGCATCTGCGAGACCACGGCGCCCTGAAACAGGGTTTCCAGGTCACGCACCACTTCGCCCCGGGCCATGCCGTAGGCTCGTAGGGCGTCGTCCTTGGGCCGGATGAGCAGCTGCGGTATCTGCACCTGCTTCTCGACCTGTAGGTCCACCACGCCCGGCACCGTGCCGGCCGCCGTGCGGATTTCATTGGCGTAGCGGCGCAGCTCCAGCAAATCATTGCCGAACACCTTGATGGCCACCTGGGCACGCACGCCCGACAAGAGGTGGTCGAGGCGGTGGGAGATGGGCTGGCCGATGTTCACGTTCACGCCCGTGATCAGGCTGAGCTTCTGGCGCATATCGGCCAGAATCTCGTCCCGGCTGCGCATGGTTTTGCCCTCCTTTTCCAGTTCTTCCTCCGTTTTGAAGGCCACCTCAATTTCCGAGTTATTCACCGACTCGGCGTGCTCGTCGAGCTCGGCGCGGCCGGTGCGGCGGGCCGTGTAGGCCACTTCCGGAATCTTGAGCATTTGCTCCTCACCCAGCGTGCCCAACCGGTTGCTTTCCGTTAGCGACGTGCCGGCGGGGGCCGAGAAGTTGACCGTCAGCGAGCCTTCGTTGAAAGGCGGCAGAAACTCCGTGCCGAAGAAAGGCACCATGGCCGCGGCCATGACAAAGAGCAAGGCCGTGGAGGTCAGGATGAGTTTAGGGTGGGTCAGGCCCCAAGTAAGCAGGCGAGTATCCTTCTTCTTCAGCCAGCGCACCAGTGGACCATCCGTTTCGGGGTGGTCCATCTGCTTCATCTTCGGCAGTAGGTAGTAACATAGCACCGGCGTGACGGTGAGCGACACGAACAGCGAAGCCACGATGCTGGTGATGTAGGCAATGCCCAAGGGCGCAAAGATTCGTCCTTCCATGCCTTCCAGCGCAAACAGCGGCAGGAACACCAGCACCACGATGATGGTGGCGTACACGATGGAGTTGCGTACCTCCGATGAGGCCGCATAGATAACCTTGAGTACCGGCTGGGGAGTGGCCCGTTGCCGGTTTTCGCGCAGGCGGCGGTATACGTTCTCCACGTCCACGATGGCATCGTCCACGAGCTCGCCGATGGCGATGGCCAGCCCGCCCAACGTCATGGTGTTGATGGAGATGCCCGCCAGGCGAAACACCAGCGCCGTCACGAGCAGCGATAACGGAATAGCCACCAACGAAATAAAGGTGGTGCGCACATTCAGCAGAAAGGCAAACAAGACGATGACCACGAGAATGGCCCCATCGCGCAAGGCCTCCTCCACGTTGGTAATGGAGGAATCAATGAACTCCGACTGCTTGAACAGGCGCGTATTTACCTGCACATCCTTGGGCAAAGAGGGCTTGAGCTCGACCAGGGCCTTCTCCACGGCCTGCGTGAGACCCACGGTGGCGGCCCCCGGCTGCTTCTCAATGCTCAGGATGACGGCGGGCTTACCGTTCACGCTGCCGTCGCCGCGCTTGAAGCGGGCCCCGAATTCCACGTTAGCCACGTCCGCCACGCGGACCGGGGACTGGTCGCGGTAGCCGACGATAATGTTTTCGATGTCCTTGACCGAGCGCAGCCGGCCCAGGTTGCGGATGAGCACCTCCGAGCCATTACGGTCGAAGAAGTTGCCCGTGGTGTTCAGGTTGGACTGGCGCAAGGCTTCCTCCACCTGGTTTACCGTCAGGCCGGTGGCATTTAGCCGGGGCATGTCCAGCAGCACCTGGTACTGCAGGTTGTCGCCGCCGATGGGAATGACCTGGGCCACGCCGGGTATGGAGAGCAGGCGTTGGCGCACGGTGTAGTTGGCCAGCGTGCGCAAATCAGCCGCATTGGTCTGCTTGCCTCCTGTCAGGCCCACGAGCATAATCTGGCCCATAACCGAGGAAATGGGCCCCAGCACGGGCGTTACGCCCTGGGGCAGCTGCTCGCCGGTGGTCTGGAGCTTTTCACTCACGATCTGGCGGGCCGTGAAAATATCGGTGCCGTAGTCGAACTCCACGAACACCATGCCCAGGCCGATGGCCGAGTTGGAGCGCACCGCCGACACGCCGGTGGCTCCGTTCAGGGCCGTTTCCACGGGTAGCGTCACCAGGGCCTCCACTTCCTCGGGCGCCATGCCCGGGGCTTCTAAGAATACCGTCACGCGAGGACGGTCCAGGTCGGGCAGCACGTCCACGGGCAGCTGGCCCGCGGTGTAGGTGCCGGCAATGAGCAGGCCCAGGGCGAAGGCCAGCATCAGCAGGCGGTTCTGCAGGGCAAAGCGAATTATCTGATCGAGCATCGGTTGTTAGCGCAAAAAAGGAAGAAGCGAGGGGGCCGGAAGGCCCCTCCCCTCCCGGAATCGGCAGCGTCCCGGACAAGTAGCCCAGGCCCACCGGACTGCTTATTTTTTAGGACGTGGGGTGCGAGCCGAGGAGTGGGTGCTCATAATCTGCCACTGGCCGGCGGCGTTTTTGCGCAGCACCGACGTGGCCACCCCGCGGCGGACAACAGGCGCCTTGGCCTGCTTATCCTGGGGGCCGTTCTTGAGATTGATCGTGTAGGTGTAAGTCTCCGTCGCGAAGGCGTAGGGACCGTCGACCTGCACGGCGGCCTTGTAGTCGCTAAAGGTGAAGGCGCTGAACTCTTTCAACTCCGGCCCCAGATGGTGCTCGGCATAGTGGCGGTAAGTGCCTTCCACCCCGCCCGACTCAAACACCTGGGAGTTAGGTGCGAACAGGCGGTGGGTACCCGTCGTATCGAGTTTTTGCACGGCCTGCTGGTACTTGGTCAGCACCATTTTCACGGCGGCCTCATCGGCAGCGGAGCCGGCGGCGGGGGCCGTCTGGGCCTGTGCCGTGGCGGCGGTAAGGGTCAGCAGGGCAAGCAAAGCGGCAAAGGCAAAGCGATTTTTCATGGCAAGCGGACGGAGCGTGAGGCCACCGGGCAGGGGGCACTATTGGTTGAGGTAAATGGACTTGAGCTGGTAAGTGCCGGCGGTCACTACCCGGTCATTTTCGTTGACCTGGCCTTGCAGCAGTACCGTTTGCTGCCCGTTGACCGCTCCCGGCTGCACAAAGCGAATCTTAAAGTGCTCGGGCTCGGTGTGCACGAACACGACGGGTTTGCCATTGAGGTCGGTGATAGCGGAAGTGGGTACTACCAGCTGGGACCGGCCCCCACCCGTCTGACCTACGACCTGCACGTTCACCGCCTGGCCCGCGCGGTAGGCACTACTCTCGGTAGCGTCCAGCTCCAGCACCAATTGGCGGGCCTGGTTCACGGGGTTCACCACGTTGGAGAACACCACGAGCCGGGCCGGTACACCGGCCTGCCCCTGCAGGCCTTCCACGCGGAACTGCGCGCCGGGCGTGATCTTAGCCAAGTCCTGGGCAAACACCTGAGCTTCCACCCGCAGCTTACCCGGGTTCAATACCCGCAGCAGCTCGTCGCCCTGGTTTACCTGCTGGCCCACGGCCAGGTTGAATACATCCACCGTGCCGCTCACCGGCGAGGTAATGGATATTCGGCGCTGCTGACCCTGCCCGTTGTAAATGCTGGCGTTCTGCCGGGCCTGGCGCAGGCGAAGCTCGGCCGCCACCACGTCCTTGCGGGCCGCGATGTCGGCGATGCTCTGCAGCCGGGCATAGTCTTGTTGGGCGGCGCGCAATTCGGCCTGGGCATTAGCCCGCTCGGTGCTGAGTCCAATCTGCTGGGTAGCATCCAGGGTTTGCTCGATAACGGCCAGCGTCTGCCCGGCCCGCACGGATTGGCCCACTTGCGCCGAGAGGCTCACGATGCGCCCCCCCTGGGGCACGACGACTCGCCCTTCGCCCCCGGCTGCCGCCGATACCGTGCCGTAGAGCGTGGCCCGGCTATAGGTGGTGGAGTACTCGGCCAGGTTGGTCCGTACCTGAAACAGAAACTGACTTTCTTTGGGCAGCAATACCTCATCGGTCAAGGCCACGCCGGTGCTGGCTTTGGCTTCGCCACCGTGGTCTTCACCCCCGTGCGCCTGTACCGTACCCGGCGGAGGCAACAGCACGGTCAATCCGAAGCCAACTGCGGCTGTGGCCGCCAGGAATTTATAGTGGGTCTTCATATCCTGAATAATTAAGAAATGGGCGTGCGGTGGCGGGCAGTCAAAGCCGGCTCCGAAGTGTGCAGCACTGAATCCGGGGATTGGCGCCGGCGGCGCAGCAGCAACGCTGTCAGGGCGATGCCGAGCACGAAGGCGCCCACCACGGCCAGGATGGTTTTCCAGGAGGAAAAAAGCGATGGGGTCGCAGTGGGAGTGGCAGCCGCCACCGGGAGCTTCTCCCCTACCTTGATACCTTCCAGCAGCAGCAAGTCCGCTTTGTCGCCAACCACAATGTTGGCCGCAAAGCTGTAGGTCTTGTTGGCGGGGAACTGGCCTTCCACCAGGTACACCCCCGGCTCCTGTTCGGTCACCGCCCACTTCAGGTTGGCATCTTCCGGGTTGGTAAGCGTGAGCTTGGCGCCTTGGAGAGGGACGTTGGTGGCGTAGTCGGAGAGGAACAGGCGCAGATCGGCCGGCTTACCCCCTTCCAGCGGCTCGTAGCGCAGCAGCGCCTCAAACTGTTCCGAGAGCGCGGCGACGGAAAACGACGTGGCCCCGGCTGGCGTCGATGCTTTGGCGCCGTCGCCGTGGTCTTCGCCCCCGTGAGCGGAGGCAGAGGCGCTTAGCAGCAGGCCCAGCAGCAAAATCAGGAGTTGTTTCATGAGGATTGACGGTTATTCGCCCCGCAGGTAGTTAAGCTCGACCAAAGCCTGGCGGTAGTCGCGGATGGTGGTCAGGTAGGTATTCTGAATGGCGAACGCCTGGTTCAGGCTCAAAATCAGCTGTAGGTAGCTGACTTCCCCGGCGCGGAACAGGCGCTGGGATTGGCTGATAATGGCCTGTGACTGGGGCAGACCGGTTTGTTCGTAGTAGCCCAGCGAGGCCGCAAACTTGCGCGAGTCAGCTAGGGCCTGCTGATACTGTCCACTCAACTCCAGCCGCTGGGCCTGGAGCTGATAGTTGGCGGCCTGGGAGCGAGCCGTAGCCGCCTGCAGCTGCGAGCGGTAGGTCCAGAACCAGATGGGAACCGATACCCCAAACTGGAAGCGGTAGCGAGTAGGCGAATAATCGTACCCCTGATTCTGATAGCCCACCGTCAGAGCCGGTGTGCGCCGGGCTCGAACTAAGCTGATGCCCGACTGGCTCAAGGCCACGTTCTGGGTGGCAGCCGCCAGCGTAGGGCTACGTACCAGGGCGGTGCTGTCTTCGGTGGGCAGACTGCTGAGCAGCGCCCCACCCACCTGCCCCAGTTCGGGGCCGGTGCGGCGCAGGTCGGTGGTGGTGGTCAGGGCCGCAGTGGGTTGGCCCAACAGCAAGCCCAGGCGGCGCTGGGCGGCGCGCTGGTCGGCAGTCGCCTGCTGCAGCTGCACGGTCACCTGCCGCGCCTCGGCGTCGGTGCTGATGCGCTGCAGGGAGGTGACTTCGCCGGCGGCGAACAGGCGCTCGGTGGCCACGCGCAGGGCGCGAAACAGGCTGTCCTGATAGGTAAGCTGTCGCACCTGCGCCTCGGCAAACTGCAGGCTGAGGTAGGCCAGGCGGGTATCGCGCAGCACGCTGGCCCGGCTCACCTCGCGGTTGCGTTCGGCCAGGGTAACACCTGCCTGGGCCACTTGGCGCTGGCGCCGGTAGACGTTAGGCAAGTCGATGGTTTGTACTACGCCGGGGGCCCACATTTCCCCCGTGGGCGCCGAGAACAGAAAGTCCGGGTTGGCGGGTGCGAAGGAGCCCCGTTTGAGCGCGCGCTGCTCCTCGATTTCGCGATCAGACTGCCGCAGCCGTGGGTGCCGCCGCAACGTGAGGGCTTCGGCGCTGTCGAGGCTGATGGCGGTTTGGGCCCGCGCGTCTTCTAGGAGCAACCCAATCAGCGCCAGCACCAGCAGCCCTTGCGCTGCCCATTTCAGGTTTAGAAACTTCATATTGTCAGGTTAGAGCCCGTCATGGGGCCGCCCACCGTTGCAGCGGCGAGCGGCCCGAGACGGAGAGGGTTCGGACGCCGGGCGTCCGAGAAGCAGGCTCCGCCTAGGCCTTTTTCACGAGGGCCATGCCGCACTTTGGGCAGGTGCCAGGCTTCGAGCTGGCGCTGCCTTCGCACTTCATGGGGCACTCGTAAGCGGCGCCAACCGCCTTGCTACCCTGAGCCCCCGCGTCGAGCTTGTCGAAGCGGGTGTTAATGGCTTTGCCATCGGCTTTCAGGCTGACGATGGCCGTGCGCACTTTCGTCCCGGCGGGCAGTTTGGCCACCAGGTGGTCGGTACCACCAGCTACCAGCGTCACGGTCATAGTTTTGTTGTCGGTGGTTTGCACCATCACCGTGCCCGAGAGCGACTTACTGGGCACGGAGGCATTTTTATCGGCCAACAGGTAGATGTGCAACTCACCAGTGTGCTGCACCAGCTCCATGTGGTAGGGGTTGGCCGAGCGTACTACGCCGCCGTGCGGGGCTACGTGGGCGTGGGTTTCGCCAGGTGCGGTGTGGGCATCCGGCTTGCCACCGGCGTGCGAGTGCTGGGCCTGCGAGGCCAGGGGAGCCAGGGCAAACAGAGCGGCGGTCGTCAGGGAAATGCTGAAAAGCTTCATGGAGGAGAAGAATATCGAATGGGCAGTGGGGAGGAGTGAGGTGGTCGGCAATAGGCTTCTTTCGCCAGTGCCGCCGGCCACCCGGATTACATTTTGTCGGCGTTTTTGCCGTGCCAGGCCTTGAATTCGGCGATTTCCTTCTGTTGGGCGTCAATCATCATCTGGGCCATCTCCTTGAGCTTGGTGTCCTTGCCGTGAGCCAGTTCGGCTTTGGCCATGTCCACGGCGCTTTGGTGGTGCACCGTCATCATCATGTTGAAGTTCATGTCCGGGTCGGCCACCATGCTGGGCAGGTTCTGCATCATGCCGTCCATGGAGGCCTTCATCTTGCTGGTGAAGGGGTCGATCGGATCCATTGGCTTATAGTTATTGGGGGCGGAGTCTAGCCGCTCAGCAATGGGCTCCAGCTCACTGATTTCCTTTTGCTGATCAGCCTTGATCTTCTCGGCCATTTGCCGCATGGTGGCGTCCTTGCCGTCGCGCAGCTCGAGGTCAGCCATGGCCAGGGCACCTTTGTGGTGCTCCAGCATCATGTGGGCAAAATCGTGGTCGGTGTTGCCCTTCATCTTCATGGCGTCCATTTTGGCCATCATATCGTTCATGGCCATCAGCATGGGAGATTCACTGGTGGAGGTCTCACTGCTCACCTTTGAATGATCCATGCCTGCCATCGAACCGGAACCCGCCGCAGCATCAGTGGTGGCGGTTTCCATGGTGCTTTCCGTGGCAGTGGTGGCATCAGCTTTCTCATTGTTGCAGCTGCTCAACAGCAACGCGGAACAGAGGGTGGCGAGGAAAAAAGTGGTTTTTTTCATGGGGTTGGATGGTTTGTAAAAAGGGAACTAAACAGGGATGCCTCAGCTAGCGGCCGTGCCCTTCACGTTGATAGTGAAGTCGCCGGTATGGATCTTACCGCCGTGGTTGAACTGCAGGAAGACGCGGTAGAGGCCAGGAGCTTCGAAGTTGGTGTTGAAGCCGATCCGCGGGCCTTTGTCGGCTTGGTCATTGGGATGCACGTGCAGGTAGCGCTCCGTGTCCTGGCTAATGACCACCACGTGGCCCAGGGCACCGAGGTAGTTGTCCAGGTCAGTGACCGGCTGGCCGTCCTTTTGGATGGTGATGCTCATGCCCAGCAGCTGACCCGTGGTGAGCGGCTTGTCAAAGGAGAGCGTGGCCTGGTAGCCATCCTGCTCCCACTGCATGTCATCATTTTTGAACGTTACCGGGGCGTACTTCGGGCCCTGCACCGTGATGGGCTGGCGGCCCAGCTGGTGGCCAGCTCCCGTGGGCGTGTAGTCCTGAAACAGCACGTAGTCGCCGCCCTTGGGGAAAGTGTAGGTGACCTTATAGTTGCCCTGGGCAGTATAGTCGGGGTGTTCGTGGTAGAACTGGCCCAGGTCCTTGCTGACGATGATCAGGTGAATTTTCTTTTCGTGCACCAGGGCCAGGGGCACGGGCGCGGCCTCGTTGCCGACTTCCTGGGGGGTGAAGACGAGCTGCGAGGGCTGCCCGGCCGTGAGTTGCATGGGCTGCGGCTCAAACTTCATGGCGTAGGCTTTGCCGTTGCCGGCCGCCTGATCGTTGTGTTCGAGCTTCATGCCGCACTTGGGGCAAGTCTCCCCGGCCTTGGTGCTGGTCACCTCGGGGTGCATGGGGCAGGCATAGGTGTGGCCGGCGCCGTGATCCGCCCCGGCGCCGGCTGGCGCATCCGTGGGTGTGGTTACGGTGTTAGTGGCGCTACTCGACTCGGTTTCGGAAGAGCAGCCGGCCACGGTCAGGACGCTGGCCAGGGCCAGCAGCGAAAGGGGTACGCGATGCATGGGGGAGGAAATGAGTGATGAAAATGGGGGGCGCTTCTCAGGGCGGCCCAGGGCTCCAGCCAGTGCTTAGGCCTGCCACTGCTGCCAGAGCACAAAGCCCAGCGTGGCGGCCAGCACGGCGTAGAGCAAGTAGGAGAGCAGGCGACGGCCCGGCCCTCGGCGGGGCGGCGTACCAGCTTCTTCGCAACAACTCTTCATTGCCGGGAGGAAAAAACCAGGAAGAAAAAGGGGAAGGGGCGCGGCCGGACCACGCGCGACGGGCAAACGAAAAGGCCCGCCCCGGACATAGCACAGCTATGCCGGCGCGAGCCTTAGCGCGTCGGAAAAATCAGACAGTCAGCGACTGGATGAAAATGCGGATATCGGGTATTTTGGGCTTTAATTGCCGCCGCGCCACCAGCAGCACGGGACGCGAACGGTCCCACTGCTGAAAGCGGAACACTACGGTCAGGGGTGCTGGCGGCAGAGCCACCGGCATGAACGCCATTTTCTCAATTCCCGCCTTGGGCGGATGCGCCAGCGAGGCCCATACGGTTGCGGCATCATCCTGGCAGCAGGCACCCTTAGGGCCGTGCTGGTGCGAGGTCCCGGAAGCGGGGGCTTCGCGCTCGTCGTGGTGGTGAGCCGCCGTCGCGTTGAGGCCAGCCCCATGGGAATGGGGCGCTTGGTGCTTGGACGACGCTGGCTGCGGGTGCTCATGCGCCGGCGTGCCGGCCGGGTGCTTGTGCGCCATGGCTTGAGCCGGGGCCGCTGGCATTACCAACGCACAGAAGACTTGCCCAAAAAACACGTTGAGGAAGACCACCAGTAAGGAGGTCGCCACCGCGCGTCGGGAATGGGTCTGGAGTCGGAACATTGGTACAGGTCAACTGCAAAATTATGGGAAAGGTTTACATAGTATTCTACTGCTACTCTGGCCTCCCTAGCTCGGCGGCTAAGCCCCTTTCCTCCCCTACCGCCCCAGAAATGGCCTTTTCAGCGTCTGCGGGCCTTCCTAGGCCCCGTTCTGGTTTTGACCCGCTGGGAGTGCAATCGGGCTATGCTGGAAATCTTATAAGCTCAGCGACTGAATTGTGTACGTGCCGGCACACTGGACGACGGGGTATGCAAATGTTGTAAGCGCAAAGCTCAATTCTGCACATCTATTGGGTACCGAAGCCAGTTTACTTCGTGTTGACCACAACGAGCAACTTACCGCTCCCCACCAACGCTACTACTCGTGGAAACCATACCCCATCATCACCCCACCCCGGCGGCACCCGCCCAGCCAGCGGCGCCCGCTGGCGGCACCGAGACCGCCACGCTTAACATCGAGGGCATGACCTGCGCGTCCTGCTCCAACTTTGTGGAGAAGGCGCTCAGCCGCACGCCCGGCGTGCAGCGCGCCACCGTAAACCTGGCCAGCGAAAAGGCCACCATCGAGTACCTGCCGGGCCAGATTGACCGCGCCGGCCTGAAGGCGGCCGTGGAGCAGGCCGGCTACGGTGTGCACGAGCCGGTCGCGCCGGCTTCGCCCAACGTGCTGGCTTCCGACCAGGAGCTGGACCAGCGCAAGGCCGAGGCTTACCAGAAGCTCAAACGCCGCTTCCAGGTAGCGGTGGGGCTGGCCGTGGTCATCATGCCGTTGAGTATGCTCATGCTCTGGCCCCGGATGATGAACCTGATCCCGACGCCGGTACTCAACTACGTGCTGCTGGCCCTGACATTGCCCGTGCTGCTCTACAGCGGCCGCGAGTTTTACGTCTCGGCCTGGAACGGCTTCCGGCACCGCACCGCCAGCATGGACACGCTCATCGCCGTGGGCACCGGGGCGGCCTTTCTCTACAGCTTGGCCGCCACGGTGATTCCCCACTGGTTTATGCAGCGCGGCATCATGCCCGAGGTGTACTACGACACCACGGCCACCATCATTGCCTTGATTCTACTGGGCAAGGTGCTCGAAAGCCGGGCCAAGTCCAAGACCTCGGCCGCCATCAAGGCCCTGATGGGGCTGCAGGCCAAAACCGCCCGCGTAGTGCGGGGCGGGCAGGAAGTAGACGTGCCCATCGAGCAGGTCGTGCCCGGCGACGAAGTGGTGGTGCGCCCTGGGGAGAAAGTAGCTACCGACGGCGTGCTGCTCAGCGGCCACTCGGCCGTCGATGAGAGCATGCTCACCGGCGAGAGCCTGCCGGTGGAAAAGAAGCAGGGCGACAACGTGTTCGGGGCCACCCTCAACAAGACCGGCTCGTTCCGCTTTCGCGTCAGCAAAGTGGGCGCCGAAACCATGCTGGCCCAGATTGTAAAGCTGGTGGAAGAAGCCCAGGGCAGCCGCGCCCCCATCCAGCAGCTGGCCGACAAAGTCAGCGCGGTGTTCGTGCCGGTGGTGGTTATGATTGCCATCGTCACCTTTGTGCTCTGGTTTGACTTTGCCCCCGAAGCCACGCGCCTGCCGCTGGCGCTGGTCAACTTTGTAGCCGTGCTCATCATCGCCTGTCCCTGCGCCCTGGGCCTGGCCACGCCTACGGCCATTATGGTCGGCACCGGCAAGGGGGCCGAGCACGGCGTGCTGATTCGCAATGCCGAGGCCCTGGAGAAAGCGGAGAAGGTAACCACCGTGCTGCTCGACAAAACCGGCACTATCACCCGCGGGGAGCCCAGCGTGACGGACTTCGTGCCCGTCACCGGGGAAGCTACTGACCGCCTGCTGCCCCTGCTGGCCGCCGTGGAGCGGCAGAGCGAGCATCCCCTGGCCGAGGCCGTAGTGCGCTACGCCGATGCCCAGGGCGCCGCAGCGCTGTCGGCCACCGCGTTTCAGGCTTTGGAAGGCCGTGGGGCCAGTGCCACGGTGGACGGGCAGGCTATTTTGCTGGGCAACCGCCGCTTGCTCGTCGAGCACCAGGTGCCGATGACGGCCGCGGCCGAGCAGGCCGCCGCGCAGCTGCTGGACCAAGCCAAGACCGTGCTCTACGCCGCGATGGGCGGGCAGGTGGTGGCCCTGATTGGGGTAGCCGATACCGTACGCGACACGTCGGTGGCCGCGATTCGCCATTTGCAGCAAAAAGGCATTGAGGTGGTGATGATGACCGGCGACAACCCACAAACCGCCGCCAAGGTAGCCGAACAGGTAGGCATCAAGCGCTACTTTGCCGAGGTGCTGCCCGCCGATAAGGCCGGCAAGGTGAAAGAGTTGCAAGCCGAAGGCCGCGTGGTGGCCATGGTCGGGGACGGTATCAACGACGCGCCCGCCCTGGCCCAGGCCGACATCGGCCTGGCCATGGGCGGCGGCACCGACGTGGCCATGGAAGCGGCCGGCATCACGCTCATGCGCTCGGATTTGCAGGGCGTGGTCACGGCCATTGACCTCTCGCGCCAAACCATGCGCACAATTAAGCAGAACCTCTTTTTCGCCTTCATCTACAACACGCTGGGCATTCCTATTGCGGCCGGCCTGCTCTTCCCGCTCACCGGCTGGCTGCTCTCGCCCATGCTGGCCGCCGGGGCCATGGCCCTGAGCTCGGTGTCGGTGCTGACCAACTCGCTGCGCCTGCGCGCTTATAAGCGGACCGCATAAGGCGGCCTTTTCTTTCCTTTTTGTACGTTCCCCTATGGATACTACTCAGCTAATCGTCACCCTGGCAGGCGTGGGCCTGCTGGCCTTTGTCGGCTGGTTTTTCTTTCTGGCCCCGCACCGGGTGGCGGCGGCCGTTTCCTCGTCGGCGGGCATCCAGCAGGTCGACATCATGGTGAAGGGCGGCTACTCGCCCGACGTCATTGAGGTGGAGCGCGGCAAGCCCGTGCAGCTTAACTTTTACCGCGATGAGGAAAACAGCTGCTCCGAGGAGCTGCTGCTGCCCGACTTCAACATCCGGCGCGACCTGGCTCCGTTTAAAACTACGGCCATTGAGTTTTTGCCCCAGCAAGCCGGTACCTTTGCTTTCACCTGCGGCATGCACATGCTGCGGGGAAGCCTGGTCGTAAAATGAACATCATGACGCAGTCCGCCACTTCCACCCTACCGCCCCCCGCGGCCGGGGCGGTTCGCCTTTCCATCCGCAACATGGTGTGCCCCCGCTGCCTGCGGGTGGTGCAGCGCGAGCTGGAGAAGGCCGGGCTGGTGGTGGACGACGTGGCCCTGGGGGCAGCTAATGTGCGCATGGCGGATGGCAGTCCCCTACAGGAGCCCGTGGTGCAGCAAGCCCTGCAGGCCTACGGCTTTGCCCTGGTGGAGGACCCACGCGATCAGCTGGTGGAGCAGGTGAAGGCCCTGGTGGTAGAGCTGATTCACTACACCCCGGTTGAGCTGCAGCCATTTCACACCTATTCTCACTTCATCAGCGAGCGGGTCGGCCGGGCCTACGCGTACTTGTCACACCAGTTCTCGGTGCGCGAGGGCCTGACGCTGGAGAAGTACATCATACGCCAAAAGGTGGAGCGCGCCAAGGAACTGCTCAGCTACCAGGACGCGAACGTGAGCAGCGTCGCGAAACAATTGGGTTATAGCAGCGCGGCCCACCTGACCAACCAGTTCCGCCAGGTCACGGGTATGTCCCCCTCCGATTTTCAGGCCCTAGGGCCCGGCAGCGCGGGTCGTCTCGGCCTGGAAACTCTCTCTTAGAGGCGTGGGACTGGAAACTTTACAAGGTTTTCGGCCGAATTGTGGGCAAACAGGGAGGCTGTTGCATCGTTTAGCTAGGGTAACAACCTCTGTTGCCTTTGCCTACCATTCAACCCTGTAGTATGCCACGTTCGCTCCGCTTTACCCTGTTTGCTTCAGTACTTGCCTTCGGTGCCCTGACTTCGTGTAACAAAGATGAAGCCGATGGCCTGAAGGTGCAGGCTCATGACAAAAACGCCTTCATGTCTATCATGCACGATATGAGCAAGGAGATGGATATGATGACGGCCACCATGGATCCCGACAATGACTACGCCAAGATGATGGTCATGCACCACATGGGCGCCATCAAAATGGCCCAGAAGGAACTCAGTGACGGGGACAACGCAACCATGAAAGCCATTGCTCAGCGCGTAATTACCGCCCAGCAGGCCGAAATCACGCAGTTCAATGCCTTCCTGGCCGGCCATCCGGCCCATGCTCCCATGGTGATGGAGTTCATGGACCGCGCCATGATGGTCATGGAGATGATGGATAAAAACAATGACCTGCGCGTGCTCACCGGCGACGCGGACCAGGACTTTGCCCAGCTCATGATTGACCACCACACCAGCGCGCTGGAAATGAGCGAGGATGAGATTGAGTTGGGTCGGGAAGCCACCCCTAAGGCCATGGCCCGGAAGATCATCACGGACCAGCAAATGGAAATTAAGGAGTTGCAGGATTGGCTGCTGGCCAACAAATCCTACTAACTGGTAGCGTAGCTGCCATTCTCAGAGCGGCTCCCACGGGGTCGCTCTTTTTCCTTGCCGTTTGCTGCGTATGGTGCACGCACTTCTCCACCTGCTGGTGCCTGGTATTGTGGCCCTGCTGTTCTACCGGCCGCGCTGGCGCCGGGCCTGGCTTATCTTGGCCGCAGCCCTGTTGCTAGACATAGACCATGTGCTGGCCACGCCTATGTTTGACCCTACCCGGTGCAGCATCAATTACCACCCCCTACATACGTACTGGGCGATGGGCATCTATGGGTTCGTGCTGCTTCCTCCAATAACCCGCCCGTGGGCCGTGGGCTTTTTATTGCATATGGCGCTGGATTATGCCGAATGCTGGCAGCTGGGTATCCGCTGGCCACAGTAAGCCACGTGCTCCTGCTGGACGTACGTTTTCCTTCCTTACCCTTATGGAACCTTCCGACACGCTCTCTTCCGCCCTGCAGCAGCTGCGCAGCCGCGGCTACACCGAAGACTTTAACCTGCGGCCCGACTGCCTGTACTGCGCGGCCCACGACCTGCAGCTCCGGCCCGAGCAGTTTCAGGTCGACGCGGTGTTTCGCTTTGAAGGGCCCTCCGACCCAGCTGACCAATCCATCCTTTACGCCATCAGGGCCATCGGACTGGACCTGCGGGGCGTGCTGGTAAATGCATACGGCGCGTATGCTGACCCACTGACAGCCGCCATGGAGGCTAGGCTGCGCCAGCCGCTCCGCTGAAGATTCTTCTTTTTGGTCTTTTACTTCCTTTCCGTTTTACTTACTCCCCTCCCCTGATGCACCCAATGTCGGAGCCACTGTTTCCGCAGTACCTGCTGTGGATTTGGTTTACTTTAACCGCCCTTTCCGTAGCCTACGTGGCCTGGGACCTGTTTACCCGCACCCCGGAAATGAAGGTGATGAAATGGGGCTGGGTGCTGGTGACGCTCTACACCGGGCCGGTGGGCCTGCTCATCTACTGGTTTTCCTGCCGCGAGCCGGCCCCCGGCACCCACGAGCAGTTTGTAGCCCCGCTGTGGAAGCAAACCGTCGGCTCCACTATCCACTGCTTAGCCGGCGACGCCACCGGCATCATTGCGGCAGCCATCATTACCAGCTGGCTGCGCTTGCCCATGGGCATTGACATCTGGGTGGAGTACGCCGCCGGCTTCTTGTTTGGCTTACTTATTTTCCAGGCCTTGTTTATGAAAGACATGCTGGGGGGGAGTTATAGCAAGGCCATGCGGGCCTCTTTTTACCCCGAATGGGTGTCCATGAATGCGGTCATGGCTGGCATGATTCCAACTATGGTTATCCTGATGACCCGCGACATGACGGCTATGGAGCCTGCCTCCGTACGCTTCTGGGGAATTATGTCACTGGCCACCCTGGTAGGAGCCCTCACGGCTTACCCCATTAACTGGTGGCTCGTGAAAAACCAGCTTAAGCACGGCATGGGCACCGAGCGTGCTCTTGGCAAAGGGGGGCCACCACCCGAGCGCGCCACCGACCCCGCCATCACAGCTCACACCGCAGCCTCTGCCGCGCACATGCGCGTAGCAGCTGATGCTTCAGCGCCGGGCGGTCAGCACGCTACTGGCCACCACAACATGGGCGGTCAGCATATATCGGCATCCCGCAAGGCTGCGGTAGCCTTGCTCTCCCTGCTCCTGCTGGCCGTGGGATATTACCTGGCAGCGCAGTACGGGGACCTGTCGATGCGGCCGGGTATGCCAATGGATGCAATGCCCGGGATGGACATGCCCGGACACCAGATGTAGCCGCCATTTCGCGAAATGCCGGGACCCGCGCCGGAAGCATGATGATTGGGCCCGGACTTCTGTGCAACTTAGCTACTGTATTGGTTCTACTTCCTTTTTATGTCTGCTGCCCTACCGCCCCTTATTCAATCGTACAAAGCCGATTCCGAATCCGTTTACAATACCTGGTTTATCAACAACGAGGAACGGTTAAAGGCGTTTCGCTCCATCCGGCGCGGGGTACAGCAGGTGGTCAAGGACATCAAGGCCGGTAGCTTCGGCAACGATTTCAAGGGCACGTCGCTTGAATTTGTGCTCAGCGTCATCAGCGAGCAAAAGCAGGTGTTTCAGGGCGCGGCCCACCCCTTCTACTGGAAGCCCAAGCTGCGCATTCCCGACATCTACGAGCACGAGGACAATAAGCGCGCCTTCGGGCAATTTCTGGAAAGCTGTCTGGCCGCCACCACCGAGCAGCAGTTACTACGCGAAATAGACTTGCTGGACCGCCGCAAAATCAAGGGGCTGGGCCCGGCCGTAGCCAGCATCCTGTATTTTTTGCACCCCACCTTGATGCCGCCCTGCAACACGGCCATCGTCAACGGCTTCAACGCCCTGTTCGGGGAGAAAATCAAGCTGGGCTCCTGGGCGGAGTACCTGCGCATGCGCGAGCGGCTACGCGACCTGAACCAGGAGCACCGTCAGCACCTGAGCCTGGACTACGGGGCGCTGGCGGGCTTGCTCTTCGACGTGGGCGTGAAGAAGATGATTGCCGGCGACCAGCAGTTTGCCAGCGACGAGGACCGCGATAAGTACCAGCAGCAAGCCCGCAAGCGCCACCAGGAGGTGCAGACCGAGGCCCAGGAGCAAAACCAGCACACCCAGATGCAGCACCACCTGCTGCGCATCGGCAAGGCCCTGGGCTGCGACGTGACCACGGCCATCAACGACCGTAACCGCTTGTGTCACGGCCAGAAGCTGTCATTTCTCTGCCTCGACCAGCACCCCGAGCTGCCGGTACCGGCCGACGTGGCCACCACTATTCGCCTCATTGATGTGGTGTGGTTTGCACCCGGTACCAATCGGGTGGTAGCCGCCTTTGAGGTCGAGAAAAGCACCAGCATCTACAGCGGCATTCTGCGGCTGACGGATTTGGCGTTTTCCATGCCCGAACACGAAACAGCCTTGTATTTAGTGGTGCCCGACGCCCGCGAGAAGGAGGTACAGGCCCAACTCTCACGCCCGGCCATTCGGGCCGCTGGCGCAACCATCCACTACATTCTGTTCTCCGAACTCAGCCAGCACTGTGAGGCCCTGTGCAAGTTTGGCGACACGCCGTCGGCCATGCGCAAGATTGCGCGCAACGTCCTGTAATGGGAGCCAATCTTCCCGCCGCCTTGTTTAGGAAGCACCGGTAAAGCCACTACATGCAAGACCTTCAGAATTACCTGAATTACCTCGATACTGCCAGCGAAGATGTCAAGGACCATCACGCGATTACCTCGCGACTGGGCGAAATGGCTGTGCAGCTTACGGGGGCTGGGGACCTCGAAAACGCCCGGTCAGCCCGAATAGAACAGGAAGTAGTAGCCGCCAGTAAACAACTTGACAAAGGGGTAGGCTATCAGATCAGTGGTACCCGAAAAGACGAGCAGGGCGTGGAGCACGAGTTCGGCTGGCCGGATACGAGCGGGTATGGCGCGGCCGAGTATGCGTATGTGCAGCAGCGGTATCGGGCTTCCCCCAACCTTTATCTGAAGAGCGAATACGGTTTGTTTCTGTATTTGCGCAAGCAACTCCGCACTAATGAGGAAGTTCGGGACTTGGCGGCTACGCTCTTTCGATTAGGAAGCAGTTATATCGACAAACACCGCGTGGCCGGGGAGCGGGCCCATTATGCCCTGCATGCGATTGAGGTGTTGCGGAAAGCCTTTCAACTGGCCAACACGCGAAAAAACGACGCGGGCGTTGCAGAGCTGCTGCGCGCAATCGTCGACTACTTGGTGGACCTGCACACTTCCTGGCCGTTGGAGAGCCGTTCTACCTTGCTGGTCTTGGCCTCCATCACCCGGTTGTTTACCGAGTATTACCGCTCGCTGAACAGTCCGGCGCAGGCCGATGCCTTGCTCGAACAAGATTGGCATGGGGTGCATCAACTGGCGCAAACTTACCGGCATGGCGCCATTGAGCTGGCGGCCGAGGCGGCGGAACTGGCCGTCAAAGCCCGCCGCGAACGGGAGCGGTGGTTGACGTTTCAGGCGCAGCAGCTGGAAGCGCTGGCCCAGGAAGCGGAGGCACAGCACAACATGACAGCCGTCACCTTTACGGAACGAGCCCTGCGCATCTACCGGCAAGTGAAAGACCAGCCTAATAGCCAGCGCCTGGAGCAGGAATATCAGCGCCTGCGGACGCGCTTTGCCTTGACGCAGACCCGCACCCAAATGCCGGACGAGGCCACCCGGGCGTTGATGGAGTACATTGATGAAGTGGTGCGTACCAAAGATGCCGAGGGCATTCTGACGGAGCTGTGCCTGACGCCCATGTTCCACAGCTTGGATAAGGTGAGCGAGGCCGCCCAGGCCCAGCGCGACTCTTTTATGGACATGCTGCCTAAAAGCCTGGAGGACAAGCACGGCAACACGGTACAAACGTTTTACACGGAAGAAGAGAAGGAGCAGTTTCAGTTTTTGAATACCTACAGCCTGCTGGCCCAGCTCTCTACCCAGACGTTGGTTAAACTGATGCTGGAAGCGTTTAAAGCTGGAAAGCTGACGGATACCGCCATTGAAGCGTTCTTGCAGCGCAGTTGGCTGGGTGAGCCCCGTATGGTGGAATCGAGCGGGCAGCAAACCCAGACTTCCCCTTTGCGCCTGATCATGTCGGGCATTCGCCTGCTCTTCCAAGAACTGGAAGCGTGGCGGCAGGACCCTGACTATGAACCCGACTTCATTGCCAGCACGGATTCACTGACGTTGAAAGTCGAGTACCTGCTGCGCTACATCTGCGTACGGTTGAATATGCCGACTTTTAAGATGCGCGAGGGCTCGGAGGTGACCATGGAAAAGCTGTTGGACGAATTGCTGGCCGACTTGAAAGGGAAGCTTGAAGAAGAGGATCGGTTCTTTATCAAGTTTTTCCTCAGTGAGAAAGCCGGCTATAACTTGCGTAACCGCGTGGCCCATGGCTTGATGGACGACGACGAGTACGGCGTAGAAAACGTCTTTCTCGTCCTAACGATGATATTGAAATTAGCCTCGTACGAATTTCGTGCAGTAGCAGTATAAGAAGCGCTATGGAACCACAAGTAATGACGATTCGCAAGTCAATTGCCCGCTCTGACCGCCGGTCGGTGAAAGGCATTGACATGTGGTCGATGGACGCGGACGAATTTGTTCGCAACGAGCAGGCCAGCCGAAAAAATGCGCGGGGTATCAGCAACAAATTCTCCCTGTTCGAGACCCTTGAGTTACTGGCCATCAAGACCAAGCGAAACCCAGTAACCGGCTTGGGCCTGGTTATCCCGAAGCTCTTGGCGCAGCTGGAGACGTTCCGCAACCTGTCGCCTAATTGGGATTCGTACGGGGCCTTGCCCACCGAGGAGCGCGCCCTGGCCCGTGCCCGCCAGCTCTTAAATTCCCTCTCGCTGCAGTTGGTCTACGCGCCGGCCGTAAGCGTGCATGTATTTCCCATGCGCGATGGTGGCATACAGGTGGAACTGGACCGAGACAATGCCTCGATGGAAATCGAGGTACACCCCGATGGAACCGAGGACTACCTGCTTTTCACGGCGCAAGGCGCTCTCATTGGCACTTACACTAGCCTCTTTGCTGCCTTGCGGCATTTTATTGATCCTCCGCGCCCAGCAAGCAATACATGAGTGTGCATCAGATAACCTCCGAGGATGAATTACTCCGAAGAATCATCTTACAGCCCCAGTTTTTTAAAGTAATGCCGGACGGTGTCCGCCGGCCTACCAGCGCCGCTTTCAAGATGCGCAGCGGAGAAGGCGGCCTATCTGTCGATATCATGGCCCTGACTACATTGGAACAAGCCATTGCCACCCGTAGCACGCACACGGGGGCCTTGCTGGCGGCAAAGGTTCCGCTTGACAATCAGTGTCCTTGCGTCCACGACCCGGTAGCAGGAAATCCTGCCCACGCCCTCATCCGGAATGTAACACCGGCCTTGGCAAAGCTATTCGCCGTTAATGCCCGCCTCCTGTAGCGAACCGGGGCCTAGTTCTCCGTTTCCGTAGGGCCGAAGCCAAACACGCCAGGTATAAAACCAGTGGCAGCCAAGGAACCTATGTGATTTTGTAGTGGCCGCGGTACTAAGCAATTGGGAAGGGCCGGTAAATAAACTACGGATAATTCCGTGCCGCAGGCGATTCTTATATGTTGTACAAACGCAACAAACATGGTATATTTGGCCCTGTTTGTTGCGTCTGTACAACATGAATTGGTACTCTCTTTCCGACTTGGCCATCCTGCGCGAACTGGGCAGCAGCCTGCGCCAGATTCGGCTCAATCGCAACCAGTCCCAACAAGCGGTGGCCGAGGCCGCGGGCATCGACCGGGCCACCCTGAGCCAAATTGAGCATGGCCGTCCTACCTCGCTGCTCACCTTTGTGCAGCTGCTACGCACGCTGGAGCAGTTAGACTTGCTGGATACGCTGGTGACCAAAGCGGAAATCAACCCCCTGGCGCTGGCCCGCCTCGCCAAAAAGCAGCGCCGCAACGCCTCGCCGGCTTCATCCACGCCGCCCCCACCCGCTGAATGGTAGACCTCGCTTTTGTTCGCTTGTGGGGCCAGTTGGTCGGCGCCGTGCGCTGGGATGCGGCCCGGTCGCTGGCCACGTTTGCCTATGACCCCGGCTTTGTGAAGTCCGGTCTGAATGTGGCGCCGCTGCAGATGCCGCTGACGGCCCGCGCCGGCCAGGTGTATTCCTTTCCCCGCCTCAACCCCGACACCTACCACGGCCTGCCCGGGCTGCTGGCCGATGCGCTGCCGGACCGGTTCGGCAACCAGCTCATCGACGCCTGGCTGGCCACGCAGGGCCGCGCCGCCGCAGACTTCTCGCCGGTGGAGCGCCTGTGCTACATCGCCAACCGCGGCATGGGCGCCCTGGAATTCGAGCCCCAGGTGGGCAACGTGGCCGGGGCGGGGGCCGAGCCTGTGGAAGTGGCCGCCCTGGTCGAGCTGGCGCAGCAGGTCGTGGGCCAGCGCGAGGCCTTCCACGTCAACCTGCGC
Source organism: Hymenobacter sp. UYP22 (assembly GCF_040547285.1). Taxonomy (NCBI): domain Bacteria; kingdom Pseudomonadati; phylum Bacteroidota; class Cytophagia; order Cytophagales; family Hymenobacteraceae; genus Hymenobacter; species Hymenobacter sp. UYP22. The sequence continues at coordinate 64,383 of NZ_JBEPPK010000016.1, read as the reverse complement.
GACGAGGCCGCCGACAGCCTGGCGGCCCTGCTGGCCGTAGGCACCTCGGCCGGTGGCGCCCGGCCCAAGGCCATCATTGCCTTCAACGAAAACAGCGGCGAGGTACGCTCGGGCCAGGTAAAGGCCCCGCCCGGCTTTGGCTACTGGCTGCTCAAGCTGGATGGCGTGCGCGACCAGGCCCTGGCCGACCCCCAGGATTTCGGGCGGCTGGAGTACGCCTACTACCTCATGGCCACCGCCAGCGGCCTGCAGATGAGCGAGTGCCGCCTCTACGAGGAAGGGCCGCGGGCCCACTTCATGACCCGGCGCTTCGACCGCACGGCCGCGGGCGAAAAACTCCACGCGCAGACCTTGTGCGCGCTGGCCCACTACGACTACAACCAGCCCGCCGCCTACTCCTACGAGCAGGCCTTTCAGGTCATGCGCGACCTGCGCCTGCCCTACACGGCGGCCGAGCAGTTCTACCGGCGGATGGTGTTCAACGTGGTGGCCCGCAACCAGGACGACCACACCAAGAACATCTCGTTTTTGATGGACGCCGCCGGGCAGTGGCAGCTAGCCCCGGCCTACGACGTGGCCTATGCCTACCAGCCCGGTAACCGCTGGACCAGCCAGCACCAGATGGCCCTGAACGGCAAGCGGGACGGCTTCACCCGCGCCGACCTGCGGGCCGTGGCCCGGGAGATGAACATCCGCGGGGCCGACGAGCTGATAGACGACGTGCTGCAACAGGTGGCACGGTGGCCAGAGTTTGCCGCCACGGCCGGCATGAGCGAGGACCGTACTGCCGCAATTGCCAGTGCGCACCGGCAAGTAAAGTAGTTGGGAGCCGGTGCCTTGTTGGATAAACCAAGGAAGAATTCTGACCCGTAAGGGTAGTCCGGTTTTTCAATGCGGCCGGTTGTGGAAGTAGTCTTGAGTCTTCCTTGCACGCTGAAGCAGCTATTCAATAACGGACAGTCAACTACTCACTATACCTCATCTTTGTCTTACGCTAATTATTTAAGCGTTTGCTTAAATAAGAAAACAATAACTTTGTATAAACTCAAAGTTATGGCTGCTTCCTGCATCCGCGTCTTTGCTGACGCCGCCCACATTGAACACAGCAAGCAGCGTCTGGCTGCAGCTGCGCCGGGCATCGAAGCCATGGCGGCCGTGCTCGCGCTGGCCGGCAACGAGGTGCGGTTGAAGATGCTGTTTCTGCTGCTCGACCAGCAGCTGTGCGTGTGCGACCTGGCCGATGTGCTGCAGATGAATGTGTCGGCCATCTCCCAGCACCTGCGCAAGCTCAAGGACGGCGGGGTGATTCAGGCCCGCAAAGTGGGCCAGACCGTGTTTTACTCGCTGACCCCCGCGCATCAGCCATTGGTGCAGTCGCTGCTATCATCCGTTTCACCCGCCTTGACTGCCGCTGCCGTATGAACCAGCCCGCTTTCACTTCCTCCAAGTCCCTGGCCAGCACGGGCGTGCTGGCGGCGCTGGCCGCCTCGCTGTGCTGCATCACCCCGCTTCTGGCCATCATTGGTGGGCTGGGCGGCGTCGCCTCCACTTTCTCGTGGCTGGAGCCCCTGCGTCCTTACCTGGTGGCCCTGACGGTGGGCGTGCTCAGTTTTGCTTGGTACCAACAACTCAAGCCCGCGCCCGTGGCAGACGATGACTGTGGCTGCCCCGTGCCGGCTAAACCTTCCTTGATGCAGTCACGCGGCTTTCTGGCCAGCGTGACGGTGCTGGCCGGCCTGCTGTTGACCTTTCCCTACTACAGTGCGCGGTTCTACCCGTCGGCGGCACTCAAACCGGTGACAGCCACCAATACGGCGCCGGTGTGGCAAACGAGCTCCTACCGCATCGGGGGAATGACCTGCGAGGCCTGCGCCCGCCACGTGGAGCACGACGTGCAGCAGCTGCCGGGCGTGCAGAGCGTGCGCGTGTCCTATGACCAGGGCACGGCCCAGGTGCGCTATAATGCCGCCGTGACGCCCGTGGCCCAGATTGAAAAGGCCATCAACGGCACCGGCTATTCGGTGCTGAATCCTTCCCGCTAAATGCTCCCGGCTATGATTTCCCTCACGCCTTCTGCCCCTACCCCCTTGGTCACGCTGACGTCGGTGCTTACCTGTCCGGTTTGCCAGCATGCCCAAGCTGAGCAGATGCCCACCGACGCCTGCCAGTGGTTTTACGAATGCACCAGCTGCCACACCGTGCTCAAGCCCCTGGCCGGCGACTGCTGCGTGTTCTGCTCCTACGGCACGGTGCCTTGCCCGCCCATTCAGGAGCAGGGCACAGGGGCCTGCGGCTGCTGCTAGATGCCTTTCCTTCGCCTACTCACTCCTTTACCTTTCCATCTCATGAAAAATCTCCTGCTTGCCCTGACCCTGTTTGCCACCATCAGCAGCGCCGCGGCCCATGACGGCAAACCCGGCAAAAAGAACAAAAAAGCGGTTAAAGAAGCCACCATGCAGTGCTCGAAGGACGAGAAGCCCGGGGCCAGCTGCTGCGCCAAAAAGCCAACCACGGCCGCCGTGGTGACCCCGGCTGCTGCGGAAGCCGTTAAAAAGTAGGCTTCTTAGGCAGCGGTTACCATGCGGCCGCATGGACGCAAAAAAGCGCCTGACTCGTGAGGTAAGGCGCTTTATTGTTTGGATAGTCTGCCCCCATTACGCCTGCGCAGCCACGCTGTTCCCGTCGTACCAGCGGCGCCGAAACCAGAAGGCTAGGTTGACCAGTGCAATTAGTGCCGGCACTTCAATCAGCGGCCCGATTACGCCCGCAAACGCCTGCCCCGAGTTGAGCCCGAACACGCCAATGGCCACCGCAATGGCCAACTCAAAGTTGTTGCCCGTCGCCGTAAAGGCAATGCTGGCATTCTCGGCGTAATCGGCCCCCAGGTACTTGCCCGCCGCGAAGCTGAGCACGAACATGATGCCGAAGTACAGGGCCAGCGGCAACGCAATGCGCAGCACGTCCAGCGGCACCTGCACGATGGCCTCCCCCTTTAGGCTGAACATGACCACGATGGTCAGCAGCAGTGCCACCAGCGTAATCGGGCTAATCGCGGGAATAAAAACCGTTTCGTACCACTCGTTGCCTTTCAGCCGGCGCAGAACCAAGCGCGAGAGAAAACCCGCCGCGAACGGAATGCCCAGGTACACCAGCACGCTCTGCGCAATGTCCCAAATACCGATGTTCACCGCGTAGCCTTTCAGCCCGAAGTAGGGCGGCAACACCGTGATAAACAGCCAGGCCAGCACCGAGTAAAACAGCACCTGAAAAATGGAGTTCAGCGCCACCAGCCCGGCCGCGTATTCCCGCGAGCCGTCGGCCAGGTCGTTCCATACCAGCACCATGGCAATGCAGCGGGCAATGCCAATGAGAATCAGGCCCATCATGTACTCGGGCTTGTCGGGCAGCAGCCAGATAGCCAGAAAGAACATCAGCAGCGGGCCGAGTATCCAGTTCAGGAACAGCGAGAGGCCAATGATGCGCGTGTTCTTGAACACCGTCGGCAGCTGCTCATACTTCACCTTGGCCAGTGGCGGGTACATCATCAGAATCAGCCCTACGGCCAGCGGCACGTTCACCGTGCCCACCGAGAAGTAGTTGATAGCCCCGTTGATGCCCGGCACCATATAGCCCAGGGCCACGCCCAGCGCCATGGCCAGGAATATCCACAGGGTCAGCCCCCGGTCTAGGCCCGAGAGTTTCTTTTCCGCCAGCGCGGCCGGAGCCGGCGCGGCGGGCAAATGTTGATTCAAAGTCGTCATAAAAAGCAGTTGTATTAAGCGATGCCGACGGTCGGGCTGCGCCGCTCCATCTGCACCGTGTTGCGCCACACGCCGTGGTGCTGGCCGATTCGTTCGCGGTGCCCAATCACCCGGAACCCCGCCTGCGTGTGCAGGCCGATGCTGGCTTTATTCTCTTCAAACGTGCCGGCCTGCAGCGTCCAGATGCCATGAGCTTCCGAATCCGCAATCAGGGCCTGCAGCAGCTGCCGGCCCACGCCTTGGCCCCGCGCCTCGGCCCCGATGTAGATGCTGATTTCGGCCACCCCGCCGTACACGCAGCGGCTCGATACCGGCGAGAGCGCCGCCCAGCCCAGCACCGTGCCAGCCTCGTCCACCGCCACCAGCCGGCTATGGCCCAGGTGGGCGGTATCCCATGCTTCCCAGGCCGGTGCCTGCGTTTCAAACGTGGCATTTCCCGTCGCAATGCCAGCTTCGTAAATGGCCTTTACCGCCGGCCAGTGCGCGTCCGTCATCGGAATAATCGTCATGGCAGAATCCGTTTAATAGGCGTTACGGAGCATGTCCGCGTATTCGTTGGGCAGCGGCGAGGCCTCCACGGCCCGGGCTGCTTTCTCCACATCGTACTCCACGCGAATCAACTCCGAGCGCACGCTGTTGGGGTCCGTCAGTTGGGTGTTCTCGTCCAAGTGTACCAGCTGGTAGGCTGCGCGCGGGTCGCCATCCTTGGGCTTGCCCACCGAGCCGATGTTGAGCGCGTGGCGGTAGCGGGTTTCACCCTCGTGCTCGTAGGCAAACGTGCGGTGATAGGGCTTGTGGGTGTGCCCAAATAGCAGGATGTCGGCGTTGGCATCGGCCAGCACCCGCAGGAAGCTGGCCTCGGGCCGGTCCTCGAACAGGTACTCGTTAATTTTGCGTGGGGAGCCGTGCACCATCAGCAGGCTCAGCGTGTAGGGCTCCTCCTGAAAGTCCAGCCGCATGTGCTTGGGCAGGTAGCGTAGGTAGCGCCGCTCGTCCGGGCCGACGATGTGATTCGTGTACGCAATGCTCTGCGCACCCAGTCCCTTTTCCACATCGGTTTTGTAGGCGCAGCCGCAGTTCTCGCTGGCCAGCCCGATGCCCTGGTCGTAGTTGCCGGCCAGCGTCGGGATGCCGCGCCGCCTCACCTCGTTCACCACCTCGTTGGGCCAGGGGGCGTAGCCCACCAAGTCGCCCAAACAAAAAATCATGTCGGGGCGGCGCTGCTCCATATCGGCCAGCACCGCTTCCAGCGCCGGCAGGTTGCCGTGCACGTCGGAGAAAAAGGCAATTGTCATCAGAAACGAAGAAGAAATGCGGGGATTTAAGCAAAACGGCGCTGCCCTGTAGGGTAGCGCCGTTAAGAGCGGTTAGCAGCACCCGCCGCCTGGGGTGCAGCAGGCGGTTTGCAGTTGCGGGAGCGCAATCTGGTGTTCCGCAATGCCGCAGGCATCCTGTGCCAGGCAGGCCGTCTGTTTGGGCGTCAGCACGAAGTCCGTGCCGTCGAACGCAAGGCCGAATTTGCCAATGGTGTCCTGCTGGTATTCTACCTCGATGTCCAGGTCCTCGCTGCCGAGAATCTTCTCCGAGAGCTTCAGAATGTGCAGGAATTTCTGTGGGGCCAGTCGGTGGTCGTAGTCGCCGGCTTCCCACAGCTGAAAGTTGGCCACGGTTTCCCGACGTTCTACGCCGCCGCAGTCGATGAAATGCTTGCTCACTAAGCCTACTTCCGTCACGTGGAAGTGGGATGGCAGGTAATCGCCGGTGGGCAGGCGGAAGTTAACGGCGTCGAGTCCGGCCAGGGACTGCTTCATTTCGGAGATTTTCATGGGTTGGAGCGGTTTGGTGAAGGATATGGTTAGCAGCCACAGGCGTCGGCCGGCCCGCAGGCCGCGCTCGTCGTGGCCTCGATGAAAAAGGCCGTGAATTGCTGGTGCACCTGGCGCAGCAGTTCGGTATTCAAACAGTAACAGACGGTGAGGCCATCAATTTCCCCGCGAATCAGGTCCAGGGCTTTCAGCTCCTGCAGGTGCTGAAAGACGGTGGTGCGCGAGAGCGGCAACTCCGCCGCAATGTCCCCGGAAATGCAGGTTTGCTTACTGGCCAGCAACTGAATGATGGCCACCCGGGCGGGGTGAGCCAGGGCTTTGGCCACGCGGGCCAGCTGCTGTTGCTCAGTCGTAAAGGCCGTGGTTTTCGCGGTTGTCATAAAGAGGTCAGTAACTATGTCGTAAATATACGACATATTATGTCGCAAGTTTACGACATAAGGAAAATATTTTTCACAAGGCCAAAAAAAAGCCTGAGCCGGCGCCGCGCAACTGCATGGACGACACGGCTCAAGCCTATTTCAAGCGAATGACTAGCTACCTATTTTTTGGTGCAGCAAGCGGGCACACCTGCCAACGTGCAGGCCGTGCCCTTGTCCGGGCAGTTTTTCACCAAGGGGCACTCGGGGGTGCCTTTCAGGGGGCAGTCGGCAGCGGTCGGGCTGGTAAAGCCGAACAGGACACCGCCAGAGAGCAGCACCGCAGCACTGAACATCAACGCTTTGCCTTTCCTGGCTGGGTGGTTAAAACGCAACAGCCCGGCCCAGCGGATGATGTTAGCGGGAGAACGGACCGGGCGCCGTTAAGTAAAAGCGTTGCGTCGGTTAGGCTTTCTCGGCCTGGAACCCGGCGTCGGCCACAAGCGCCAGGACCTGCGCCTCGCTTAGGTCGGTGGTCACGGTTAGCACCTTGTTGGGGTTCTCCGTGTCCACTTGCCAGGAAGCAATGGCGGGCTCCCCGTTCAGGGTCGGCGTCACCGCGCGGACGCAGTTGGCGCAGTTGATGTTGGTTTTGAATTGAAGCGTGTTCATAAGAGAGAAGAAGGTGGAGCCAGCAGCGGCCGTTTCAAGTAAGTAACAGCGCGCCCGGCGGGGGCGTGCGCGCAGATGGTGCAGAATTAAGCAGGGGAGTTGCAGGATTTCGCTTCCCCACCGCCCCTATCTTAATAGTCAGCTGGCTTAGTTGTCGAGCAAGTTGACGAACACCCGCACGTAGTAGCCGCTCACAAACAGCAGGGCGATGCCGCTCACCAGCTGGATGCCCCGCCGCCAGCGGGTCGACTGCGCCAGCGCCGTCAGCGACTTGGCAAACACGCCGGCCAGCAGAAACGGTAGGCCCCGGCCGATGCCAAAGGCCAGGGCCAGCAGCAGCCCCCGCCCCACGCTGGCCTGCCCCGCCGCCACGGCCAGCAGCAGCAGCAGCGGCGCGGCCGAGGTGCCCAGGCTAAAGATGAAGCCGTACACGAACGTGCCGCTTAGCCCCGGTTTGCGCAGGGTTTGCAGCTGGTGGGGTTTCAGGTAGGGCCCGTAGAAAGCCACAACCGCGGCCAGCAGCGAAATGCCCGCCATGGCCAGGGCCCAGTACCGCCCAAAGGACTCGGTCAGGATGACGCCCAGCCGGCCGGCCACGGCCCCGAGCACCGTCAAACTCACCACGATGCCCAGGAAGAAGGCCACCGCCACGGGCAACCCGCTGCGCTTGCTGGCCGTTTCCGAGTTCGTGCTCACCAGGCCCGCCAGCCCGAGGCCCACGGGCAGCGAGCACGGGCACACGCTGCAGGCCACCACGCCGGCCACCACGGCCAGCAGAGCGGAGAAGCCCAGGCCGCCGGCCAGCGACGCGGCCGACTCGTGCAGGAAATCTTCTAAGCTCATTTGCCGGTGACGGTGGTCAGCGCGCCGGCCTTGTAGCCCTTGGCGTTGACGGCGGCCTGAATCTGCTCGGGCTTGACCTTTTTGGGGTCGTAGGCCACCGTGGCCGTGCGCTGCTCCAGGCTCACGGCCACCGTCGAGATGCCGTCGAGGCCCTTGAGGGTCTGCTTCACGTTGGAGACGCACGAGCCGCAGGACATGCCTTCGATGGGCAGCGTGGCGGTGGTGTAGCCCACTAGCTGGGCGGGTGTTTTAGCCGCCGGCGCTGCCTGCGAAGGCGTTTGCTGACCGCAGGCGGACGTGGCTAGGCTCAGGGTAAACAGGGCGCCCAACAGGACGGATTTAGAGGCGTTGAATGCGAACATGGGGAGGGAATGAGGAAGTAGTAAATTAGAGAAGACTGGTTGGAGCTTCGGTCAAGCCGGTGCCGGCGCCCGGGTTTCAGTGCGGAACAAGCGGACCGCCGCCAGGGCCAGTCCCGCTTCGAAAACGGTGAAATACAGAAGCGCGGCGGGCAAGCCCGTGCGCAGGGCTTCGCCGAACAGCCAGCTGCCCATGCCGAAGCCCACGAACAGGGCGAACACGTTCAGGCCCATGGCCTGCCCGGGCCGCTCCTTGCCCACGTCCGTGACAATGGCGGCCAGCAGCGGCTGCGTCAAATCGTAGCCCAGCGAAAGCACCGTCACGGCCAGCACGGCAACTGCCAGCGGCAGGTCGGCCCGCAGCAGCAGCGTGGCCAGGGCACTGATGGCCAGCCCGGCCGGAATCAGCCAGCGCCGGCCCCAGCGGTCGGCCAGCCGCCCGATGAACGGCCCCAGCAGAAAGCCCGGCAGGCCGTAGCCCACCAGCGCCAGCCCGATGCCGATTTCACCCAGCCCAAAGCGTTGCTGGAAATACAGCGCTAACCAGGTAAACACGCCGCCGTGGAAAATGCTGTTCAACAGTACGTAGACGTAGGTACGTGCCCCGCGCCCGCTGCCCAGCAGCTGCCCGTAGCCCGCCACCACGGTCCGCCAGGGGGACGGCGCGGCGGGCGGCGGAGCCGGGGTGGTCGGAGGCACCAGGCTCCGCCGAACAACGAACCAGACGAGCAGGCCCGCGGCGGCCACGCCCAGAAACAGGGCCCGCCAGCCCACGTAAGGTTCCAGCAGCACGCCCAGCGTAGAACCAAACGCGCTGCCGCCAGCCATGGCCCCAAACAGCCAGCCCAGCGCCCGGCCGCGCTCGCCGTAGGCAAAGCGCTTGCTCACGAGCACCAGCGCCATGGGCACCACGCCGCTTGCGCCCAGGCCGGTGACCAGCCGCCAGCCCACCAAGGCACCAGACGAGGAAGCCGTGGCCGTCAACGCCGTGAGCCCCACGAAAGCCAGCAAACTGCCGAGCAGGATGCGCGGCGGCCCCAGCCGGTCGGCCAGCAGGCCGTAAAACAGCGTAGCCACGCCGTAAGGAATCAGGTAAGCGGGCACCGCCAGCCCCACCGCCTGCGCTTCCACCCCAAAGAGCGTGGCCAGGCGCGGAATCAGGGGCGCCACCATGTAGGCCTGAAAAAAGACCACGAAGGTGGCCGCCGCCAAAGCCCACAGCAACCGCGGCGACGAAGCCCCTGTTGCGGCATTGGTGGCAGGGGTATCCTGTACTCCTGGAGTCCTCATACTTCCACGGCGGTAAAGCCGGATTCGGCCAGCGCTTCCACCAGCTGCTGCTGCTTGACTTGCCCAGGCTGGTACTGCACGTACACCTGCTTCTGCGCCACCTTCGGTTTCACTTCCTGCACACCGGGCAGCTTGGTGAGCTTGGCACTGATGGCCCCCGCGCAGCCCTCGCAGACCATGTTGGGCACGCTGAATTCCACTTGGGCCAGCGTGCTGGCCTCGGGGGGAGTTTCCTGGCCTCGGTCCAGCTTAATGGTGCGGATGCGCAGCGTGTTGAGCAGGATAGTGAAGATGCTGACTATCATCACCGCAATGGCCAGCACGGGGGTAATGTAGCCCAGCGCCGCCAGGCTCATGCCCACCACGTTGAAGAGCACGGCCACGAGCACGTTGCCGGTCATGGTCCGGTAACTGGCCTTGCCCAGCACGAGGGCGTTGACCACGTCGTCCAGCCGGTCGCCGATGAGGATGACGCCGGCCGACTCGATGGCCACGTCGGTGCCCGCCCCGATGGCAATGCCCACCTCGGCCTGCGCCAGGGCGGGGGCGTCGTTGATGCCGTCGCCCACCATGGCCACTTTGCGGCCCTGCCCCTGCAGCTTTTCGATGATGGCCACTTTATCAGCCGGCAGCAATTGGGCGTGAATCTCGTCGATGCCCAGCGCCCGGCCGATGGCCTGCGCCGCGCCGGTGGCGTCGCCGGTGAGCATGACGGTGCGGATGTTCTTCTGGGCCAGGCGGGCCATGACGTGCTCGGCGCCCCGGCGGGGCGTGTCCTGCAGCGCCACCAGGGCCAGCACTTCGCCGGCCCGGGCCAGCACCACCACCGTTTTGCCCGCCGCGTCCAGCGCCGCGATGCGGCTTTGCACGGCGGCGCTAAACATTACGCCGCGCTCCTGAATAAAGCCGGGCTTGCCGGCCAGTACTTCCGTGCCGCTGACCAGGGCCGAAACGCCCTTGCCCGGCGTGGCGCGGAACTGCTCGGTGGCCAGCTCCACCGCGCCTTCTTTCTTGGCAAAGAAGCCGATGGCCTGCCCCAACGGGTGCTCGCTCTGCCGTTCCACGGCGGCTAGCAGCGCCAGCGCGTCCAGGCGCTCGCCCTTAATCACTTCCACGTCGGTGACCGTGGGCCGGCCGTAGGTGAGCGTGCCGGTTTTGTCGAACACCAGCGTATCGACAATGGAAAGGCCGTAGAACACCTCGCTGGCTTTCACCAGCAGGCCGATGGAAATGCCCTTGCCGCCGGCAATGGCCGCGAGCATGGGCGTGGTGATGCCCAGGGCGCAGGGGTAGCCCATGATGATGGTCGTGACCAGGGCCAGCGTCGCCTTGTTGTAGTCGCCGGTTAGCAGCGCCCAGGCCGCGAAGGCCAGGCCCGCCACGATAAAGACCACCGGACCGTAGTAGTTCATGAGCTTGTCGGCCAGCAGCTCCACCGGGGGTTTGCGCTCGGCAATCTGGCTCATGAGCCGCACGACCTGGTTGAGGAAGGAATCCAGCCCCACCTTGGTCACGCGCACCTGCAGCGCCCCATCCAGGTTCAGGGTGCCGCCGATGACTTTGGACCCCGCTTCCTTGGTGGCCGGCACCGACTCACCGGTAAAGCTTGACTCGTCCACGCTGGCCTGGCCCGACACGACTTCGCCGTCCAACGGCAGCCGCTCGCCGGGGCGCACCTCCACGAGTTCGCCCACGGCCACGTCGCTGGTGAGCACTTCCACGGCCTGGTCGCCGCGCAGCACCCGGGCCCGCGGCGGCTGTAGGCTCAGCAGCTTGCGCACGGCCTCGGAGGCCTTTTTGCGGGTGTCGAGCTTGAAATAGGCGAAGAACAGGTGCAGCGACATCAGCCAGGCGGCCACGGGCAGGAAGTTGGGCCAGCGCGCATCCGTCAGCGAGAGGCTGCCGATGATGAACGAGCCCCAGGCCCCAGCCGAGAGCAGCACGTTGGCGTTGATGACCCGCTGGCTCAGGGCCATGAGCGTCTTGCGCAGGATGGGGTAGCCCACCCAGAAGAGCACCACCAGGGCCACGGTCAGGCTGAAATAGCCCCGGGTTTGCGCCGGCAGGCCGAACAGGTTGAGCGGGTCCACCAGCAGGTCGATGGCGGAGAGCACCATGCCGATGGTGCCGCGCTGCTTGATGACCTCGAACAGGTCCTCGTCGTTTTTGTACTGCTGCGTTTCAGTCGCCGAGACGGTGTAGCCCAGCTTTTCCACGGCCACGGCCAGTTCCTCCCTGCTCATCTGCGCCGTGTCAGCCTCGACCAGCACAATGCCGTGCACGAGGTTCACCATGACGCTGTTCACGCCGGGGTTGCGCTTCAGGGCCGACTCGACGCTCATCGTGCAGAACGAGCACATGAGCCCCGAGACTTTCATTTGCACCATTTCAGTGGCCATAATTCAAAAGCTTAGGGGCGCCCACCCCGTACAGGGGCCGGCGTCCGGGATGGACCGGGTGCCGACGCGGAAACCGCGCAGACAGACCGGGGGTAGGCAGCAATGGGGAATGATTAAGCGGGCTCGGTGGCGGGCATGGCCTTGCCGATGCCGGCGGCTTCCAGGGCTTCTTTGGTGATGCCGTCGCCCTGGCAACAGGGCAGCAGGGCACCGTTCACGGCCACGGCGGGCAGGGTTTGCACGCCCAGCAGGCGGGCACGGCGCAGGGCGGGGTTGCCCGCTTCGGTGCCGGCCAGGTTATGCGTAATGATGTCGCAGCTGGGGCAGGCGGTGCTTTTGACCAGTTCCACCACAGGGTTACACAAGGGGCAGCCGGCGGTGAAAACTTCGATGATGCGTTTCATGGGCAAGGGGTTAGCGAAAACAGTAAGACAAAGCTCCCCTCACCCCCCGGGTGTCCGTCAAGACTTATTTTCATCTTTTTTCCCCTGAGCGGCATTGTGCTGCTCCAGCCGCCCACCAATCTCGCGCAGCTCCTGCATCTTTTGCGTCAGCTCGCTTTCGCTTAGGTTCGGAAACTGCCGCCGCAGTTGCTCGATGCGCCCGGCATCCTGGCAGTCGCCGGGACAGGCCTCTACCACGTCCACGAGTTGCAGGGCCAGGCCCTTGCGAAAGACCTCATCCAGCAGCAGGTGCTCGGCACTGCTCAAGCCGTTGGTGACGGCTTTAAACTGCACCAGCACTTGGTCGGGCTCAATGTTTTCCGCATCCAGCATCTTGGCAATGCCATGAAGCTGGCCAGCCAGCATATTCAAGCGGCTTTTCAAGTCGCGGGTGAGGTCTTTGGGGAGCATGAGGGTTACTTTTTGGCAACTACGGCGGTATTGGGGGTGTCCGTCAAGGGCGCGCCGGTTTTTAACTCCCCTTTTGTTCTAAGTGCTGGCATTCAGTAATTTACTACATCTTCATATTTGGGTCCATGGCCGATGCTTTCTTATCCGCTGCTGGCTTTTTCATGTCCATGCCACCCATCGGGTCGGCACCCTGATAGAGCGCATATTCGCTTTCCAGCAGGTAGGCGCCGCTCACGACCACCTTCGCTCCGGCGTCCAGGCCGCTGGTTATGGCCACGGTCTGGTCGGTTTCGGGGCCGGTGGTGACCTTGAGGCGGCGAAAATTGTTGGCGTTCAGCTGCTGCCACACGTAGCTGCCTTGGCTGTCGCGCAGGACCGCGCCTTGGGGCAAGGCCAGGGCCGTGCTGCGGGGCCCGGCCAGGTTCACGTTGGCTTGCATGCCGGGCTGTAGCCGCCCGTCGGGATTAGCCAGCTGCACCCGCAGCAGGGTCACCTTGCTGTTGGCCTGCAGTTCGGGACTCAAGAAAATTACCTTCCCGGTGTAAGAATCGGCAAAGCCCGCCACCTGCACCTGCACGGACTGCCCCACCCGGATGCCGGCCACCTCCTCGGGGTAGAGTTGGGCTTCCACCCACAGCGACGAGAGGTTAGTGAGCGAAACGAGCAGGGTGCCCTCGCCCACGTACTGGCCTTCGGTTACCCCCACTTGCTGCACCAGGCCGGCTTGCGGGCTGTAGAAGGTGAGGGCCGGGGTGGGCCGACCGGTAGCCGCCAGCGTGCGCAGCTGCCCGGCGGACATACCCAACAGGCGCAGCTTCTGACGCGCCGCTTCTACCAGGCGTCCGTACTGGTTCACGTTTTCCCCCACTGCCCGCTGCTGCGCTAGGCTGAGCAGGTACTCCTGTTGCAGGGCTTGCAGCTGCTCGCTGTAAATAGACACGAGCGGCGCCCCCCGGCGGATGGGCTCGCCCGTTTGCCGCACAAACAAGTGCTCGACGCGCCCGCTCACGCGGCTGCTGACCGTGCTGGTCTGCGTGGCGTCGGCGGCCAGGGCACCCGTAAGCACGGTGCGCGACTGTTCCGTCCCCGTCCCCAGGGCTTCCACCCGGATGTTGGCCAGCTGAATCTGCTGGTTGGTGAGCATGACTTCGGGGGCCGGGGCCGGCCCGCCGGTACGCTGGCTAGCCGCCACCGCCGGCGCGGCGTGCTTGGTGGCTTTGACCAGGTCCATGCTGCAGATAGGACATTTACCAGGGCCGTCTTCGTGCACCTGCGGGTGCATGGGACAGGTGTAGTAGCTGCTGACCGCGGCGTTGTCTCCGGTTTTCGCAACGGGCTTGGCTTTCTGGCAGGCCGTCGCCACGAGGCCAAGCAGCCCCACGAGCATCAACAGCAAATACCGGCGACCCCGCGCCCGGCGCAGGGAAAGAAAATTAATCATGATAGTCGGTTTTTGACGTTTGGACGAAGCCTTCGCTGTCCACTAAGAATTGGGCGTTGGCGGCCACCTGGTCCTGTGCCGTTACGCCCTGCAGCACCTGCACACGGTCACCGCTGCGCAGGCCGGTTTGCACGGCCACGGAGCGAAAGGCTCCACCCGAGCGCACGAAGGCCACCTGGCGGTTACCTAGGTCCACCACCGCGGTGCGGGGCAGCCACAGGCCCCCGGCCGGTGCTACCTGCACAGAGCCGGTCAGGAGAATGCCGCTCCGCAGGCGACCGCCGGGGTTGGGCAGGTGCACCCGTATGGCCCCGGTGCTCTGCCCTTCGCGAAAGAAGGGCTCCACCAGGTCGATGCGCGCAGTAATGGGTTTGCCCGCGCTGCCTTCGGGAACCACGCGAATGGCTTGGCCTACGCGCAGCCCGGCCAGCTCGTCCGGCCGGGGCTCGAACACGCCCCACACCTGGTCGGTGTTTACCACCCGGAACAGGGATTGGCCCGCCGTGACGTAGCTGCCTTCCTTCAACTCCAGCGCCGAGGCGGGCACGGCAGCGTTCTGAGCGGGCGCGGCGGCCGAGGTTCCGCCTCTCATCTCACTGCCTCCCCCCATGCCGCCATCGGCGGGCGCGGGGGGTGGAATCAGGGCTCCCATGCCGGCCGCAGCCAGGGCCGGCTGCTCCACTACGTAGCCGGTGTAGGGGCTGTAGATGGCCACCTGGTACTGCGGCTTGTGGGTACGGATGACCTGGCTGATTTGGCCGTCGGTCAATCCCAGCAGGCGCAGCTTCTGCCGGGCTCCCTGCAGCAGGGTGCGGTTTTCGGCGTCGTTGGTCAGGATGAACAGCAACTCCTGTTGGGCCGTAACCAGTTCGGGGCTGTAGACCTCCAGCAGCTTCTGGCCCTTGGTCACGGGCTGGTAGTTGTAGCGGATGTAGAGCTTGTCCACCCGGCCGCCGAATCGGGCGGCGATGGATTCGTTGCGGCGCACGTCGTACTCGACCCGGCCCGGCAGGGTCAGCGACAGCTGCGGGGCGTTGGCTTCCGGCTGTACCGTGGCCTGATTGGCGACCACTGTGGCGTCGGGCGATTGCAGCAGGTTTTGCAGCGGCTCGCCCGCCGGAGCCTGCGCCGCCGTGTTGGCTTTGGGCTTCTTCACCAGGTCCATGCCGCAGATGGGGCACTTGCCGGGCTTGTCGCGGATAATCTGCGGGTGCATGGGGCAGGTGTACAGGTCCCCCGCAGTTTCCGCGGCTGGAGTGGTCGAGCCGGTAGTATCCGCCGTCTTTTCTGCCTTTTGGCAGGCGCCCACGAGTAGCAACAAGGGCAGGGCCACGAGCACGAGCCGGGCCCGCCAGGGGCTATTGTTCCAGCTCTTTTTCATATGCGATTTGCTGAGTGAGTTGTTGTTGGAGGCTGTCCAGGTATTCCAGCCGGGTCTTTTTTAGGGTGGTCCAGGCTTCGAGCACCTGAAACAGCTGCCCAGTATTCTGCTCGTAAGCCAGCAGCGTGGCCTGGTAGCTGCGGCGCAGGGCCGGCAGCAAGCTGCGGTTGTAGGCCTGCAGCTGCTCGCGGCGCAGGTCCAGGTCCCGGCGCAGGCCTGCCAGGCGGCCAGCGGCTTCGTTGAGCACTTCTTCCCGCTGCTTGGTCAGCGCCTGGCTTTCCAGGCTCAGGGCGGCCACGTTGGCTTTGTATTCGCGCGAGGCCCAGGGCACCAGCGGCAGGCCGATGGAACCCATCAGGGTGAACTGCGCGGCACCCGTACCCAGAAACGGCATGTGGTCGAACTGCACCCCAAAGTCGGGCAGGCGCCGGCTCTGTTCCAGGCGCTGGCTCAGCCGCACCGACGTCAGCGAGCGGTCCAGGCTGCGCACGTCGCTGCGCCGGGTAGCGAGCGACGCCGTGTCCACCACGGCCAAGGCCTGAAAGGGTGCCGACAGCACCGCGGTGTCCACCTGAAAGGCTTCGTTGCGGGGCCGGTTCATCAGGGTGTTGAGGGCAATGGTGTTCTGGTCGGCCTGCGCCACGGCTTGCCGGTGCTCGTTCAGGTGCATCTCCAGCCGGGCCTTGGCGTCATAGATGCTTGGCAGGGTACTCTGATTGTAGGGGTAGCGCGCTTCCGAAAGCTTGATGAGAAAGCGCAGCAGCTCCTCGTTTTCGTCCAACACCCGCAGCTTTTTGGTGAGGATGGCCTGCTCGTAATACAGGGTTTTGGCTTGGGCGCGCAGCTGCACTACTCTCACCTGGCGGTCGGCCAGCACGATGACCCCCTGACTGCTCAGGTATTCGCGCTTGGCCCGCTGCTTGGCGGGGTTGGGAATGGCCTGCTGCACCGACACGATGGCTTGACCCTGCGCGCGGGCACCGGGGCCCACCAGCTCTTTGGCCTTGCCCTGGTTATAGGGCGTCATCCACAGGCCGGCGGCCACGCGGGGCGCTTCCCAGCTGTTGTAGCCGGCCACGGCGGCCTCTTTGGCCTGCGCGCGGTAGGTGTACTGCGGCAAGGCCGGGTTGCGGCGCTCCACGATTTGCAGCACCGAGTCCAGCGGCAGCAGGGGTGCCTTGCTGCCCCGCGGAGCCATGGACATGGATTGGGCCCGGGCCGCGAAGGAACCAGCGGAGAGCATGGCCAGCAGCTGCAGGAAGACAAGCCAGCTTTTCATGGGCCGGGGGGAGCGGGGCGCTGGCCCCGTCCGACGATTAGTGTTTAACGGCGAGAACATCGATTTTTCCAAATTTGCGCAGCTCGTACTCCTTGGTGTACAAGAAGATGAGCGGCGTGACGAGTAGGATGTGAGTGGCCGAGGTAAATACCCCGCCAATCATGGGCAGCACGATGGGCAGCATCACGTCCGAGCCCGTGCCCGTGGCCCAGAGCACCGGCACCAGGCCGAAGAGTGACACCGACACGGTCATCAGCTTGGGGCGCAAGCGCTTGGCCGCGCCGTGAAACACGGCCTCCTGCAAATCCTCGCGGGTAATGGTCTCGGCCGAGTTGCCCTTTTCGGCCACCAGCTTCTGCATGGCGTCGTTGAGGTAGATGACCATGATGACACCCGTTTCCACGGCCAGCCCAAACAGGGCGATGAAGCCCACGGCCACCGCTACGGAGAGGTTCACGCCGTAGAAGTAAATCATGTAGGCCCCGCCAATCAGCGCAAACGGAATGGTGATGAGGCTCATAAACGCTTCCCGGATGGAGTGGAAGGCGAAGTAGAGGGCGCCGAAAATGACGAGGAGCACCAAGGGCAGGATGAGCTTGAGCGTACGCTGTGAGCTAATCAGGTTCTCGTACTGGCCGCTCCACTCCAGGTAGTAGCCCTGCGGGAGCTTCTTTTCCAGGCTCTGCAGCTTCTGCATGGCCGCGTCCACGGTGCTACCCAAATCGCGGCCCCGCACGTTGAAAAGGACGGCCCCGCGCAGCTGCGCGTTTTCCGAGTTTATCATCGGCGGGCCTTCGGTGTAACGGATGGTGGTGACGGCCGAGAGCGGCACCGGGCCGTAGCTGGCCGTTTGAATGGGGATGCGCTTGAGGTCGGCCAGGCTGTTGCGGTAGTCCTGCGCTAAGCGCACGTTGATGGCAAAGCGGCGCCGGCCTTCCACGGTGTTGGCCACGGGCGCGCCGCCAATGGCCGATTCCACCACCTGGTTGATTTGGTCGACCGTCAGGCCGTAGCGGGCCAGTTCGGGGCGGTTCACGTCAATCTCCAGGTACTTGCCGCCCGTCACGGGCTCCACGTAGAGGTCGGCCACGCCGGGCACGCCTTTGAGGGCCGCGTTCACCTGGTTGCCGATGTCGTTGATGACGTTCAGGTTCTGCCCGTACACCTTTACGCCCACGTCGGTGCGGATGCCCGTCGAGAGCATGTTGATGCGGTTGATGATGGGCTGCGTCCAGCCATTGACCACGCCGGGAATCTGCAGCTTGCCGTTCATCTCCTCAATCAGCTTGGCCTTGGTCATGCCGTCGCGCCACTGGTCGCGGGGCTTGAGCAGGATGATGGTCTCAATCATGTTAATGGGCGAGTTGTCGGTGGCCGTGCTGGCCCTTCCGGCCTTGCCGAGCACGCTGAGCACCTCAGGCACCTGCTTGATGATTTTGTCCTGCACCTGCAGGATGCGCTTCATCTCCGTGTTGGACACGTCGGGCCGGGCCACCGGCATAAACAGGATGGAGCCCTCGTTGAGCGGGGGCATGAACTCAGTGCCCAGACTCATGACCAGCGGGATGCTGATGAGCAGCAGGCCCAGGTTGATGGCGATGGTGGTTTTGCGCCAGCGCATCACCCAGTGCAGCATGGGCGAGTACACCCGCTCCAAAAACCGATTCAGCGGGTTTTGCTCTTCGGTTTTGAACTTGCCCTTCATGAAGAAGGATATCAGCACCGGCGCCAGCGTAACCGCCAGGATGGCGTCAATAATGAGGATGAAGCTCTTGGTGTAGGCCAGCGGGTGGAAGAGCTTGCCTTCCTGACCGGTGAGCAGAAACACCGGAAAGAAGGAAGTGACGATGATGATGGTCGAGAAGAAGATACCCCGCGACACCTGCTTGCTGGAGGACTCGATGATTTCGAGCCGTTTCGTATTATCCATGGTAGGCGGGAGTTAACGTAGTGGTGGGAGTGCTGCCCGAAGCGCCCGTGGTGCCCGCGGGCGGGGGCGAACCAGCGCCCGGAGGGCCGCCCGCTTCTTCCTCGGCCTGGTGCAGGGCCAGGTTGCGGTAGGCGTTTTCGGTCATCACGATGCCGTTGTCGACGATAACGCCGATGGCCAGGGCAATGCCCGTGAGCGACATGATGTTGGAAGAGATGCCGAAGGCGTTGAGCAGAATGAAGCTCGTGGCGATGGTGATGGGAATCTGCAGCAGGATGCTCAGCGCGCTGCGCCAGTGAAACAGGAACAGCAGCACCACGAGGGACACGGTAATCATCTCCTCAATCAGGGTGTGCTTGATGGAGCCCACGGCGTCCTCAATCAGTCCGCTGCGGTCATATACCAGCTGAAACGAGACGCCCTTGGGCAAGCCGGTGCGGATTTGCTCCATCTTGGCTTTCACCCGCTTAATCATGGCGTCGGCGTTTTCGCCGTAGCGCATCACCACGATGCCGCCCACGGCTTCGCCCTCGCCGTTCAGGTCCATGATGCCCAGGCGGCTTTCGCCCGTCATCTGCACCGTGCCGATGTCCTTGATGCGGATGGGAACCGAGCCTTTGGACAGCAGCGGCACGTTCTCCAGCGTGGCCATGTCCTTGATGTAGCCCGACGTTTTTATAATGTAGCCGATGCCCGTCTGCTCGAACTTGCGCCCGCCGGCCTCGTTGTTGTTGCTGCGCACGGCGGCGAGCACCTGCGGCAGCGTGATGCCGTAGTAGGTCATCTTGGTGGGGTCCACCGTTACCTGGTACTCTTTCTGGAAGCCGCCGAAGCTGGCTACCTCGCTCACGCCGGGCACGTTTTGTAGCCCAAACTTCACGTACCAGTCCTGCAGGGCGCGCTGCTCGCCCAGGTCCAGACCGGGCGCTTTTAAGGTGTACCAGAGCACGTGGCCCACGCCGGTGCCATCAGGGCCCAGCGTGGGGGTGACGCCGGTCGGCAGCAGGCGCTGCGCGTAGTTGAGGCGCTCCAGCACCCGCTCCCGGGCCCAGTAGATGTCGGCGTCGTCCTCGAAAATCATGAACACGAAGCTCATGCCGAACATGGAGGCGCCGCGCACGGACTTGACCTTGGGCAGGCCCTGCATGTTGGTCACCAGCGGATAGGTGACCTGGTCCTCCATGATTTGGGGGCTGCGGCCCATCCACTCGGTGAACACGATGACCTGGTTTTCGGACAGGTCGGGGATGGCGTCGACTTTGCTCGACCGCACCGAGTAGGCGCCCCAGGCAAACAAGCCGGCGGCCAGCATCAGCACCAGGTAACGGTTGCGAAGCGAAAAGGAAATGAGTTGCTCAATCATAGGTGATTAGCAATTGAATTAGCAGGAAGTGAAAAGGAAAGGGGAACCGCGGTTCCCGGGCGGGCGGCGTTGCTTGTGCATACGCAGGGCCGGCCTTAAAGGCGCCCAAATGGGGCCGCCCGGCCTTACGGGTCGGGGACGGGGCGCATCTTACCTTGCCTTTACAGGCGGAACGCGTGGCCGCGCACATAGGCGGGCCAGGGCGGCGAAGCCGCCGCCCGCACCTCGACCGGCGGGCGCTGCCGCTCCGGCTCCGTGGGCCAGGGCTTTGGCCGCGCGGCGGCAGTCCAAGCCAGGGGGGGCGGCACTAGCGCGGGCACGAGCGCGGCCAGCGAAGCCGCGGCCAGCAGGGTGGCGTCGTCGGCCGGGCTGCTTACGTGCTTGTCGTGGCAGCTGCCGCAGGGCGCTTGGTGGGGCGGGCAGCAGGTCTTGGGGGATTCCGCCAGCACAGAAACGCCCGTCAGCACGCGGCCACAGTAGTGCATGCTGTACCCCAGCCCGGGGCTGGAGAGCAGGTACACAAGCAGCAGCAAAAAGCTAAGGGGGCGTCTCACGAAATGGGTTGGGTCTGCTTGGTGCAAGACCGTCAGAACTTTAGATAACAAAGGTACCGGGCGCTACACCCGGCTTTCTCACACAATTCAGCTGCGGGCTTGTAAGATTTGCGGGCCCGGGCAGCTACGCGCCCGCCACCAGAGGCGGCCCGGGCCGGTCCAGCAGCCAGTGCTCGGCTTGGGCCCGGGACAAGGGTTCCGGCTTGGTCAGCAACGCCAGGCGCGGCAGCAAGAGCTGCCAGCCCCGCGCGGCATCGGCCGGCTGCGGGAACTGGCTGAGCGCCCGGCGCAGAAAAGCGTCGAACTCGTGGTCAGGGGTTGAGTCAGCGGAAAACAGCATAGAAGACGGGTCGTAAGGAGCACGGAAGTGAAGCCGCTACATGCCGCTCTTCATCGGGCAACTGCTGGAGGTGTTGGTGGTGGCTGCCGCAGTAGCCGTTTGCCCCTCGCTGGTAGTAAGCGTCCGGGTCGGACGCGGGTCTTCGCTTTTGCAGTGGCCGCAGGAGGCGAGAAGCAGCCCGGCGAAGAGCACAGGGAAAATGAAAGCAAGCTTTTTCATGACGGATGAGGCAAATGGTTTAGGAAAAACAGAGGTGAGATGATTGGTTCTGAGCATCAAGACGCCCGGGCTGAAGCAAGCCAATCGGTTAGGGGAAGCCAGGTGCACCGGCCGCTGCTTTGCCAGGGGCAAGCAGTTGCGGCCGGCACACGGCCAGCGGGGAGCTTACATTTTCATGTTGCCCATGCTGCCCGACTTCATTTTGCTGCCTTTTTTCATCTCGCCCATGGTGGTCATCTTGCCATCCATCATCATGCACTGACCTTCCTTCATGGTCATCTTGCTGCCGTCCTTTTTCATGCAGGTGCCGTCCGTCATGCACATCGAGCCGTCGCTCATGGTCATGTTTTCGGTCATGGGCATCATTTTGCCGCCCTTCATCACCATCATCTTGCCGTCCTTCATCATGCAACAGTCCTTAGACATCTTGCCCATGGACTTGGCAGACTTCGCTTTGGGCGCGGTTTGAGCGGTGGCGGCAGTGGTGGAGAGCCCGGTGACGAGCAGCACGGCGAGGAGATATGCGAAATTTTTCATGGTTGGAAATTGAAAAGGGTAAAAGAGAATGAGTTAAGGGAAACAGTTTCCCACTCTGGTTACTCGTTGGGCAACTGGTGGGGTTCGTACAATTCCGGCGGTAAGCCTGTAAGATTCGGAGCCGGGGAAGCGGATAGCTGCCGGCGGTAGTCGGTTGGGGAGATGCCCTTGACGAGCCGGAATTGCCGGGATAAGTGTCCCAGGCTGCTGTAGCCCAGCGACAGCGCAATGCGCCCTACTCCGAGGGTCGAGTTGCGCAGCAGCCTTTCGGCCGCGGCAATGCGCTGGCCGATGATGTAGCGCTCCAGACTCTGTCCCTCCGTCGTGGAAAAGGCATTGCTCAGATAGGAAAACTTGCGGCCCAGGCGCTGGCTGAGCAGGGGCGCACTCCGGCCGCAGCGCAGCTCCTGCGGGCTGGTGGCCAGCACCTCAGCCACGGTCTGCTTGATGGCCTGCACCAGCCGCTGCTGCGGCAGCTGCCGTTCCAGCAGCTCGAACCCTTCGGCCTCCAAAGCCGTCCGCAGGGCCATCCAGTTGATGGCCGGCCCCGTTTCGATGACTTCCACCTCCCCAAGCTCCACGCGCCGGGGCGTCAGCCCCAGCCTGAGCAGGAGTTCGCGCATCAGCAGCAGGCCACGAGGGCATACCATGTGCTTGACGTAAAAGACGGTGGAACCAGTTTCCGCCATGGGAAAGCCAGATTAGAGTAAAGAGAGCGGCAGCCCCGGCCCGGTTGGGCCCGGCTGCCGGGGCTTAGCTGCGCTTTTTCAGGGCCATGTGGCACTTGGGGCAGGAGCCCGGAGCAGCACTGGTTTCCGAAGGGTGCATGGGGCAGGCATAGGCAGCGGGAGCGGCCGGAGCCGGGCTGAGGGCGAGCGACTCGAAGCGCGCCGCGAAGGGCTGGCCGTTGCGGCTTAACTGCACCGTTACCCCGGCCGGGGCACCGCCCGTGGGCAGCTGCGCCTGCAGCCGGTCGTTGCCGGCCGGCGTCAGTGTCAGAGAGGCCGGGCCGCCCTGCTGCTCCACGAGCACCGCGCCGCTCACCTGCTTCGTAGGCAGGGGCTGCATTTTATTGTCATACAGGTACAGGGTCAGCAGTCGGTTTTGCTGCACGGCCTCCACGTGATAGGCGCCGGCAGAGTGCACCACGCCCCCGTGGGGCGAGGGGTGGGCATGGGTTTCCCCGGCGGCCTGATACTTGGGGGCCGGAGAGTTACCTTGAAGGACCTGAGCGTTGGAAAAGAGTGGGAAGCCGGCGAGGAGGGCCAGCAGGGCAAGGGTCTTATTCATAATGGGAGATGGAGAGGAGGGCATACCCCAGGGTCATGCCCAGGGCTTTGCCCGATTGCCCGGGAGGGCGGAAAATAAGTTCAGGTAAGGGAGCCTGTCGCGCCGCATTCCTGGTAGCCTCAGGCCGGCTCGCTCCAGTTGGAGAGGCCAGAGCGGAGGCAGTAGCCAGGCGCATGCGGCCACCCCGGCAGGGGATGGCTTGAAAAACACGAACAGGAATTGGGGGAGCCACCAACGGTGGCTGTGCTTGGGCCGGCTCCGGGTAAGCAGATGCCCTGAAAGGGGCAAGGACAGACCGAAGGCCTTGGGGCCATTATTCGAACGTCTTAAAAGGCGTCCAGGTACGCGCATGCGCACACCTAGCCCATTGCTGAAAGCCCCGGAGCCTGTGCAGCGCCGGGGTCGGAATGGGGACTTAACCCTAAATTAAAAAGGCATGCCCGCGCACGTAGGCGGGGCATTCGGGCGGAGGCGCCGCGTGCGCGGCGAGCTTCGATTCCGGCTCGTCGAGCGGGAAAGCGGCGGTGCTCAAGTGCCATACCAGCGGCAGCAGGGCGGGCGTGGCCACCGTAGCGGGCGCGGCCACCAGCACTTGCGTGGTGGTAAGCTTTACATCCTTAACCGAGCTGGTGAGCAGCTGGTCGTGGCAGCACCCGCAGCCGGGGCTGCGCATGGTCTCGCAGCAGCAGTTGCGCCTGCCGCCGGCCTGCAGGGAAACCGCCGTTAGACTCTGGCCGCAGAAATGCATGCTGTACACCAGCCCGGGGCTGGAGAGCAGGTACGCAAAGAGCAGAAAGAAACTGACGAGTCGTTTCACACCAGAGGCCCAGGGGCCGGACAATTAGACGCACAAAAATACGAGAACCAGGCGGGTAAGGTGTGATAAAATTCCCACGCCAACCTTGTAAGATTAGGCGGTGGTCCC
Source organism: Hymenobacter sp. UYP22 (assembly GCF_040547285.1). Lineage (NCBI taxonomy): Bacteria > Pseudomonadati > Bacteroidota > Cytophagia > Cytophagales > Hymenobacteraceae > Hymenobacter > Hymenobacter sp. UYP22. Next base: position 40,761 of record NZ_JBEPPK010000016.1, on the reverse strand, counting down.
AGCCCCCAGCCTGCCGCCCGGGAACCCGGACACCAGCTTCATGCCAGCATCCGGGCTCAACGAGAATGAGCAGCTAACTTTTTTTAACCAGCGTCATGCCGCACTTGGGGCACTTGCCCGGCTGGTCGGATACCACCTCCGGGTGCATCGGGCAGGTGTACTGGCCGACTTTTGCTTCGGTAGCCGACCCCGCCGCTGAAGCAGCCGTTGTGTCTGAATTGGCAGCAGGAGCGGTGGTGGTCGTGGTAGCGTCCGTCGTGCCGCCTTTGTTGGCGTTGTCGGAGCAGCCAGAAGCCAGAATTGATACGCTAGCCAGGACTGCTGCGAAAGAAAGAATGCTTTTCATAGGGGAAACACTAAGCGGTGAATGCCGGCACTACGTCCGCCCGTTGGCCGGCTGGTTGAAGAATGCCCGGGCGCGAAGGCCAGGACTGTACGCCCTCCCCAACGCGGTTACCAGCCTGGATGTTGAATGGTGAGGCGACCAAACAACCGGCTTGAAACCAGAGGTATATTGTTTTTTTTCTCCTTTTTGTTTGCCAATAGCCTGTTTTAACGCTGGTTAAGTCTATTGCGGGCATGTCAACTTCGCCGCTCCCATAGCTACTGCCGCCTAAATCTTACAAGCGGGCCGTGGGAATTATGCACGCTTTGTCGGGCACCGACCCGGAGCTCGCTAACTCGCTGCGCCTGCACGGCTTCACGGCGGGCCCACGCTAGGCCGACCCTTTTTTTGAACTCTGCTCATGGATAGTATTCAAATCGTGGTTACCATTGTCGTCGCGAGCCTGATTGGCCTGGTCGTCTGGTGTTTTTCTTTACGCCCCGCCGGGTGGCTAGCGCGGTTTCTTCCAGCACTGTCGTGCAGCTGGTGGACATCACCGTGAAGGTCGGGCAGCAGCTGCTCGGAAGAGCTGCTGCCCGACCTTCAGATTCGGCGCGACTTGCTGGCTTTCCGCACGACGGCCATGGAGCTGCAGGCCCAGCAGGCCGGCCAGTTTAAGTTTACCTGCGGCATGCACGTGTTGCGCGCTCGCCTCGTTATTAAGTAATCATTTCTTTATGCCATGACCCTCTCCGCCGGCCTCCCTCCTTCTGCTCCCGACACGTCCCGCCTCTTCATTGGCAACATGGTGTGCCCGCAGTGTAGCCGCGTGGTACAGCGCCGGCTGGAAGAGCTTGGCCTGCAGGTGCAGCTGGTGACCCTTGGCACGGCCGATGTCCTCACGCCGCTGGGTGGGGAACTGCCGCTGGCAGCGGTGCGCGCGGCGCTGGAGGAGGCGGGCTTTGCTTTGGTGGAGGACCCGGCCCGCCAGCTGGTGGAGCAAACCAAGACCCTGGTGCTGGAACTGGTGCGCTACACGGCCCCTACAGAGCTGACCCATAACTTTTCCTACTACCTCAGCCAGCGCCTGCAGCGGGACTATCACTACCTGTCGCAGCTGTTTTCTGCTCACGAAGGGCTCACGCTGGAGAAGTACATCATCCGCCAGAAAGTAGAGTGCGCCAAAGAACTGCTCAGCTACCAGGACGCCACGGTGGCCGCCGTGGCTCAGCAGTTGGGTTACAGCAGCGCCGCCTACCTGACCAACCAGTTCAAGCAGGTGACGGGCCTGTCCCCCACAGAATTTCAGCGCTTAGGTCCGGGCAGCGCCGGCCGCCGCAGCCTCGATGACTTGATTTAAGTCCCGGAATCTTGTAAGCCCGGCAGGGAAATTAGGCAAAACACTGGCCCCGCAGATAAGTACATGCTGGCGGAATCAGGCCCGGCGCAGTGTTGGCGCAGTGCTCACACACCTTGCTAGGACTTACGCTACCTCATGAAAACCTTTTTAATCATCCTGCTCGGGTGCCTGCTGCAGGTTGGCGCTGCCCACGCGCAAACCTCACAGGGCAACAGCGGCCTCTACCGAACGGCCGCAGACTTCCGCCAGCGTCGCCTCACCCTGCCCGGAAATTGCAAAACCGATGGTCACCGGCTGCGCCTGCACGAGTTTCTTTTCCGTCCTTACCTTACGGTGGAGCACCACGGGCAGGAATACCGGGTGGCCAAAGACACCCTGTTCGGCTTTCGGGACTGCGACGGCCGCGAGTTTCGCTTCACCGCGGGTAAGCAGTACTACCCCATCCTGAACCCGCAGGAGGAAATCCTGCTCTACAAGGTTGAGCAAGCGGCCGTGGGCAAAAATCCCGGCTACGTGCGCCGCTATTTCAGCGCCTCCGCCGAAGCGCCCGTTCTGCCGCTCACCCTGCAGAACGTAAAAAATGCCTTCCCCGGCAACCGAAAGTTTCAGGAGCTGCTCGACGCGCAGTGCAAGCAGGAATCCGACATGACGGCTTTTGACGCCAGCCACGGCATGACCATGGTGAACTGGTTGCTCAAGCGCAGCCGCGAGCCCGGCACCGGCCGCTAGCTAGGGGTGTCCAGTTTGAGCCGGAAACATAAATGCCGTCAGTAGGGCCGCCGACCCAAGGGGAGGCTCCTGCTGACGGCAGTTGTGTTCAGGCGGCGGGTAAATTAGCCCTGGAGGCCGGCGCGGCAAGCTTCTTCGCAGCGGCGGCAGGCATCGGCACACTCCTGACAGTGCTGCGAATGGGCCCCGTGCTTGGCGCATTCGTCGCCGCAGGCCTTGCAGATTTCGGCGCACTCGCGCAGCAGGTGCTGGGCGTGCTCGGAGCCGCGGGCCAGCAGGCGGGCGGTCAGGGCACAGATGTCGGCGCAGTCTCGGTCTAAGCTGATACAGCGGGCCATCATTTTTACATCGTCTTCTTGTAGGCAAGCGGAGGCGCAATGCTCGCAGGAGGCGATGCAGGCGTTGAGGGCGTCGAGGAGGCTTTGGTTTTGAGCGTGCATGGGGTTTGGATTAATGGTTAAAGGTTTTGTCTCGTCCTAAAATAGGTTGACCATTACTCTCAGTCAGATGGAACACTTGTTTTTGTTTCGCAAGCAGGCGCATGAGCTGAAAATGCGCCAGATGGTCGAGGAAATCACCTGCGGCCGCCACACGATTGAGTCAGCGATGAGCAAGTACCAAGTGTTCACCCGCTCGACCGTGACCAAGTGGCTGGAACGTGTCCGCCAGGAAGAGCAGGCCCGTATCCACGCCATGGAAGACAACCGAAAAAAGCCACCCACCACGCTCGTCGAGCACGTCGTGCAGCATGCCGATGCGCTCACCGGGCAGGTTAAGCAATTACAGAAGCAGCTCGAGCAAGCCGAGTTGCAGGTACTCTATTATAAAAACGTGATCCGGGTGGCCGAGCAGGAGCTGGGCCTGAGCATCGAAAAAAAGTCCGTTACCAAGTAGTCCAACTCTTGCGAGTAAGCTGTCCGCACTTTTGCCTGCGGCGGATCAGTGGCGTACTTGGGTTTAGCCGGCAGGCGTATTACCAGCACCACACGCGGCAGTGGAGCAGCGAAGAGCGCGAGCACTATGTGTTGGAGCAGGTCGCGCAGCTGCGCCAGGAGCACGGCCGTATGGGGGGCCGTAAGCTCTACCATCTGCTGGAGCAGAACTTACGCCAGCAAGGGATTAAAATGGGCCGGGATGCGCTGTTCTCGCTGCTGGCAGCGCATAACTTGCTGATTAGAAAGCGCCGCCGTAAGGCGTTGACAACCTTTTCCCGCCATCGCTTCCGCAAGTACCCAAACCTGATCCGGGAGCTGACCCCGCTGCGGCCTAATCAAGTCTGGGTAGCCGATATCACCTATTGGTTCACCCAGGCCGGCTGCCTGTACATCTCGCTGCTGACCGATGCCTATTCGCGCCGCATCATGGGCTTTGCTGTGGCCGAGACGCTGGCCACGGTACATGCGTGTCGCGCCTTGCAGATGGCCCTACGGCAGATCAGCAAACGGGTAGGACGGAATTTGATTCACCACAGTGACCGCGGCATCCAGTACTGTAGTCAGGAATACCTCAGGGCTTACGCATCAAAATCAAGACGCTGTAGTGAGGGCTGACCTTTGTCTCGTTAGACATCGTTAAGTTCTTCATGCTCAATCAACTTCTTGCTTCCTTTGCCACGCTTCCAGACCCGCGTTGCGCAGGCCGCACCCGGCACCGCTTGCTTGATATGCTGGTTATTGCCGTCTGCGCCGTGGTGGCCGGCGCGGAGACGTGGGTAGACATCGCGTACTACGGCCAGTTGAAGCAGTCGTGGCTGGCGACGTTTCTAGACTTGCCCGGCGGCATTCCCTCCCACGACACCTTCCGGCGGGTGTTCTCGCTGCTTGACCCGCAGCAGGTGGAGCAGTGTTTCCGCCAGTGGATGGCCACCGTCGCCCCGCCCTTACCGCGCGAGGTAGTCGCGGTCGATGGCAAGACCCTGCGGCGCTCGTTCGACCGCGGGCGGGCCCAGGGCCCGCTACACGTCGTCAGCGCGTTTGCCACCGAGCAGGGCTTGAGCCTGGGGCAGGTAGCCGTGACGGGCAAAGGGCAGGAGCTGACGGCTATTCCGGTGTTACTCCGCACCCTGCACCTGACCAATACGATTGTCACACTCGACGCACTTGGCTGCCAGCAGGCCATTGCCCGGCAACTGCTGGCCCAGCAGGCGGATTATATCCTGGCCTTGAAGGGCAACCAGGGCCGCTACCACCGTGCCGTCAAGGCCTACTGCCACGCCTGTTGTGTCGAGAGCTGGGCAGCATATCCCGCCGATTACGATGCCTTCGACCGCCGTCACGGCCGCTGGGTGCGGCGCCGGGCCTGGGTGCTGCCGCTGGGCAAGGAACTAGCCGGATTACACGCCTGGCCAGGCCTGCGAGCGATTATCGTAGTCGAAACCATCCGGTCGGTGCAGCATCAGCCGGGCACCCGCGCCGAGTGGCGCTACTACCTGACCAGCTGCGCAGATGCCCCGGCAGTGCTCATTCAGGCTATCCGTCGCCATTGGGCGATTGAAAACAGCCTGCATTGGGTGCTGGACGTGGTCTTCCGCGAGGACGAGGCCCGCAGTCGCGACCGGGTCGCTACCCGCAACTTTGCTGTGTTGCGTAAGCTGGCGTTTAATCTCCTGCAGCAGGGGAAGCACCCGCCTGGCAGTCTGCGGACCCGCCGCCGGAATGCGGGCTGGAGCGATAACTACCTGACCCAACTACTAACCCGCGCCCGCCAAAACGACCGTGCAACTGCTCCTTAGATTTGATGCGTAAGCCCTGCTAAAGTAAATGGAAGCAGGGCACTTCGGAAGCATGATATTCTGCCCTAATGGCTACTAAGCGGCCATTCCTTGGGGAGGAAAGAGATAAACATGTCAGCCAGATGGTAGCTTTCCATCACAGTATGCTGTACTGGCCATTCATTAAGCCGGCTATAACTTGATTTTAACGGGCGCAAGCTAACGTAGCACTTTAGAATGCGTTACCGTTTCTCGTCATATTTGACCAGCCACTGTTCTCCATCTCGATCTTCTATTGTGAAGCCGTCACGTAGATATACTTGCTGCAGATGTTGCTCGAAAGTATCGGCTTGCTTCTGCCGTTGGGCGTAAGGCCCAGGGTTATCATATATTTTTCGCACCTCACTTAGACGGTAGGTTACTGCAGCGGCAGCGGAAGGCGCTTGAGTCAATGCCTTTTTTTTCGTTCCAGCGGCAGCTTTCGCTTGCTGATAATCCACCAACAGGTATTTCTCTATCAAGGCCTTGTAGATAGCGCCTGCGGGCTTCTTGATCTTGCCCTTACGGAACTGGTTGGTTACGATGCGTATTACGTAGGCAATGTAGTCTACTTCATACTCGCCGGCTTCCAGTTGTCGGTGGACTACTGCCAGGCTTCTTTCCCCGACGCCAATTTCTGCTAAAGTCCGAGCCCAAGCGGGCACTTCGACCAAGGGCGATTTTGTAGGCATGACTTCTCCGTTATGAGGAGCAGCTAGCAGAAATTTCACCTCCGACACAACTTTGCCTTGTTTCTGCAGCTCGTACGTGAACGGCATATCCGTCTGTTGCATCTCGGTCTGGGCCTTGTCCAAAATGCGGGTGCGTAGATTGTTGAAGCGTGGGTACTCGCCTTCCTGTAGATCTAGTAAGAAACGGAGTTGGGCAATTGTGATGGTACGTTCCTTGAAGGTGGCATACTCTTTCAGCAGCCAGTAAATGCGGTAGGAGTAAAAGCTCTTCAGCTTATTAAGCTGCTCCAGTTGCGCGAGGGTGAAGTTGCCACTCTCCCGCAACTGCAGTAGATAAGGCATAATCAGGGGGTTAAACGAGGCAACCACCCCTCCCCTATCGCTCTCGTAAGCGGCCTTCGCCATTAAGGGGATGAATTCGAAGTCAGGCTTTTTGCTCCGCTTCCGAGTACCCTGCTGCGTGTCGATTAGCTTCTCGATATAAAGCCGTCGGGAGGTAATGTTATTGCACATTTGCTTTACCTCATCATACGCAGATCCCCCCGTGCGCTCGTGGATAATCTCGGCCATCGGTACGAAATGCTCCCGAAACTGCTCATCCCCGGGCTCGATACGCGTGAGTAAAGAGATGAAGAGTCGCATTTCCAGAGGTACAAAACTGAACCTTGCGTTGATGAGTGCATTGTGCTGGGCAACCGTTTTGTCAACAATCGGGATCAAGGGCGATTTTGTAGGCATAAGGAAGGCAGCAAGGCGGTTTTGTAGGCGTCAAAGGGCGATTTTGTAGGCGCTAATCGTCGATTTTGTAGGCATGAAAGGGCGATTTTGTAGGCTTATTCCATTCCATGATACATATAATCAGGCCGTTACGGCTCCTGTAATTACTAATATAGTATAGGTAATCAGCTAGCTTGTTTAGGGCGATTTTGTAGGCATGAAAAGACGGTCGCGGTAAAAGCAAAAAAAAGTAATAAGCGAAAATTTTTGCGGCGCTTTTTATGCTTTTTTATACTGTAACTATTTGAGTTTCTTGCCATTCAGTCGATACTGTTCGTCTTCTGGCAGCGGCCGATCAGCTCCTTCCATCGTGTCTAGAAAAGCACAAAGTGCTGAATCAACTGCTTTCTTCAGCACCAGTCGGTCCCAGTACTCACTTTGCTTTAAGCGAACGTAGGTGCTGCGTCGCAGAAAGCTGCTGAATTTCAACCATTCTTCTTCCGTCGAAGTGGAAGCAGTAGTTTCCGGTTCGGACGAAGCAGCAGGGGTTGGGGCTACCTGCGGTAAGATGCTCCGGTTTACCCCGTATAGGAGCGCGTCATTCGTTAGCGATGGCGCCGAGGCATCCAAGTCATCCCCAAAATTTGGTTTCTTGCTCTGCTTGCTCATACTCGGGCAATGATTTCTTGGGTAAGCGATTCGTAATCAGTGGCGCCATTGCTCTCGGGCGCCCACCGGTAGATGCTCTGCTTCTTTATCTGAGCTTCCGCCAGCGAAACGTTTTCACGAATAGTGGTTTCCATGAGCAGCTTGGCCTCAGAATACTTGGAGTCAATCAGGGCCACAATGTCATGATGAAGCTTTTTACGGTAGCGGCTACTGTACTTGGTAAAGAAAATACCTCCTATAGTCAGATTGGGGTTATAGAGGTCTTTCACCCGCTCGCAGGCTTGCATGAGCTTATTGAGCCCTTCGTACCCAAAGTATTCCGGTTGACACGGAATAAATACCGCGTTACAAGCTACCAGCGCCATGTACGTAAGGGCAGATAATGAAGGCGGGGTATCAATCAGACAGTAGTCATACTGGTCCTGCAGAGGTGCCAACCCCTTCCGCAGGATACTCTCGTAGCCTAATTGCTGGCCAACCATTTTTTCTAGATAGTCCAGATCCGGGGTAGCGGCCACTAAGTGCAAGTGTTCCTCTATCGCCAGGACAACGTCGGTCAACTGAGCTTTTTTCTCTAAAACCAATCCTAGATCCGGATAGCCTGCCGGCAAGCGGAAGGCAAGGGAAAGATTACGCTGGGCGTCGCAATCAATTAAGAGCACGCGGTAGCCGTCACGTGCCAAGGTTTGAGCCACGCTAAGCGTAGACGTAGTCTTTCCGACTCCCCCCTTGTGGTTAGCAAATACAATAATCTTCATGGTGCAGCACACGCTTGATCTGACAGCAATAATAAAGAATTAAAACTTCCTCGACTTCTGTCACCTGCCAAGCTTCCTGAGGAAGTTAAAGAAGTCTGACATGTTTAGCTTCTTAAAGAAGTCTAACATGTTTAGCAAGTCAAAGAAGTTAAAGAATCAAGTGTTCTTAGGCTTCTTAAAATTCCTCAAGAAGTTCAGGAAGTTAATATACTAGACTCAGTCGCTCACCAGATTAAATATTCATCTGTTTTACAGTGGGTTACTAACAGGACCGGGCTGACCTGTTGCTATTGTTGATGAATAACGAAAGAGCCGCTGAACCGTCATAGCAGCATATTTTTTTCCGGCGGCTGTACGAAACATGGCTGCGTTTAAATGCGCTGCGATTTGACGAAACGTCAATCCTTGGGCGCGTAGCAGAACCACGAGGCTGGTTGCCTGTTGATTCTGCGGCGTGCGCTGGCGCTGCTGCCGGCGAGCGGCAGCCCCTTTCAGCCGGGCTTCCTGCGTTAGGTTCTGGGGGCTGCCTAGCTGTTGGCCCCGCGCCTTCTTCGCCTGCAGCGCGTCCTTCGTGCGCTTGCTGATGGTTTCCCGCTCGTGCTGGGCTATCACGGCAAAGATGCCAACCGTGAGCGTATTGGCATCGGGCATGTCGCAGGCAAGAAAGTCGACTCCGGAATCACGCAACGCGAAGATGAAGCCAGCGTTGCGGCTCAGGCGATCCAACTTGGCGATGAGCAACGTGGCGCCTTGCTGCTTAGCAGCCGCCAGTGCGGCCTTGAGCTGGGGCCGGTTGTTCTTCTTGCCGGACTCTACCTCGATGAACTCCTGCAGCAGTCGCCCTCCGGCTGGCACATAGGATTGCACCAAGTACTGCTGTGATTCCAGGCCGAGGCCACTGGCGCCCTGGCGGGCCGTGCTTACCCGGTAGTAGGCAATGTAGGTACGCATGGCTTACTCCGATTCGTCACCATGTAAAGTCTCCATCTCGATCTTATCTAGGCGCTGAATTGGTTCGGGCTTGCCTGCTTCCGCGACGCTAGTGGCTTGCTCAGGTCCGTACAGCGTATGTAATTCACGAGTGGCACTGGTAATGCGGTAAGCGGTCTTGTCCTTGCCTCTTCGCTTATACCGTGCCTGCTTTAGCACATGCGCTGCCTCGTACTCGATGCGGAGCTTCCAGCCCAGCAGCGTATAAGTCGTATCTAGCTGCTGGTGGACAACAACATCCTGGTCCTGAGATTCAGGGAGTTTAGAAGGATCTTCTACCACAGCATCGACGTACCCTTTAAACGCCTTGGATACCCGCGTTTTCATCTGCAAGATATAGCTCAGTTCCGCCGCTGTGTCTATGTCGTCGCCTGTGAGCTTGAACCGTCGAAATCGGATGTTGAACCCCTTCTCCACTACCTGAAGGGTCTGCATGTTCCTCTCTAAGCTTTCTCCTTGTTTGATAAAAGGAAGGCCCCGAGGTGTTTCCTCCTTGCTCCAGATACGCTCTCCATCTTCATACAAAGCGATTCCTTCCCCCCTGCCTAATGACTGTAGAATTCTGGCATGTAGCAGGCCACTATCAACTGAATCAGTATAGCGATGCCGACGAGAAACTGTAGCCGAGTACTTAAAGCCTTTCGCGTGAATGTTCTTCTTGGGTACACGGATCTGAACCTTGTGCAGATCCGTGTACACCAAAAAGTCTACCTGCTCAGGGCTGGAGTAGATGCGTAAGGTGGCATCGCGGATGCAGAGCCCTCCGGTAAACTCAATATCAACTGTTTTCTCAATGGTATGGGAGCGTACAAACACCAATGAGCCCATTTCCAAGCCCAGGTTTACGCCCCCTACCCGCCATTCAAAATCAACCAGTTGGGAAGGACCTATATGATACGCCAGGCCCGACAACCCTTGTTGAAATTGAGTAAGCGATGCGCGCCCGTCCTCGCGAACGGTTAGGGTCACTTGCCCCGCTACCTCTCCCTGTACTCCAGTAAGCTGCGAGATATGATACCCGTTCTCGCTAGTCTTAATCGTTGGGTTAAGCCCGAGATTACGCAGGAACTGCGTCGTTGGCCCCAGTTCAATCCCTCCCTTTTTTAAGGCGGGTACCGCAGTATCCTTCAGGTCCTGCAGCAGGTCGGCAATTAACTGTTCCCCGGTAGATTGAATGTAGGTGACGTTGTGGCGCTTGAGCCAGTCGATGCGGAGCTGACTCAAATTGGGGGAAACTAGGTAGGCCCCGCGCATATTGCCTTTTACCGCATCCAGGATGCGCTCAAATAAGACCAGTACATTCGGGTCTTCCAGGCCGTAGCCAACGAAGAGCAGAGTTTTACTCGCCATAAGCGCCTGGATGGCACCCCACAGCAGGTGGTCGGCCTTGGAGTAAAATGCCCGGTAGTCTTCCTCCGTAATCAGCAGACGGTTCAAGTCCTCCAGGCTGCCATGCACCTTATACAGAGTAGGTTTATTTGGTTCCTGATACGGTATCTGCTCACCGTTGGTAACAATGTGAAGTTTATCCTGGCCGTACGCCTGCTCAAAGAGCGAGTCGTAGTTCGTAGTAACGATATGCTCGAAGAAAGGAATGGTAGCCACCTGCTGATGAGTCTTTAGTGACTTGGGCCGCGCAGAATATACGGCCTTTACCTCTTTGCGCAACTCGTGCAGGCGCCCGTTAAACAGGTTGACGAACAGACTGGCAAAAGCAGGTAGCGGCATGTTAGGATAACCGTCTGCATCCAGCGAGGGGGCATACTCCCGGGCCTGCTGCTGCTGGGCTTTGCTGAGCGTATCAAACAGGTGACGTACCAAGCCGCCGCCCATGGGGTAGCCGGCATACTTTGAAAACCCGGCTCCAGCCCACAGGACAACCTCCCGGTTGCGTATAGTCTTAAATAAGGTTTCCTGATCCATACATACTGGGGGTGTTTGGGGATAGGTGTTATTTCTGGTTGTTGTCGTGCACTAGAAGGGCGACCTCGCCGACTACCTGGGCCGGGTGGTTGGGATAAGCGTTCAGTTCAGGATTAAGAATGTAGAGGGCATTTACCCACTGATTAATAGAACCGCTCTCCTTGGCCTGGGTGCGCACCTGCTGGGCAATGTTCTGCTGCATGGCAGCGGAATACTCGCGAAAGTGTTTCATGGGGTAGTTTACGTGCTGGTAGGTGAAGGTAGCGGGTTTGTAACAGATCACAAACGGGCGTTTATGATCCGTTACAAACGGGATAATGGAGATCTTCTAGAAGGGGGATAGCAGAATGGGTACTACCCGATGTCCCCCATTCCCCAAGGACCGAAAAGCAGATTACTCGGCAACACTGCCGGTGGCGCACCATTGGAAAGCGCCGCCAGTCCGCTTAATAGTGCAGCTGTTATAACACTGGTCCCAAGCCTTGAGTACGATTACAGCCCCTGAACCAGTTCAGCCAGGGAAATGCCATAGTAGCGACACAGAATAACCAGCGTGCGAATGGTCATGTTCGCGTGCTGGGCTTCCAGGCGCCCAATGTGCACGCCGGTAGCATCATATACCTCTTGCTGGGTGTACTGGCGGGAGCGTCGCAGCTGCTGTAGCCGTCGCACAATTTCACTCGTAATGACCTCGCCGGGTAATGCCTCCATGGAGGTGGCAAGGTGAGGGAGGCTGTTGTAGTCGACAATGACATATTTGTAATTATTTTAATACCTTGTTTTGGCCACCCGCGTCCGACAGGGCTACACAACCACGTATTTTCAGGTCTTTAGCAGCCCATTCGTCTCTGCTCGGCACCTCCACAACAACTTCTTTCACTTCTTCTTGTCTGCTCTTATGAGTCACGTACAGAAAATCAGAATCATCATTGACGCCGAACTGCAGGATCGAGTGCCCACTGTTCCCGCTCAGCATGTGTCACCCGGAGACCAGGAGGGCTACGGGTATGAGCAGGCCTTGTTCAATGCATTGCGGGCTGACCCGGTACGCTACGCCGAATTTATTAGGATACGCGCTATTAACACCTTGGAAATACTGGGGATGAACAATGAAATTTCTAGTTTAGCCCAGATCCGTGACTCGTATACAGCTGGAATACAAATGCTGACAAGCTTTCTTTCAACCTTGCCCCAACCGGCGCAGGAATACTTGCAAGATGGCTTGATCAAGGGATGGATTATGGATGATCCAGATAGTATTTATAATACTGTAGAAGTAAAGCCGCTGCAATTAACAGTTGAATATCCCACTCGGCAAGAGTAAGTAATAACTCCTGTTATTAAAATGTAGGTGGATAGTATATTTTACTACCCACCTACACTAGAATTTAACTATGGGCATTCATTTTTTCTAATAAATCCTTGAACTCATAAACTATCCGTAATTCTTCAGAACTTAGGTGCACATTGCGTTGCATCGCGGTGATGCTTTCGTGTACCGCTGAAATAAAGGCCCGCTTGGATCGTTGAGGCTTAAAAAACAAGTGCGCTAAAAAATTATCCGGAATAAGCTCTTCCTCATTTTCAACAGCAACGCTAAGGTTACTATCTGCGTCTTCCAATGCGTATTCCGTAGGAACTAATTCGCTTGGTCTGTTTACTACTTGATGTGCCCGGCGTCGAATAGCGTAAAAGGTCACAGAAGCGCTTTGGTTCAGCCAATCGTCATCTACGTCCAGATAATAGCGCAAATTCAGTATCGACAAATGTCCTAACCACAATCGCAACTCTTCCAGCCCCAGGCCTGCCTTGTAATAACGGGTGGCCAAGGTCACGCGAGCCCGGTGGCTGCGAATCGGTCCTTTCTCGTCAACCGTGTCGAGTTGCGCTTTCCGGCACAGCAGCGGAATTAGTACGCGGTTGAGGTACGTCTTAATCAGCCCGCGCCCTTCCCATTCAAACAGAAAATCGACGAGTTCTCCTGTTGTTTCGTCTACACGCTGTGGGCCAGCTGGCCGCTCCGCTTCCCAGGCTTGGATAGCTTCTGCTGGATAATATTCAACTGGCTTGTCAAACTCTCCGCACGACTTGTTCACGGGAACATGCAGCAAACACACGTGTTGCCACAGATCTTGTTCCTCCTCAGTCGGCGAAGGGAGTGGGCGGATACACCCTAGAGGCAGGCGCACAATCTCATCTGTCCGCAGCCCCCCAAACAGCCAGACCAGCGCGATAGCGCGCACCAACGTGAGAGGAAAGGAAGCTTCGTGCGCAGAAACGTCGGCTTGTTCCCGCAAGCTCAGTAGATCTTCCTGCGTTAGAGACATTCCTGCCTGTTCCAGTTTTTCCCAATTAGCATCCGAAAGAGCCTTGGGATAGGGTTTTACTGCGTTTAAAATATTGCGCGGGGTTCGGAAAGCGCTATCCGGCTCAAAAGTCAGCGTGAAGAAATTATAGTCTTGCCCATCATTTAGGAAACTTCGAATCAGACTGAACAGGTACGCTTTGGTGGAGGCCGCATACTCTTTGCCCGGCCCCGTAGCAGGAAGTTGATTCGGCGGCGTGATGGTCCACTCGTTGGTTCGCATCTTACTGATAGCCGAGGCAATTCGCCGAGCCATGTTAGCTGTCCATTGCGAAGGCATGATACGGTTGGGGTAGGTGGCAACTACATAGCGCAACATTTTCGCCAGTAGAGATCGCATGTGCGGTTGCGCACTTTTTCGGCCTTGGTACTTGGCAAGCCATCGGTCCAGCAATTTGCCTAAGGGTTCCGGTAATCCATCCTTTCTAACCCGTAGCTCCAGGGGCGCAAAGCCAAAGGCGGCTTCCGTGACAATGCGTAGTCGCCGCAATATGTGGTACAGTTGCACACAGGCCGGTTGCAATCCTGCAAAGCCAACAGGATTCGCGTAGACCTGTTTTAGCACGGGGAGCGTCAGCTTCTCCACCTGTGGATTGCGATTACGCAGCAGAGCTAAACACAAGCAGCTCGATAGCCCGGCTATGTTTAGATACGACCACTGCGTTTTCTCTTTAAACGCTTCTTCAAGAACGCCTTCAGCGATCCAAACCTGCTGTTTGCCAAAGATGCGTTTGGCGGAGCCTACTACATCACAATCCGTGACCAGAAGATGGATATCAATCTCGCCAAACAGGTAAGCACAATTCATGATGCAAGGGCGTAGGTTGATTGTCACATTCAACCAGTCAGCCAAAAACGCGTGATGCCGGTCTTGGAAGTGCTGCGTATTGTAGCCAACAATTTCTACCCACGTCGCCTTGTCCCACGCCCACATCGCTGTCTGACGCACATGCATTTCTTTGAGCAACAGCGCGCAGCAGCTGTACAGTAGTTTCTGATTCGTATCATGATATTTACAATAAGTGATCGCCTCTTGCACAGGATCTACCAAGCGGTGCAGTAACTGCAGCTTCTGTTGCTGTAGCCGATAATACGGGATGGCTGGTTTTGGAGGGGAAGGAATTTGAGTAATCCAATTGGCAAGCGCGCTCTTCTCCTCTTGTGTTAAGCCGGGTGTGCGGTCGAATGTGGCCATGTAAGCCGACCATAAAAAGTCTGGTGCCATGTACCTGATGGGCTAGCGCTGTTGGGAAGACCGAACATTCCGGAACGTGTGCGCGGCTTTCGTCACCAGTTGCCGGGGCGTTGTATGGCGGTACACGGCTGTACTCGCGATACTTTGATGACGCGCGAAATCAGATACTTCCTGTGCGCTATACCCCTGCTCGGCAAAATGAGTAATGCTCAGATGGCGTAATGTATGTGGCGTGAACTGAGGAAGGTTAGTCTGTTCCGCAATTCGATCAATCACTTTTCGCCAGGTAGCGCCCGTAATGCCCTGTCCCCGATTCTGTTTAGATTCTGATAAGAAGAGCGCTGCGTTGCCTTCTCCTACGGGAGTAGGCCGGGTCTTTAGATATAGATCCAGTAAGCGCCGGGTTCGAGGCGAAAATGTAACGCGTTGATCGCAATTTGTTTTATTATTCTCAGCGCGTATTGTAATAATTAAACCTGAGATATCGCTTACTTCCAATGTGCACAATTCATTTTTACGTAGTGCGCCTTCATAACTTAATAACAGCATTAATTGATTGCGCAAAGACTCTGCTTTCATATAATTTAGAAAAGCATGCCATTGTTCTTCGTTCGGTATCCATTTTAATTTACGACCGACAGGTAAAATACGGTATTGAGGTTGTCCTTTTTTAGCTTTGCCTGTATTTTTTACACTAATCAGGGGAGATATAGGTCGAATTTTTTGCTCTGCTAAATACCCATAATATAATCGCAAAGATGTTAAGTGTTTACGTTGCGTCGCAGTAGCATATGCGTTTTTTAAAATAAGAGAGGTGTCATGCTCGAAAGGACGTTTTTGGAGATACGCCAAATACCGTAGGACATGTGAATCTTTTACGCGAACGTGATTGAGCTTTTTTGCTTGACAGAATCTGAGGAAGCTCATCACGGAATAGGCATATGTTTCTGCGCTACTCACTTTGAGTCCTGTTGTAACTCTGTTACTGAGCCAATCTGTGATCGTGGGATGTTGCTCAACGTCGTGTGCAAGCTTGGGCTGGAGGTAGTTGAGGATCATGGGTGCGTATGAAATTTAGTACACCTAAAAATATACATAAAAATCTTGAAAATGTGATAATAAATTTAGTTGCAATAAAGTTTGACTATTCCAATAACAGCTCAATAGTACACAGTACCCTACGTTCTGTGCACTATCATTAAACTGCTCTATTGCAATACATTGCACATGTAGCCAGCATTTTGCAACCCAGATGTTATACATCGCTGAATAGTGATATTTTATATGTCATTATATTCAATAAATAATATCTAACGTAACAATGCCCTTTTGGCTAGCCTTCTAATTCCTATTTGCGCTGGTTTGCTGACCCTATAACTCCTGCTACTCAATCTGCCTAACATTCTCCAGGATAGGGGGCTTTTGCCTGAATATCCATACGGGCGACTCACTCGGCTTCTACCGTTACTCATACGACATCTGTTGTCTGCAAACGCCTTGGGTAGCCTGTGGTGTAGCACTCACGCTACCTCCGTGGTGAAAAGGTGGAACCTGCTGGCTTTCCTCCTTGCCGCCCCACAGCTTTGTAAAAACCTTCGCCCATGAGCTTGCATTTTCGCCTAAAAAACCTGCGCCTGATGCGCAACCTGAGCCATCAGCAGATCACGAAGTGGTCGTGCTGCCGCATATGCAGGTCATCCCAGCTGCCCCAGCGCCGGGAGAAGCGCGTTTGGTTGACGTAGCCCACCCAGCTCTGCTGCTCGCGCACAAACTGCTTCTTCGCCCGCATGGCAGCTCGAGCAGCAGCGCCAGGGCCCCGAACAATAAGGCCCCCGCCAGCCAGCATCGGATAAGGCAAGTCGGTTGCGCATCAGGTCCAGCCGCCCCACCACACGGGGGGGCCAACCGGCGGCAGTGCTACGGCCCGCCCGGCGGGAAAATAGAATGGAATTTCCCGTTGGTAGAATTTTTACCTGTACTTGCTTTGGGTGACCACGCGCTGACTAGACCCGAAGTCTATCTAATCGTTAAAAACGCCGTAGGTACCCTTCCTGACCAGCTCCCAGTGGCGGCCATGAGGCAATCAACGATAAGAACCGATGGATTTCAAACCAGTTGTGAAAGAAGCCTATTTAGGCGTTATCAAGGGCGCATGCAACCGCGTGCTGCACTTTGAGGTTGACGACAGTATCAACAGCTTGCTGCGCCTACTTATAGTTGAGCCGCCTAAGGCTGATGAAGTTCTACTCATCACCGATAAGTTTTTCTTATACCAAGCACTGTGGAAGGCAACTCTGGAACTGCTATATGAGGAATTCTTGCCTCTTTTTCCTTACGAGCATACCTGGCAGATGGAGGTTACACCCTACACCATGCTGCTCTGTGAACTCACGGCGGAGCTGGCCACCACTCGCGAGTTGGACGATCTACAAACGCTGACGCAGATCACAGACGAGCAACTGGAGTTTGATTTTCAGGATGTTGCGGAGAAAACAGGCCTTACCCGCCTGGGCTTCGGCAACGGCTTGGCCAATCTATTGCCACCTTCCCTACTGCCTCGCACGCGCCGGGAAGAGTTGCTGCTGCTGTTTCGGCTCATGAACTTCCCGCCGCTGACGGAGTTGGCTCTTTTCCAGAACCGCTACAATGCCGCGTTGCGCCATCAGTTCGAACGTCTTGCCATTGCCTTTTCGGCCGTTGAGAAAGTTCAAGCACCCTCATTTGGAATGCCGGAGGCCCTGCGAAACTCGTATTTTCCGGTTGACCACGAATTATTCAAACGCTACGGCCTCACCGGGTTTGAGCAGGAGCCCGAACTTACTTCTTTCAAAGAGGACTTTGCCGCTATTCGGCGCTTGGCGGCAGCCAATAAAGCGCACTTTAGGGACGATGTCATTTGCCCGTGCTGCGGGGACAAAACGACCATTGAAGTACCAGAGGAAGTACTGCAGTACAAATACTTGGTTGATAACAAGAAGCTGGGCATTGCTATTGGACTCTTGCACTTGCAGGAGTTTCGGGATAACTATACACAAAACTTGGCCAAGCACCTGAATCAGTTTCTCCCCGAGTTAAACCGCATCGACAATCCAGAATGCTTGATTTTAGTGGAAGGCGAGAGCGAGGAAATCGCGATTCCCATTCTTGCCTTCCGCAAACACTTCATCTTGTCACAGCGCGGCATTCAAGTGTACAACTCCAAGTCCAAGGAGAAGCTTGCCGCCGATTTCCTCACGTTCCGGGCCAAATACCCAAACCGCAAGATGATTTGCCTGCTGGATTCGGATGCCAAAAAGGAGCGGGACAACATCGAGCGTATCGTGAAAGATAACAAGCACAAGTACCGGATGGTATTCATCGAACAGGGCACCTTCGAGGACTTGTTCGAATTACCCTATGCCGTGCAAACGCTCAATGAATTGTATCCCGATGGTGAAGAAATTTTGGTATCTGACTTCGATACCACGAAAGACTTCCTCTCCAACGTGAAGCGCATAATGTTTCAGAAAAAGCAGGCCACTTTCGATAAAGTCGCGTTTGCTAAGTTGATTTCGCTCCGCGTCGATGTGGACCAGTTGCCTACGGAAATCAATCAAATTTTGGACATAGCCCAGGATTTTACCCGGGCAACCACCTATTTCAAAAACAGATAAGCCTTCAAACAAAGTGGGTTTGCGGCGAAAGCGGCGTTGTTTTAGGAAGCCGTAATTTTGGGACTAAACTTTTAATCAAGGCCACTTCTAACTACACTACCCCATTCTATGAATCAATCCGTCACGCGGTACAAGCGGGCTCGTAAAAAAGCCAAGGAATCCTTTTCTGACTTAGCCCTGAAGGGTATTGAAAAAAGCGAGGTTCTGCTCGGTAAAGCCAAAAAAGGAGTGAAGTTCTATCAGAAACATCCAACGGCTTGCAAACTAGGCGCTCTCGCAGCCGTGGGGCTGCTGGTCTATCTGAGCAAAAAGGACGATAAGCAAGCCGGAGAGCCGGCGTCCGCGTCTGCTCTTTCGCACTGAACCGGGTAGGCAGATTAGCTATTGTCTACCAAGAGGCGCAAATAGCTTACGCGTGTAACCCGGGGAGTAAGCACTACACGGCCAGCACGGTCATAGCGAACCCTGTGCAAAGCCCCTCGCGTCACTTCCTGAGGATAGCGAGCGAGGGGCTTTGCCGTGGCGCATACTGTTGTGGGGCGTTGAGACCTCGTCAAGGCGACTTACTGTAAGTCGCAGGAAGGCCGACTAGTCGCCTTTCTTATGCTTATGCGGTTTCAGATCGGGGTGTTTCGGTCTGTTTTCTTCCGTGACCCGTCTTCTTCTGTCCGGAGTACCATCTTCTTTCTTAGGCTTAGGGCCGGGTTTGATAGCCATGGTAATTGGTAGTGGTTATGGGTACAACAGGTATCTACGTGTTGGAATATACACGCTTATCGGATAAGAAGAAACGATCGGCCAGCCGTTTAATAACCTTTACTTCCTGCCGGACAGCAAACTGAGCAACTACAGCACCTGACTAGTTGCCCGGAGCGCGGAAACGTGTGCTATTAGTAAAACTATCACGCCGCAATAGCATTGTATTCAGCTCGTATAGGTACGTTAGGCCCGGTATAAGATCACTGAGAGTGGGCAAAGAAGGCTGATAAGCCTCTGACACACGTGGTAGTTTAACTTTCTATTTTACTTACCCTACATGAAAGTATCTGAAGTGTCGTCCGAATCACTTGTAACCATGGGATTGTTCGCCCTCTACGCGGCCGGTTACCTGATTGTGAATATGTACCTAGCGACTCACAATCTGACAGAAGCAAGTTGGTTGAGCTTTAACTATATCAAAGCGGGCATCAGCTTCTTAGGCTTTACGCTACCTCCCGTACTAATAGCCTACTATAGCACGCACGAACAAGAGCAGGTACCTATACCTATCGTGGATGCCGCGTTTGCCGTGCTGGGAGCTCTTGGGTATGGATGCGTTGCGTTCACCATAACGGGGAGCTTCTCGGCAACGGCTGAATCGGTTACGCCCATGAAAGTAGTGATCATAGCCGGCGCATTTGTTGCAGCCAGTATATGCTTATTTGCGGCGCTTAAACCGGCTGCGGATACCCCTAACTGGGGCAAAAAGCATGGACTGCCGTGGTTCTACCTACTACTGGCTGTTGTAATAATATGGGTAGGCGTATATGGCATGAGCTTACTCATCCTGTACTTCATCTCCAGTGGAGTGGTCTGCCAAGTAATAGTTCGGCAGATGCGCCGGATTAGGGAAAAACCTTCGCTCCAGCGAGCAGTGTGGACTGCTATAGCAGGCATTACTTTTCTCCTGGTAGCGTGCGTGTTATACGGAGTGCTCTTCTATCGCTGGATGCCGTTGCAGTTGGGCGGTGGGCGGCCCTACTTCACCCGCTTTTACCTGCAGGCAGAAGCGCTTGACAAGCTGGTAAAAAGTGGGGCTATTACCTCCCCAGCTGTGCTGCAGGCACCTGTCGAGGTGGTGTACATCTCGGAAAAAAATTACTACGTGCTGGTTAATGGCAATGCGGTTCCCTTACCCATCGAGAGCATAACTGGATATGCAGGAACCGGCACCCAAAATCTCTGACCGAATTGCCTAACGTCGCAAAAGGCAAGCAGTTAAGGCAGTAGTTCAGAAGAAAAGATTCGACACCTACTTTGTAGGCGTCGAATCTTTCCCGCTAAGCCTTGGACTTGTCCTTACGGGTAACCTCACACCTACACTTGCATCGCGGGCTGGCAAGCTTGCGTAGTGACGCACACTCCGGTCCTAGCCGGTACTGGACTTTGACTGGTTGGTCAATACCAGTTAGAGCAGAGCTTTGCGCGAGTTTGGCCTGCCTGCGTCGGCTCTACTCTGGTGCTCTGCATGATGTTTTCAAAAAAGCGAACTACTACCGGTTCGCTTTTTTGGTTTTGGGGCCGACGCCTCCTTACTAGGCAATACATGCAGAGCAAGCTGGCGTAATACGTACAAGGTGCTGCAATTTTCCTGCAGATTTGAGTGCTTGTTTTGCTGCCTCACTCAATTCCCGTGCTTTTGCCTATCCACTCACCCCATTGCTCGCTTTGCTGCCGCGTGTGTATACTGGTGGCGGTCCGCATCAGCGCTGCCGACGCGGAGCTGGTGCGGAAAACCTGCAAGCTATGATGAGCGTCACCGCCCGCCTCGACGACCGCGACCCAGGCGGAGTCATGCGCGACATCCAGCAGTGACTGGCCCAGTTGGTGCCCCTGCCGCCGGGCAGCTACTTCAAGTAGTACGGGGGATCCTACGCCGAGCAGCAGCAGTCGTTTCAAGAGCTACTCACCATCCTGATTACGGCGTGCCTGCTCGTATTTGCCGTGGGGCTGTTTCTATTTAGGGACGTGAAGGCCGCGGGACTGCTTTTGCTGGTGGCCGTTCTGGGCCGGCCGGCGGCAGCCTGGCGCAGCACTTCACCCCCACTCCCCTCCATGTAAGCTCGTGCACCGGCCTGATTATGGTGGTGGACATCATCGGGGAGAATGCAATCTTCACGCTGCAGCCATTTTCTGACAACCGCGCCGAGGGTAACCCCGTGGACCAGGCCATCGGCTACGCTATTGTCGCCCGCCTGCGGCCTAAGCTGATGACCGCGCTGGCCGCTATTTCTGCCTTACTGACCCTGGCCATTGCCGTTATTGGGGGCTACTGCTGGCCCTGCCCCTGCTTTTAGTAGTGTCACCCAGTCTGCTGCGGCTGGCCGACGCAGTTAAGCTTGATGCACCCGTAATAAGAACGAGGTAGCGCGTCAAATTGGCCAGAAGAGCTAACGTGCAGCCCCTACCCCTTCAGTAGCGTGGATGCGCTGCTCGACGCAGGAAAAGGATAACACCGACCAATGAACGCAATGTCCTGGGCAGAAAGCTGGGTATTAGGCGGCCTATGCGTGTGGGGGACGGTGAAATCTGGGGGGAAACTATAGTGCATAATCGAAAGCGGATCATACCCGGAATTCGTGATAAGCTCTTTTTCCGCTTGTTCAAAGAAATTGGTGTCCACTTTCTGCCGATCCCACCCGTAGGCTTGAAACAGGCGGCTGTAGATCAGGGGCTTGTTCCACTGGATAGCAGCTGCCGGACTCTGATGCTCGTGCACGCACCCCAGGCAATGGCCAAATTCGTGCAGTATCGTAGCCGGGAAAGCGTCCGGACTGGTCGTTTCATCCGAGAGATCAAAATTCATCGTGGCTTTATTCTGATCGCGTTCCGTCAGCGCATCCGTGCCTACCAAGGACCAAGAGCCGCTACGGGTAAAGCTAATTCTTACTTCCGCCTCCCCCTGCGTAATAAAGTCAAACGTGATGTTGGCATGGGTTTCCCACGTTTTGGCGATTGTCTCAATTTGACGGTGCACATGCGCCTCCCCACCCAGAAAGCGGACCCGCAAAACTCTGCCTGGCTGCCAGAAGTGGGTGTGCAGTAGGGCCAGTTCCTGCAGGATTTCTTTGGTTTCCCTTCTCCCAATGGCGGTGCCTTCACTGATCAGCAACTCCGAGTACGCTTTGTGGCCGGCCGCTATTTCCTGCAGCAGGTACCGAGCGGGTTTGTGGCCGTAAATTGACTCGGTTTCCGCATTCATGACATTGTCGGCCCGTTCTCGTAGCGCAACGTACAGGCCGTATTCACCGCCATGGGGGCGCGTGGTACATAGGTTGAGCGGGGTATTTTTCACTGGCGTAAGTAGGGTATGTATATGTAAGGGCATTCAGCCGCACGGGGCGGCCAAAGTAGCAGAGGGTATGCTACTCTATCAGGAGGGCTAAAAATCCTCACTCCCCCCGGACCTGAGGCCCTAGCTGGTGGGAACTAACTTAGTGTAATTCCATGGAAATCGAAAAAATACTAATTCACAAACCTTCTAAGTCATTAATTCATAATACCAACTGCTGCGCAGGAAAAACTGCTGAGCCGCGGATACTCTACTACCCTCCTATCGCACCATCCGGCTACAAAGCATCTAGTGCGCTTGCCGCGAAATATCTACCCTTCGGGTATAACGGACGTGGATTTGCCAGGTCAGCGCGATGGGGACGCCAGGTGGTGTAGGCGACTAGAATAACCAGTAACGCAAATAGAGTCAGCGAGGATCCCTGCGTGCCGAAGCCAAGGCCATGTTTAGCCAAGGGTTTGGTTAACAAGTCGCCGAACGTAGTTCCGAACGGGCGGGTGAGCACGAACGCCACCCAAAACAGGAGCACGTGCGACAGGTGGGTGAAGTAGTACGCCAGCACGACCAGGGCTAGCAGGGATCCAATAAGCAGCGCCCCTCCGGCGATCCCTAAGCCGGAGTAGTCGGCCATATAGTGGCCCAAGGCCGTGCCCAGCGTGTTGAAAAATAGAATGGCAGTCCAGTAAAACCGCTCCCCCCGGCGAGTGGTAATCGTACTGACCGAGAGGGTTTTTCGTTAAGCCGCCATAGCCCCAGTATTACGGCCAGCAGCGTTACCAGCAACGCTGAACCAGTAGCGTAGCCTAAACCCATGGTCCGGTCCATGTAGTCTGACATGGTGGTGCCCGCCGTGCTGGTGGCCAGAATCACGGCCCAATACAGCGCGGGGATGTACCGACTGACAACTAGCTGGGCAGCCAGGACGACCAGGAACACGCCCAGCAGCAATAGGGAGCTAACCCCGTAACCCACGTTCAGGGTTTGCGCCAGCAGGTCCCCGGCCGTTTCGCCCAAGGTGGTGGCACAGATCTTCATCACCCAGAAGAGTAGGGTGACTTCCGGGATTTTCTTCAGCGCGGTCTGCATGAGGCCAGCCAGTTAATGAGCGCGCCAGCTCAGCGTCAGGCCGGATGTGCCACCGCCAAAATAGGCCGGAGCCACGTTCAGGCCTACCAGGCGCGGCTGCCGGCCCCAGCGGTTGCGGTGGGTAAGATAGCCCAGGTGTGCGGAGAGAATACCGAAGCCCGCGCCCGCCACCACGTCGCTCTGCCAGTGCTTGTTGTTGATCATGCGCAGGGCCGCTACGCTGGTAGCGATAGTATAAGCACCAATGCCATACCACTGGCTTTTGTCGCGGAACTCCGTGTGCACGATGCTAGCGGCCAAGAACGCCTGGGCCGTATGCCCTGACGGGAAGGAAAGGTTATCAGAACCGTCGGGGCGGGTTTCCCGAGTTAGGTTTTTGACCGCGAATACGGATGCCAGCATGAATAACTCCGACTTGCCGATAACCAGCAGGGTGTTCAGCCGGTCGTCGCGTGACTCTACTCCCGAGAGGGCTACCAATCCCAGCTCGGCATAGGGGGCAAAAATCAAGATGTCGTCCAGCCGCGTACGGTAGGTGGGAAACAGCTTGTGAATGTCGCGGTTGGCTTGCTGATTAGTGTAAAAGCCTCCCCCGTTGAAGGTATAGGCCCCGTAGCCGATAAGCAGCGCGGGCACAATGCTGGCCTTCACCAGTTTGCCCTTGTACCAGGGTTTGGAAGCTGGTGGTGCCGCCGCCGCGGGCACCTCGAATTTGTGCAGTGAGTCCGCGGCCGGCGTGGGCGGATTCTGGGGAATCTGGGCGTAGGCCGGCATGGACAGGCTCAGAACTATCGCCGCGAAAACGGCGCGGCAAGACGATGCAATACGCATATGTTGGTAGCTAGTGTGTAACCATGGCCCGCATCAGCGAGGAAAAGAGTTCTGAAATCGCGCAAACCTAACGGCGGATTCTGGCGGAAATCTGAGTTTTAAAGCTTACTCTGGAGCGGCTGTGGTTGAGCTTTCCTTCGTGCGTATCTATCTAATCCGCACCCATTAGGTTCGTGCTGAGAACAGCAGCTAGCAGAGTCTTGCGGCTTACGTTTCCCGAGTATAAGCAGCGTCCAGGGACACGCAGTGGGGGCAGCGTGCCCGAGTTTCCTCGATTCGGGTGGGCTCGTAGTATTGCCACTCACCTCCAGCCTTCACCTGCTGACCAACGGGACACCCGTCGTTGTCGTGGTAGGGGTAGCGTACTGGCCCCGGAGCTGCGGACCGTAACCCAGTTGCGTGCTGGTTATGCTGGAAAAAAGGCGGAGTCTTGGCCATCGGTATGAAATAGCTGGCGTGTTGGCTGAAGCCAGGTGAAGTATTTATGATCCAGCCACTGACACAGAAAGCGGCATCTGGCACCTTATCCGGGCAACTAGTGAGCAGACGCTGCTACAAGCTCGATAAGATAGAGTGCGACGGCAAAGGTGCCCGCTGATTCTGAAGCAAAACTGACGCCTGCCTGACCGCCGCTATCCGGCTGGAGCGGCGGGGTCCGGCCAACTTCCAGACGCACCTGGACAAGCTGCAGCAGGCTCCTTGGTGGCTAGGCCTCAGTTTTTACTCAGAATCCGATACTAGTCTTGCTTTTGCCGGCTCCCCTGTGAGTTGGTACGGAAAGAGGTTTTACAAGACTGTTCACTATGGATCTCTCTGATCTGACTCACCTCCTGCGCCACTTGCTCCGGCAGCGGCGCCAGGTGGTAGTACTCCTGCTACTAGGCATTATCCTGCCTTGGAGCGCGTTTCTGAAGGCCGCCTCAGAAATCCGGGAGGGGGAAGGCTTCCCTGGCGACCAGGCCTTTCTGCGGTGGCTGCATGCCCATGCTACGCCCCCGCTGGACGCCCTCAACCTGCTGCTGACCCGGGTCGGCGGACCCCAGGTAATGGCCGTTGTGACCCTGCTCATTGCGGGTTTCCTGTTCTGGCGCCGCTCTTACCACCAAGCCTGGTTTTTCTCGTGGGCAGTTGGAGGCGCTATGGTTATCAACCTGCTGGCGAAGGCGCTGTTAGGCCGGGTCCGACCGGCACTCTGGGTATCTCTGGCTCCGGAAACGACGCCTAGCTTTCCCAGCGGCCACGCCATGGGGTCGGCGGCGGTGGTGCTGGCGTTGGGGCTGATACTGGCCCACTCGCCCCGGCGCTGGCTGCTGTGGCTGCCGGGGGCACTGTTTGTGCTGGGGGTGGGCATTTCGCGCATGTACCTGGGCGTACACTATCCTTCCGATGTGCTAGCGGGCTGGATTGCGTCCGTTGGCTGGGTGACGAGTGTATACCTGCTTTTCAACCGGTCCACCCTGCTAAGGTAATTCGGGAGTGAGGGCCGAAGTAGTCGGCCAAGTCGCCTTTACACGCCCTTAGTATACAACTCAGTTTAGCGCTGACAAGATATTCTAAGCCCGTTAACCAGTCGGGAAGCTGGCTAACGGGCTTTTTCACTACGGGACCGTTA
Organism: Hymenobacter sp. UYP22; assembly: GCF_040547285.1. Taxonomy (NCBI): domain Bacteria; kingdom Pseudomonadati; phylum Bacteroidota; class Cytophagia; order Cytophagales; family Hymenobacteraceae; genus Hymenobacter; species Hymenobacter sp. UYP22. The sequence continues at coordinate 15,056 of NZ_JBEPPK010000016.1, read as the reverse complement.
GTTTCTGGCTTAATAGGGTTTATTCAGAATTGCTTCAGAAACGGTGCCTAACCTTGTGCGTAGTGCTGCTTCACGCATTCTTCATAAATACCTAAAGTACCATTCATATGACAGCAAGATGCTTTTAAAGCAGAGTGCTGGCGGACAGCTGATAAAACAATCCTGTTTTACAACCTCACATGCGGTAGCCATGCGCTCTTCGCTTTGTTGCACTCATAGTTAGTTGCCGTGACTTTTTTCCTTCCGAATCGACTTTCAAATCTTCTGGTCTTTCCCCTCCACCGCCGCGGCGTTTGGCTACTGGCTTTGCCGCTGCTGCTGGCCGGCTGCGTCAGCACCAAGTCAGCGTACACCCGCGACCATGTGGCCCGGCGCCTGCAAGCCCGCGGCGGCTACGAGCTGGGCACGGCCCGCAGCGCCAGCGCCCTGGCCCCGGCGCTGCCTACTCTGCAGGACGGCCTGAGCGAAGACGAGGCCATCCGCCTGGCCCTGACCCGCAACCCCGCTTTCCAGGCCGACCTGAGCACGCTGGCGCTGGCCCAGGCCGATTTACAAGACGCTGGTTTGCTTCCCAATCCCGTGCTGAGCCTGGTGACGGCCCACGGTACCGCCCCGTTCTCCATGGCGCTGAGCCTAGCCTCTGACCTGCTCTGGCAGCGGCCGTCGCGCGTGGGGGCCGCTCAGCTGGAAACCCAGCGCGTAGCCGAAAGCCTCGTCAGTCGCGGCCTGCTGGTTAGCCGCGACGCCCAGGTAAGCTACACGGATATCACGCTGGCCGATGAGCGGCTGCGCATCGCCCGTGAGGCCATTGTGATGCGGGCCGAAGTAGCGCGCATCGTGCGGGCCCGCTACCGCGCAGGCGAGGCCAGCGAGCTGGAAACCGTGGCGCCCAGCGCCGATTCCCTGCGCGCCGTCGACGACTACTACCGGGCCCGCCGCGACAACCGGGTGGCCCGCCTGCGCCTGCTGGCTACGCTGGGCCTGGACTCCGTGAATGCCGATTCCCTGCGGTTCACCGCCGCTCCCGTCTCGGCGACTCTGGTGCCGCCCTTGCCGACGCTGCTCGATTCGGCCTACGCTGCCCGGCCCGACTTGTGGGCAGCGCGGGTGGGCATCGAGGGCATTGGCCAGCGGCTGCGGTGGGAACGGAGTCGGGTGTTTTCGTTCATCGTTTCGCTGGACGCCCGCTTCAACAACCCCAACCCGGTGCACCTGGGGCCGGGCGCAACCATCGGCCTGCCCCTCTTCAACCGCAACCAGGGCCGCATTTCGCGGGTGAAAGCCGAGCTGGAACAAGCCTCCTGGCAGTACCTGACCCTGCGCCAGACCGTGAACCTGGACGTGCGCGAGGCCTACGCCCAGTACGAGCAGGCCACCCAGAGCGTCGCCCTGTGGGAGCGGAGCTACCTGCCCAGCCTCCAGGACGCGCTGCGCCGCTCCACCAATGCCTTTATCAACGGCGACTTCCCTTACGTGCAGGTGGCCGAAACCACCCGCCAGTTGCTCGATGCCCAGCAGCGTGCCGCCGACGCCCGCGCGGACCAGCGCCGCGCCCTGGCCCGGCTGCGCTACGCTGTGGGCGGCCGCTTCTAATTCTTCGATTTCTTCTCTGTATGTACTTCCCCAAGTTTACATTCTCCCTGCTGGCAGCGTCCCGCTGCCTGGCACTGAGTGGCCTGCTCTGTGGCGCAGTTGCCTGCGGCAAAGCTGAAAAGCCCAAAGCCGTCAGCCCTTCCGAGGTTGCAAACCCGGTCAAGGAGTCAGACCTGACCACGGTGACCATTACCGCCGACGCGGAAAAGCGGCTGGGCATTAAAACCGTGGCGGTCAAGACCGACAACGTGCAGGCCACCCGCGAGGTGGGCGGCGAAATCCAGGCCGTACCGGGCCAGGCTGTGACCATCGTGGCCCCGGTGCAGGGCACGCTGCGTGGCGGGGCCAGCCTCACGGCCGGCCAGCGCGTGCGACAGGGGCAAACCCTGTACCAACTGGTGGCACTGCCCGCCGAGCGCGACCTGCTCACGCTGGACCAAGGCACCACCCAGGCCCGCACCCAGCTGCAGGTAGCCCAGGCGCGCCTGCAACGGGCCGAGGCCCTGCTGGCTGACCGCGCGGGCAGCGTGCGCGCCCGCGATGATGCCCGCGCCGACGTGGCCCTGGCCCAGCGGGCCCTGGCCGATGCCCGGGCCCGACAGGGTGCTCTGAACGGCAACACCGGCGGCGGGCAGAGCCTGCCCATCAAAGCACCGTTGAGCGGGGTAGTGCAGCGCGTCACGGTCGCGCCGGGTTCGCTGGTGACGGCCAACACCGTGCTGCTGGAACTGGCCTCCTTGAACAAGGTGTGGGTGCGGGTACCGCTGTTCGTGGGCGACTTGCGCCGCCTGGGCAAGGACCAGGCAGTGACCGTGCGGCCCCTGAACGGCGGCGCGGCCCGGCAAGCGCGGCCGGTGGAAGCGCCCACCATTGGGGGCACGGCGGGCACGGCCACGGCCGATGTGTTCTACGAGATTGACAACACCGACGAGGCCTTTCGCCCCGGCGAGCGGGTGGCCGTGGACGTGACGCTGGGCAACGCGGCCAGCGGCGCCACAAATGGTATGACGGGTGCGGCTACCAGTACGGCGGCGCTGACTGTGCCTACGGCCGCACTACTCTACGACGCCTCGGGCGGGCAGTGGGTGTACGTGCGCACCAAGCCCTTGCAGTACGTCCGCCAGCGAGTGGAGGTGCAACGGGCAGTGGGGGACCAGGTGGTCATCTCGCGGGGCGTGAAAGCCGGCGCCGAAGTCGTGACCGACGGTGCGGCGGAGTTATTCGGAACCGAATTTGGCGGCAGCCACTAAGCGATGAAGTGGATAATAGAATCGGCGCTGCGACTACGGCTGGTGGTAGTCATCCTGTTTGGCGTATTGCTGGCAGCAGGGCTGCAGGTGGTGCGTAACACCCCGTTGGATGTGTTTCCGGAGTTTGCGCCGCCTTACGTGGAAGTGCAGACCGAAGCCCCCGGCCTGAGCACCGCCGAGGTGGAAGCCCTGGTGAGCGTGCCGCTGGAAAACGCCCTGAACGGCACGCCCGAGGTCAAGAAAATCCGCTCCAAATCGGTGCTGGGCCTCTCGTCGGTGGTGCTGTACTTCCCTCAAGGCACCGACATCAACAACGCCCGGCAGGCGGTGCAGGAGCGGCTGGCACGGGTGGCCCCTACCCTGCCCGGCGTAGCCCGGCCTCCGGTGATGCTTTCACCCTTGTCCTCGACGAGCCGGGTGCTGAAAATTGGGGTGTCGTCAGATAGTCTGACCCAGGTGGAGATGACCACGCTGGCCCGCTGGAGCATCCGCCCCCGCCTGATGGCCGTGCCCGGCGTGGCCAACGTAGCCATCTGGGGGCAGCGCGACCGGCAGTTGCAGGTGCTGGTGAACCCCGAGCAGCTGCGCACCCTGGGTCTGACCTTGGCCGAAGTAGAAAAGGCGGCGGCCGACGCTACCGCGCTGGCCGGCGGCGGTTTTATCGATTCGCCCAACCAGCGCCTGGCCGTGTCGCAAAGCTCGGCCATCCAGTCCGCTGCTGACCTAGCCCAGATGCCCGTCACGTTCCGCAACGGCGTGAGCCTGAAGCTGGGCGAAGTGGCGCAGGTGGTCGAGGGCTTTCCCGCCCCCATCGGCGACGCCGTAATTAACGACGGGGCCGGCCTGCTGCTCATCGTGGAAAAGCAGCCGGGAGCCAACACCCTGGCCGTGACCCAGCAGGTGGAAGCCGCGCTAAATGCCATGCGTCCCGGTTTGAAGGGGCTGGAAATCGACTCGACCATCTTCCGGCCGGCGACCTTTATTGAAATGTCGCTCAGCAACCTGAACAAGTCCCTGCTCATCGGCTGCGTACTGGTGGTGCTGGTGCTGCTGTTTTTTCTGTACGAGTGGCGCACGGCCCTCATCAGTGCGCTGGCGTTGCCCACCTCGCTCATCGCGGCGGCGTTAGCGTTACGCTACTCCGGCAAAACCATCGACACGATGGTGCTGGCCGGCCTCATCATTGCCCTGGGCGAAGTCGTGGACGACGCCATTATCGACGTGGAAAACATCATGCGCCGCCTGCGGCTGAATCACGAGGCCGGCTCGCCTAAAACGGCCTTTGCGGTGGTGTACGAGGCCAGCATGGAGGTACGCTCGGCCGTGATTTACGGCTCGGTTATCGTGGCGCTGGTGCTGCTGCCCATTTTCCTGCTGCCGGGCTTGTCGGGGGCGTTTTTCCAGCCGCTGGCCTTTGCCTACGTGCTGGCCATTCTGGCCTCGCTGTTTGTGGCCCTGACCCTGACGCCGGCCCTGGCCCTGATTCTGCTGCCTAAGGCGGCGGAGAAAAAGTCGAAAGATGCGCCGGTGGTGGCCTGGCTCAAACGGCACTACGCCCGCATCTTGCCCACCCTGCTGGCCCGGCCCAAGCGCGTGGCCTGGTCGCTGACGGCAGCCGCGGTTATCTCCATGCTCACGCTGCCGTTTTTCGGCCAGGAGTTTCTGCCCAACTTCAAGGAGTACGATTTTCTCATGCACTGGGTAGAGAAGCCCGGCACCTCGCTGCAGGCCATGTCGCGCATCACGGTGCGGGCCAGCAAGGAGCTGCGCGCCATTCCCGGCGTGCGCAACTTCGGGGCCCACATCGGCCGGGCGGAAGTAGCCGACGAGGTGGTGGGTCCCAACTTTACCGAATTGTGGATTTCCGTCGACCCCAAGGTGGACTATGAGGCCACCGTGGCCAAAATCCAGACGGTGGTCGACGGCTACCCCGGCCTGTACCGCGACCTATTGACCTACCTGCGCGAGCGCATCAAGGAAGTGCTGACCGGTACCTCGGCCACCATCGTGGTGCGCATCTTCGGCCCCGACCTCGACCAGCTTTACACCAAGGCCAAGGAAGTGGGCAGCAAGCTCGAAGGCGTAGAGGGCGTGGTGGACCTCAAAGTGCAGCAGCAGACGCTCGTGCCCCAGATTCAGGTGAAGATGAAGCCCGAAGCCGCGGCCCGATTCGGTCTGAATCCCGGCACGGTGCTGCAGGCCATCAGCACCGTGGTGAAGGGCCGGAAGGTGGGCGAAATCTACCAGGAGCAAAAGATTTTCGACGTAGCCGTGTGGGGCCAGCCAGCCATGCGCGCCGACTTCGGGGCCGTGCGCGAGCTGCTCATCGGCCTGCCTGGTGGCGGGGCCGTGCCCCTACGCGAGGTGGCCGACGTGCGCATCGTGCCCACGCCCAACGAAATTACCCGCGAGGCCTCGTCGCGCCGCATCGACGTAACGCTCAACGTGCGGGGCCGCGACCTGGGCTCGGTGGCCCGCGACGTGCAGGCGCAGGTGGACGGCGTGGCCTTCGGCGCCGGCTACCACCCCGAAATCCTGGGCGAGTACGCCGAGCGACAGGCCTCGCAGAACCGCATGGCCCTGCTGGTCTGCCTCTCGCTCATCGGTATCTTCCTGGTACTCTACACCGACTTCGGCACCGTGCGCCTGGCCGTACTGGGGATTCTGAGCTTATTCTTCGCCGTGTCGGGCTGTTTGCTGGCGGCGTTTCTCACCGGCGGGGTGCTCTCGCTGGGCTCCATCGTGGGGTTTATTACGGTACTGGGCGTGGCGGCCCGCAACAGCATCATGCTCGTGAGCCACTACCGCCATCTGGAAGTGGAGGAAGGCATGCCATTCGGTAAGGAACTGATTATCCGCGGCTCATTGGAGCGGATATCGCCCATTATCATGACGGCCCTGACCTCAGTGCTGGCCCTGCTGCCCATCATCTTGGCCGGCAACGAGCCGGGCTCTGAAATCGAGCACCCCATGTCGGTGGTTATTCTCGGGGGCGTCATCACCTCCACGGTGCTTAACCTGCTGGGCATGCCCGCGCTGTATTGGGCTTTCGGCCGCAAGGCCGGAGCGGAACCAGCGCGGGCAGAACCAGCCGTCGCCTAGCTCCGATGACTGTCGTCTGCCCCACTACGAACCCAAACCCCTCAATCAGGTTGCGCGTCGCTTGGGCCGGAGCCGGGCTGGTGTTGCTGCTCAGCAGCGGCCTGACTCCACATGGCGCCCTTTCGCCTTCGGTGGCGGTAGACCCCGACGCGGTGCGCACGGTGGCCGCCCGACCCATGGACAAGTCGCTGCTGGTGTACCTCGCCGCCGACGATTACCGGCAGATAGCGGTCTCGTTGACCCGAAAGTTTGGCGAAAAGTTTCGGGCGCGGCGCGACCACCTGCCGGCCGTGGCGCGTGCCCCTGATGAGCTTATCTGCCCAGTCAAGCCCGGTCGCATAAAGCATAAATCGGCCAACCTCGCTTAAGTCGGCCGGAAAATCAACTTCTTCCACAATGTCGCGGTCAGCAGGGGTCATCAGTCACTGCCTACGCCAACCTGTCAACAAACTTAAGTATTCAATGATAAGATTCTTGCGCGTTTGCAGGCATCCCTGCTACCGGCTGCTTCTGTGTTTGACCATCGGCTTGCTTACCTCTAGCTGCGGTTCCAAATCGGACAGCGTAAAACAGGCAGCCGAGACTGCGCCCGTATTCAACGTCCCCGACCTGCTGGGCTTGGATATTGACCGCGTGGAAAGCAAGTTGGGCCGGCCCAAGTGGGACAGCGTAGCCGCGCATGACGCCTCCGAAAGCGTCCGCCTCTTTCGCCGCGATACACTGCTGCTGCGGGTCGGCTACAGCGCGCGCACCCGAAGAGTGTACAGCTATCTGATTCAATCCGCGCACGCACAAACTCATGATTATCGGCCCCTGCTGCGCCTGGCGAACCTTACCGGCAACGAGCCCGTGCTGGTGGTGGTGCCCGTGCCGTCAAAGAACAATTCTGCCGAATACACCGGAGTTAAAGTGTTTGTAAAAGACGCCGGGAGCCGGTAATGCGGCAGCAGCATACTAGGGGGAAATAGCCGACTACTTCGGGGACAGCGCAATTGATTTGGCAAACGCCTGGGGTAGCGGCACTTTATTTCATAGTCTTTAACTGACTATTTCTTTGCTCATGCAGCCCGACTCCCGCGCCTTTCTTGAAATACGTGCCCACACCGAAACGCACCTGACCAGCTCGGCCATGCTGCAGGACATCGTCATCGGTCTGTCGGATGGCCTGACGGTGCCCTTCGCCCTGGCGGCGGGCCTAAGCGGGGCCGTGGCCTCGTCCAGCCTCGTCATCACGGCGGGCCTGGCCGAAGTGGTGGCCGGCTCCATTGCCATGGGCCTGGGCGGCTACCTGGCCGGCCGCACCGAGGTGGAGCACTAAGCCGCCGAACTGCGGCGCGAGCACCAGGAAGTACGGGAAGTGCCCGAGGTGGAGCGCTGCGAAGTTAAGGAGCTGTTGGCTGAAATGGGCCTGAGCCCCTCCACCCAGGAAGTGGCCATGCAGGAGTTGACAGCTGACCCTGAACAGTGGGTGAAGTTCATGATGAAGTACGAACTGGGCTTGGAAGCGCCCAATCCCCGCCAGGCTCCCAAAAGCGCCGTGACCATCGCCGGGGCCTACGCCGTGGGCGGCCTCATTCCGCTCAGTGCCTATTTCCTCACCAGCACGCCCTGGCAGGGCCTGCTTTGGTCGGCCCTTATTACGCTGGTTTGCCTGCTCATCTTCGGCTACTTCAAGAGCCGCATCACCGGCCAGCCGCCGGTGTGGGGGGCCCTCAAGATGGCCAGCACCGGGGCCGCCGCGGCCGGGGCCGCATTTTACGTTGCCCGTCTCTTTGGGAGGTAAGGCGATCCAATACTACCCCCGCCTGAACGCGCCGGCAGCCCGGCGCTTCAGCTTTCCTTCAGATTTACGGACTTATTTCGCCTTCACTATCCCATCAGGGAAGACCTGCTTTTGCCCATTTACCATGAAACTGCTGCTGATTGAAGACGAGGTCTACCTGCGCAATACGCTCGTAGACTACCTGCGGCAGGCGGGATACGTCTGCGAGGTCGCCGGGGACTACCAGCAGGCGCTGGAGAAAATCAAGCTATATCAGTACGATTGTGTGGTGCTAGACTTAACCCTGCCCGACGGCAACGGCTTGAATATTCTTCGCGAACTGAAGGCCGACAGCTCCCGGGCCGGCGTGCTGATTATTTCGGCCCGTGATGCCCTTGATGACCGGCTGACGGGCCTGGACCTGGGCGCCGATGACTACCTGACCAAGCCCTTTCACCTGGCTGAGCTGAACGCGCGGCTCCGGGCCATTATCCGGCGGCGCCAGTTCCAGGGCAGCCACCACATTGCTTTCCGCGACCTGCTGGTGTGGCCCGAGCAAGCCGAGGTGTTTGTGCGGGACCAGCCGCTGGTACTCACCCGTAAGGAATACGATCTGTTGCTGTTTCTGCTCGCCAACCCTAACCGGGTGCTGACCAAAGAATCCATTGCCGAGCACCTATGCGGCGATGCCGTGGACAGTGCTGACTCGTTTGACTTTATTTATACCCACCTGAAAAACCTGCGCAAGAAGCTCCAGGAAAAAGGGGCCGACAACTACATCCGTACCATGTACGGCGTGGGCTATAAACTCAGCACCGAGTGAAGCTGCTCACCAAAACCAACCGCTACTACCTGCTGCTGACCACGGTGCTGTTCATTGTGGCCAGTGCGGTACTCTACTACGGGCTATTCGGCGCCTTGCAGCACGAGGTGGAAGAGCAGTTGTTCAATCGCCGCGTATATTTGGAGCAGCGGGTGCAGAATGGTGTGGGCCTGCCCACCTCCCCCTTTGAGTACCAGATGGCAGTCAGCCACCGACCCCAGCGCATCGGCTACAGCGACACGCTGCTGCTCGACCCACAGGAGCAGGAAATGGTGCCGCACCGCCAGCTTACGTTTCCGTTACGGGTGCGGCAAGAGCTGGTTTGGGTAACGTTGCGCAAGTCACTGGTGGAAACCGAGGACGTACTGGCCGTGGTACTGGGCGTGATGGTGGGCGTGCTGGGGCTACTGCTGCTGGGCGTTATTCTGATTAACCGCTGGCTGGGGCAGTGGCTGTGGAGCCCGTTCCGCAATACGCTACGGGTGCTGCGCGGCTACGGCGTGCAGCAGGACCAGGTGCTGACGTTTCCGCCGACCAACACCGATGAGTTTGCCGAGCTAAACCAGGCCCTGACCCTGATGAGCCAGCGGCTGGTAGCCGACTACGAGGCCGTGCGGGAGTTTACGGCTAATGCCGCCCACGAGACCCAGACCCCCCTGGCCATTATGCAAGCCAAGCTGGAGCAGATGCTGCAGCTGCCGGAACTGGTAAACCCGGAGCTGGCTACGCTGGTGTCGGAGCTGTACGGGGCCACGCTGCGGCTCTCGCGCTTGCACCAGGCCCTCACGCTACTCAGTAAAATCGAGAACCGTCAGTTCGCAGACACCTCTGCGCAACGCCTGGACCGGCTGCTGGAAGAAAAAGTGCTTCAGTTTGAGTCGCTGGCCGATGTACGGCACGTGACGCTACGCACCCACCTCAGCGGCGTGCCAGCCTTGCAGATGCACGCCGGCCTGACCGATTCGCTGGTACACAATCTGCTGCAGAACGCCATTAAGCACAATCACCGCGGGGGCACTATTGATGTGACGCTGACTCCAGCGTACCTGGAAGTGAGCAACACGGGCCCAACGGTGACCGGCGACCCAGCCCGCTTTTTCGAGCGGTTCCGCAAGCACCAAGCTGCTTCCGATTCGCCGGGCCTGGGCTTGTCGATTGTGCAGCAAATCTGCCAGTACTATGGCTTTACCGTGCGCTACCGCTTCGAGCCGACTACCAGCCTGCATACCTTGCGGGTGGACTTCGCACCCAAAAAGGCAGCTTCCACTCCGGATACTCAAGTGTCAGCGGGCTAAGCCAGCGTCAGTTCTGAGGCCGCACGTCAGAATTACTTCAGATTCGATTTATAGACTGCGGGCCAAACCACTCCAGGCTTGGCTTTTCCTCCCTGTATGCTCTCACGGCTCCGCCCACACATTTTACTCTTCCTGTTTGGCCTTGGAGCATTAGCCGCTCTGACCGGATGCGAGTCGGGCAGTGGCCAGCCTATCACGGTGCCAGCAGCAGCGCAAAACGCTTTGCGCCAGAAATTCGGCACGCACCTGGAGCAGCTGCGCTGGCACCCGGACTCAAACCGGCTACACGCCTCTTTTATCTGGAAGACCATCCCCGTAGACGTATGGTTGACCGCGGCCGGCCAGGTGCAGGAAACTCAGCTGGCGATGCTTGGGGAAGACATACCGCCCGGGTTGCAGGATTCGCTGCAGCGCTACTACCGCTCCTACCAGCGCCGGGCGATGCACTTGGTTGAAACGCCGGCCGGCTTCCACTACAACTTGCTGCTCGCCGCGCCCGGTGGCCCCGCGATGCGCTTCCGCTTCCTGGCCGATGGGCACCGGCTCAGCCAACCTGTTAAGGTTTCCAGCTCCCCCCGTTAGGTTATGAGAAAAACAGCTTTTCCCCTTATAAGTGGAGGTGTGCTGGCTTGGTCAGTGGGGGCGGCGCAGGCTCAGCAAACGGCATTAACGCCGGGCTTGCTGGTGCCCGATAGTGCCCACGCTACCTCTTCCGTAATGGTGCAGCGGGTCCGGCCCGCTACCTGGGTCGTACTGCGGGGGCTGGTAGTGCCGGCGGCTTTAATAGCAGCCGGGGCCCTCACGACAGAGCATGTCGAGGTAATCAATTCCGATGAAGCGGTGCGGGAGGAAAGCCGGGAACACCTGCGCTGGGTGCGTACCAACCTCGACGACCAGCTTCGCCACGCGCCCGCCTACACCACGCTGGGCCTGAGTTTGCTGGGGGTGAAGGGCGAGCATAACTCGCTCAACCAGGCCGTGTTATTTGCTCTCACCTACACGCTTAATAACACGATTACCAGCAACCTTAAGCGCATCACCCGCGTGGAGCGCCCCCAGGGCAACAGCTTCGAGTCGTTTCCGAGCCAGCACACCAGCGCGGCGTTTTCGGCGGCCCGGTTTCTGGACAAAGAGTACGGTGCCCAGAGCATCTGGTACCGGGTGGGCGGCTACACTGTGGCCACGGGCGTGGCCGGGCTGCGCGTGGCCAAGGATAACCACTGGCTCTCCGACGTGGTGGCCGGGGCCGGGGTAGGCATGCTGTCCACGGAAATAGTGTACCGGGTGTACCCGCTGCTGCAGCGCGCCACTCGCCGCGTCATCGGCCCAACCAGCCGGTTTGGCCACCACGCCGTGCTGCTGCCCAGCTACGCCAATGGGGCCACGGGGGCGACCTTGGTGATGGTGTTATAATTTTTACGGACAGCGTCGGATTCCAGAATATCGACAGAATCAGGGGGTAGTTTTGGCCATAGATCTTTCAAAACCTCCCCATGAAACACTATCTTGTGTTGGCCGCCTTCGCTCTGGCGCTGGCCGCCCCCGCCCAGGCGCAGCAGCTGAAGGCGACCCAGGTTCCCGCGGCAGTCGTTGCGGCGTTTAAGCAGAAGTTCCCCCAGGTCAAAGAAGTGAAATGGGAAAAGGAAGGTGACAAGTACGAAGCCGGCTTTGAGCAGGGCAACGTGGAAATGTCGGCCTTGCTGAGTGCCAGCGGTGAGCTGCTGGAAACTGAATCGGAAATGGCGCCGTCGCAGCTGCCAGCTGCCGTGCGGGCCAAGCTAGCCAGCTCTTACAAAAGCTATAAAGTCACGGAAGCCGCCAAAATCGTGTCGGCCAGTACGGGGGCTACCACCTACGAGGCCGAGGTGCTGAAAAGCGGCAAGAAGATGGACCTCCTCTTCGACGCCAACGGCCAGGAAGTAAAAAAATAACGTGATTGAAGCCCAAAAATAGTTGGCTTCCATGATAACTTGAGGCCCAGTTCGTCCCTGAAGCAAACGCCTGCTCCGACATCTGATCCCACACGTATTGCAGCACCCATACCAGGAATGCCTGGTTCTAATTCAAGCTGTCAGCATCTGCTGACAGCTTGTTTTTGTTATCTACCTGTCGTTTTTCGCCTTGTTCCCTTTAGCCCGGTCTTATAAATTAGTCTGCTACGCTGTATTTTAGCCTACTAACTGCTTTAACCGTGAAAAAAATCTGTTGCGCTATTACCCTTTCGGCTACGGGGAGTTTTATTGATAACTGGGAAGCTATTGGGCAGGCTGCTGCTGACCAAAGCGAGCGCCCACCAAGCCACCATCAGTTCATTCACGACCATTCGCACTAGTGGTGTAACATGAAAGCTGCTTTGTCCAGACCTCCCAGGCAGCGGAGCAGTTCACTTCGGAGCTTGTTTTCAGCGCGTAGCGCCAGCGTGCTCACAAGTCCATCTAGTAAGTCGAGAATATCGTCCGTTGCCGTCCGTTCCAAGGCGTGCATAAACACAAGCAATGTCGCCAAACACCGGTCCTCGAGCATCCGGCTTACTCTCTGAGCCCATGATACCTGCGCGTGGCGCACCATGCGTGTCACTCGATCTTCCGGTAAGTCACGTACCAAAATGTCTCCCACGCCTACGGCCCGCAATTGTTCCAGCCGCCAAAAGGCTCCTGCCAGGGCTGGAGCCGACACGCGGGTAGGAGGCGTACGGAGGACTTGCATCGGCGTAAATCGCTCTCCAGGCAACAGAATCAATACATCTTCCAGTGCGGCGCACTGCAGCGTTAAAAGCCGGGCAGCAAGTTGCCGATACACCGTGCGGCTAGTACACTCCCGTACCAGGACAGTCAAGCGGGCCAGCATCGTAGCGCCCGGCTGTACCACGCGGGGCGTTACTAGGTGAGCAGTAGCCAAATTAAATAAAATGCTGTGACGTACCGGGCTGGTTGTCACCTGCGCATACAGCCAGTGGGTAGGGCGAAATGCCTGCTTCGCTTCAATGAGTATGTAACCGAGTTACACCAGCAGTTTGGCCTGCTGATCGTCCCTAGTACTTATACGTTTGCGATGTTCTTCTATTTCGGGCGGTGCAGCACCCAACTGCGCGGGTAGGGTGTCCACGACAACCGTTGGCAAATCGAGTGGGTCGGGTGGAAAGGTAACCAGAAACCGAAGAGTACAGAGTTGCACCACGCAGCCCAGCCGATTACATGGCCGGCGCCGCTGGGCCACGAACGCCAAATCAGCGAACCTCAGGTAAAAGAAGCGGGCTATTTGCTCAGGGCCAGGAGCCACGTAGTAGCATCTGTAGCGGGCGGCTTGCTCGTCACTGAGAAATTCTACGGGCATGCAACAGCTTGTTAAGCAGAGAAAGTACTGATATCATGCTGAATGGGCCATTGCACGTCAGTGAAGAGCAATAGAACTGAATAAAACGCACCGAGTTGCTCCAAGATAAGCCTCCCTTAACTAGGTGGCAATCGGCTATCACAAACTGATATAAAAAACCAGTTCGTAGATAAGCGAGTATGTAAGCTTGCCTAAAAAAATATTTAGGTTTGTCTAAAATACACGTATGCTCTCCTTCTACTGCCTGGTATTCTGTTCACTGCCTGTAGCCTTGTCAGCGCAGAGCCAAGGGGTCGCGCCGGATTCCTTGAATCGTCGCCCCCCCCAGTACTCGCTCTTGCGGCCGGTGCCCCGGGCCCGGCTGCGGCCAATGAGTACGGACCGGCCCGACGCGACGGAAAGCGCCTACTTGGTGGACGCGGGGCATTTTCAGGTGGAAACCGACGTGCTGCGGCTGGGGCGGCAGCGGTTTGGCAAGCAGGACACGCACCAGGAGCTGGGGCTGAACCATGCCAATCTGAAACTAGGTTTGACGCGCACGATGGATGTGCAGCTGGTGGTGGAATCGTACACGGCGCAGACGGAGCGGGGCGAGCATCCGGGGGCACGGGCCGGCTTTGGGGACCTGACGCTGCGGGTGAAGCGCAACCTGTGGGGTAACGACGGGGGCCGCACGGCGCTGGCGCTGATGCCCTTCGTAAAGCTGCCGACGGGTCGGCGCACTGGCAACCACAATTGGGAAGGCGGCGTGGTGGCACCGTTTGCCTGCCAATTACCCCACGATTGGAGCCTGGGCAGCCAGTTGCAAGCTACCTGGGTGCGCGACGAAGCCACGGCGCGTCACTGCCTGGAACTGGCCCCGACCCTGACCGTGGGCCACGACCTGTACAAAACGCTGGGTGGGTTTGTAGAAGTGGCCGGGGCCTGGGACTGGCGGGAAAGAGGCTGGGCCGCGACGCTCAACGGCGGGCCCATCTGGCGGGTGACGGATAACGTGCAGTTGGATGTGGGCCTGAACTACCCGCTGACGAAAGACACAGAAACAACGTACTTTCTGGGGGTAAGTTTTCGGCGTTAGGACGCGGGAATAATGCGTGATTTTGCGTGGACAGCTGCTGGGGTCAGAGAAATTAACACTGAATGCATTCTGTTTGCTGCCGCTGCCCCTGACGTCAGTTCGCTCAGCGAACTCAACACCTGTATACTGCCGGTTACGAAGATTTTAGCCTAGTGGTGTGCCCGGCGAAAAACTGGTTGCTTCAGCTTATTTTATAACCAGCGATTAGGGTCGAAGCCAGCCTCATGCCGTGTTTTTCAGGTCTATTTCCCCAACCTAAACCCATCATGCTGATCTGCTACGCCTGTTAATTACCTGGTAGAGGAATCTATTTGGCGACGAGTACGTATGTTTGCAGCGTTTGCCCCTTTCTGCTATGCGTTTTTTCGCGGTCTTTTTTGCGCTCTACCTGCTGTTGCTGGCCTGTCTGCCCTGTGCTGACGGGGCGGTGAACCCGCCGGAGCCGGCGCGTGCCCGCATTACGGCGCAGACCAATGCCGCCGCGCATCACCAGCAGGATTGGTGTACTCCCCTGTGCCAGTGCCACTGCTGCGCTGGTACCTCCTTGCCTGCCGCTACGGCCGTGGTTCTTCCGGCCACCCACCCGGTAGGCGATGCTGCCCGGCCGTTTGCAACGTTGACGAGCCCGGCCCCGCAGCCGCGGGCCTTTGCCGTCTGGCAGCCTCCGCAAGCCTAGTTTCCTGTTTTTTCGGTTCCGTCCGCGGGACCGGGCACGCTGCCGTGCCCGGTCCCGTCGGCGCATACGCACCTTGCTGTGCGCTGTCGAACCCTGCCGTCGTCGAGCCCCGCGGGCTCCGACCGCCCTTTTCTCAGGATTTCT
>NZ_JBEPPK010000015.1:0-140406 GCF_040547285.1 Hymenobacter sp. UYP22 | reverse complement strand
ACGTGTCTGGAAAATTGGCTCGCCCTACACTGGCTCGCATTTACGGCGCTCCTGTTGCGTAAAATCGCCCGAAAACCCACTTCCTAAACAGCTTCCGCCTTAAGATTAGCGTATTACAAGTTACCAGGTGCTCAAGCCTAGTTTTGTTCAACGCTGTTTCCAATTGGGTTCCTCGGCATATAGCAAGTTCACGAACGATGTAGCGGCGGTGTAGCGGCGCGTACTGGCGCTTCCCTATTGCACGGTAATGCGGCGGTGGCGCAGAGGAGAAGACGCCAGTAGGTGCCTCTACATCGTTCACGAAACCGCTATAGTACAAAGTGCTACCATTCCATCAGTTACAAGCACGATGGAGTTGTGCTCCGGTCCGGCGGCCGAAGTTCGTCGGGCCCGCTGCCGGCAGCTGACACTCAGACGACGGAACACCCTTCACAGGCGACAACCAGTCCGGCGGGCTGCGTCCATCAAGCCGGTACACGGTTCGCAAAACTGCTGTAGAACAGGTGTAGGGCCGATAAATCTACTCTCTCACCCGTAACTGGGGTTGCTGTGCCACCCATTCGGAGAAACCATAGCCTGACTATGGCTGAGCTGTGGGGCAACCGGAGCTTGGCCGTGGTAGTTGGTATCTGCGTACAGGCAGTACCATGCGCTATATCTCCCTTGATCTTGAAACCTCCGGCAGCAACCCTTTGCGGCACCAGATTCTGGAGCTGGCCGCCGTCGTGGAAGACACTAAGCAGCTGAGGCCTCTGGCGGAGTTGCCTGCGTTCCGGCGGGTGGTGCGCCACCCCGAGCTGGTGGGCACGGCCGGTGCTCTGGCCCTGAACGCGGGTCTGCTGCAGGAACTGGCTTGTAAAGAACCGAACCCCGAGCTGTGCGCGCCCACCGAGCTACTGCCTCAATTGCGGGATTTTCTGCTGGCGCAGGGCTTCAAAGCCGATAAAAAGGATTGCGTGGCGGTAACCATGGCCGGAAAGAATATTGCCGTATTTGACCTGGGTTTTTTACGGGAGCTGCCTGGTTATGGCACCCTGGTACGCGCCGAGCCCGCCATGCTGGACCCGGCCGCTTTTTACCTTAACTGGCGTAAAGACTCGCGCTTGCCCACCATGCAAATCTGCAAGGCCCGCGCCGGCTTCGAGGATGATACCGTAGCCCACCAGGCGCTGGCCGACGCGCTGGACGTAGTGCAGTTGCTGCGGCCTTTCTATGAGCTGCCCGTGTATAAGGTGAAATAGTGAGGTGGTGAGCTAGTGAGCTTGATATCCTATCGGCGCAAGTAGCGCTTACGGAACGTCAAACTCACTAGCTCACCACCTCACTATTTCACCACTTACCAGTCGCCGGAAGCACCGCCGCCACCGGAGCTGCCACCGCCGAAGCCCCCAAAGCCACCGCCTCCGCCACCACCGCCCCAGCTGCCACCACCGCCGCCAAATACGCCGCGGCCGCCACTGAAGTCGCCAAAGATGATGGGGGGAATCATGGCGCCGCCAAAGCCCCGGTTGCGGCGGCCACCGCTGCCGCCGCCCCGGTTACGGAACAGGATAAACAGGATTAGCACGGCAATAATTACCCAAAAGCCGATACCGGAGCCGCTGGAGTCTTCGCGGCCGCGCTGGGCCCGGGGCTGAGTGGCAGGGTCAGCTTTATACTCGCCCTTGGCTAAGGCAATAAGCTGGTCGGTAGCCCGGTCTAGGCCTTCGTAGTAGCGGTTTTCCTTGAAAGCCGGGGTGAGGGTGGAGGTAATAATACGTTTTGCCAACGCATCCGGAATAGCTCCCTCCAAGCCGTAGCCGGGCTGAATACGCACCTTGCGTTCCTGCTCAGCCACCAGAATCAGAACCCCGTTGTTGTTATTCTTCTGGCCAATACCCCAGCTCTCGTACAGCTGCTGAGTGTAACCAGCAATGTCGTAGTCGCCAAGGGTGGGCACCGTTACAATGGCAATCTGCGAAGAAGTAGAGTCGTTATAGGCAACCAGCTTGCGCTCCAACTGCTCCACCTGCTGAGGCTGCAGCATACCCGCCAGGTCGTTTACCAGGCGGGGCGGATTAGGCCGGGGTGGTACATTCTGGGCCAGAGCCGCCAACTGAGTCAGCAGCAGACACAATACCAGCCACCAACTTCGGGAAACGCGGGCGAAAGAAAGCAATGGCCTCATGAGCGGGTAGGCGTATTGCCGAAGGAAATAGAATCGTCCAGTTCGTTTTGGTCGGTGGCAGAATCGTAGGGGAAGTAGCGCCGTAACTGCTCGCCTACCAGCCGAATACCCTGCTCCAAGCCATTCACGTACTTCTCGGATCGGAAATGCTGGAGTACGTTCTCCTTGGCTGTTTCCCAGAAATCATCGGGTACCACGGAGTTGATGCCCGCGTCGCCGATAACGGCAAACTGCCGACTCTGCCAGGCCAGATAAAATAGCACCCCGTTGCGCTGGGCAGTGCGGTGCATACCAAGCTCCGCAAATACCTGCGCCGCCCGGTCCAGCGGTTCCGGGGTAGGGCAGGTGTCTTCCAGGTGTACCCGGATTTCGCCGGAAGTGCGCAGCTCGGCCTGGCGGATAGCCGCTACCAGCGCTGCTTCCTGCTCTGGGGTGAGAGGGTTGGTCATAGTTAGGTGTTAGTAAGCAGTTGCCAGTTGTCAGCCCCAGAATAGTTCTGACAACTGACAACTGGCAACCAACAACCCAAAATTAGAACTGTACAGTAGGCGCTTTTTGGGCGGCCGCGTCGGCCTCGAAGTAAGGCTTCTCCTTGAAGCCGAACATGCCGGCAAACAGGTTGTTGGGGAAGCTCTTAATGTAGCCGTTGTAGTCGTTGGTTACTACGTTCAGCTTGTTGCGCTCCACATTGATGCGATTTTCGGTGCCTTCAATCTGGGCCTGCAGCTCCTGGAAGTTGGCGTTAGCCTTCAACTCCGGATAGTTTTCCGATACGGCCAGCAGACGGCCTAGGCCCGCACTCACCTGCGACTGGGCTTCCTGGAACTGCTTCAGGTTTTCGGGGGTCAGGTCGTTGGCATTCAGCTGCACGCTGGTGGCTTTGGCGCGGGCCTCAATCACCTCCGTCAGGGTCGACTTCTCAAAGTTAGCGGCGCCTTTTACCGTGTTTACCAAGTTCGGAATCAGGTCGGAGCGGCGCTGGTAGGCACTTTGCACGTTGCCCACCTGAGCTTTCACGGCCTGGTCTTTGGAAACCATGGAGTTGTACCCGCAGGACGACTGAGTAAGCAGCAGCACTAGGCCGGCGAAATAGAGCAGAAAGCGTTTCATAAAAGTGAGGGAGAGTTAAAAAATGGAAGAGAGAAGCAAATTAAAGGCTTGCTAACTTCGTAGCTGCCGTTGTGGTTTACCAGTAGGCTCTGCGCCTGGGAGCGTGCCAGGTGCAAAACTATGGTGCTGCAACGTACGAATTCAGGCCCGGGCGGTTGTGCTGGGCGGTTGCTCCGGCGGCTTTGTGTATTTTGCGCTTCGGTGCTTCCCGATTTTTCTCCCCTCATGAAAGCAGTTATTCCCGTAGCCGGTATCGGCTCCCGCCTGCGCCCCCATACGCACACCCAGCCCAAAACGCTGGTGCCCGTGGCCGGCAACACCATCCTGGGTCATATCATCGACCGGCTGATGGACGCCGGGGTGCAGGAGTTCGTCTTTATCATTGGTTATCTGGGGGAGAAAGTGGAGAGCTACGTGCGCAAGCAATACCCGCAGCTGCGCAGCACCTTTGTAGTACAGGAGCCCCGCGAGGGTATCGCCCATGCCCTGTGGCTGGCCCGGGAGCAGTTTCGCCATGAGCAGGATGGCATCCTGATTTTGCTCGGGGATACCATTGTGGATGTAGACCTGCCCGCCATGATGGCTACGCCCGGTAACGTGCTGGCCGTGAAAGAAGTAAAAACCCCCTCGTTATTTGGTCTGGTAGAAACCGGTGCCGGTGGCCGCGTAACCAAAGTGGTGGAAAAGCCGCGAATTCCGAAGTCGAACTACGCCCTGGTAGGCCTCTACAAGCTGGCCAACCCCGACTGGCTGGCTTCGGCCCTGGAGCGCATCATCGACCAGGACCAGCGTACCCACGGTGAGTTTCAACTCACCGATGCGCTGATGCTCATGATTCAGGATGGGGCCGAAATGGTGACTACGTCCGTGGATAACTGGTTTGACTGCGGCCGGAAAGAAAGCCTGCTGGAAGCCAATGCCCGCTTGCTCAACCGCCCCGAGTTCCTGAAGCGCCGCGAGTTTCCCGAGTTTCCGGATACCATCATCATCCCACCCGTCAGCATCGGCAAAGACTGCCAGATTTCCGGCTCCATCATTGGCCCCAACGTAGCCATCGGCGACCGGACTATCGTCAAGAATACTATTCTGAGCGAGTCCATCATTGGCTCCTACAGCGAGTTGCGCTCCGCCGTCATGCACGACTGCATCGTCGGCTCCGATGCCCTGTTCAAAGGCACCCGTCACAGCCTCAACATCGGCGACAACACGGAAATCGACTACAGCTAAGGGATGGTGAAGTTGTGAAATGGTGAAGTTGTGAAATGTTCTGTCTACTGGTGTGGTCAGACCATTTCACCACTTCACCATTTCACAACTTCACCACTCATGTATCCGCTGCGGGCAGATTGTCGTTACTTTAGCCCGATGCGCTACCTGACCTCCTTCCCCCGCCTGCTGCCCGCCCTGGGCCTGTCGTTGCTACTGTGCGGCTGTTACTCTCGCTCCGATATGAAATCGGAGGAGGGAGCCGCTGTTTCTGAAAAGCCGAAGGCTGAATTACCCGATAATGTACGGCCTACGGAGGCGCCCGGCGTGGAAGCCCCGGAGGAAGCGGCTGATGTAACAAATAGCGCGGCTGCTCAGCCCCTGCAAGCCGTGAACGTGTTTCTGGAAGTATCGGGCTCGATGGAAGGCTTCATGCCCAAAACCGGCGTTAGCGGCGAAAATACCAAGTTTCAGCAGCACGTAGCACAGCTGCTTTCGGAAATTAATCGCACCCGGGCCGCGCGGCAGAAGACGTTCTTCCGCATCAAGGAGAAGCCATACAAGGACACGTATTCGGGTATTTCCGGCACCGTGCGCAGCGGCATTCAGCAGCCGGCCAAAAGCACCGAACTGCCCGCCGTGCTCGATACGCTGATGACGCGCTATTACCAGCCCGGTACCGTAAATGTGCTGATTTCGGACTTCATCTATTCCCCGAAAAACGCCGGGGCCATTCCCTACATCAAAACCGACATTACCGACGCGCTGCAGCGCAACGGCGCGCAACAAGGCTTGGCCGTGTCGGTGTACGGCTACCTCTCAGATTTCCGGGGTACGTACTATCCGGCCCTGAAAGCGGCGGGCAAGAAAACCAACTGCTGCGACACCGAAATACCCTACTACATCTGGGTGCTGGGCCCCGCCGATGCCGTGCGCCGCTTCGATGCCGCCTTGTTGGAACAGCAACCCGCCAAACAGGCCCACTTCGGCGTTACGTATCCGCGCCCAGCCTACTCGGTGCTCGATAAATACCAGAACAAAGGCGCGTGGTACTACGGCGACGCCGGGGCCAGCAAGCGCACGGCCGGTACTTACCGCGTGGTGGCCGTGTCGGAAGTCTCGGCCCAGCAGCCGGTGGAGTTTGTGGTGGGCCTGAACCTGGGCCAGCTGCCCGGCCAGTATAAGGATGTGGCCTACCTCAAGCAGAACCTGAATCTGGAAGGCGTGGATACCGACGCCAAACTGCTGGACGTAATGGCCGCCACCGACCAGACCAAAGCCAGCAGCGGCCCCCAGAGCAAGTTCACGCACTTCGCCAAGGTGCGCCTGACGCGGCAGCCGAAAGCGGCCCGCCCACTGGTGCTGCGCCTCCAAGACCAGCGCCCCGCGTGGGTGGCCCAGTGGACTACCCGCAACGACGGCACGCCCGCTCCCAAAACCTTTGCCCTCAGCTCTCTGCTCGATGGCCTAGAGCCCGCCAACTCAACCCGCCCAATTTTTGAGTTGCCACTCACCTTACAACCAGCTGAATAGCGCTACGGCCGAGTTGCAGGTGGCCTGTATTGACCCACTTATTCACCGATTTGGAACGGTTTTCGTTCCTTGGTAACGAGGAACGGCTGATGCCCGGCCTCACAATTTCGTATCCTTCTCATCGTTCCACGGGTTGCCGGCCCGGAGCCCGGCATCACCTCTTTCCATGAAAGCATTCTTCCGCTTCCTCTACGAACTCATCGGCAACCCCCAGCCCCCGGCGGATACGCCCGTGTACCGCGACGTTATCTTCCCCAACCTCGGGTTGTTGAACCTGGGCATTTCTGCCGGGCTGGCGCTGGTTTTCTACCTGCTCATCAACCGCGCTATGGGCGTGGCTACCTTCAACAAAGGCCGTCACTGGAGCATTTTCCTGGTGCTAAATGCGCTGATTGCCTTTGTAGTGACCATCTGGCAAACTAACGCCCAGCAGGTCACCGACCATAGCTATATCTACTGGCTGGCCACCTGGAACGCCATTCTGGCCCTGGTGTGGTTCTTCATTTTCTCGCTGCTGTTCAAGCGCGCCTCCACCAACGCCAGCACCACACCGTTTTAGTATTGAGTACTGGGTATTGAGTAGTGAGTCGGCGACAAGCCAACTGTGCTGTAAGCTCAATCCCGTTTCTAGCTACTCAATACCTACTACTCCCTCCAACTCATGGCTAAACTCTTTTTATTCGGTATTGGCGGCACGGGTTCCCGCGTGATTCGCTCGCTCACGATGCTGCTGGCTGCGGGCGTGGACCTGCCCAACTGCGACCGGGTAGTGCCCATCATCATCGACCCCGACGCCCACAACGGCGACATGAACCGCACGGTGCAGCTGCTGCAGAGCTATCAGCAGATCTACAAGCGCCTCGGTCCCCGCGAAGAAGGCTTCTTCAAGACCGATATCAGTACGCTGAGTGGCATTTCGCAGGATGTGAATGGCTCAGTGAAGGACACCTTCATCTTCGACTTCGGCGGCATCAACCAGAGCTTCCGGCAGTACCTGAGCTATGATGGCCTGTCGGTTGATTCCAAGGGCTTGGTGGATTTGTTGTTCACGCAGGATAACTTGGAAAGCCCGCTAACCATTGGTTTCCGCGGTTCCCCGAACGTGGGCAGTATAGTACTGAACAAGCTGGTGGAAAGCCCAGAAATGCGGTTTTTTGCGGATAACTTCCAAGATGGTGACCGGGTATTCTTTGTGTCGAGCATCTTCGGCGGTACGGGTGCGGCGGGTTTCCCGCTCATGCTCAAGAACCTGAAGGACACCAACACGCGCCTCAGCAACGCCCGCTATCTCCGCGACGCGCCCACCGGTGCCGTGACGGTGATGCCCTACTTCGCCCTCCAAAGCGAAGACAACGCCGTCATCGACTCCAACAACTTCCTGACGAAAACCAAGGCGGCGCTCAGCTACTACGAGCACAACCTGCAGGGCCTCGACGCGCTGTACTACCTCGCCGACACGCCCGACACGCCCTACGAAAACCAGCCCGGCGGCACCCAGCAGAAGAACAAGGCCCACGTAATAGAGCTGTTGGCGGCTCTGAGCATCGTGGACTTCATGCGCTACTCGCCCGCCGAGCTGCGCACCGGCGGCCCGCACTTCCACGAGTACGGCCTGAACCAGGACGCGCCGGAGCTGCAATTCAGCCACCTGCCCGACGAGACGCGGGAAATCATGGCTAAGCAGCTCACGCAGTTCCTGTACTTCACGCGCTACCACAAGCAGCACCTGCCCACCGACAAAGCCCCCTACGCCGACAACCTGAAGCTGGACTACGCCATGCGCAACGAGCCCATCTTCCGGGAACTGAACACCTTCCTGCACAGCCAGGACTCGGGCGTGGACCAGTGGCTGCAGGAGCTGGCCCAGAACCGCCGCGCCTTCCGTCCCTTCGACCTGCAAACCGACGATTTCAACGCCATGATTCTCGGCAAGCCGGTGGAGAAGAAGTGGAACGACTTCTTCAACAAAGGCCTCAGCCACAACTACCTACTCGACAACC
Source organism: Hymenobacter sp. UYP22 (assembly GCF_040547285.1). Taxonomy (NCBI): domain Bacteria; kingdom Pseudomonadati; phylum Bacteroidota; class Cytophagia; order Cytophagales; family Hymenobacteraceae; genus Hymenobacter; species Hymenobacter sp. UYP22. Next base: position 132,390 of record NZ_JBEPPK010000015.1, on the reverse strand, counting down.
TCAACAAAACTGAGAAGTCCATTCAGGAACCCGACAACTTCCGCAAGCTGCTGGAGCTGTTCTATGATGTGACCGATAAGGCGTTTGAGGAGAAGGTGAAGGTGGTGTAGCCCGCGCGGCCCGGCCGTCCCAAGTGTCGCAGGGTTGAAACCCTGGGCTAGTCAGCGGGAGGGCGGTTATTCATTGAGAAATGCTCCGTAGTCCAGGGTTTCAACCCTGGGACATCGGGCCATTAGGATAAGAAGTATGAGCCACGTTTTTCAGTCGTTGTGGGTGCATGTTACGTGGGCTACCAAAAACCGGCAGCCTTGGCTCACGGCGGAACTGAAACCAGTGCTGTTTAACCAGATTCGACACATTGCGGAAACAGGCAACATTCACCTCGACTTTCTGAACGGCGTTCATGACCACGTGCACTGCCTGCTTTCGTTGCGCACCACTGACCGGCTGGATTTGGTGATGCAACAGCTAAAGGGCAAAAGCGCGCGCTGGGTAAATGAGCAGGGCCTGACGGATTTCACCTTCGGCTGGCAGAATGGCTACGGCGCGTTTTCTGTGAGTCCATCGCATGTAGAGCGGGTGCGCAACTACATCCGCAACCAGGAAAAACACCATCAAGAACAGGATTACTGGCAGGAAATGGAAATGCTGGAAAAGATGGCGCGGGTACCATGAGGTGCAGGCGGCGCAGGCGGCGCGGGCGGCGCACATATCCCAGGGCTGAAGCCCTGGGCTAGTCAGCGAAAACCGAACAATCTGCTCCGTAGCCCAGGGCTTCAGCCCTGGGACATCTGCAATACCCGCGCCGCCCGCATCCAGCACCACTCCGCCAACCAAGAACAGAATCGCTAACTAGCCCAGGGTTTCATCTCTGGGAACCCCGGAAAACGATATGGCCAAAGTCCTTCGCTTACACAACAACGGCTCCCAGCAGGTGCAGGGCTGGCAGAAAACTGCCCCCGTTACCAGCACCGAAATCAACACCGTGACGGACCCCGCGGGGGGTAAGTCGCGCAACCTGGCCGTGAGCATCCCGACGCCGTTTGCGCGGATGCACCTGTTTGAAACGGCTTTCGACTTCCTGGCCCGCGAAGGGCAGCGTAACCCCGGCTCGGTGTACCACGAGCTGACGACGCACTTCTGGGACTTGCTGGAGCTGCTCTACAACTACCACCTCTACACCCAGGCCGGCCGCAAAATCACGTTGCGCCGCTGGAATGCCGAGGCCGAAATCCGCCGGATGCGGCAGGAGGAGGGTACGCGCCTGCTGGGCGAAACCCTGCAGCTGTATATGCAGGACGAGCGGTTCCGCGACTTTTCCGACATGTACCTGGTGTACTATGAGTCGCCGGAGCTGGCGGGTGGTACGCGCCTGCTGGGTGGTACCTCGCCGCTGACCATCCTGTTCACCGGCCCTGCTGTGGAGCCACTGGATCTGGAGCGCCCGCAGGCTCGCGGCCACTATTTCGACAAGCAAACGGTGTTGCTCGAAGACCGGGACCCGCAGTTTCGGGAGTTTGTGTACGAGCTGTTCTTGGCCTACCCGCAGCTGCAGCGCCGCGAGTTTGCCGGCAGCGTGTACGCCGGCCTCGACCGCTCAAAAATCAACCAGCTCCAGATGCAGGGCGACCGGAGCGCCCAGCAGTTTGCTACCCGCTACCCGGCTCTGGCCGACGTGCAGGGCAACCTGGTGAGCGTGAAAGGCGTGCCCCTGCCCGGCCGCGCCGACCAGTCGGCCGTGACCAGCTCCGACCTATTCATCCAGCCTACCCGCGAGGCGGTTGGCGGCCGGCCACGCCCTCTGGTGCTCCGCCCCAACCTGACCATGCCCGGGGCCAACTACCTCAACGGCCAGCCTTGGGACGACCGTACGCCGGTGCCGTACTATGATGAACTGGCGCTGGAAAGCCGTGTGCTGCCCGGTAAAGGCTTCAAGTACCCCTACCTCACGGTGGGCGACTTGCTGGAAGACTCTTTGGTGGAGTTGCCCTACGAGCTGAATACGCAGCGTTTCCATACCGGCAAAGTCACGTTCCAATACGGCGCCGATGGGCAAGGCCGGGCACGTTTCCCGTATTTGTTGCCGCTGAAGCAAGCCTTCTTCGAGTACTTTACCGAAAACGAGCTGGCGGAGCTGCTCACCTTTACCATCGACCTAAGCCACGTGCGCGTGCAGCTGCGGGTGCCGGTGCAGGCGGGCCGCTTTATCACGTTTGAGCGCAGCTACTACACCAATCCGCAAAACCCGAAAGATGCCCAGGGCCGCGAGATTCTGGAGAAGGGCCGTATTGTGAAGGCCGCCGTGGGCGTGGGCGTGTTCCCGTTCTACAAAGTGCGCTACCAGCCCGAGTATAACGACTTGTATAAGGTGATGCTGGTGGATGCCGACAACGGGCCCACCATGCTCAACCGCCGCTACGACCTCACGTTCTTCGTGAATGGGGAGCGGATTACGGAGCAGGGGGCTGCCCGCCGCGCCACCCGCTACGAGCGCACCCAGAAGAGCATGGCCACCGCCGGCAGCACGTACTACGAAGTCACCGGCACGCACTTCGACCTCGCGGAGCTGACCTGCCCGCCCGCCACCATCGGCGCGGAGCCGGCCAGGGGCCTGCTGGTGCCGCGCTGGCGTGAGCTGGACCGCGGCACCCGCCGCTTCACCTTCGCGGTGGATTTTGGCACCACCAACACCCACATTGCCTACGCCGATTCGCCCACGGCCCACCCGCGCCCTCTCACCATTGGGGAGGCCGATGTGCAGGTGGAGTGGTTACACGCCCCGGTGGCCGACGCCGGCCTCTCAGCGGCGCAACGCTACCGTACCGGTGCCGGGCAAATCTGGACGCACATTGCCACCCTGCAGAACCGGGAGTTTGTGCCCAGCTTCGTGGGAGAAGGCGGGTCGGCCTACGAATTCCCGATTCGGACGGCCGTGTGCGAAACCACGTCGTTTGCCAACGAGCCGGCCAAGGTGCTCAGCAACATCAACATCGGTTTCAGCATCAATACCGAAACCACGGCCGAGCTGCCCCAGAACCGGTTTGTAACCAACCTGAAATGGTCGGCCGAGCTGGACCCGCAGGGCGTGGCCCGTATCGAGGCGTTTTTCCGGGAAATTCTGCTGCTGCTGCGCCACAAGGCCGCGCTGCATGGCGGTATTCTGGAGGATACCCGGGTGGTGTGGTTTGCGCCGCTGAGCTTCGATGGGTTTCTGCGCAACCAGTTCCAGCAGGTGTGGGACGAGTCGTTCCAGCAGGTGTTCAAAACGCGCCGCGCTACCATCTGCCTCACCGAGTCGGTGGCGCCGTACTACTACCTCACCGCCACCAATCAGGTAGTGCCTAACCGCGACGAAAACGTGGTGAACATCGACATCGGTGGCGGTACCACCGACCTGCTGCTCTTTGCCGACCAGAAACCGGCTTTCAGCACCTCGTTCCGCTTCGCCGGCGACGACCTGTGGGGTGACGGGTACGCCCGCGTGCAGGGTGCGCCCAAGCAGAACGGTCTGCTCCGCCTCGGCGTGGGCCACGTGGAAAGCCTGCCCGACTCCGAGCAAAACCAGGAGTACAAAGGCTACCTGCGCGCCGCCCTCAGCAACACTGACTTCGGCTCCGCCGACGTGACCAGCCTGCTGTTCAAGTACGATGATGCCCTGCGCTTTACCCAGGCGCTAGGCTTAGGAAAAGGCCGGCAGTTGCGGGTGCTGTTCTACCTGCACTACACCAGCATTATCTACCACACGGCCCAACTCACCAAGCACCTCGGCCTGAAAACGCCGCGCTACCTGTGCTTCTCGGGTAAAGGCAGCCTCTACCTGCGCCTGCTGGCCGGGGGCAGCTCCCTGGTGGCCATCGAAAAGATTACGAAAGCCATCTTCCAAGCCGTAACCGGCACCGAGCCGCCCCACAACTTCCGCGTCATCCTGGCCGACAACCCCAAGGAAGCCACCACCAACGGCGGCGTGCTGTTCGAGGAAAAAACCACCACCGACTACGACAACATCAAGCCCGTGAAGTACAGCGGCGCTGTGGAAGGCACCGAGCTCAACCAGCAGCGCCTGAAACTGAACCAGGTGGATGCCGCCCTGAAGGATACCGTGCTGGAAAACGTGCGTAACTACCTCACCCTGGTGCTGGAAGGCGACGATGTGGCCCCTTACCTGCGCGAAGTGGGCGTGGACGTGGACCGCCAGCGCGTAAAAGACATCCTGCTCCGCGAAATCGAAGACAGCCTGAGCCTGGGCCTGCACCAGTTCCAGCGCCAGCTCTCCTCCGACGAAACCCTGCCGGAAACCCTATTCTTTCTGCCGCTGAAACAGGCTCTGTACAACCTGAGCCGCGAACTACAGGCGTAACACTACTGGCGCGGTGGCCCAGGGTTGAAACCCTGGGCTAGGCAGCGGCTATGCTTCTGAAAAGATTAGCAATAAAGTGTCTGGTCTTATGCAAAATGACAAGATAATGGAGTTCATTTTCGCGAACCAGCTTGCATCCGTCATGAACCGGACGAAATGGAAGGAACTGGCGCAGGAGATGACTTACCATCCAGAGTTCAATCCGGAGGTACGCATCAAGTATGTCAATGACGAACTAACAGGCTATAGCTTTTATCATCTTGACTGGGAATGGGTCAAGTCTGGGGATGTGAGAGTAATAGAGTGGATGGAAATTGATTCAACCCGCCGAACCTATGTGGGGCGGTTGGTGGATAAGTCTACTGTCGATTTTAGCTCTTGGGTTCGACAGGCTTTGCGTAAACATTCCATTCCCTTTGACGAGACAGAAGGAATCTTCAGAATAAATGGCTACTTGAAACCGAATAGTTGACAACAACTGCTCCCGCTTATCCTTCTGCTGACTAGCCCAGGGTTTCAACCCTGGGAACCAAGTTCGCCCTCTTTCTACCCCAACACCCTATGATCCTTTCTCGTCGCGCTGCTTCTTTGCTTTCCGGACTGCTGCTACTGGCGGCGGGCAGCCATGCCCAAACGCCCCTCGGCCAGCCAACATTGGAAGAGCGGAAAGTGCAGATATGGTGTGCTACCGCCAAATTCGTGTACGAGGATACCGGCCACCCGGAATTGAAAAGCCAGTTGCAGTGTGGCGGGTCGTTGAAGGCGCTAGAGGGTAGCATTAAATCGGATAACCAGCGGGTGTACTCGGCGCTGTACCAGCCGCTGGAGGTACAGGGCGTGATGTACAAAGGCCTGGGTTCCGACAACTCCCGCCTGCAGACACTGGTGCGCGAAATCATCAACCGACTGCGCACGTCTCCGTCGCGCAAGGGCAATGCTGCCCGGTTGGCCGGCGTGACGAAGCTGGAAACGGCCCTAAAAAACTACCTCGACCAAGGCACGCCCATCGGCGACCTGCCTGCTGCCGAAGCCGCCGTTGAGACCGAAACCGTAGACACCACTGCCACCACCGACGAAGCCACGGCCGCCGCCCCCGGCGACGCGGGTTTGGACGAGGCTGGCGTTGCCACGCCCGTTGCCGCCGCTACCACCGGGGCAGGGGAAAGCCTGATGAACAAGTTCTTTGGCCCGCTGGCTCTGATTCTGGCGCTGCTGAGCTTGGTGCTGTACGCGTTGCTGAAGCGTAGCATTGGCGCGTCCTGGAAAGAAATCAACGCCCGCATCGACAAACGCCGGGACGATATTGCCGCGCTGCAAACCAGCCCCAGCAGCGCCGGTGGCAAAACGACCGACCGTTTCTCCCCGGCCCAACTGCGCGAGTTGGAGCAGCTAATTCAGCAGCGGGTAGAACAGGAGCTGCAGAAACGCCAGCCCCAGCAGAAATCTGCTCCGGCTGCAGCGCTTACAGCTGCCGCTAAGCCAACCCCACCGCCCGCACCACAACCCGTTGCGGCAGCTCCGGTTCCCGTTGCCTCAACCCCAACTCAGGCCGTTTCACCTGCACCAGTTGCTCCGGCTCCGGTTCAGCCAATGGAAACGCCGGTTGGCAGTGCGCCTGCTCCCACCACGCACGACGAGTTTGAAAGCCTAGTACCACCTGTGCAGCTACTTGCCACTCCAGCTGTTCCGGCCGCCGACCAGCCTCGCACGCGCTATGTGAAGGTGCCCGTGAACGGTACATTTAATGAGTACGACTTCTCGGACGAGCCCCAACACGACAGCATCTACGAGATTCACCTAGACCCGCAGTGGCCCGAGCTGGCCACGTTCAGCGTGACGCAGAACCCCGCCGTGCACGCCTACGCCATCCAGAGCGCGCAATATTCTCTGCGTGAAGCCTGCAAATACCAGCAGCCCGCTGGCCCGGTTACGCGCATCATAACGGAGGAAGAGGGTGTGCTGCGCAAAGTGGCTGGAGCTTGGCAGATTGAGCAGAAAGCCGCCATCCGATTCGAGTAAACCCTGTCCGTCATCCTGACGAAGGAAGGACCTTATCACAGCTGCACGAACTTCGTATCCACGATTCGTTTGAGCGTGATGAGGTCCTTCCTTCGTCAGGATGACGGGCAAAGAATAGCGTACTTTACGATTATATGCTGGAAATAATCCTCGAAATCCTGGTAGTAGCCGTGGTGGTGGGTTTGCAGATTCGCACGTTCCTGCAAACGCGGGCCAATGCGCGGCGGCTGGCGGCCCTGTATCCGCCCAAGGAAAGCCTGCGCGTAGAGCACCGCATTGTGCTGCCCGACGGCCGCGACGTGCCCGATTACGCCGCCGACGCGCCCCCCGAAGCCTTTGCCTCCAACCTCATCAAGGCCGAAAATGCTTCCCCGGAGTTCCAGGAAATCCTGCTGGATACTAACGACTACCTGCGCCACAACAAAGGAGCGGCCGCCGACTTTGGGATTCTGAAAGACATTTCGGAGCGGCAGAGTGAGGTGCTGGACAATGCGGTGCAGGCCGAGGTGGCCACTCCCTTGTACCTGGGGCTTCTGGGCACGTTTCTGGGCGTGATTCTGGGCCTCGTAGGCATTGCCCGCAATGGGGTGTCGGATGAAAACGCGCTGACTCCTTTCCTTACGGGTGTGCTGATTGCCATGACGGGCTCCTTTGTGGGGCTGCTGCTCACGCTGCTCGGCAACGGCGTGCTGCGCCAGGCCCGCCACCAGCTCGATCGGCTCCAGAACCAGTACTACACCTTCCTGCAAGCCCGCTTGCTGCCGGTGCTGCACGCCGATATGGCCAGCTCGCTCACCAACTTGAAGTCGGTGCTCGATGCCTTCAACCAGCAGTTTGTGGGCCAAATTGAGCTATTCAACCCCTTGCTGGAAAAGGTGACGCAGAACATCCGGGTGCAGAGTAACTTCCTGGAACGCCTCGATACCATCGGCTACGACAAGATGGCGGCGGCCAATATCATGGTGTTTGAGAAGGTGCGCGAGTCGGCCGAAATGTTCAGCGCCTTTACCGGCTACCAGCAGCGCCTCAACGAGATGTTGCAGAACGGCTACCACTCGGCCGAGGCCGTGAACAGCATCCTAGACCGACTGCGGGGCTTCGAGAAGGGCATCAACGACCTAGGCCAGTACATCGGCGGCAACAACAATTCGGTGCAGTTGATGCTGGATTTCTTCCAGAAGCACCAAGTGGAGCTGCGCAACCTCAAGGACCGCGCCGAGCAGCACATCGACCAGGCCGGCGTAGGCCTCGCCGACGTGATGGACAAGCGCCTGGCCTACAACGAGCGACAGGCCCAGCTGGCCTACGAGAAGTGGCAGCAGTATTTCGAGAAGCTGAACGCCGATAACGTCTTCGAGAAGCTGCTGAAACAGATGGAGCCCTTCCAGAACCTCAACACCCAGCAAGCCGACCTCAGCCGCGACGTAACCGCCACCCAGCGCGAGCTACTCCGCAAAATCGAGCTGGACTCGCAGGTGCAAGCCAAGCTGCTGCTGGAGTTATCCAGCCTGAACACAGTGCTGGTAAAAGCCACTTCCAAAAACCGTTTCCAGCGGTTTATGGACAGCTTGTTCGGTGGGGTGAAGCCGGTATAATATTGATGGGAATTGTCTTTTGTTAAATAGGTTAATAATTTAAATGGCTATCAATAAAGTAATTAACATTAACAATACATGGGCTGATGTTAGACAATGCTTATCTGAATTTCCTCTGCACTTTTACCCTGAAAAAACAATTGAATTATTAAATACATGCCGTGCAAATAGAAAATTAAGGTATTTATTCCCATACATCAGCTTAGGCCGTTTAGGCTTGCATTGTTACGAGCCTAGTCGGTTTGTGGTACATGATTATTTTCTGTGTATTTACTTTTACGACGGACGTTATGTCGTGTCAACGTATAATAATGAGAGAAAATGGTTTTTTGAGAATGCAGGAGAAGCTATCGGTTTTGTAGTTGATAATTTGAATTAGGAGTACTTGTGTAATTAGAGTGATTGATTTACAGTTTGGGGAATAGTTTACAAACTCATCCATAACCCAACACCATCCAAACACGCTACAACCAGTCGTACCCACCCGATTTGTTATGGCGACTTCAAAACTGCGCGGCAACGACTTACGCAAGCTCGGCTACCCCGAAGGCCGGGCCATCAACCTGGCCCTAGACGTACTGGAAGACCGGCAACTCAGCAAGCTGGACAAAGGCAGCGCCCTGGCTTTGCTGCGCCGCATCAAGGAAGACCCCTACGCTTACCTGCGCGACTCGCTGTGGCGGGACGTAGCCAAGGAATTCGTGCCCGACCCGAAACGTGACGTAGGCCTGAACCCGGAGGTGAAGGACTACCGCCGCTACGGCGAGGCCTTTATTGAGGATGGGGCCCGCAAGCAGATGGACACCGCCATGCAACTGCCCGTTACGCTGGATGGTGCCCTCATGCCCGATGCCCATCAGGGCTACGGCTTGCCCATTGGGGGCGTGCTAGCCGTGGATAATGCCGTAATTCCCTACGGCGTGGGCATGGATATTGGCTGCCGGATGGCGTTATCGGTGTTTGAGCTGCCGCGGCAGTACTTGGGCCAGCGCATGCAGGAATTGAAGAAGCTGCTGCATAACCACACCCGCTTCGGGGCCAAGGAAGTGTTCAAGAATCCCACCGACGACCCTATCCTGGACCGGCCGGAGTTCCGGGAAATTGCGGTGGTGCGAGGTAAGCGGGAAGCGGCCATCAACCAACTGGGCTCCTCTGGCTCCGGCAACCACTTCGTGGAGTGGGGTGTGGTCGATATTATGACTCCCGATAACGAGCTGGGCGTGCCGTTGGGCCAGTATCTGGGCCTGCTTTCCCACAGCGGCTCCCGGGGCTTGGGTGCGGCCATTGCCCAGCACTACACCAAAGTGGCCATGAGCAAATGCCCCTTGCCGCCCGAAGCCCGCTACCTCGCCTGGCTCGACCTGGATACCCAAGAAGGGCAGGAATACTGGCGGGCCATGAACCTAGCTGGCGACTATGCTTCGGCCTGTCACCGCGACATTCACCGCCGCCTCAGCCAGGCCCTAGGCGAAAAGCCGCTGGCCAAGGTGGAGAACCATCACAATTTTGCCTGGAAAGAAACCCTGCCCGACGGGCGCGAAGCCATTGTGCACCGCAAAGGGGCCACACCGGCCGGAAAAGGAGTGCTGGGCGTTATTCCAGGTTCTATGACGGCGCCAGGCTTCATTGTGCGGGGCAGGGGCGAGCAGGATTCTATTCAGTCGGCTTCCCACGGGGCCGGCCGGCGGTTGTCGCGCACCCAGGCCAAAAAGGAGGTGAGCGAAGGAGAGTTGCGCCGCTTGCTGCGCGACAAAGGCGTGGAACTCATCGGCGGCGGCCTCGACGAAGCCCCCATGGCCTACAAAGACATTCATCAGGTAATGGCCCACCAGCAAGAGCTGGTCGATGTGCTGGGTTCCTTCACTCCCCGCATCGTGCGTATGGATGCCGGCGGCAATGGCAAAAGCAAGTACGGCGGCGAGTAGCCCAGGCAACATAAAACAGCAGCGGAACCCAATGGCCCTGGCGTCGTTCTTGCAGCTACTACCGAAGTTGCCGCTTCGGTGGTAGCTTGCCGTTTCTTCGCCGACATTCATGAACAACTCCACCTCCAACAAGCGCCAAAGCAACGACTTCTTCTGGCCCAGCTACGTGGATCTGATGACGTCCTTGTTCGTGGTGATGCTGGTGCTGTTTGTGTATAGCTTCAAGCTGTTCAAGGACCGGGAAGGGGAGCTAAAGCAGGCCAACGGCGAGCTGAAAGCCAAGGCTGTTGAACTAGAGCAGATTACTCGCATCCGGGAGTCGCTCAGACGGCTGGAGGGGCGCTATTTCCGCTACGACCCCCAAAACGAGCGGTATGAGCTGAAGCTGAACGTGCAATTCAAAGCCGGTCGCGACGAAATTCAGGACAGCTATAAACCGGCGCTGCTACAGGCCGGACAACTCCTGCGGGAACGGCTACGCAGCCTCAGCGCCACCAACCAGGGCCAGAACGTGCGCTACCTGGTGATTGTGGAAGGCATGGCCGCCCGCTACCCCCAGGGCGACCCACGCAACCAGCGTGAAGAGCAGAGCACCTACCAGCTCAGTTACCGCCGCGCCCTCAACCTGCTCAATCTCTGGAAGCAAAACAACCTCAACTTCAGCCAAGACCGCAACATTGAGCTCATCATCGGGGGTAGTGGCTTCTACGGTACCGGCCGCTACTCCGGCCGCCGCGAAGGCGACAACAAGCGCTTCCTGATTCAGGTGATTCCGAAAGTAGGGCGGATGTAACGGCTAATGAACACAGCGAAGGACCTTCCCACGCAAGAAACAGTCACTATTTTGAGCTGTTGATCTTGCCTGATAAGGTCCTTCTTTCTGCCCAATGCGGCAGGGTAAAAGCTACATAGCTACTTGCAGCCGTTGCGGCCTTTTCTTCTTGGTTTTGTTGCGGCGGCCCCACCAGATAACGGTGCCGGTAACAGGAAGGCTGGCACAAATCAGACTTGTTAGGAAAGCCACGAGCTTGCCGCCGAAACCCAGAATCTGGCCCACGTGCAGGTCGTAGTTCATATCCGAGAACTTGGTGCCCGCGCTTTTAGTCTCGTGAAAGCGGGAGTCCAGCACCTTGCCCGATACAGGGTGAAAGGCATACTCGTCGCGGTGATAGTAGTGCAGGGCCTTCTTGTAGGTCCAACAAAACGTAGGGGCTTTGCCCGCGCCGGTTGGGCCGATAAGTACCATTTCGTTGGCGGGCGAAAGGCGGCGTGCGGTGCGGTACACTACGTCGGATAAGGGCTGGTCAGCAGCCGATACGGTCTGCAGGGTGTCGAGCTTGGTTTCCATCAGTTCCTGCGGCGCTGGCTTCCCCCCATCTACCACGTACACAATGGACTGCAGTATCGCGGGGAAAATCATGAACAGGCCCGACAGCGCCAGTACCAACCCAATGCTGGCCGCGTAAAAGCCCAGCACGTTGTGCAAGTCATAATTAACGCGCCGCCAGCGGGCTCCCCACTTGATGGTGAAACGCTGCTTGCGTTCCTGTTTGCGCTTGGGCCACCACAGCACCAAGCCCGTCAGCATCATTACCACAAAAATGGAAATGCTGACACCTACCACCCACTTGGCAATGGGTTCGGGCAGCAGCAGGTGCATGTGAATTTCCTGGATAATAGAGAAGAGGTGCGTGCGCAAGTCCTGCTCGTACAGCACTCGGCCCGTGTACGGATTCAGTGACACCATAATGGGCGCGCCGGCTTTATCGGTGAAGAACACCGTGGCCGAGCGTTCCGGTCCGAAATAAGTAGTCCAGCAGTCCACTGCTTTCACGCCGGGGTGTGTAGCCAGCGCCGCCGTCTGCAGCTGAGAGGGCAGCACCATGGCCGACTGTTGCACTTCCACCTTGCGCCAAGGCTCCGTGAAGTCCCGGATGTCATCCTGAAACACGAAAATGGCGCCCGTCAGGCTCACGATGAACACAACCAGCCCGGAGGCCAGCCCCAGCCACAAGTGCAGCTTCCCGACGGTTTTCTTGAATGTGCTCATCGTGTAAGGGGAAAACAACTGTCATTCCGAGCAGAGCGAGGAATCTGGCGTACTCATTAGGAGATAAACCCAGATTCCTTGCGTTGCTCGGAATGACAGATAGTAAAGTTAAAACTTATACGCTACGCTGCCGATGATGCTACGCAGGCGCTGGGGGTTCATGGTGGTGTAGCCGGTCCAGTACTGTTTGTCCGTCAGGTTATCCACCTTGGCCGAAATGCGGTACTTGGGCTGGTCGTAGAACACGGAGGCGTTCAGCACGGTGTAGCTGGGCAGGGTAAACACGTTATTCACGGCGTTCTGCACCTTGTTGTCGCTCACGTAGTTGCCGCCAATGCCGGCACCCAGGCCCTTCAGCGCGCCTTCCGGCTGACGGTAGCTTACCCAGACGTTGGCCAGGTAGGGCGAGGAAGCGGTGTTGGGCCGGCGGCCGTTCACTTCCTCCGGCGAGTCTTCAAATTTCGAGTCGTTGTAGGAGAAGCCCCCGATTACGTTCAGGCCGCGCACTGGATTGGCTACCACGTTGACTTCTACGCCTTTGCTGCGCTGGGTGGCATCCTGGGCGTTAATGGCTTCAAATGTGGTGGGCGCGTAGCCCAGTAGCCGCAGCCGATCCTGCACCCGAATATTGTAGTAGCTCACCGTGGCGCTGAGGCGGCCGGCGGCAGCGTCCAGCTTCACCCCGCCTTCCCATTGGTTGGCGCGCTCGGGCCGGGCCAGTGAGCGGCTGCCGTCGGCGGCTAGGTAAAGGCCCAGGTTGTTGAAGCTGTTCTGGTAGTTAGCAAACACGCTCACCCGGTCTTTCACCGGCTGATATACCAGCCCGAACTTCGGCGACCAGGTGGTTTGCTTGTAGGCCTGCACCGGGGAGTAAAATAGTCCGCCTTTGTTATCCACGTGGTCGACGCGCAGGGCGGCCAGCACGCTCAACTGCTCCGTCAGGTTCAGCACATCCGAGATGAAGGCGCTGTAGGTGTTCGACTTGGTAGTCACCAAATAGCGGCCCCCGCCACTGGCGGCGTACACGGCATTCATGTTGGTGCCGTTGAACTGGTCCAGCACGGGCCGGGGCGAGGCCAGCGCCACCGTATCGAAGTTGCCGCCCAGGAAGTTTACCTCGGAGTTCACGCGCAGGAAATCCAGGCCCAGCACCACGCGGTTGCGCATGTTGCCCACCTGGAAGTCACCGTTGAAGAGCTGTTGCGCTTCCCAGAGCTGCCGCTGGCTGTTGTCCGTCGATTGGTCGGCGCGCACTAGGTAGTTGGCGGCTTCGGGCAGGTCGGGGCGGCGGCGGCGGAACTCTGGGGTGGAGGGCGTCAGGTAGTAGTAGGCCGAGTTACCGTTGGAGTAGCTGTTGCTGCTGGTCAGGTAAGTGGTAGCCGTGAAGGCGGGTGAAATCTTGTACTGCACCTGCCCGAACAGGTTGGTGCTGCGCGAGTCCTGAATCAGGCCCGGCCCCTGGTACGACTGGCGGTAGTCGAACGGCGACTTGTCGGCCCGGTCGAAGCCCAGCACACTGGGGGGGAAGTACAAGAAGATGAATTGGTTGCCCGTGCCCCGGCCCTTGTAGATTTCAGCGTCGAGGTTCACCGTCAGGCGGTCGGAGGGGCGCCACTGCAAGCTGGGAGCTACCGCGAAATTCTTGTTGAAGCCGGTGTAGCCCTTGTTCTGGAAGTTGTCCTCGTAGGTGTAGGCCGTGTTCAGGCGGATGCCCAGCGTTTTGGGCTGGTCGGCGGGCGTGTTGCTGTCTACCAGGTTCACGTCGGCCGATACGCGGTGGAAGCCGTAGGAGCCGGCCGCCACGTTCACCTCGCCCCCGAAAGTGTCCAATGGCTTTTTGGTGACGCGGTTGAGCAGACCACCGTACGACGTCAGGGCCGAACCGAATAGCGTAGCTGATGGGCCTTTAATAACTTCCAGCTTCTCTAGGTTCACCGCGTCGATGTTGCCAGTTACGTTGCCGGCCACGCCATTGCGCAGCTGGCTTTGGGTAACGAAACCCCGTGCGGCGTAAAAGGCGCCCCCGTCGCCGCCGCGGCCGGTGGCATCCCACATTTTCTGCAGGCCTGGCGCGTTGCGGGTCGCATCATCCACGGTAAAGATTACCTGCTCGGTCAGCAGCTCCTTGCCCACGGTGGCGTACACCTGCGGGTTTTCCAGGTTACTGAGCGGCATTTTGTTCACGTCCACGCTGGTGGAGCGGTTGAACTTGTTGGTGCGGTTGCCGCTGATAACCACTTCTTTGAGCTGCTCGGCATTTTCCGTCAGCATAAAGTCGGCCACGGTGGCCTGGCCCCCGCTCACGGTTACCTGCTGCTCGGTGGTTTTCAGGCCCACGGCCGATACAACCACCGTGTACTGTCCGTCCCGAACCCGCTCAATTACATACTCGCCCTTGTTGTTGGTAATGGCTCCCTGGCTACGGCCCTTCAGGCCCACGGTTACGGCTTCGGCGGGGCTACCATCGGAGGTGGTTACGCGGCCCCGGATGGCGGCAGTTTGCTGGGCCTGCACCGTGAGGGCACAAGCCAGAATAGTAGAAGTCAGGCCCAGGGAGCGAAGATTCAACATGGTGTGTGTTTGTTTAGAATAGGTCTAAAGTACTGCAAAGGAACGGCAGAAATTCTGTTTAGAAAAATTCTTAATAAAATTAATGCTGCTATATAAGGGTGCCTGCATCGTTGAAATCTGAAAGAATCTGCGGCATCCGGCCAATCTGCAGCATCTGTGATTTATCTTCGGTGCTCTTCCCGCTATTCCCAACCATGCAAAAAATCATCCTTCCCGTAGTAGCTCTGGCGGCCCTAGCCTCCTGCCGCTCCACCCAGTCGCAGGCGCCAACCTCTACAGCGGCTGCCGTTTCTACTTCCACTTCCGCTTCCGTGCAATACCCCCAAACCAAAAAAGTCGACCACAAAGACGACTACTTCGGCACTTCCGTAGCCGACCCCTACCGCTGGCTCGAAGACCTCGACTCGCCCGATACCAAAGCCTGGGTGGAGGCTGAGAACAAAGTCACCTTCGGCTACCTGGAGCAGATTCCGTTCCGCGACAAAATTCGGGAGCGGCTCACCAAGATGTGGAACTACGAGCGGTTCGGGATTCCCCAGCAGGAAGGCAATCAGCTGTATTTCAGCAAGAATGACGGCCTGCAAAACCAGGCGGTACTCTACACTCAGCAAAACGGGCAGGAAGGCCAGCCCGATCTGCTGCTTGACCCCAACAAGTTCTCGGCTGATGGTACCACGGCTTTGATGGGTACGTACTACTCCAACGACCACCGCCACATGGCCTACGCCACCAGCGGCGGCGGCTCCGACTGGCAGCAGCTGAAAGTGCTGGACCTGAAAACCCGCCAGCCCCTCGCCGATGAGCTGCAATGGGTGAAAGTATCGGGCGCGGCCTGGTACAAGGATGGCTTCTTCTACAGCCGTTACGATGCGCCCAAAGCCGGCCAAAACCAGCTTTCCGGCAAAAATGAGTACCACAAAGTGTACTACCACCAACTCGGCAAGCCCCAAAGCACCGATAAGCTGGTGTACGAGGACCCCAAAATGGCGCTGGGCTTCCGCACCGTGGGCACCACCGAAGATGAGCGTTTCCTGGTGCTCTACCTCACCGATGGCAAAGCCGACGGCAACCGCCTGCTGGTGCGCGACCTGACCGACCCCAAGCAGGCCAACGGCTTCACGCCCATCATCAACAGCTACGAGGACAATAACTCGGTAATTGGCAACGTGGGCGGCAATTTGCTGGTGCAAACCAACTATAAAGCCCCCAACTACCGCGTCGTCCTCATCGACCCAAAAAAGCCCCAGGAGGCCAACTGGAAAGAGGTGCTGCCCGAAACCGAGCAGAAGCTGGAAGGCGTGGACCACGTAGGCGGCTACCTAGTAGCTTCCTACCTGAAGGACGCCAGCAGCCTGATTAAAGTGTATACCGAGAAAGGCCAGTTCAAGCACGATGTGGCCTTGCCGGCCATTGGTACGGCCTCGGGCTTCGGGGGCAAGCGGGATTCCAAGGAGGTGTACTATGCCTTCACCTCGTTTACCTACCCCACGACCATCTACAAGTACGACCTGGCCACGAACACCAGCACTGTGTTCCGGGCCCCGAGCGTAGATGTGAAGCCGGCGGACTATGTGACCACGCAGGTATTCTACAAGAGCAAGGATGGCACCAAGGTGCCTATGTTTATCGTCCACAAGAAAGGGGTGAAGCTGGACGGGCAGAACCCAACGTATTTGTACGCCTACGGGGGCTTCAACATCTCGCTCACGCCGGGCTTCTCGGTGGCACGGATGCTGTGGCTGGAAAACGGCGGCGTGCTGGCTATTCCCAACCTGCGGGGTGGGGGTGAGTACGGCGAGAAGTGGCACCAAGCCGGTATGACGCCCAACAAGCAGAACGTGTTCGATGACTTCATTGCGGCGGCCGAGTACCTGAAGGTGCAGGGCTACACCAGCACCGAGAAGCTGGCCATGGCCGGCGGCTCCAATGGCGGCCTGCTGGTGGGCGCCACCATGACCCAGCGCCCCGACCTCTGCGGCGTGGCCTTCCCGGCCGTGGGCGTGATGGACATGCTGCGCTACCAGAAGTTCACCATCGGCTGGAACTGGGCCCCCGAGTACGGCACCTCCGATAACTACGCACAGTTCCAGAACCTGTACCGCTTCTCGCCTTTGCACAACCTGAAGCCAGCCGCGTACCCTTCCACCATGATTACCACCGCCGACCACGACGACCGGGTGGTGCCGGCGCACTCCTTCAAGTTTGCCGCCGCCCTGCAGGAAGCCAACAACGGCCCCAAGCCCCAACTCATTCGGGTGGACGTAAACGCGGGCCACGGCGCGGGCAAAAGCACCAAGCTCCAGATTGAGGAGTGGGCCGATATCTGGTCCTTTGCCTTCTACAACATGGGCGTGAACCCGTACCGGAAATAAGTTGCTGGTTGGTAGTTGTCGGTTGTTAGCTGATGGAACGAACTAACAACCGACAACTACCAACCAACAACTCATTTGCCGTATCTTCGCGGCCGCAACTCCCGTAATTGCCTCTGGCTATTTGCTTTCTGATATGAAAAAAGTACTCCTTTTCGGTCTGCTGGCCGTTTCCTCGCTGTCGGCCACTTCCTGCAAAAACCCCGACGTTCGTTCGGATGAAGATATTACGGCCAAGCCCCTGCCCGAAATTCCGGCTGCTCCCGACACCACGGGCGGCAAAACGGCGCCAGTTAACCCCGCTACCCGCGAAATCAACGCTGTAAACGCTACCGAGGACATCAAGAAGATGCAGCCGGTAATGTAATTGCCGTACGCACCCCCTAAAACGGAATGAGCAATGACCCCTGGGGTTGTTGCTCATTCCGTTTTAGGCTAGGCTGCAATGCGCAACCCCCACAGTGTGTACCTTCGTCAGGCCAAGGTGCTTTTTGACTAATCATTCCTGCTTACTATGAACATTCGTCGGGGCCGGGAGGCCGATTTACCGCAGGTGCTGGGCCTGATTCAGGAGCTGGCCGAATACGAAAAAGCGCCCCAGGAGGTCACCAACACGCTGGTTGATATGCAGCGCGACGGGTTTGGGCCCGAACCAATTTTTCGGTTCTTCGTGGCCGAGCAGCCCGATGGCGCTATTGTGGGTATTGCGCTGTACTACACGGCCTACTCCACCTGGAAAGGCCGCATGCTGTTTCTGGAAGACCTAGTAGTAACCGAAAATCAGCGTGGTACCGGCCTAGGGCGCAAGCTTTTTGATGCCGTGGTAGCCGAGGCGCGGCAGACGGGTGCCAACCGTATGAAGTGGCAGGTGTTGAAATGGAATGAGCCCGCCATCGGCTTCTACAAAAAGCTGGGGGCCTACCTCGACCCCGAGTGGGACAACGGTAACCTCAACCACGAGCAGCTGCATACCTACGTCTGCCACCCGGCCGCCGAAGCTGCCGTGCAGGCTTAATCCTGTACAGCTCGTCATTCCTCGACTTCGTTCGGAATGACGAACAGCGTCAATGTTTATTTATCATCGTCAATAATAAAGAAGGCCGCCCAGTGGGCGGCCTTTTTGGTTGGCATACATACCGAAAGCTACTCCACTACCTCCAGCATGGTGCGGAAGGAAGCATAGCGGCCGGCGAAGTGCTTTTCCACTTCCGCCCGCAGAGAGGGGGCAGCTACCTGCTGGTACTCCTCCAACTGGTCGAGGCTCACACAATAATATTGGGCGGCGTAGGTGATGCCATTGTCCTCCTCGTTGAGCAGGCGGCACAGCTGGCTTTTCACGAAAAAGCCTGTGGCCATCACCTCCGGAATGTGGGTGTCCTGCATGAAGCTCACCCATTGGTCTTCAATTTCCGGGTCGAGGCTGGTGGTAACGTTGTATAGAATCATGGGAGAAAAGCCGAAGCGGTTCAGGGTAAAAAGGGTTCTGCGGGGTGCAGAGTAGAGGAACACAAAAGTCGGCCAAAAAATCCAACGGGAGTATTAGCAGGCTTGCGACTGGGTGTCACACCCGCATATCATCAAACTGAAACTGCTGAATGCGGGCCTGGATATCCTTGGAAGAAAGCTTTTCGCGGATGGCAACCTGCACCAAACCGGGCAGCTCCTCGTCGCCGGCAAAACGCAAGCCTAGAATTTGACTGAGCTGGAGCTGGGCTTCCAGGGGGCGGAAGCTCTGGCCCGTCACCTCAAAGTAGCGCTGCCGCACTTCCAACCGAATCAGGCGGTCCTGGAGTTGCAGCGCGTAGTGCTGGCGCATCATGATGAGGGCACCCAGCCCCACCATGGCTAGTAGCATCACCGTGAACCACAGCCGGGAGACTTCATCGTCGTTGCCGGCTACCCCAACGTAGCGCCGGATGGCATAGGCGGCCAGAATGAGGGCCGCAGGCACCAGCACAAAATGGTGCCAGGGATAATACATAGGCGTGTTTTTGGTAGGCTGATTGGCCATCGGGAGCAGGGAATAAGGTGAGTGTAGAAAGGGGTGATACGAAAAAACTCCGGCCAAGGACCGGAGTTTTCATGGGGTTGAGCAAAGTCAGGATTACATTTTAGCGGCTTTCCTGGCTTCGCGGGCCTTACGCTTCTCGTCACGGGCGGCTTGCTTGGCCGCCGATTCCTGACGGCTGGCTTCCTTGGCTACGTCGCGCTGGCGCTTGAGCTCAATTTTCTGCTCTTTCATCTGCCGCTTCTGCTCGCGCATGGCGTTTTCCTGGTCGCGCAGTTGGGCTTTCGTTTGGTCTACGCTGCTACGGGAGGCGGTAGTTTCCTGCTTGCGCGCTTCCAAAGCCGCTTTGGCTTCAGCGGCCCGCTGCTGCTGCATCTGAATGCGGGCCTGGGTGGTATCAACCACCTGCGCTTGCGCGTGGCGGCCACTCAGGGCCAGGGCAGCAATGGCGGCTACAACTAGTATCTTTTTCATAAGAGGGGACGAAGCATAAGATGAGCTTCGCCCCCTAGTACGTAGGTGCCCGGGGACGGTTAGCCAGTAAACAGGCTTATTCTTCTACGTAGTCCAGGTCTTTGCCAAAGCTTTCCGGCAGTGTGCTCACCGCCCAAAACGCAATGAGCAGGGAAACACCGCCTACCACGGCTCCGGCCAGTACGCGGTTGGGGGTGCCGGGCTGGCCCAACGCGGCGGCCGTATACTGAAAAATGGGTACCAGCAGCACTACCGAGCCCCGGGCAAAATTGGGGGCCGTAGTAGCTACTGTGGCCCGCAGGTTGGTACCGAACTGCTCGGCGGCCACCGTCACGAACAGGGCCCAGAACCCCACCGAAATGCCCAGTACAAAGCAGACGGCATAGAATACGGTGGGTGAGGCCCCCCGAATGGCAAACAGATAAACGCCCACCATCAGGCCGCAAAACGCCAGAAACAACTGCAATGCCCGGTTGCGGCTGCGTAGCACCTGGCTGAGCGTGCCACTGGCAAAGTCCCCGAATACCAGCCCGAAGTAGCACCAGAACACACCCAAACCCGCCGTAACGGGACCAGTCAGGCCCAGATCCCGGCCGAACTCAGGGGAAAGGGTAATCAGGATACCGACCACAAACCACAGCGGCACGCCAATAAGCAGGCACTTGAGGTAGCGGGCCAAACGCGGGCCGTTGGTAAACAGGGCAAAGAAGTTACCCCGCTCCACCTCGCTCTTTTTGGTTTGCTCGAACATGCCCGACTCATACACGCCCACCCGCAACGCCAGCAGCGCCAGGCCCAGCCCGCCACCCACGAAATAGGCGTTGCGCCAGCCAAACTTGTCGCCTACCCAGTAGGCCAGCATGGCCCCAGATACGCCCACGGTGGCCACAATCATGGTACCGTAGCCGCGCTTTTCCTTGGGCAGGGTTTCGGAAACCAGGGTGATACCCGCGCCCAGCTCCCCGGCCAGCCCAATGCCAGCAATCAGCCGCAGCCAGGCATATTGCTCCACCGTCTGCACGAAGCCGTTGGCAATGTTGGCCAGCGAGTAAATCAGAATAGAACCGAACAGCACCGAGAGACGACCCTTTTTATCCCCGAGCACGCCCCACAGAATACCGCCGAGCAGCATGCCGCCCATCTGCATATTGATGAGGTAGAGGCCCTGACTGGTCACCTGGTCGGCGGCCGTGATGCCCAGCTCATTGAGGCTCTGTACGCGCACAATGCTGAACAAAATCAGGTCGTAGATATCGACGAAGTAGCCTAGGGCGGCTACCACCACAATGGCGCTGAGCAGGCCGGTGGTTTTGGGGGGAGAAGCCGGTGTAATGGTATTCATACGGGAAGGGAATTTGGGGCCCGCAGATTACGAAGATTTATTCAAGACCTCACCCCTCGGCCCCTCTCCTCAGGGAGAAGGGTGCGTTCTGAAGGATTAGTTCTTTATCAAAACGGATAGTACTACATCTGCTGTGCCGACGTCTGGCACCCCTCTCCCTGAGGAGAGGGGCAGGGGGTGAGGTCACGCCCTCGGTTCGTCGCAGCAGCCATGGGCACCCATCAGGGGGAAAGAGTCTTCCAGCTGCACGGTGCAGTGGCGGATGTTGAACTCGTGCAGAAGGTCGTGCTGCAGGTCGCGCAGGAATTGGTTGCCGTTCTGGCCGCCGGGGCGCACCAGGTGGGCCGTAAGGGCCGTGTCCTGAGTGCTGAGGGGCCAGATGTGCAGGTCGTGGACGCCCGTGACGCCGGGACGGGCCAGCAGAAACTGCCGCACCGCCGCCACCTCAATACCGGCCGGAGCACCTTGCAGGCCCAGTTGTACGGTTTCGCGCAGCAGGCCCCAGGAGCTGTACCCGATGATGGCCAGAATGGCAAAGCTGATAACGGGGTCGAGCCAAAGCCAGCCAGTAAAGTACACCAGCGCCCCGCCCACCACTACACCCACCGACACGAGCATATCGGTGAGCATGTGCAGGTAGGCCCCGCGCACGTTCACGTCGCCCTTTTGCCCGCTGCGGAATAGCCAGGCCGTGAAGCCGTTGATGAGGATACCCAGACCCGCCAGGGCCATTACTACCGGGCCGTTGATGGGGGCCGGGTGGCGCAGGTGGTCAATGGTTTCCCAGAGAATAAAGCCCAGCGCCAAGTACAGCAGCGCCGCATTCAGCAACGCGGCCTGAATGGTGGCGCTTTTGTAGCCGTAAGTAAACCGCTCAGTGGCCTGCCGCTTAGCCAGCAACGCTGCGCCCCAGGCCAGAGCCAGACTCAGCACGTCACTCAGATTGTGGCCGGCATCGGAGAGCAAGGCGGCCGAGTTGGCCCACAGGCCCCCGGCCGTTTCCCCGGCCACAAACAGTAGGTTCAGGGCAATGCCCCAGCCAAAGGCCCGACTAAAGTTGCCATCGGCGGGTGGGCCGTGGTGATGGTGGTCGTGTCCGGTGTGGTCGTGGGCCATGAGGGGGCTACTATTAGGCTGTGAGCAGTAGCGCGAACTGTGTAGTTCGCGTCCCCGCGCCGATAGAATTGTTGTGACGGCGCGGGGGACGCGAACTACACAGTTCGCGCTACAACCAAACTACTTAAACGACAACGGAACCACTAGCTTCACGCTCACCGTGCGGCCCATGTTAAACACGCCCTGCCGGCCCGTGGTGTAGTTAATGGCCGTGTATTTCAACCGGCTGAGATGATTCTGATACGCGACATCAAACAGGTTGTTGGCCGCCAGGTACACCGAAAACAACGTCCGGTCCTTGCCCGACACCACATCCGTGCCCAACCCGGCGTTAAATAGGGTGTAGCCAGGCGTGCGGGTTTCGGTGTCGAAGGCCGAGAAGATGCGGTTTTGGCGGAAGTTGTGCTCCACCGTGCCCCGGGCGTACAGGTTGCGCAGCCGCGAGTTATTCACTTTCCGGAAGTTTACCCGCAGCTCCGATTGCAGCCGGTCGGCCGGGGTGAAGGGCAGATTGCGCTGCCCGGCCGGCTGATCAAGCTGCACAGCCCGCACCATGGAAAAGGTGTTTTCGAAATGCAGCCAGTCCAGGGGGTGGGGGTGAATATCCAGACTGACCTCGCCCCCGGCCAGGCGGGCGTCGCCCTGCCCGTAGCGGAACACCCGGTCCCCCTCCGCCGATACCGAGTCCTGGCCGGTGGGCGTGGTGAGGGCCCGGGGGAAGATGTAGTTGCTGATGCGGTTGCGGAACACGTCGGCCGAGAGACTTACGTGGTCCGAAATGAAACTCAGGCCCCCGTCCAGCTGAAAGCTGGTTTCGGCCTTCAAGTCTGCTTCCCCGATTTCGTAGCGCACCGTGCCCTCGTGGATACCATTGGAGCCCAGCTCGGCAATGTTAGGTGCCCGGAATCCGCGCGCGGCATTGGCCTTGAGAAGCCACTTCTCGCTAAGGTTGTAGGCCCCGCCCACGCTGCCGCTCACGTTGCGGAAGGTGCTCCGGAAGCCCGGGAATTTCTCCTCCCCCTGGCCGGTGGGTACAGGCTGCTCCTCGTCGTTAAGGAAGAGAGCATCGGCCGTAATGCGGCGCACATCGTAGCGCAGGCCCCCGCTCACATCCAGCTTGCCGAAGCTCTTGCGCGTCACGCCGAACAAACCCCCTTCCCAGAGCCGGTAGGCCGGAATCAGGAATTCCACGCCCTTGTTCTGGTTTTCCTGCCCCATGCCGCTCACGCCCACGGTGGTATTCCAGCCCTGCATTTCGGGCAAATACCAGCGCAGGGCGTAGTCCACGGTGCGCAGCTGAAAGAACAGGGACTTCTCGTAGTAATCTTTGGGGTTGCCGAACTCCCGGCGCAGGTTCTGCTGCCAGTTCACGTTCAGCGTAACCCGGTGCTGGCCCAGCACAAAGTTGTTATCGGTGCCGATGCGCAGGTGGTTGATTTGTTGGCGGGGCACATCGAGGCCGTAGCCCGAAAAGCCGCTGCCATTAACTATTTGCGTTTCACCTAGGCCGTTCACCCGCGTAAACCGGCCCGAGGTGCTGTCCCGCTCGCCCTCAATCAGGCCCAGAATCTGGTTGAAGGAACTGACGGTGAGGTGGGAGTAGCCCCAGCTTTTGTTCAGGCCCACGTAGCCGCTGCCGTTCAGCTCCCGGAAGCCCGAGTTGTATACCCGCCCATCGTAGGGGTTGCGGTAGTCGGCGGCCACTTTGCCCGAGCCCCGCACCTGCCAGTTGAAGCCATTCAGGTTGCCCGCATTCCACACGGAGTAGCCCTGCTGGTAGTTGTTGGTTTGGTAGTTGGCCGTTACAGAGCCTAATATCCGGCCGTCCTCCACCGGGTCGGGGGCCAGGAAGTTGATAACGCCGGCCAGCCCATCGGAGCCATACAGGAGGGAGCCGGGACCTTTGATGATTTCGGCCCGGTCAATGCTGTACTCGTCGATTTCAATGCCGTGCTCATCACCCCACTGCTGGCCTTCCTGCTTGCTGCCGTTGTTGAGGGTAATCACGCGGTTGGCCCCCAGCCCCCGGATAATGGGCTTGCTGATGGCCGCGCCGGTGGTAATCTGGTTGAGGCCGGGCGTATGGGCCAGGGCATCTACGGCGTTGGTGGCGGCCGTCTGGCGCAGGCGGGTTTGGTCGACCACAGAGGTGGGTACCGGGGAGCGGCGCATTTCCGTGCTGGCCGATACGCCCGTTACCACTACCTGCCCAATTTCGGTTTCGGCGGGCGTGAGGGCCGCATCCAGCCCGGTGCCAGCGCCGGTATCCACGGTGCGCACCACGGTGGTGTAGCCCACAAAGCGCACCTGCATCAGAAAACGGCCCCGGGGCAGGTTGGCAAACCGGAAGTTGCCCTCCGCATCGGTGGCGGTGGCCTGTTTGAGGTCGGGAAATACCACGGTGGCGCCGGGCAGCGCCTCGCCGGTAGCCGCATCAGTAATGCGGCCGGTAACCGGGGTGGCAGCTAGGCGGGTAGAGCGGGACGAAGCGGCGGAATTAGGGGTTGGTTGCTGGGGCGGAGTTTGGGCCAAGGACTGGCCGGCTAGTAGCAACAGGCCGGTAGTAAGTAAGGGTCGGGACATAGAAACGCAAATTACACGCTGGCAAGGAACGAGAAATGCAGCCCGAAAGCTGCACTGGGCCGGAAACGAAAGAAAACACCGACCAAGGGCCGGTGTCTTCCTGGAATTTCTCCACAACCAAAACGGGAGAAAAGTGGGTGGAGAGGCCGTTTGCAGCCAGCCCCTCCTAGTGAAATAGTGAACTGGTGATTTAGTGAGTTTGACCTGCTACTTGCACCACTGCGCCGTACGATGCGAGCATCACTCAAACGTCAAACTCACCAACTCACTTATTTCACCGTAACCGGGAAATCAACTTCCACGTCCGTGTCGCCGGGGGTGGCGCTGCCGTTCTTGGTGCCGGGCTGGTGCCGGAGCGTAACGCGCAACGTACCCGCCGTGGCCGAGGCTGCCGCCGTTTGCAGGCGGGTTTCCAGGCCGATTTCCAGGTTGTTCTTGTCTTTGTCGGTGCGGGTTACGGTGAGGTTGACGCCCGAGGGAGTGAAGATGAAGAGGTGCTCATCGGCCTCCTCCTTCACCTCCGCCGATATATCCTCGGCTGGGGTCTTGGTTTCATCGAGCAGCACCAGTTTGCCGGTGTAGGTGGTGTTGGCCGCCAGTGTAAGGCCGCTAATCACCGGAGCCGCGCCCCCGTCGCCATCCACGTCACGGTACTGTGCCGTGAGGGTGCTGCCGCCGTTGGTCGGCGTCAGCTCGTAGCGTACTGTGGTAATCTGCTCATTGTCATCGTCGGGCGTGGGCGTGTCGTTGTCGTCGGAGCAGCTGCTGAGCAGGGGCGCGGCGGCCAGAGTGGCCAGGAAAGCGGAGCGGAAAAGCAGGTTGTTCATGTGGTTGGGGGAAATGAAGAGTGGAAGTAAATAGGATTAGTGGCTGTCTTCCTCGTCCACATCGGCACCTACCAGGGCCAGGCGCAGGGGCTGGCCGGTTACAGTGAAGGTGGAGTGTTCGGAGAGGTCGGTTTTGCGCAGCATGTGCACCTTACCCTGGGGGGCGTTGGTCACGTACACGTAGCGGCGGCTAGCCGCGAGGTAGGGCGTAGCAGCTTTGGCATCGAGCAGCCCAGTTAGGGAGCGACTGGCGGTGCGCGTACCAGTGGCGGCATCGTGCACGCTCAGCGTACCCTGCTCATCCAGAATAAACACGCTGCTGCCTTCCTCATCCAGGGCCACGCGCACGAAGGTGGCCGTAGTGCCTACCTGCGTCATGGTGCGGGCGGATGGGTCGATGCGGAACACGCCGTAGTTGTTGCGGGAACCCAGGAAGGTGCGGGCTTTCTTGGCGTAGTAAATGGTGGAAAGCCAGTTGCTGCCGGCCCCGGCCGGGTACGGAATCAGCTGCTGCTCCCCGGTTTGTTTCACCACCAGTACCCCGCTGGCGGAGCCAAATAACGCCTGCTGCCCGTCGCCGGCGTCGCCGTGAATGCCCTGGGTGGCCACCGTGGACGCACTCACCACCGTGCCCTGGGTATTTACCAGCTTCACCTGCTCCGGCAAGGAGCCCGATACCGTGTTATTCTTGTGCGTAACGGCGTAGGTACCATTGTCAAACAAGATCATGGCGCCGTGGTGGGCGGCCCCCGTTACAAAGCTGGTTGGGGCCGGCACGGTGTGCAGCTGGCCTTCCTCCACGTAGCTAATGGAGGCCGTGCCGTCGTTGAAAATGCTGATTTTGTTGTGCGAAGCATACACGTGCGAGGGAGTCAGCCCCGTTGATTTGGTGAGGCCCCATTTGGGCGTGCCCTTCACGTGCACATGGTCGTCGTGGCGGTCAATGCCCGTGTCAAAAAACTCCACCAGGTTGTTGCCGGAACTCACCACGGCGGCCCAGCGCCCAGTGGCCGAAGGATACACCGACGCCCCGCCGTAGCCGGCCTGAAAAGCGGTTTGCTCGCTTTTAGCGGGGTTGAGCAGAGTTACCGTGTTGGAGGTTTTGTCGGTGATGAGCAGGCGGGCAAAGCTGCTTTCGGTTTTGGGGGCGGCAGTTTCTTCTTCCCGCTCGTTTTTGTCGCAGGAAGACAGGAGGCTACCCCCGGCCATAGTGAGCAAGGAAAGGAAAAGGGCAGAACGGTTAAAAGTCAGTTTCATAAAAGCAGAAAGAGAAAAGGCGAAAAGATTACATGGCGAGGCGCAGCCGCAGCGTCACGTTGCGGCCCATCTCATCGGCGAAGTAGCGGTACCGGTTCAGGTAGTCCCGGTAGCGCTGGTTGAGCAGGTTGCTGCCGGCCACGCTCAACTCCAGGGGCAGGCGGCCCCAGCGCAACGTGGTGCCCGCTTCCAGGCCCAGCAGCCCGTAGCCGGCCGGGGGCTCCCGGTAGTCCCGCTCGGCGTAGTTGCGCGGCACCCGGGTTTGGCGGGCCACGCCCGTGCCCAGAGCCTGCACGTAGGTGTCACGCGGGCGGCTGGCGGCGCGGTTTTTCAAATCGAAGCGTAGGCTGAGCTCGGCCCGGTCGGCGGGCATGAAGATGAGCCACTCATCCTGGCGGGTGTCCCGGCCCCGCACCACGGCCACCTTCCCGCCCAGCTGCCACTGCGGCCCCAACACGTAGGAGCCACTCAAATCGAAGCCCCGCAGCGTGGCGTTGGTTTGCCGGAACTGCCAGCTGGCCAGCACACCCCGAATGTTCACCACCGGCGGCAAAATGGGCGACTGGTACAGGAAGTTGAGGATGCGCGTCTGATACACGGTCAGCTCCCCGTTCAGGCGCGGATTATCGTGCAGGGTGGCAGTGAGGCCCAGGTTCAGAGCAGTTTCGGGTACGGCGGGGCCGTTGCCGGGCACCAGGTCGTAGCCCAGCTCGTACTGCGCGTTGTGCACTCCGTCACTAAACCGCTCATTGGCGGCCGGAGCCCGCCGCGTCAGGCCCGAGGCCAACCGCAACGCCAAGTGAGTGGAGGCATCATACACGGCTCCCAGAGAAGCGGCTGGGGTAGTGTACTGAAAGCGCGACTCCGCTACGCCGAACACGCCGCCCGTGCGGGTAGCGCGCTTCACTTGCAGGTCGCGGCGGTCCAGGCGTAGGCCGCCTTCCAGCAGCCACTTGCCTTGCTGCCACTGCTCCAGCCAGAACAGGCCCCCGGTGTAGTTGGTGTAAAAGGGGATGAACTGCCGGCTGCCATCGGCGTAGCGGTTGAACTGGTAGGTGCCGGCCAGCCCAATACTGCCCGTAAAGCGGTGCCAGGCGCGGTGCTCCCACAGCAGCTCGGCGGTGGTGGTGCGGTTGGTGTAGCTCAGCTCGGGGCGGTTGAGGGCGGCGCGGTTGTCGTTGCGGGGGCGGTACTTGTCATATTCGTCGCGCCCGTCCAGCTGCTGGGCTACGGTGGTGCTCAGGCGGCCCGCGCTGCCGGTTTTCACGAAGCCCGTCACCTTGAGCACCTGGTGTTGCACTTGCTGGTAGGCCCGCTCAATGTCGTACGTAAAGCCACTGGTTTCCAGGGGCCGGTTCCGGGCCACGGCCAGCAGAAAATCCTGCTGGTTGCCCACGTGCGCCGCCGGCAGAATCCCGATGCGGGTGTTGAACTGGCTGTAGAAAACCTCTACCCCATAAGTGGGCTTACGCCAGCCCAAACTGCCCGAGAAGTTACCCTCCTCGAAGCCCGAGTTCTTCAGGTAATAGCCCGGAGCCCGCATAGTACCGGCTTTGCGCACGGTGCCCTGCACTCGCCAACTGAGCGCGGGCAGGCGGCGCAGGTTGCCCTCCACCATACCCGATGCCGCCCCCAGCCCGTTGTTACTCATGCCCACCAGGTTCAGCTCCGCGCCCACGCCCGCCGAGTCGCGCAGGGGCCGGGGCTGCAACAGCACCACGCCCCCAATAGCATCGGAGCCGTAGCGCACACTGGCCGCGCCTTTTATCACAGTAAGCTGGGAGGCCAGAAACGGGTCAATTTCCGGTCCGTGCTCCTGGCCCCACTGCTGGCCTTCCTGCCGCACCCCGTTGTTGAGAATGGTCACGCGGTTGGAGTGCAGCCCATGAATCATGGGCTTGAAGATGCCGGGGCCGGTTTGCAGGGCCGTTACGCCGTTCACCTTCTGCAGGGCTTCGCCCAGGGTTTGCCCCCGAGTTTGCTGCAGGTCTTTTTCAGTGAGAGTAGCTGTAGCTTGGGTAGTGGGTGCCGCCGCCCGCTGTCCGCTTACCACGGCCCCTTTAAGGGCCACGGCATCGGGGTGCAGGCGGAAGTCCCGGTAGGCGGCGGCCGTCAGGCGCACTTCCACTACCTCAGGGGCAAACCCCACAAAGCTCACCTGCACATGGTAGGTACCGGGGCAGAGGTTGTCGAGGTGGTAGTGGCCGTCGGGTTCGGTTTGAGTGGCCTGCCGGGTTTCCAGCACCACCACCGTGGCACTGGCCAGCGCTTCGCGCGACTCATGGTCCTGCACGCGGCCGCTCAGGAGCAGGGCACAAGCCGGAGCCGGAGCCTGGGCCCACAACAACCGGGGCAGCACGCTAACCAGTGCCACCACCAGCCCAAGGCCAGCGCAACGGCCCCAGGATGGCCCCGGAGCACAAGAAAACATATGAAAAGAGGGAACTGCCCGTGGTCAGGTAAACCAACCGGTGTGCTCATAGGCTGTCCGGAGCGGGCAGGGCTCCGGTAGCGAGTACGCATCTAATCCAACTTCACAGGTGGGCACTGCCCCAAGAGGAGCGGCCCGAATTAGCACACGGGTTTATGTGAGTTTAGCCCAGGCTGGGCGGGCCGCGCAGGTCGGCGGTGAGCTGAGGTAAGCAGGGCCAGGCAGCTGGTAGGCTGCTGGGGGCAAGCTCGGCAAAAACTGCTGCCACCGGCGCTACCAGAGGAAGCACGGCAGCCGGCTCAAACGCCGACTTGAAAAACTGGTCCGCGTCGCAGTGCTGGTGCTTGGCCGAAACCAAGGCTTTTCCTTTCGCCCAACTAGCCGCCTGCGTGGGCTCCTCGGTGGTGTGCTCGTGCTGGTGCAGCGCCAGTACCCACGTGTCTGGCAGCAGCACCCGCACAAAGCACAGGAGCAGCACAAGGGCCAGCCGGGAACGAAGAGTACGCATTTGCAACAATGTGTCGAACACAAGCAAAGGTAACCGGAAAACCGAAAGCCCAATTTTCTGCCCCGGAAAAAAAATCGGGCATCACGCAAGCATAACTCTGCGGCAATACCCAGGCAATACCCACTTCCCACCTTTGCCGGGCAAATAGCTGAGGAAGAATACCATGAAAAAGCTGACAAACCGATTATTGCGCCAACTAGCGCAGGCACTAAGGCCCGCGGCTACCAAAGGCCAGAAGGCTAACCCCGAGCAATTGTTCGTATGAGTGGCAGCGCCAAGTTGACCTTCAGTTACCGGCCCAGGCGCTTTGGCTACCGCACCCGCCAGCTGGCGGTAGTACCACCTGTGGCAGTGGTTTACTTTGTTGATAGTCAATTGAGTGCTGTCGAAAAAACTGCCGCCTGAGCATCAGTCTGGTAAACGGCCGGGTTGGGCGAGAATCGGACCGGGGTGAACGAATACGGCGGCAGCAGCCCTATGCTGTCCGGTAGTTTTGTAGTCTGCCCCGCCACTTGGCCGGGCCCGGCTGCTATGGTGCGTACGCTCAATTCTCTGGCTACCCAATGGGTGCCGAACCTGCATTTGCTTCGGTGGGATTGGCAAGAACCTCTCTCGGCGGCCAGTTTTCGGGCCGCTTTCAACCGGCTGTTGCTACAGTCCCAGCAGCTCCGGGTTACACACTGGCTGGTCGATGTGTCGCATGCCCCCGTCGTGGGGTTTGAGGAGCAGGCTTGGCTCAGTGAACTGTGGCTGCCAGACTTTGCTGAACTGCCCGTACGAACAATTGCGCTGGTGCTGCCTACCAATCTGCACAACCAACTGGTAGTGGAAAGCGTGCTGGCTGATGGGCGGCGCTTGGTGCGGGCAGAGGTACAGTTCTTCTCCGATGTGGTGTCGGCGCTGGATTGGCTTACTGAATCGGATGAGCAGGCTGCCGCGCAAATGGAACAGGAGTGGCAACGCACTACTAAGCCGCAAATTAGTGCTTTGGTGCGCTGAACCGGTTGTGGAGTAAGGTGGGTGCCTGGATGGAGAGCAGGTTGGCGGCGCTGTCAAACTGACAGCCGAGTGTAGGTTGGAACGGGGTTTGAAACGGCCGAAACTGCGCGGTTCGCCGGCATACAAGCTGGCAAATCGTCTGATGTTGTTTTCATTCACTCCTTCCTAATTCGTTATGCAAGAGAAAGGTAGCATCTCAATTCACACTGAGAATATCTTCCCCATCATCAAGAAGTTCCTGTATTCTGACCACGAGATTTTCCTGCGGGAATTGGTCAGCAATGCCGTGGACGCTTCCCAGAAGCTGAAAAGCCTGGGCCAGCTGGGCGAGTTTAAAGGCGAGCTGGGCGAGCTGAAAGTAACGGTGAGCGTGGACAAGGAAGCCCGCACCATCACCATCTCGGACCGCGGCCTGGGCATGACGGCCGAGGAAATCAAGAAGTACATCAACCAGATTGCCTTCTCCGGCGCCACTGAGTTTGTGGAGCAGTATAAGGAGAAGGACGCCGCCACCAAAGACCAGATTATCGGTCAGTTTGGCTTGGGCTTCTACTCGGCCTTTATGGTCGCCAAGGAGGTGGAAATCTTCTCCCAGAGCTACAAAGAAGGCACCGAAGCGGCCCACTGGGTGTGCGATGGTAGCACGGAGTTCAGCCTGGAAACTACCGAGAAGGCCGACCGGGGCACCGATGTAGTGCTGCACGTGGCCGAGGATTCCGATGAGTTTCTGGAGCCCCAGCGCCTGAAAGGCATCCTCACTAAGTACTGCAAGTTCCTGCCTATTCCCATCGAGTTCAAGGGCGAGGTCATCAACCAAACCCAGCCCATCTGGACCAAGCAGCCTTCGGAGCTGACCGACGAGGATTACACCAAGTTTTACCAGGAGCTGTACCCATTCTCGGAGCCCCCGCTGTTCTGGATTCACCTGAACGTGGATTACCCCTTCAACCTGACGGGTATTCTGTACTTCCCCAAGGTAAAGGACGAGCTGCAGTTCCAGCGCAACAAAATTCAGCTGTACTCGCGCCAGGTGTTCATCACCGATGAGGTGAAGGATGTAGTGCCTGAGTTCCTGATGCTGCTGCACGGCGTTATCGACTCGCCGGATATTCCGCTGAACGTGTCGCGTAGCTTCCTGCAGGCCGACGCGGCCGTGCGCAAAATCAACCAGTACATCACCAAAAAGGTGGCCGACAAGCTCAGCGAGCTGTTCCGCAAGGACCGCGCCGGCTACGAGCAAAAGTGGTCGGATATTGGCCTGTTTGTGAAGTACGGCATGCTCTCCGACGAGAAGTTCTACGACAAAGCCAAGGACTTTGCGCTGGTGCAGAACGTGGCCGGCAAGCTGTTCACGCTGCCCGAGTACCAGGAGTTTGTGCAGGCTAACCAGAAGGATAAGAACGAGCAGACTGTGGTGCTCTACACCACCGACGCAGAGGCCCAGCACGGTTTCGTGCAAGCTGCCCAAGACCGGGGCTACGACGTGCTGGAGCTCAACGGCCCGCTCGATTCGCACTTCATCGGGCAGCTGGAGCAGAAGCTGGAAAAGACGACCTTCAAGCGCGTGGATGCCGATACGGTAGGCAAACTCATTGAGAAGGATGACGCCACCGAGAGCGTGCTCAGCGAGGACGACAAAACC
This sequence comes from Hymenobacter sp. UYP22, assembly GCF_040547285.1. NCBI lineage: Bacteria > Pseudomonadati > Bacteroidota > Cytophagia > Cytophagales > Hymenobacteraceae > Hymenobacter > Hymenobacter sp. UYP22. The sequence goes on along the minus strand of NZ_JBEPPK010000015.1, from coordinate 100,317 downwards.
AAGCTGGCTGAGGTGTTCAAGCAGGCCATCAGCAACGAGCAGATGCACGTGCAGGTGGAAGCTCTTTCGCCCCAGGATGCTCCCGTGGTCATTACGCTGCCCGAGTTTATGCGCCGCATGAAGGATATGCAGCGCGCCGGCGGCGGAGGCGGTATGCAGATGTTCGGCAGCCTGCCCGACAGCTATACGGTGAGCGTGAATGCCAACCACCCCGTAGCCCAGCGCGTGCTGAGTGCTGAAGGCGAAGCGGGTAACAAGCTGGCTCGCCAAGCTTTTGACTTAGCTTTGCTGGCCCAGGGTATGCTGAAAGGAGAGGCGCTAACGGCGTTTGTGAAGCGTAGCGCCGATTTACTGGCTGCTGAGTAGTAGTAGAAAGTCTTAAAAGTTTAAAATGGTACAAAGCGCCGGCCACTGATGGGGTCGGCGCTTTGCTTTTGGTGGGAGCCGCAATATGAACACCACCTGTGGCCTAGTTGCACTCTCGGATGTGAGGGAGCCGTAGCTTTCTAGGTTTGTGCATCAGCCGCTAGCTTAGGTATCCGGCCGGCTCAGTTACTCCACCGTGGGCACCAAATCCCTTTATATTTACGTTCGTTGCTGCAAATCCTGCCTGATACCCTGATGCGTCCGTTGCGTTTGTTTCTTCTTGTGCCGGGGCTGTGGCTAGCTGCGGCCTGCTCGCACAAAACCGTTTCCTTCAATAGCCGCCCTGATGCGCCCATAACCCTGGCCGCTGCCGATACGCTGACTACGGCGGCCGATACCGCCAGTGCCCCCTCCTTAGTGGCCAAGCGCGTGAGCATGACCAAGGAGCAGGAGCGCGCCGCGAAGGATAAGGAAAAAGCGGCGCAACGTAAGCCTAAGAAAAAGAAAAACATCTTCCTGGGGGAGCGAATCAAGAAAGGGTATGTGAAATCGGGTCCTAAGGGCAAAAACCAGAAGGTGGAAATCTTCTATTACCTGCGCACCTTCCAGCAGCCCAATCCCTTTGCCCCGGCCCGCTACTACTTCAATCCCCGCAAGCGCAAAATATTCAAAGCCAGTACTGAGCTGAATGCCTCAACGGATAAGGTGCTGCACGGGCCCTACAAAATGCTGCAGGGCGGCAAGGTCATTGAAACTGGCTATTTCGCCTTCGGTACCCGCCACCTGCGCTGGGAGCGGCTCACCCGCGACAATACCCTGCTCACCAAAACGCACTACGAAATGGGCTTCCCGCGTGACGCTAACATCACGTACTATGATGCAAGCCAGAAGCAGGTAAAAGAAGTAGTGCCCTACCTCAACGGCAAGCTGGAAGGCGACTATGTGCGCTACAACGAAAACGGGCAGCTGGAATGGTCGGGCCAGTTTGAGAACGGCAAGCGCGTGGGCAACTGGGACCGGTATTGGGGTTTCCGTAACACTCGGAACCGCCTGCGCTACCAGTACCAATACGGCGAATCGGGGTATGAGCCAGAAGTAACCGAGCCAGTACTGGTAAAGGAATACAACCGCAACGGGGTGCTCATCTACGAAAAAGATAAGCTGGATAACCGTGACAAACCTGACACTGCCCGCCCCGGCAGCCGGCGGTAAGTGGTGAGATGGTGAAATAGTGAAATGGTGAGTTTAACGTTCTTTCCGCTCCGCTTAGAGCTGCCAGAACTTCAAACTCACCATTTCACCACTTACCAAAAAGCATCCTCGAAATGCTCCAGGCGCAGACCGGTAGCAGTAGGGGAGAGGGCAATGATGTCGAATCGAATGTCCCCCGACCAGTTTAGCTCTTCCTGCACTTGCTCAGCTGCCAACCGGAACAGCTGACGTTTGCGCTCCGTGACGAATTCCTCGGGGTAACCATAGTGTGCGGAGGAGCGGGCTTTCACTTCCACGAATACCAGCAGCCGGCTGCCCAGCCGCACAATCAGGTCTACCTCCGCCCGGCGGTGGCGGTAGTTGCGCTGCACCAGTTCATAACCAAGAACTAACAAATGCTGCAAGGCCGCTTCTTCGCCGTTCTGTCCGAGTTGATGCGCAGTTATCATCGGAGAAAATAAGGATCCAAGGCAGACACTCACCGCGGCACTCTGCTGGTGCTAAATCTAGTACCTTTGCGCGTTTCCGTGTGGTGGCCTTCTCTTTTTCTGTTGATATGAACACGTATTCTGCCTGCGTAACGCCAGTAGCTGCTAGCCAGGACCCTGAGCGGGCCGCTGGGGCTCCTTCTCCCGGTCAGAACCGGCGCGTAACGGTGCAGCGGCTGGGGGCAGTAGCCTACCAGCCCACCTGGGAGTTGCAGGAACAGTTGCTGGCCGATACGCTAACGGTAAAAACCCGTAACCGTGACGCCCAGGCTGCTGGCCAAACGCCCGAGCTAACCAGCAATTACTTGCTGCTGTGCGAACATCCGCACGTGTATACGCTGGGCAAAAGCGGCAAGCCCGAACACTTGCTGCTGGATGAGGCGAGCCTGCTGGACCACGGTGCCACCTTCCACCGCATCAACCGGGGCGGCGATATTACCTACCACGGCCCCGGTCAACTGGTTGGGTATCCCATCTTCGACCTCGACAACTTCTTCACCGACATTCACCGCTACCTGCGCCTGCTGGAGGAGGCCGTTATCCTGACCCTGGCCGACTACGGTGTGCGGGCCGGCCGGATTGCTGGCCTTACCGGCGTCTGGATTGATTTTGAGGAGGGCGCCCCCAATCCGCGCAAAATATGCGCTATGGGCGTGAAGTGCAGCCGCTGGGTTACCATGCACGGCTTCGCCCTCAATGTAAACACCGACCTCTCGTACTTCGGCCACATTGTGCCCTGCGGTATCACCGATAAAGCCGTTACTTCCCTGCAGGCCGAGCTGGGCCGGCCGGTGCCCGTAACGGAGGTGCAGGAACGACTATTGCCCCACCTTGGCCAATTATTTGGCGCTGAGTTTGCATAGCATACCTAGTTGCATGAAAAAAGACATTGCATTTGACCCGGTAACGGGCGTTATGGTGGCCATTGTGCCCGACGACACGGTAACCACGACCGAAGGCCAGCCCGGCTGGTTGGTGTACCTGATCAACGACAACGACTTCCCCCTGGAAAACGTCATCGTCAGCTCCAACGGCTACGGTACCAATGCTGAGGGTGAAGCCATCCGCACGTCTACCCTGCGCCATGTGCTGCCGGAAGTTCAACCCTGTGCGGCCGTGCCCATTGAGCCCATTGATCCGGCCTTGTTTCACCTCAATAATCAGTACTGGGTGAGCTACTACGTAAATAAGCAGGTATTCGACAAGAAATTCATCTTCGTGCCGGATTCCATTGTACCCGAAAACCTGACCCCCATTGTTCTCCTGCTTGGTCAACTTGGTATCCTGCACAACTAAGTAGTTATCTTTGTGCCTCGCTTGCTTAGATTTAAGTTGAGGCGCGTTTCAATAACAGCCGACTCCGCAATGAGTACACTCGAAATTCAGTTGGGCCTGTCCTCCTTATGGGCGTTTCTGGTAGCACTGTTTGCCGTCCCGTCCATTATCTATGTTGCCCACCTGAAAAACATGCTCGATACGCCTAACGCGCGTACCGTGCACGAGTCGCTGACGCCCCGCTTGGGCGGGGTGGCCGTATTTGCCGGGTTCATGTCGGCGCTTACCATTTTCGCTCCGCTCCAAAATGGGGTGCAGGAGCTACTGGCCGGCTGCATCGTCCTGTTCTTCGTGGGCCTGAAGGACGACTTGGTCAGCATTTCCGTTGCCAAGAAGTTTGTGGGCCAGCTTTTGGCCACTGGGGTGGTGATGATTATGGCCGATGTGCGCATCACCAGCTTCCAAGGCATTCTGGGTATTCAGGAGTTGCCCATTGGCATCAGCTACGCCTTCACCTTCTTTGCCATTGTGGGCATCACCAATGCTATCAACCTCATTGATGGGCTAGATGGTTTGGCTGGTAGTATTGTGCTCATTATCTGCAGCACGTTTGGCTATTATTTCTACCGCTATGGCGGCCCCGATTTTCAGAACTACGTGTTTGTAGCAGTGTGTGTAATTGGCGGCCTGCTCGGCTTCCTGCGCTACAACTTCCACAAAGCCACCATCTTCATGGGCGACACTGGTTCCCTGGTTTGCGGCTTCATCGTGTCCATTCTCACCATCCAGTTCATTGAGATGGGACTAAAAGTGCCGGGCCAGCCGTTCGCCTCCTCGGCTCCTTCAGTAGCCGTGGGTATCCTGTTTGTGCCCTTGTTCGACACGTTACGGGTATTCATCGTCCGGATGATGGCGGGCCGTTCGCCCTTCTCCCCCGACAAAAACCACGTGCATCACCGCATTCTGGCCATGGGTTTCCAGCAGATTGGCACAGTTATCCTCCTGGGCCTGCTCAACATCGTCGTCATCCTCTTCGTTATTAACTTTTCCTACCTCGGCAATACTTGGCTGATTGCTACGCTCATAGCCTTCTCGCTGCTGCTGAGTGTTTTCTTGGGTGTGTACCACAGCCGGGCTGAGCGGCAGCGGGTGGCCTCGTAAGCATATTCTCTTACAACGGTGCTGAACACCTGGCGTTTCTGGATATGGGGTCTGTGGTTAGCACTGTTGGGGTTGCGCCCGGTTCAGGCTGCCTACGCCGCAGAATACCGGCCATTGGCACCCGCTCCCCGGGCCGGACTCACCGCCGACTGGCTAATATTTAACGAGCCCCGCAACCGCCTCGTACTGTATCTACCCGACTACCACGCGCCGGTTCACGCGTATTACCAGTGGCTTTCAATTCGGCCGGGCAAGCCCTTGCGCATCAGCTTCACCGCCCGCGAAAGATTAAGCCTGTTTCTGGATAATCGTTTGGTATTCAGCGCCCGTACGCCAGCTTCCTATACTATAGACTTGGCGGCGCTTCTGCCGCCCGGCAGCCAGCCTGGTTCTCACTTGCTCTGTGTATGGCAGCCTGATGCCGTGCCAAACCTGGCCTCTTTCACCAATACAGTTCCGCTGGCAGTAACTACCAAGGCGGGCGAACCTAGGACGGCTCCCTTGGCCGCACAGCCCCGCCCGCGTGGGCACCAGGGCCAGAATGTGTTCGTCGCTTTCCTGTTACTAATTGGTCTGTGCTATGGTGGCCTGCGCGCCAGCTATCAGCCCAGCTTTGCCCGGATTTATCAGTTGGATGGCCTGTGGGGTAAAGCCACTACCGACCAGGATTTTCTAGTCAAGCCAACCCTAACCTGGCTTAATCTGGTGCTTGTTCTGCTGTTTTCGCTCTCCTTCGCGCTGCTGCTGGTAGCCATACATACCAATATTCAGAGTATCGTTATCCTGCGGGCCCTGTTTGATGTGGCGGAGTCGGCAATAGTGGTGCGGGTGTTGCTCTATACCGTGCTGGTAGCTGGCTTCGTGCTGGGCAAGTACCTGTTCCTGGAGTTGATGGGGTATATTTTTGACGTGACAGAGCTAGTCACGCTGCAATACCGCGAATTCATCCGCACCATCCTCTTTATGGGGCTCTTTTTGCCGGTCGTAATGCTGCTCTATCTGGGCCTGAATCAGCGGCTGCCTGAGACGGTATTATGGGTGTCCAACGGTGTGGTTTCCTTGCTGTTGATTGGGACAGTGCTCCGGGTAGGGCGCACGCTGCATCGTAAAACCTCCTTACTGAATCTGCATTTGTTTTCGTACCTTTGCGCCACGGAAGTGATTCCCTTGATCATTCTGCTCAAGCTGATCGTTTTTACCTACTAGTACATCCCTGCCGGCTTCGCCGGCGGCACCTGCAACGCCCCCTTATTGCCTTAGACTTACCCACTTCTTACTATGGCCGAGAGCAAAGACCAACCGGGGACGGGCCGTCACGCCAAGCGTATCTCCAGCATCCTGGTCACCCAGCCTAAACCCACCAACGATGTGTCGCCCTACTTTTCCATTGCGGACAAGTATGGTATCAAGGTAGACTTCCGGGAATTTATCGAGGTTCAGCCCGTATCCTACAAGGACTTTCGCAAGGAGAAGGTCAATATTCCGGAGCACACGGCTGTTATCTTCACCAGCCGTAATGCGGTTGACCATTTCTTCCGCATCTGTCAGGAAGCTAAGATTGAAATGCCCGCCGAGATGAAGTATTTCTGCATCTCGGAGCAGACTGCTAATTACCTGCAAAAGTATATTGTGCTCCGCAAGCGTAAGCTGTTCGTGGGGCAGCGTACCGCTGCTGATCTATTTGAGGTAATCAAGAAGCACAAGGGCGAGAAGTTCCTGTATCCGTGCTCCGACATCCGCAAGGATGACATTCCGGAGTTTATGCGGGCCAATGGCTTTAAGTTCACGGAGGCGGTTATCTACCGCACAGTGGCCAGCGACCTGTCGGATTTGTCGGACGTGAAGTACGACTGCATTGCCTTCTTTAGTCCCTCCGGCATTAGCTCCCTATTCGTCAACTTCCCTGGCTTCGAGCAAAACGGAACGCGCATTGCTGCCTTCGGTCCAACTACTGCCAAAGCTGTGTTGGATGCCGGACTAGAGCTTGATATTGAGGCTCCGCAGCCTAACGCGCCGTCTATGACCGGAGCCATTGAGGCATATATCCGCTTGCACCACGGGGCGGAGCTGGCAAAAGAAAAAAAAGGTAAATAATTATCGTGTATTAGCTGACAGGAGGAAACAGATTTCTGTTTCCTCCTGTCTTTTCAGTATATTAGTTACGAGTGGCTATTCGAGGTGCTATTGGAGCACGCCACCTTTTTCTTTTACCTGCGTAATCAGCCGTAAACAGGCCCCAATATGAAGAGAATACTATCTATCCTTTTCTTCTCTTCTCTCTCAACTTACGCACTGGCGCAGCAGCAGCCCCAATTCAGCCACTACGGCTTCAATGGGATGTTTCTGAATCCGGCGTATGCGGGCATCAAAGGGCAAGGCGAAATAACAGCACTGGGCCGCTCCCAGTATTTTGGCTATGATGCTACTTTCGACGCGGGTGGCTCTCCCCAAACATATTCTCTTACAGCCTCTTTGCCCGTCGCGGCAATTGGAGGTGGACTGGGAATTGGCGTCTACAGAGACAAGATTGCGCAGCTAACGACCACCAACGCCCAACTGTCGTACTCCAAGCATATAAAAATAGGGGAGGGCAGACTAGGTATCGGGGTACAGGGAGTATTCAATAATATCTACCAAGGGACCTATCGTCCGGTTGATCAAGGAGATATCAAAGTACCACAAGAGGGGGCTGACCGCAAAGTTGACCTGGGAGTAGGAGCTTGGTACGAATCAGAGAAGCTATACGCCGGTCTGAGCGTGAATAATCTGTTGCGTTCGGACTACAAGTTCAATAGCGCCGTAGCAGGTGGAAAAACCGCCGAGTATATCAACGAAAATCACGCCTACCTCACGGCCGGGTATAATATTGAAGCCTCTTCCTCCGTTGTAGTTACCCCTACAGTACTGATGAAGATGGTGCTTCCTGGTAAGTTTGGAGACGACAATAAGTTTTCCTTTAGGAATAACTCCTATGAGGCTGGTGTTCGGGCAACGTTCAACGACCGTTTCTGGGGAGGCATTGGTTACCGCTATGATGAGTCGTTTACTGCTTTAGGTGGCCTGAGTTTTGCTAAAGACAATGCCATGCGAGTGGGATTGGCTTACGACCTGATTGCATTTAACCAGGATGCAAGGGCTCTGAGCTCATTCGAAATTATGCTCTCTTATCGTCTGCCGAAGCCCGGACTAACAGTCCGCCCAGCAGTCCGCACACCACGTTACAGCTTCTAGAAAGACGACTTTCGGTACTAGGAACCTTTGTTGTACTCTTGCTGTCCTCACCCCCATTGCAAAAATAGTTTAACTCCTTGTTAACCATTGTTTAACTGGCCGTAAGGTTAGTTCGCAGACAAATGGAATGCATTGAGCGATAGGCTTGCGTACGAACGTATCATTCGTTAGCTTTGCCAGCTCGAAAAATTGTAATCTTTGGATATCGCCGCCTCGACCGTCTTTTTCTTTCTCACATGAACAAGTTTCTCTTATTGCCTCTCGTCGCTTTCTCGACGCTTATTTTGGGGGGCTGTGGTTTTGGCCAAGGACCGCAAGGTGACCTGGTTGGGGCAGAGGACCGTCCGGAATTTAACCCCCAGGAGGTACCTTTCGGCATGGTGCCTTGCCCCGGTGGAACGTTCCACATGGGCCAGACCGACCAGGATATCTCGGCTTCTATGGTCAACATGAACAAGCAGGTAACTATTGCCGGCTTCTACATGGATGAAACAGAAATTACCAACAACGAATACCGTCAATTCATGAATGCCATCCGGCAGGATTCGATTGACGTGTTGGGTGAGGAGTACGTGATGACGGAACTCTATCCAGATACGACGGTATGGGTGCGCGACTTCACCTACCACATGGGTGATCCTCTCATGGAGTATTACTACACCCACCCGGCGTTCGACGACTATCCGGTAGTAGGGGTAGACTGGTTTGCGGCTAAGTATTTCTGCAACTGGCGCACCAAAAACAAGAATGCCGCCAACGCCGAAGCTGGCTTGGCTCCTACGCCTAACTTCCGTTTGCCCTCCGAGGCTGAATGGGAGTACGCTGCTCGCGGTGGCCGCGACTTGGCCACCTACCCTTGGGGTGGCCCTTACCTGCGCAACTCCAAAGGCTGCATGCTGGCTAACTTTAAGCCCGGCCGCGGTGACTACGCTTCGGATGGCTATGCGTACACTTCACCAGTTGGTGCTTTCTTCCCCAACGACTTCGGCCTGTACGACATGTCGGGCAACGTAGCTGAGTGGTGCGATGATGCCTACATGGAAGCTTCGGTGCCAGTGGTGTGGGATATGAACCCTACCAACCCTGATGATAACGAGCCCCGCAAAGTGGTGCGTGGCGGTTCCTGGAAGGATATTGCATACTTCCTCGAAACGGGTACTCGCAATTTTGAATACCAGGATTCTGCCCGCTCTTATATCGGTTTCCGCACGGCCATGATTCAGATTGGCATGGGCACTAACGAAAGTCTGAACTAGTAGCCAACCTTGGCTGCCTACTCAAATACTACCCGCACAACTCTCCCGCGTTCTTTAAAAAACATTACCTCAACAAACTTCTCTTTCAATAACCATTCACATGGCAGCTAAAGGCGGTAACTTCTTCTTTGATTCGGTAATGCCGAAAATTTACGGCATCGGCGCGGCAGTCGTAATTATCGGAGCGTTGTTCAAAATACTTCACTTACCAGGTGCTGACTTGATGCTCATCATCGGTCTTGGTACGGAAGCAGTAATTTTCTTCCTGAGTGCATTCCAGCCTAACCCCAAGGATGTTGATTGGTCCCTGGTATATCCAGAGCTGAGCGAAGGCTATGACCCCTCCACCAACAGCAACAAGTTTGTTGAGCAAGGTACGGGTACCGGTTTGACTCGTAAGCTGGACGACATGCTGAAAGATGCAAACGTAACGCCCGAAGCCATTGCCTCACTGGGCCAGGGTTTGAACCGCTTGAGCACCACTACGCAGCAGCTCTCCACTCTCGGTGACGCTACCAGCGCTACGGATGAGTACACCACCAAAGTACGTACGGCCGCCCAGTCCCTGGAGCGCATCAACGAGGCTTACTCGAACACTGCTACGGCTATGACGGCTATGGCCGATGCTACCAACGATGCCCGCGAGTACCACGTGCAGGTGCAGAATGTAACTAAGAACTTGGGTGCATTGAACGCTGTGTACGAAATGGAACTGCAGGATGCTAACACGCATTTGAAGTCCATGAACAAGTTCTATGGCACGCTGGCGCAAGCCATGGAAAACCTGACGGAAGCCGGTAAGGAAACTGAGCAGTTCAAGCAGGAAGTAACCGGCCTGACCACCAACCTCAGCTCGCTGAACCGTGTGTACGGTAACATGCTGAACGCTATGCGCGCTACCAACTAAGGTAGCCGCACTGCATAACGTTTCAGATATAAGTTCCACTAGTACTAGAATAGGCAGATACGATGGCGGGAGGTAAGGAAACTCCACGGCAGAAGATGATTGGCATGATGTACTTGGTACTGACTGCTCTTCTGGCTCTCAACGTGAATTCAGCAATATTGCTGAAGTTTAAATTCCTGGATGACGCTCTATTTGGGGTGAACCAGAAAACGGATAAAAGCAATCAGGATGCTGTAAAAGGCATTGAGAAGGCGGTAGCTGATAACCGCAACCAAGCTCGGGACCGTGCAGTACTGGCTGCTAGCCAGAAAGTACGGGAGCGGACGGCTCAAATGGTTAGCTCTTTGCGCGACATGCGCGACCAGCTGATGAAGGCTTCCAAGAACACTCCTGAGAAATTTGAGAATCTGGAAGCTACTGAAGCGGTTGCCAACCTAATGCTGGGCAGTGCCGGCAACAAGAAAGGGCTAGGCTACAAGCTGCAGAATGACCTGAACCAGTATGCAACTGATCTGCAGACGCTGGTACCAGGAGTTACTGTACCAAAACTGGCATTGGATGCCAAAGATGATGCCGCTGTAACGGCTGAACAGAAAACCAAAGACTTTGCTCAGCTGAACTTTGAGCAAACTCCAGTTGCTGCCGCCTTGGCGGTTCTTTCCCAGAAAGAAACGGAAGTGCTGAAGTATGAGTCAGATGCACTGAACCGGTTGGCTCAACAAGTTGGGGCATCTAACATCGTATTCGATAAGATTGGCGCATTTGCTAGCGCTGAGTCGAACACAGTAGCCGCTGGTACTAAGTACAAAGCAGAACTGTTTCTGACTGCTTCGGCTTCGGGCCTGAATCCTACCATGACGCTTAACGGTTCACCTCTCCGGGTGGATCCAGCTACCGGCAAAGGTAAAATCGAGTTTACGGCCAAACCCGGTGGTTTCGACCAGGCTGGTAACGCTAAGGCGTCTTGGACTGGTACTATCCGCTTCAAGCAGAACGGTCGTGACACATTGTTCACTGTTAAGACGCCGTACACCATTACCAAGCCGGTAATGCAGATTCAGTCGGCTTCGGTGCAGGCTTTGTACTTCAAGTGCGGCAATAAACTAAGTGTGCAAGTGCCCGCTCTGGGCGCGCAGTATGATCCTAGCTTTTCCGCTTCCGGTGCTTCTACCATCAAAGGTTCGGCTAAGGGTGAAGTAACGCTGGTGCCAAACTCCCGCGAGGTAACTCTGAACGTGAGCAGCAATGGCAATGCCATTGGTTCGCAAACTTTCCAAGTTCGTCAGATTCCCAAGCCCGACATTCAGTGCTGGGTTGGTGGCCGTCCGGCTAACGAGAAGCAAGGCACTCCTATCACAGCAGTTCGGAATATGAACCTGAAAGCTGTACCAGACGCCAGCTTTGCCAGCTTCCTGCCAGAGGATGCCCGTTTCCGGGTGTCGAGCTACCAGATTACGTTGGTACGTGGTAAGCGTCCTGCTATTCCTACGCGCACCATTAACGGTCCTAATGCTGACCTGACCGATGTTGTAAACTCGGCCCGCGAAGGTGACCGTTTGTACGTGGAAGTGAAAGGTGTACAGCGCCAAAACTTCCAAGGCAACGTGGAGGATGTGAATGTTTCCAAGCAGTTCAATATTCCGCTGCTGTAAGCGTTAGAGACTCTGAACTATCCGTTGCGCTTTTTTGATTACTCAGGTATGAACAAATTCCTCTCCTTCGCCGCTCTGACGGCCGGCCTGACGCTGTCGGTGGCAGCTTCGGCTCAGGAACAAGCTACCACCGCGAGCAGCAATGGCTCGTACCGTCCAATTCCGAATTCGGACATCATGTTCCGGAAGACGATTTGGCGGGCGGTTGACCTGCGCGAGAAGCAGAACAAGCCCATGTTTGCAGAAGGCAAGGAAATCAGCCGTGTAATCATTGAGGCCGTTCGCCGTGGTGAGCTACAAGCTTATCGTAACGACTCGCTGACTTCTACCTTGTCATCGAAGGAAATGCTTGGCAATATGTCGATTGCTGAAGCCAGTGCTGGTTTGAGTGATGAAGAACGAGCTGCGGGCTTCACAGAAGACACCGGTGATGACTGGGGTGCTCCTAAGAAGAAAGGTGCTAAGTCTACTGCCAAAGCGGCCCCGGCTGCTCCGATGAGCTACGAGGTTCGCCCCAAGGACGTGTATCAGATGGAGATTAAGGAGGATATGATTTTCGACAAAAAACGGTCGAGAATGTATCACGACATTAAGTCTATCGGGCTGTTGTTGCCTTCTACTTTGTCTTCCAACACGTCGGGCATTGAAAAACCGATAGGCTATTTCAAGTACAGCGACTTGGTGCGGGTATTTCGGGCTAATCCGGATAAAGCCATTTGGTTTAACCCTCAGAACGATGCTCAGCACAAGAACTTGGCAGATGCCTTCGAACTTTGGCTGTTCAACTCCTATATCGTAAAAGTGTCGAACCCTAACGACTCGCGCCTTGATGAAATCTACGGGGGCCAGCAGCAAGGTATTCTGGCCTCGCAGCAAGCAGCCGCCGATTTGATTGAGTACGAGTACAATCTGTGGTCCTTCTAAATCCACGGATTCAGCCGGATTTTTCGGATTACGCGGATTCTGTATTCGTCTAGTTCTTGCATAAAAAGAGCCCCCACCGTAAGGAAGGGGCTCTTTTGCGTTATACATCTATTATAGCATTACGTAGCTTCTTGTTGGCTAAAATAGTCCAGTAAGATGCGCGCTTTGGCCTTACCGACTTCGGCAATAAGTTCGGCCTCTGTTAGCTCTTTGATCTTCTTGACTGATTTGAACTTGGACAGGAGCTTGTCGGCCGTAACGGGGCCTAGCCCTTTCACTTCAGTTAGCTCGGTCTTGAGAGTGGCGGCGTCGCGGCGGGAGCGGTGGAAGGTGATGCCGAAGCGGTGAACCTCGTCACGCATGCGCTGAATAAGGCGAAGCGTCTCGCTTTTCTTGTCGATGTAGAGAGGTAGCGGGTCGTTGGGTACGTAGATTTCCTCTAGGCGCTTGGCAATACCGATGACTGGAATCTGGCCCCAGAGGTTAAGGTCTTTGAGGGCTTTTACGGCCATGCTGAGCTGGCCTTTACCGCCATCCACGATAACGAGTTGGGGCAGACTGGCACCCTCATCCACGAGGCGGCGGTAGCGGCGCGTTACTACTTCGTACATCGAGTCGAAGTCGTTGGGGCCAACTACGGTTTTGATGTGGTAGTGGCGGTAGTCCTTTTTGCTGGGCTTGGCGTTGCGGAAACACACCATGGCGGATACCGGGTTGTCGCCCTGGAAGTTGGAGTTGTCGAAGCACTCGATGTGCTTAGGAAGCTCGGTAAGGCGCAAATCCTTCTTCATGGTTTCCATGATGCGTACCTCGTTCAGGTCCTTGCTCCGGTCGTTCATGCTCTCTTTTTCCTTGCGCAGGTAGAGCACGTTCTTCAGACCTAGCTCGATAAGCTTGCGCTTGTCGCCAATCTGAGGCTGGGTGATGCTGACGCCGGGCAGGGGTAGGTTGGGCACGGGCACGTTGGTCAGGATTTCTCGGGACTCACTCTCAAACTCCTGCCGCATCTGCATAATCAGTGGGGCCAGGATTTCGTCGTCGGGCTCGTCCAGCTTCTTCTGCACCTCCAGAGACTGCGTGAGGACGATGCTGCCATTCATCACCTTGAGGTAGCTGATAAAGGCCGACTTCTCATTGGAAGCAATGCTGAACACGTCGATGTTGGTGAGGTTGGCATTGACGATGGTGCTCTTGGCCTGAAATTCATCCAGCTTGTCCAATTTGAGCTTAAACTGGTGGGCTAGCTCGTACTGCTGCTCCTGGGCGGCCTGCGTCATCCGCTCCCGGAAATACTGCTTGGGTAGGCGCAGGTCGCCGTTGAGAATCTGGCGGATCTGTTGGATGTATTGGTTGTATGTTTCCTCATCTTGCAGCCCCTCACAGGGGCCTTTGCAATTGCCCAGGTGATATTCCAGACACACTTTGAACTTGCCAGCGGCAATGTTCTGAGGTGAGAGGTTGTAGGTGCAGGTGCGGAGCGGATACAGCGCCCGAATCAGCTCCAGCAGCAGATTCATACCCGTTACGTTGGCGTAGGGGCCGTAGTAGTGGCCCTGACCCGGAATCTTGTTGCGGGTAGGAATCAGGCGGGGGAACCGCTCATTTGTGAGCAGCAGGTAGGGGTAAGTCTTACCATCCTTGAGCAGGATGTTGTACTTGGGCTGGTGCTGCTTGATGAGGTTATTTTCCAGCAGAAACGCGTCCGACTCGGAATCAACGATGGTAAACTCAATGCGGCGGATGTTCTTGACCAGCTGCTGGGTTTTCTTGTTGTGGTCCTGCTTGGTGAAGTAGCTGCTCACGCGCTTGCGCAGGTCAATGGCCTTGCCCACGTAAATAATGGTTTCCTCCTCTCCGAAGTACTTGTACACGCCCGGGCGGTGGGGCAGCTGACGAATTTGGTCTTGTAGTTCGGGACGGGCAGCCATAAAATCACAGATGTTGCAGATGAATTGGATGGCACAGATTTCGGGAGAGCCTGTCCTGTTCAACCTACTTTTTAACGGAAGTACGCAACGCATTGGGGCGGAGGTTCACCCAGCCTGTACGGCGCTACCGATAGAACAAAAAAGGTGGCCGGGACGTCCCGGCCACCTTGCGTAAAATTCAGTGAAATCAGAGAAAAATCAACAGAATCCGTGATTTAGATGTCCTCCTCGTTCAGGTCTTCCAGCTCTACTTGGTTGAGCTTCTGCTCATAGGGAATCGTGTCGCGCTGGCCGGAACCGTTGTAGTAGCGGGAACAGTCTATTTCGATGCTGAGCGGCTGCGCAGGCTTGGGGAAGGCACCTTTATTGATATCGATGCTCTTGTCGGCGTATACTTTCTTCATAAAGATGCCGTAGAGCGGCAGCGCTAAGCGGGAGCCCTGCCCGTACGCCCCTGTACGGAAGTGGATGCTCCGGTCTTCACCGCCTACCCAAGTGCCGCACACCAAGTCGGGGGTGAGGCCCATAAACCAGCCGTCGGAGTAATTGCTGGTAGTACCGGTTTTGGCGCCCATCTCATACGGAAACTTGAAGCCACCTTTCAGGATGATGCTGGTGCCGCCTTGCTCCTCGGTGGCGCCGCGCAGCATGTAGGTCATCAAGTAGGCCGTTTCCTCGCTTAGCGCCTCGCGGGTCTGTGGCACGAATTCGCGCAGGACGTTGCCATTTTTATCCTCAATGCGCGTGACCATCATGGGGGCCGTCCAGATGCCTTTATTAACGAAAGTGCTGTACGCGCCGGCCAATTCATAAATGCTCACGTCGGAGGAACCGAAGCCCACGGCCGGTACCGCTTCAATAGGGGAGGTGATGCCCAGGCGCTTGGCGTAGCTGACCACCGTTTCGGGCCCCAGTTTCTGCACCAGCCAAGCCGTAATAGAGTTCATAGAGCGGGCTAGCGCCTGACGGAGCGTGAACGTGCGGCCCGAGTAACTGCCCTCAAAGTTGCGAGGCGTGTAGGCGGGGCGCCCCCGCTCGGCCGGAAAAGTAGTAGCCACGTCGGGGCGCTGGTAGCAGGGGGAGTATCCCTGGTCGATGGCGGCTACGTACACGAAAGGCTTGAAGGTGGAGCCCGGCTGCCGCTTACCCTGCTTCACGTGGTCGTACTTGATGTATTTGAAGTTGATGCCGCCCACCCAAGCCTTTACCTGCCCGTTCAGCGGGTTCATGGCCATAAAGCCAGAGTGCAGCAGGCGCTTGTAGTAGGCCAGGGAGTCCATAGGCGACATAGTCACCTCCTTCTCGCCCCCGTTCCAGGTGAACACCTTCATCTTGTACTTCTTGTTGAGGTAGTACTTGATGGAGTCTTTGTTGCCGCCAAAACGGGTATTGAGGGAACGGTACCGCTCGGTGCGCTGAATGGAAGTACTCAAGAAGTTAGGAATGATGCGGCCGTTTTCGTCGCGCCAGGGTTGTTGCCCTTTCCATTGCTGGTCAAACCACTTCTGCTGCAGCTTCATGTGCTCCGCCACGGCCGCCTCCGCGTACTTCTGCATGCGTGAGTCGATGGTGGTGTAGATTTTCAGGCCGTCGGCGTACAGGTCGTGGTCGGTTTCCTTGGCCCACTGCTTGAGCATCTTGCTCACTTCCACCCGGAAATAGGGGGCAATGCCCTCGTTCTGGTTTTCTACGTTGTAGCGCAGCACAATAGGCTGGAGGGTATCGGCGCGGAGCTGCTGGGCATCCATGTAACCATACTTGGTCATTTGGCGCAGTACCCAGTTGCGGCGGGCCTTGGAGCGCTGCGGGTTAAACTTAGGGCTGAAGCGGGAAGGCGCGTTCAGCACGCCCACCAGCGTAGCCGACTCCGGGCGCGTCAGGTCGCGGGGTTTCTTGCTAAAGAAGGTTTTAGCCGCCGTATTAATACCAAAAGCGTTGGAGCCATAGTCGTTGGTATTCAAATACATGCGCAAAATTTCACGCTTGGTATAGCTCCGCTCCAGGCGGGTGGCCAGAATCCACTCCTTGGTTTTGGTAACGAGCATGCGCACGCCCGGCACATCGTTCAGGATGCCATCGTTCAAGTCCTCGCGGGTGCGGAACAGCACTTTAGCCAACTGCTGGGTGAGCGTGGAGCCGCCGCCGCCGCTGCCGCCCGTGAGCAGGCCCGCCGCTACCCGGCCCGTGGCCCGGGGGTCAATGCCGGAGTGTTCCTCGAAGCGGGCGTCTTCAGTGGCAATCAGCGCGTCTACCAGGTGCTGGGGCAGGTCCTCGTACTCCGTAGGCGTGCGGTTTTCCCGGAAATATTTGCCCATGAGCACGTTGTCGGCCGAATAGATTTCGGAGGCCAGCTCACTGCGCGGGTTTTCCAAGGTTTTCAGGTTGGGCATGCGCCCGAACAGATTCAGAAAATTGACGCTTACGGCCAATACGTACAGTATCATCCCGCCCACGCCAAGCCCAAAAAGAACCCAGAGGCTGCGGGCCCAGCCCGTGAAACGGCCGGAGGAAGTTGATTTGCGGGAAGAAGCTTTGCTTTTGGCGGGGTAAGCCATTGCTAGAAGAGAAAGGTAAAAGGTCAAAAGTCAAAGAAGCCGCCGCTGTCTTTCTCACCGGAAGAGGCGTATCGGTCTGCAAAAGCCAGGGCTTTTCCTCTTTGCCTTCTGCCTGCAAAGTTAACGGTAGGTCTGCTGGTAGAAGCGCTGATACTCCTCCAGATTCTGCATTTGCAGCAGCACTGGCAGGTTGTCAATACTAATTACCACCGTTTGGTAACCCGCGCCGCGCAGCTTGCTTATCGGCGACTGGGGCCCGCGCAGCTTTAGCGCATAGTTCTGGGCCAGTTTAGCTCCGGGTAGAGTTTCCACGAGTAGCATTTCCTGGGTTGCACTCAATGGCTGTTGCCGCACCAACAGGCTGCTCGACTTAAAGTAGCGTACGTTATAGGCGCCGAGTTGGGCCGGCAAATCCTTCAGGGCCGGGGCATCCTTGGCGAATACCAGAATTACTGCATGCGAAGCCGTTGGGTTCGCCTTGAAGGGCGAAGCAGGGGCAGTAGGAGGAGCTACGGTTGCCGGAGCCGACTGCGTAACGGCTGTGGAGCCTGGGGTTGGGCTAGGCGTGGCGGAAACGGGGGGGGATGTAGTAGGCTGAGCAGCAGTTCCTGTAGCGGATACAGCCGGAGAGGAAGCAGGGGGTACTGTGGCCTTCACGGGTGCTACCTTTTTTCCTCGGGCCCGGGCTTGCGCGGCCGCCATACGGGCCGCTTTAGCAGTTTCCTCAGGGGTAGGCGGGGCTGGGGGAGCTACTGGCTCAGTAACTGCCGGCTGGCTTGGAGTGGCAGTAGTAGCCGCCGGAGCCCTATCGGTCGGCACTACAGCTGTTGGGGCCGGTGGGGTACCTGCCACGGACGTAGGAGCAGGAGTACTACCAACCGGAGCAGATGCTGGAGTAGAGGCTTTTGACCGTGCCATAGCTACCACCGGCGACTCATTTTCCTGGTAATAGATACGCATCCGGTTTTCTACCTCACCGGGGCGGAACACGGATATCGGGGGCTTATCGGTAGAAATCAGCGCGCCGGTAATCTGGCCTTCGTCGTACTTTTTGTACGTGGTTATCATAGCCACGGCCTGGTTGGCCAGGGGACTTTCCGGGTAAGCTTTATAGAACTTCTCCACCGCCGCTTTAGCGGCCACGGGCGGCTGCGTACGGATGGTCAGCAACGTGTTCAAGAAATCAACCTTATCATTCAGGTCGTTTTCCGGGTACTGTTTGCGGGTGCGGGCCAGTACCGCCGCTGATTTTTTGAATTCCTGCTTCTTGTAGAAAGTAAAGGCTGAATCGACCAGGATAGCCACCTGCGCGTTAGCCACCGACGTGCGGCGCAGGTATTCGGGGTCGGCTACCAGACGGGCGTAGGATGAGTTGGGGTAGGACTCCCGGAGCCGGACAGCATAACCTTCGGTCTTGCCCGTGTCGTTCTGCTCCTTGTACAGCAGGTACAGGATATACAGTGTTTCGGAGGTGTGCGGGCCTTTCGGGTAACGGGTAAGTAGCTTCTCGTAGGTTTCGGCGGCGCGAGCCGGCTCTTTCAGTTGCTGGTTATAGATGCCACCCAGCGCATATAGCGCCTCTTCCGTCTGCGCGTCTGATTGCTGCAGCTGAGTACTCGTCAGTGGCAGGTTTTGGCGGTAGGAGCTTATCAGGGTATTTAGCTGGACCGCTGGGTCGAGGGAGGTGCCGGGCTGTTCGGTGCCGTTCACAACGGTATTGCTGTTGCCGGCAATGCTAACCGGTACATTGCCCCCACGGGTTGTTACCGCCGAGTTGCTGGCCTGGTTTACCGTCCGCCAGTTGTCCTGCAGCGGACGGTCGCCCCAGCGCCGAATAAAGTCGTTGCGAGCCGTACTCAGGGCCGTGGGGTTATCGAAGTACCATTTGGCCCCCGTGTTGCCGGCCAGGAAATCCTCCGCACTCACGTTGGGCTGCAGGTCGCGGCTGTTGCTGAGGCCGGTGGCAGTTTGAGCTTGTCCGCGCTGGGCTTCTACCGCTTGGCGGGCTGCCAAAGCCTCGGCGGCTTTGCGTTGCCGGTCCAGCTCAGCCTGGGCATAGGTCGTCAGCCGGGTGCGGAGCGTGGCGGTATCCAGGCGGGCCAGGGTTTGCAGGCTGTCCTGGGTTTCGATGACGGTGAGCTGCTGCGCAAAATCCTTTAGAATAGCGGCCCGCTCAGCCGTAGCAGCGTAGTCGGGGGCTTCCCGGGGCAGGTTCTGTACCGTGCTGTCGTAGTACGCTGCCGCCAGACGGTATTTCTGCAGGTTTTCGTAGTAAATGCGGCCGTCCAGCAAGTAGGTGTACGACTTCTGCGCCCGGTTGGTGGTAGGCACGCGGGCCGACTTCTGTAGCAGCGCCAAGGCCTCGGGGTAGCGTTGCTGCCGGTATTCCAGCCGCGCCATTTCGTAATAGATCTTGTCGCGGTACTCCTTGTTCTTAGTATCCTTCAGCAGCTTGGCGAAGTACTTATCCAGCCGTGCCCGATCGTTCTGGTTCAAGTCTGAAACCTGACCCAGCATCAGCTTGCTGTAGAAGTCCAGCTCATAGGGTGGATTCTTCTTCAGAATCTGGTTGAGTTGGGCGTAGGCCTGCTTATCGTCGCCTTGGTTTTGGTACAGCTGCGCCAGAATGTAGCGGGTGCGCGACTGTTCGTTCTTCGGCTCGATGTAAGGAATAGCCTTTTCCAGGTTCTCGATGGCGCGGGCCGGTTCGCCTACTTGCAGGAAGTAGTCGGCCCGGGTCAGGAACAGCTCCCGGGCGTTGGCCTCCGAGCCCTGCTCCTTATCCAGAAGGTCGGAAACGGCGGCGGCATTTTCCAGCTCCTTCAGGGCCACAAACGTGCGCATCAGCCAAATCAGGGCTTCATGGCGGGTATTGGAGTCCTTGCTGGTGGTATTTACGTACTTAAAGGTCTTGGCCGCGTCCTCTAACTCTCGTTTGTAGTAGCGCGCTTTGCCGATGAGCAGGTAGCTGTCATCTGTCCAGTCGGAGCCGGGGCGGTGCTGCACTGGCAGAGAGGCCTTCTTGATAATGTCGTCCATGTCGGCCGTGGCGCGGGCCACAGTGGCATCATCCAGGGTAGGGAATATGGGCAGGACGCGGTTGTAGTCGTTGAGACGGGCGGCGTTCAGCGTGATTTCGGTGGCCCGCAGCTTTTCCCGCGCTAGAAAGTACGCGTTGTCGCGCGCTACCACATTATCGTACGCGTGCCCAATTAATGAGGGGCGCTCCGAGGCACACCCGGCAATGCCAGCTGCCAGCACCACAGTGGCCGAAGAGGCAGAAAGTACGCGTAAAAACAGAGAAGGTGTCGTTGTCAAAGCGGCAGAGAAGCTCAGGACAGAAAAGATGTTGACCGGAAAACGCAGCACTCCGTCCAAATCGTTCGGCGGTGCGCACTTCCCCAACGAAGCAGCGTAGGTAAAAGTACAGGTTTCCCGGCTACCCGTAATCCAAGTACGGGCTGGGGCCGGTTGCTAACCCGCTACCACGTAATTTTGTCGTTCCTACCGCCTTTGGTTTGTCTGCTCATGACTTCGCCCACCCCACAACCACCCCGCCCCGATCCAGAAAACAACGCCGACCGGATGCGCTCTGTAGCCCGCTACTCCGGCATCGGGGCCCAAATGCTGGCTACCATTGGCCTCAGCACCTGGGCCGGCTACTGGCTTGATGGGCACTTCCAGAACAAAACGCCGTGGTTTACGCTGAGCCTGATGCTGCTGGGCCTGTTTGCGGCCTTATATAACGTCATCCGTTCCGTGTCGAAGGACCAGTAATGCTCCAAGTTGTTACGGGCGTAGGGCAGAATCTAAGTTGACCGTCAGTACAGTACCCAGACTCCTATTCTCATCCATAGAATGGCAGTTCTTTCATTCTTAACCTCACAGCCATTGAAGTCTTTTCTCCGCACATATATAGGCTTTTCCTTGTTACTGGGCTTTATCCTATATGCCCTGTACAGCCAGTTTGGGCCGCGCATTGTGCATCCGTTTACGGTGTACACGTTCAGCTTCTTCTTTCTGCTGACGTTGCTCACCTATTGGGTCATTGCTAAGCTCGTGCAGAGCGACGCGCAAAACTTTATGGTCGCCTATATGGGTAGCATGGTTGCACGGTTGCTTTTGTCCCTTACGCTGGTGCTGGTGTACCTTTTTACCGGCGGGCGGCACGAGGGCAGCGGCCGCTGGGCTTTCCTCGGGAGCTTCTTTCTCTTGTATTTTCTGTTTGCCGGGTTTGAAGTGTGGAGCGTTCTGAGTAACTTGCGCCCGTTTTCAAAACCGGGTGAAAATCCAAGATGAAGGTTTTGTGAACCCCACCCCAATCCCCTCTGAATGAAGCGCTTACTTTTAGCACTCTTCTGCTTCCTCTCGTTCTCTGTCTACGCTAACGAACCGACGGCCACTACCGCGGAAGCCACCGACAAGGAGGCCTTCAGCCCCGGGGAGATGATTCTGCACCACATCGGTGATTCGCACGAGTGGCACTTTGCCACCCTGGGCAATGAAGAGCACGGTACGCATTTCACCTTGCCGCTGCCCGTAATTGCCTACCGCCCGGCCCACGGCCTGAGCGTATTCTCCTCCTCGCAGCTGGCCGAAGGCAAAGTGTACAACGGCATGAAGCTCGAGCACGAGCACTTGGTGTCGGAAGATGGTAGCAAGGTATACGACTTCTCCATCACCAAAAACGTAGCCTCCCTGCTGTTGAGCGCAGCACTGCTGCTCATCGTATTCTCGGCCGTAGCCCGCGGCTACGTGAAGCGCGGCAGCGGTGCCCCCAAAGGCATCCAGTCCTTTTTCGAGCCCATCATCGTGTTTATCCGCGACGAGGTAGCCAAGAAATCCATCGGCCCGAAGTACGAGCGGTACATGCCCTACCTGCTCACGGTGTTCTTCTTTATCTGGTTCAACAACCTGTTGGGCCTGATGCCCGGCGGTGCCAACCTCACCGGTAACATTGCCGTTACGCTGACCTTGGCCGTGCTGACCCTGCTCATCACCCTGTTCAGCTCCAACAAGAACTACTGGCACCACATCTTTGCTACGCCCGGCGTACCCAAGGCCCTGCTGCCCATCATGATTCCGGTGGAGCTAATCGGCATCGTGGTAAAGCCTTTCTCCCTGATGGTGCGTTTGTTCGCCAACATCACGGCCGGCCACATTGTAACGTTGAGCTTCATCTCGCTCATCTTCATTTTCCAAAGCATTTACGTAAGTCCGGTTTCGGTTGCTTTCGGCCTGTTTATTAACGTGCTGGAACTGATGGTAGCCATTCTGCAGGCCTATATCTTCACGCTGCTGACGGCCATGTACATTGGCGGCGCAGTAGAAGAGCACCACGACGCCGACTACCAGATGGGCGGTGGCGACGGCGCGGAGCCGGCCCACGCGCACTAAGCTTTCACCACCCCCTTGATTTTTTTGTTTTTCACTCCCCACAAACCATTTTTTTATGCTTCTTTCTCTGTTGCTGCAACTCGCTAACTCCGTTGGTCTGGCTGTATTTGGTGCCGCTATCGGTGCCGGTCTGGTTGCTCTGGGCGCCGGTCTGGGTATCGGCCGTATTGGTGGTCAGGCTATGGAGGCCATCGGTCGTCAGCCTGAGGCTTCGGGCAAAATCCAAACTGCCATGCTGATCGTAGCCGCCCTGATTGAAGGTCTGGCGCTGTTCGCAGTAGTAGTCTGCCTGCTGATTTCGTTCAACCTGTAGGGTTTGAGATAGTACAAGAGCAGCCCGCTGCGCGCGTCGCTTCAGCGCACGGCGTAGCGGGCTGTCTTGGCTTTTCTGGTACCGGACTGCGCCGGTAAGCGGCGGAACTAACGTCCGAATTGTAGCAGTTACCGGCACCTATCACTCACACTACCTACTAGTTTTCCAGATGTCAATTGTAACGCCCGAATTAGGCCTTATTTTCTGGCAAATCTTCATCTTCGGCATCGTTCTGTTGCTGTTGCGTGCATTTGCCTGGAAGCCCATCCTGGCCTCGCTGAAAGAGCGGGAAAGCTCCATCGAAGGCGCTCTGCGCATGGCCGACCAGGCCAAGCTGGAGATGCAGGAGCTGAAAGCCGGCAACGAAAAGCTGCTGGCTGAAGCCCGCATGGAGCGTGACCGTATTCTGAAGGAAGCCACCGACGTTTCGAACCAGCTCATTGAGCAGGCCAAAAACAAGGCAACCGAAGAAGGCAGCCGCATGATCCTGCAAGCCCGCGAAGCCATTCAGAACGAGAAAAACTCTGCTCTGGCCGAGGTGAAGAACACCGCCGCCAAGCTTTCCATTGATATTGCTGAGCGCATCCTGCGCCGCGAGCTGGCCGACCAGCCCGCCCAGCAGCAACTCGTGGACTCGTATCTGCAAGAAGTGAAATTGAATTAGTAGTGAGTATCGAGTATTGAGTAGTGAGATTCGCCTTGCCGGATAACCGCCAACTCAATACGCACTACCAACTACTCAATACTGAAATCAATGTCTGAACTACGAGTTGCCTCCCGTTACGCGAAGTCGTTGCTGGATTTGGCGGAGGAGCGCGGGACGCTGGAGCAGGTAAAGCAGGACATGGACTTGTTCACGAAAGTGCTGGACGAGAACCGTGAGCTGCGCTTGTTGCTGCGCAACCCTATTGTGAAGCACGATAAAAAACTAGCCATCCTGAACGCGGTGTTCACCGGCAAGGTATCGGATATCACAAGCAAGTTCTTCACCATTATCACGCAGAAGAACCGTGAAAGCGCACTGGAGTTTATTGGCACCGAGTTTCAGCGCCAGTACAACCAACTGCGCGGCATGCAGCTAGCCGAGGTAACCACGGCGGCTCCGCTGGATGCGCCTACCCGCCTGCAAGTCGTTCAGCTGGTGCGCCAGCAAACCGGCCAGCAGGATGTTACCCTGACCGAGAAAGTTGATCCGGCGCTGATTGGCGGCTTCGTACTGCGCATCGGCGACAAGCTGATTGATGACTCGGTAAGCTACCGGTTGCGCAAGCTGCGCACCGAATTCTCAAAGAACCCCTACCACTCTTTAGTATAACCCACCATGGCAGAAGTACGTCCGGATGAAGTATCCGCCATTCTGCGGGAACAACTCTCCAACTTCAAAACCGAAGCCGAACTCGAAGAGGTAGGTACGGTTCTGCAGGTTGGTGACGGTGTAGCCCGTATCTACGGTCTGGGCAAAGCCCAGTCGGGGGAGTTGCTCGAATTTGAAAACGGCCTGCAGGCCCTGGTGCTAAACCTGGAAGAAGATAACGTAGGTGCCGTAATGCTCGGTGACTACTCTGAAATCCGGGAAGGTGCTACGGTGCGCCGTACCAATAAAATTGCATCCATTAAAGTAGGTGAAGGCATCATTGGCCGCGTGGTAAACACGCTGGGCCAGCCCATCGACGGCCGTGGCCCTATCCAGGGCGACACCTATGATATGCCCCTGGAGCGTAAAGCTCCCGGTGTAATTTACCGTCAGCCGGTAAACGAACCCATGCAGACGGGTATCAAGGCTATTGACGCCATGATTCCAATCGGCCGGGGCCAGCGTGAGCTGATCATCGGTGACCGTCAGACGGGTAAGTCGACGGTAGCCCTTGACGCCATCCTGAACCAGCGCGAATTCTTCGAGCGTGGTGAGCCGGTTTTCTGCATCTACGTAGCCGTGGGCCAGAAAGCTTCGACCGTGGCGCAGGTAGTAAACGCCCTGACCAAAGGCGGTGCGATGGACTACACCGTAGTAGTGTCGGCATCGGCTTCGGATCCGGCTCCCATGCAGTTCTTTGCTCCCTTCACCGGTGCTGCCATCGGCGAGTTCTTCCGTGACACCGGCCGTCCGGCTCTGGTAGTATACGATGACCTCTCCAAGCAGGCCGTAGCGTACCGCGAAGTGTCGCTGCTGCTGCGTCGTCCTCCCGGACGTGAGGCGTACCCCGGTGACGTATTCTACCTGCACAGCCGCCTGCTGGAGCGCGCCGCGAAGATCAACGCTTCGGACGCCATTGCCCAGGACATGAACGACCTGCCCGCCAGCATCAAGCACTTGGTGAAAGGTGGTGGTTCGCTGACGGCTCTGCCCATCATCGAAACCCAGGCTGGTGACGTTTCGGCGTACATTCCGACCAACGTAATTTCGATTACGGACGGCCAGATCTTCCTCGAAACCAACCTCTTCAACTCGGGTGTGCGTCCCGCCATTAACGTAGGTATCTCGGTATCGCGCGTAGGTGGTAACGCCCAGATCAAGTCGATGAAGAAGGTAGCCGGTACGCTGAAGCTTGACCAGGCGCAGTTCCGCGAGCTGGAGGCCTTTGCCAAATTCGGCTCCGACCTAGATGCCTCGACCAAGCTCACCATCGAGCGGGGCCGTCGTAACCTGGAAATCCTGAAGCAGCCCCAGTTCTCGCCCCAGAAGGTGGAGGATCAAGTGGCCATCATCTACGCCGCTACCAACGGTTTGCTGGACCAAGTGCCAGTGAACAAGGTGCGCGAGTTCGAGCGTGAGTTCACGCAGGTGATGAACACCCGCCACCCCGAGGTGCTGCAAGGCCTGAAGGCTGGCAAACTGGACGACACCACCACCGGCGCTATCCGTCAGGTGGCCAAGGACCTGTCGTCGGTGTACGCCGGTAAATAGCTCCAGGATAAAGGATGAAAGGATTAAGGATAAAGGAGCTGTTCAATAGATGGACAAGCTGCTTAATCCTTAATCCTTCATCCCTAATCCTTAATCCTTAATAATATGGCTAGCTTAAAAGAAGTTCGGAGCCGCATTACGTCGGTGCAGAGCACGCAGCAGATTACCAAAGCCATGAAAATGGTGGCGGCCGCCAAGCTGCGTCGGGCTCAGGATAACATCCTGCGCATGCGCCCCTATGCCCAGCGGCTCAACAGCATTCTGGGCAACCTTACGGCGCTGGCCGGCGAGGATGTGGTAAGCGAGTACGCGGAGCAGCGCGAGGTACGCCGGGTACTGATTATTGCCGTTACCTCCGACCGGGGCTTGGCTGGTGCCTTCAACAGCAACGTGTTTAAGGGCGTGAATGCCGTGGTGCAGGAACGCTACGCAACGCAGGCTGCCGCCGGCAACGTAGCCTATATGGCCATCGGCAAGAAGGCACACGACTTCTTCGGCCGACGCGGTGCGCTGGTGGGCAACTACACGCACGTGTTCGGCAAGCTCTCGTTCGATACGGTGCGCGAAGCGGCCGAGCAAGCCATGGACGGTTTCCGGGAAGGCCAGTACGATGAGGTGGTGATGGTGTACAACGAGTTCAAAAACGTGGCTACCCAGATTGTTCGGACCGAGCAGTTGCTGCCGCTGCTGCCTGCTGAACTGCCCGCCGGATCTTCGGCTACCTCGAACGTCGATTACATCTTCGAGCCCTCGAAGGAGGAAATCGTGCGTACCCTGATTCCGCAGTCGTTGAAGGTGCAGCTGTACAAGGCGGTGCTGGAAAGCAACGCCTCGGAGCATGGCGCCCGCATGACGGCTATGGAAAAAGCTACCGAAAATGCCGGTGAGCTGCTCAAGTCGCTCAAGCTGACCTACAACCGGACCCGCCAGGCGGCCATTACCACCGAGATTCTCGAAATCGTGGGTGGTGCTGAAGCGTTGGCTGCCAGCCGCTAAGGTTTCGCCTGAATCAAAAAACAAACGGCCCGCTTCCGGAAGGAGGCGGGCCGTTTTGCTGTTGCGCGCATTACAGCTGAGCGTACTGCCGTTTGGCAAGCTCCCGGCTGGGCTGGGGTAGTTTCGGATTTTGGTTCAGCAACTCCAGAATCCGCTGCGGCGTAAGTTGGGTGAAATCGGGGATGGTGAGGAGCGGGGCCTGGAAATCGGCGACTTTGAGATTAGTGGTAACCCCGATGCAATGCATGCCGGCGCGGTAAGCCGCTTGCTCGCCCAAAATGGCATCTTCAACTACTACGCACCGCTCGGGCGGAATACCCAGTCGGCGGGCGGTAACGGTGTAGGTTTCGGCGTGGGGCTTGCCTTTATCCACGTCGTCCTTGCCCACTATTACGTCGAAATACTGGCGCAGGTCTAGGTGGTCGATGATGTACTCAATGGTATCGGTAGCGGAGCCAGTGCCTAGGCCAATGCGGAAACCGGCCGCGCGGGCGGCCTGCAGAAACCGGGTGAGGCCAGGCACTTCCCGCCGCTTGTTCCAGTACAGCACCCGGTACAGAAACTCCCGCTGGGCGGCGTACTCTTTGAGTTGTTTTTCGGGAACGGGGTTGGTGAAAACAGTCTTGAGAATGTTGGTGGCCGGCATACCATTGAGGCGGCGCAACAGTTTGCGGGCGTTAGTGGTCAGGCCCAGGTCGCGGAATAGCAATTGGAAGGCTTTGGCTTGCTCGGAGGTGTTATTGATGAGCACGCCATCCATGTCGAAAATGAGGGCGTAAGGCTGAACAGTAGGCATGTAAGTGGTGGTATACGTGGCAGAAGCTCCCAGCGTAGTACGCAACTCCGGCGAGGCAGGGCTATCTTTGCAGTTCCGAACCCAGCAGGGCCTAAAGGTGCTGCTTCATACTTTCTTTCCGCCTTGAAAACACCCTTGAGCCTACTGCTGGCCGCTACCCTGGCGGTTCCGGCCTTTGCCCAGAAAGCCGGCAAACCCCTTGAGCGCCCCAAACTGGTGGTGGGCATTGTGGTGGACCAGATGCGCTACGATTACCTCTACCGCTACTGGAACAAGTACGGCCGCGGCGGCTTTCGCCGCCTGCTGGGCGAGGGGTTCAGCTACGAAAACGCCCACTATAACTACGTGCCCACTTACACCGGCCCGGGCCACGCCAGCATTTACACCGGCACCACGCCCTCGGTGCACGGCATTATCGGCAACAATTGGCTGGAGCGGGAGCAGGGCCGGGGCACCTACGTAACGGAGGATAATACCGTGCAGGCCGTAGGCGGCACAGCGGCCGCCGGCCAACAGTCGCCGCGCCACATGCTCACCACTACCATCACCGACGAGCTGCGGCTGGCTACTAATTTCCAGAGCAAGGTGATTGGAGTGTGCATCAAAGACCGGGGCTCCATTCTGCCAGCCGGGCACGCGGCCAATGCCGCGTATTGGTACGATGGGGCCAATGGTGCCTTTATTACCAGCACCTTTTACGCCCAGCAGCTGCCCGAGTGGGCTACGAAGTTCAACGCCGAGAACCGAGCCGCCAAGTACCTGGATCAGCCCTGGAACACGCTGCTGCCCATTGCGCAGTACACCGAAAGCTCCCCGGATGATGTAGCGTGGGAGGGCGCCTTCAAGGGTGAAGCCAAGCCGGTATTCCCCCACGATTTGCCCGCCCTGAGCGCCGCGCCCACCCGGGCCGTGAAAGGCAACATGGAGGCCGCCGGCGAAAAAGCGCCCGTAGCCACCGCCCGCAACCTCGACCTGATCCGCTCCACTCCCTTTGGCAACTCGCTCACCCTGGACTTTGCCCTGGAAGCCATGCGGGCCGAGCAGCTGGGCCAGCGCGGCCAGACTGATTTCCTGGCCCTGAGCTTCAGCAGCACCGACTATGTCGGCCACCAGTTTGGGCCGAACTCCATTGAGGCCGAGGATACGTATTTGCGCCTTGACCGGGACTTGGAACGGCTGTTCAGCTACCTCGACAAAGCCGTGGGCCGCAAGCAGGCGCTGGTATTCCTGAGTGCTGACCACGGCGCGGCCCACTCGCCCAATTTCCTGATTGACAAGAAAATACCGGCCGGCTCGGTGGGGCCGGGCCTCATGCGCGACTCGGTGCAGCGCAAGCTACAGCAGCTGCACGGCCCTGGCAAATGGGTGCTCAGCTACGAAAACCAGCAGGTGTACCTGAACCGCCCCCTGCTTGCCGAGAAGAAGCTGGACCTCTATCAAGTGCAGCGCGAGGTGGCGGGCATTATGCTCAGCTTTGCGGGCGTAACGCGGGCCCTGGCCGCCGAGGATGTGCAGAAGTCGCACTGGGAAAGCGGGATGCTGATGTACCTGGAAAACGGCTACTTCCCCAAGCGCAGCGGCGACGTGCTGGTAGTGCTGGAGCCGGGCTGGCTGGAGTCGTACCAGTTTCCCATCAACAAGGGTACTACCCACGGCTCCTCGGGCAATTATGACACCCACGTACCAGTAGTGTTCTGGGGATGGCACGTAAAGCACGGACAGTCTTCAGCTCCGGCAAAGATTACCGATATTGCACCCACCATTGCCCGCTGGCTCCATATTCAGGAACCTGATGGCTGCACCGGCCAACCGCTGCCGGAAGTGCTGGGCTGGTAACTGGTTTTTGGTTATTCGTTTTCGGTTTTTTGTTTCAGCCGCTTGTCTGACTATACATGCCGACATCCGAGAACAGGTAGCTAAAGCGAATAACTAAAGATCAGAAGCCAAAAACGAACAACGAACAACCAAAAACCAATACCCATTAATGGCTCACTTTAACCCCTGGCACGACGTAGAGCGTGGCGAAGACGCTCCCAAAATCGTTAACGGCATCATTGAAATTCCCAAAGGCTCGAAGGGCAAATATGAGCTGGACAAGGACAGCGGCCTGCTGAAGCTGGACCGTGTGCTGTTCTCAGCGGTGCATTATCCGGCCGCCTACGGCTTTATCCCGAAAACGTACTGCGACGATAAAGATCCGCTCGACATTCTGGTGCTGTGCTCGGTGGATATCGTGCCCATGTGCCTGGTGGATGCCAAGGTGATTGGGGTGATGCAGATGATTGACCAGGACGAGGAAGACGACAAAATCATTGCCGTGGCCGCCAACGACGTATCGGTGAACCACTACAACGATATTGCCGACCTTCCCCCCCACACTCTGCTGGAAATGCAGCGCTTCTTTGAGGATTACAAAGCCCTGGAGCACAAGCAAGTAACCGTAGAGCGTTTTATGGGCCGGGAAGATGCTTACCGCATCATCGAAGACAGCATTCAGCTGTACGAAAAAACTTTCCCCAAGGGCAACCCCAAAGATGAAGAGGACGTAAAGGAGGCCCTGAGCTAATCCACCCTACTTCCTTCTACACACCGTGCAGCCCCCGGTCGTCATTCCTGACGCCGGGGGCTGTTGCGTTTAAGAGCTGCATTTTCCGGCTCAACCGTAGCATCTTTCCGCCGGGGGCTTTGCGTATGAGGAGCCCATGCCCAACCATCCGCCAACATCCCGCTTTCTTCGGTTCCTCTACGAAAATAGCCTGCTGCTGCTGGGCACGTCCCTGGTAATAGGTACGTTAGTGGGGCAGTTTTTTACCGGCTGGCACGAGTACAATTCTGAGCTGGAAGACTTGGGGCTGGCTGCCTTGAGCGTAGGGCAGTACGCCCGCTCCGGGCATTTCCTGGAGGCAACTTTCGAGAACTGGGAAAGTGAGTTTCTGCAAATGGGCCTTTATGTGGTGCTCACCGTCTGGCTGCGACAGCGCGGCTCCTCCGAGTCCAAGAAGCTCTATGAGCAGGAAGAAGTAGACAAGGAGCCCGACCCCGGCAAAGAGGACGCTCCGGGCCCTGTAAAGTGTGGGGGCTGGCAGTTAGCCCTGTACCGCCGTTCCCTCAGTATTGCTTTCTTTCTGCTATTTTTCGGCTCTGTGTGGCTGCATGCTCAAGGTGGGGCCGAGGTGTACAGCATCGAGCAGCGGCAGCATGGTAAACCGGCCGTAACCACTCTGGAGTACATGGCTACCAACCGGTTCTGGTTTGAGTCGCTCCAGAATTGGCAGAGCGAGTTTCTCTCCATCGTCTCTATTGTCGGACTGTCGATATTCCTGCGGCAGCACGGCTCCCCGGAGTCCAAGCCGGTGGATGCAGCGCACGGCGACACGGGCAAGTAGGGCGGAGTGGCAGGGTTCAGTGGTATCTTGCTCACTCAACCCGTCTGCCCGTGTCTACCTTGTTTCACCTGCTTCGCCGCTGCCTTGATGCCGTGCTGTACAGCAGCACCTGGCTGGCGGGGGCTGCGCTGGGGCTGATGTGGGCCACGTTTCTGTTCTGGCAGGTACACATTCCGGCGCGGTTGGGTGGGCTGATTTTTTCGGCCACGCTCTTCCTCTACAACCTCGACAGTGTGCTGCCCTATAAGCAAGGCCAGCACCCCGGCCTATCCAAGCGCAAACAGTGGATGCAGCGGCATCGGCGCACGTTGCTGGTAGTAGCCCTGGTAGCCGGGTTGGTGGCGGGGGCGCTATTTCTGCTGGATGCGCGGTTGCTGCGCCTCACCCCGTTTCTGTTGCACCTGGGCCTGATTTCGGTGCTGTACTCCATGCCCTTGCTGAAGCGGCAGGGCCGCTGGTGGGCCCTGCGGGATTTACCGTTGCTGAAGGTCTTTCTGATTGCCTACGTCTGGGCTGGCGTAACGGTGTGGGTGCCGGCGTTGTACTTGGGCCGGGAGCTAATGGAGCCAGTGGTGTGGCTGTTGTTTCTGCGGCGCTTCCTGTTTATTCTGGCGCTGGCCTTCGTGTTTGACATTCGGGACCATACCAAGGACCAGGCTACCGGCACCCGTACGTTTCCGGGCATTTTCGGTATCAGGACTACCAAATACATAGCGCTGGGTGCCTTGGCCATAGCGGCGGCGCTGGTACCACCCGGTACCCCGGCAGGCCAGGGGGTAGCGTTGTTTTTACCCATAGTGGCGGCAGCGCTGGTTATTTGGTTTGCGGAGGAAAGGCGCCCCGACTACTACTTTGCCCTGCTGACGGATGGTGTAATGGTGCTGCAATTTCTGGCCGTATGGTGGGCCACGCGGGGGCAGGCGGTAGGGTTTCGCTGAAAACGTGCGGGTTCCTGCCCAAAAACGACTATTCTTGCCCGGCCTGTGCGGTACAGGCCCCGGAACTTAGGTGCATTATGCTGAAACTGTTATGGGCTGGTATGGCCCTGCTGAGCTGTCTGGTAGTGGGAATGGCCCAAGGCCAAACGCCCGACCCGGTAGAGTTGGTAAACCCCTTGATGGGCACCGATTCCAAGCCCAGTCTCTCCAACGGCAACACGTATCCGGCCATTGCGCTACCCTGGGGCATGAACTTTTGGCTGCCCCAAACCGGCAAAATGGGAAGCGGCTGGGCCTACCAATACTCCGCCGACAAGCTCAAGGGCTTCAAGCAAACCCACCAGCCCTCGCCCTGGATGAACGACTACGGGCAGTTTGCCCTCATGCCCATCACCGGCAAGCTGCGGTTTGAGGAGGAGGAGCGAGCCAGCTGGTTTTCGCACAAAGCGGAGGTAGCCCAGCCCCACTACTACAAGGTATACCTGGCCGACCACGACGTAACCGCCGAGCTAACCCCCACCGAGCGGGCCGCCCGTTTCCGCTTCACCTTCCCCCAAACCGACAGTGCCTACGTGGTGCTGGACGCCCTCGACAAAGGCTCCCACGTCCAGATTTTGCCCCAGCAGCGCCGCATCATTGGCTATACCACCCGCAACAGCGGGGGAGTGCCGGCCAATTTCAAGAATTACTTCGTGCTGGAGTTCGACCACTCGTTCAGCAGTAGCACCATCTACCAGGATAAGGTGCTGGATGGCAAGCTGCTGGAAGCTACTGGAGGCCACACTGGCGCGGTAGTGGGCTTCAAAACCCGTAAGGGTGAGCAGGTGCAGGTACGGGTGGCCTCGTCGTTTATCAGTCCGGAGCAGGCCCTGCGCAACCTGGAGCAGGAAATTGGGGCGGCAGATTTTGAGGCCGTGAAGCAGAAAGGCCACGCGGCCTGGGCGCAGCAGCTAGGCCGCATCAAGGTAGGAGGCGGCTCGGAGGCCCAACAGCGCACGTTTTATTCCTGCCTGTACCGCAGCCTGTTATTTCCGCGCAAGTTTTACGAGCTGGATGCCGCGGGTAAGGCGGTGCACTACTCGCCCTACAACGGGCAGGTGCTGCCCGGTTATATGTACACCGATACGGGTTTCTGGGACACGTTCCGGGCGCTATTTCCCTTTCTCAATCTGCTGTACCCCAGCGTAAACAGCCAGATTCAGGAAGGGCTGGTGAATACCTACAAGGAAGGTGGCTGGCTGCCGGAGTGGGCCAGCCCCGGCTACCGCAACATCATGGTGGGCAACAACTCGGCCTCCATTGTGGCCGATGCCTACCTGAAAGGGGTGCGGGGCTATGACGTTAATGCCCTGTACGAAGCCGCCTTGAAAGGGGCCAACAACCAGGGCCCAATGGAAGCCGTGGGCCGGGCCGGCGCGGGCTACTACACCAAGCTCGGCTACGTGCCCTACGATGTCAAAATCAACGAAAGTGCGGCCCGTACCCTGGAGTACGCTTACGATGACTTCGCCATTGCCCAACTAGGCAAAGCCTTGGGCCGGCCCAAAAAGGAAGTGCAGCTCTACGAAAAGCGCAGTCAGAACTACCGCAACCTCTTCGACAAGCAAACCGGGCTGATGCGGGGCAAAAACCAGAACGGTACGTTCCAGTCGCCCTTCAACCCGTTCAAGTGGGGCGACGCTTTTACGGAGGGCAACAGCTGGCACTACACCTGGTCGGTATTTCATGATGTGCAGGGCCTGATGAACCTGATGGGCGGCCCTAAGCAGTTTGTGGCCGCGCTGGATACCGTGTTTACCCTGGCTCCGGTGTTCGATGCTTCCTACTACGGCTCCGTCATCCACGAAATTCGGGAAATGCAGATTGCGGGCATGGGCAACTACGCCCACGGCAACCAGCCCATCCAGCACATGACCTACCTGTACAACTACGCCGGTCAGCCCTGGAAAACGCAGTACTGGGTGCGCGAAACCCTCAACCGCCTCTACCAGCCCACCCCCGACGGCTACTGCGGCGACGAGGACAACGGCCAGACCTCGGCCTGGTACGTATTTTCGGCCCTGGGCTTCTACCCGGTGTGTCCCGCCACCAACCAGTACGTGCTGGGCGCCCCCCTCTTCCCTAAAGTAACGTTGACCCTGGAAAACGGCAAGCAGGTAGTCCTAAACGCGCCCAACAACAGCGCCGCCAACCGTTACATCAACGGGTTGAAAATCAACGGGCAGGACTACCCGCAAAACTGGCTGAGCCATGAGGCCCTGATGCAGGGTGCCACCTTAGATTTTGATATGACTTCGCAGCCCAACCGTAGCCGGGGCAACACGTTGCAGGCCGCACCATTCTCGGTATCGAAAACCCGGTAGCCGACCTCACCCCCTGTCCCCCTCTCCTCGAGGAGAGGGGGCTAGGGGGTGAGGTTCGCATCGGTCAGCTCCTGCAGCGCCGGCCCAATAGAGTGCACAATATCACCAGCCACGAGGCCCGCCTCCCCGGTTTGCCGGGCGACCAGGTCGCCGGCCCGGCCGTGGGCGTAGAGGCCAAGTAAGGCCGCATGGAGGGGCGAGAGGCGTTTGTCGGCGCGCAGGGCCAGGAGCAAGCCGGTCAGCACGTCGCCGCTGCCGCCGGTGGCCATGCCGGGGTTGCCGGTGCTGTTAAAGTACACCTGGCCATCGGGCGTAGCCAAAGCCGAGTAAGCGCCTTTCAGCACGCAGTAGCAATGGTAGTGCCGCGTAAAGGCCCGAAGCTGCTCCAGACGGTGGTAATCGTCCCGGGCGGGCTCGCCTACCAGCCGCTCAAACTCCTTGGGGTGGGGGGTAAGCAGCGTATCGGGCGGCAGCAAATCCAGTAGCTCCCGGTTGGCCCCCAGCAGGTTCAGCGCGTCGGCATCCAGCACTAGCGGCACCCGGGCGGCTTGCAACAGCTGGCGTAGCACCTCCCGGCTGGCATCTGTTTGGCCCAAACCCGGCCCGATGCCCACGGCAGCGTAGGACTTCAGATCGGGCAGTTCGGTGAGGAAATCCGGTGCTGGGTCAGTCAGGCACATGGCTTCGGGTACGGCAGTTTGCATAATAGCGTACCCCACCCGCGGCACTTGCACCGTCAGGAGCCCCACCCCACCACGCAGACAGGCACTAGCGGCTAATACCGCCGCCCCAATTTTACCTTGGCTGCCAGCCAAGAGCAACGCGTGGCCAAATGTACCTTTGTGGCTGAACCTCGGGCGCTTCGGTAGCCGGCCCCGCATAAAGTTATCCTCAATAAAATAGTTATCCACAGGCATTTTGTGGATAACTGCCTGTTCCAACCCAATCGGGAGAACTTGCCATTCCCCCACATACTCCGCATTGCCAGGCAGCAGGAAGGCGAGCTTGGGCAACTCAAAGCATAGCGTGTAGTGCGCCTGCACAACTGGGCTGGCGGGCGGCTGGGGTGCGTCGGTAAGCAGGCCCGAGGGCATATCCACCGCAACCCGGAGGGCCGGGCTCTGGTTCAGGTGCGCTACTACCTCGGCCACTACGCCCGTGAGCGGCCGACTAAGTCCGGTGCCAAATAAGGCATCAACCAGTACCGCGTCGGCTGGCAGCTCCGGGAACCGGGCTGACTTTAGCTCATCACAGGCAACGTCAGCAGGCAGCCGTTGGAGGTTAGCCAGAAAATCAGCCGAGTATTTTCCGGCGGGCAGCAGCCACACGGTGGGGGTGTAGCCCGCCTCGTGGAGCAGGCGCGCCAGGGCCAGCCCGTCGCCGCCATTATTGCCGGGGCCACAGAATAGGTGAAACGGCGTCGCGTAGGCCGGGCGCAGCTGCGTGAGTAGCCAGTCAAGCAACGCCGTGGCCGCGCGCTCCATTAGCTCCAGGGAGGTAATGCCCTGCGCTTTGATGGTGGCTTGGTCGAGGGTGCGGGTTTGGGCGGCGGAGAGGAGCTTCATATTCTGCCTATACTTGGAACCTGGTTTATCAGATACATCATGCGCGCTATTCTCTGGCTGGCGACGCTGCCCTTGCTGGCAGCCTGCTCCGAACAACGTTCCTCGCCCGAAACCACGACGGCTCCCGCTGTTCCGGCCACAGCACCTGCGGCCGCTATTCCCGTTGATGCCGACAACGTAGTCCGCGTGCAGGATCTGCCGCTCAATCAGCTGCCGGCCGGAGTGCCCCGCCAACCGGGCCGGGTGCTGGAACTGAAGCAGTGGACTGATCAGAATGGATTAAACCTGCTGGTACTCACTCGCACGCCCGTCCGCGACGACCCGCCCCAACCCGACGGGCCGGAAGAAGCGCAGTCGGTCGATATGTACGCCCGCCAGTATGTGCAGCGGGCCGGCCAGCGCCAGTGGCAGGAGCTGTGGCACTTGCAGGATGGAGTGGCGGGCTGCCCATTCGATCTGGGGCTGGGACCTGTGCCGGGTGCTACCTCCGTAACCGACCTGGATGCCGACGGGCTCACGGAAACGACGCTACTCTATTCGCTTACCTGCACCAGCGACGTGAGCCCGGCTACGCTTAAGCTCATTCTGCACGAGGGCAAGGCCAAATACGCGTTGCGCGGCTATACCGTGGTGCAGTACGATTCAATTCCGGCCTCAGAGCGCCGGCCCGCCAATGCCTGCTGTCTGGATACTATTAGCGCGGCGCGGCTGGAAGAGCATTACGAACTGTTTGGTGGGCGCTACGAAAACGAGAAAGACTTCAGGAAAGCTCCGCCGGCTTTTCTGCGTTTTGCGCGGCAGGAATGGCAGCGCTGGTCGGTGCGAGGAAATACGCTGGAAGAGTTGTAGGGTGCCTCCCTAACGCAACAGTGGAAAACTTCCGGCCCAGCCCCCGCGTTTGCACAGTAGTTGAATTGCTGACCTTATCCTCGACAACCATGCAAACCTGGAATGATGTAATCCGGCTGGCCAACCACGGCGGCCCGGCCCCCGATAAACGAGTAGAAAAAACCGACGCCGAATGGCGCGCCCAGCTCACTCCCGAGCAGTACCACGTTACGCGGGAACACGGCACGGAGCGGGCCTTTACTGGCGAGTACTGCGAAGCCCACGAGGCGGGCCTGTACGCCTGCGTATGCTGCGGCACTCCGCTCTACGATTCCCGCACCAAGTTCGAGTCCGGTACGGGCTGGCCCAGCTTCACCCAGCCCGTGAAGGAAAACGCCATCCGCTACAAAAAGGACACCAGCTACGGCATGACCCGCGTGGAAGTGCTCTGCAATGTGTGCGACGCCCACCAGGGGCACGTTTTCCCCGACGGGCCCCCACCCTCCGGCCTACGCCTGTGCATCAACTCGGCCTCGGTGAAGCTGGTGAGTGAGCGGCAGGAGGCGTAGTAGCCTACCATCCTTAGTGAGTTCACAAATACCCCGGCGCCAGGCGCCGGGGTATTTGTTTGAGGGCCGCTACCAGAACTGCCAAATTTCTGCCGACTTTCGTAGCCCGCTTCCGCAACTTGCCGGAAACGGTCCGTGTTACTGCTGCTTTCCCACCCCATTTTCCACCCACCATGTCCTTGCTTTTCACTGATTTTGCCAGTTGGCAGGCCCACTGTGCCAGCACCGGCGAACCGCTTTATCAGCCCGTACTCGCCTACGAAATTGAGCAGAAAGGCCGCACCGAGGAGCAGATCTGGACGGGCCTGCAGCGGGCCTACGATGTAATGCGTGACGCCGTGCACACCGGCCTTACCCAGAACATGACCTCCCGCTCGGGCATGGTAAATAATGGGGCCAAGAAAATTGCCGCCTCACCCGTTACGGTGCTTTCGCCGGAGTTCAAAAATCTGGTAACCCGGGCGTTGGGAGCTAAGGAAGTGAATTCGTGCATGGGCCGGGTGGTAGCCGCGCCCACGGCCGGAGCCTCGGGCATTCTGCCGGGCGTGCTGGTTACGCTCCAGGATATTCACAAGCTGGAAGACCGGGCCATTTTGGAAGGGCTGCTGGTAGCGGCGGGCGTGGCCCTCATTATTGAGCAGAACGCTTCGTTGGCTGGGGCCGTGGGCGGCTGCCAGGCCGAAACCGGCTCAGCGGCGGCCATGGGGGCGGGGGCTATTGTCTACTGTCTGGGCGGCTCGGTGGAGGAAACGTTTGCGGCCGTGGCGATTACCATTCAGTGCATGCTGGGCCTCGTCTGCGACCCGGTGGCGGGCCTGGTGGAAGTACCCTGCGTGGTGCGCAACGCCTCAGCCTCGGCCATTGCCTTCAGCTCCGCCCAAATTGCCATTGCCGGCGTCGACCCCGTAATTCCCGTGGACCAGTGCGTGGCCGCCCTCGGCGAAGTGGGCCAGAGCATGGAAACCCGCTACAAGGAAACCGCCCTCGGTGGCCTGGCCAACACTACTCGGGGCCGCGAAATCGAGAAAATGGTGCTGGTGCAAGACGTCCAGATTCTGCCCGACGAGGAAACGGAATAAGGCCGCCCCTGTGGTTGAATAAGCAAATCAAAACAGACCGTCATGCTGAGCGAAGCTGGAGCATCTCTACCGCTTCGTTTGTAAGATTAAGTTAGCCAGAAGTAGAGATGCTTCGGCTTCGCTCAGCATGACAGGCGAATTATAAAGACTATCAACTTTTCGAGCAGCCTTCAACGCAAAAGCCCCACCGAACTCTAGTTCGGTAAGGCTTTTCTCATGGGAGCCTGAATGAAAGTATTGATTAACGCTTCAGCAGTTTTTCGCGCTGCTGAGAGCCATCGGGCAGGGTGAGGTGGAGGAAGTAGGTTCCGGCAGGTAGCCGGTCCAGGGCATCCAGCGCAATTTCGGCGGCTCCAACTTCCACCTGCGTGGTGGCGCGGTACACTTCCCGGCCGAGGCCATCAAGCAGGCTGGTGGTTACGGTGCCCGCCACGGCCGACTGTATCGGGGCTCGTAGGCTGTAGCTGAACGGGTTGGGGTACACGGTGCGCGCGGCCACGCCGAAAGCTACCGTGCGCGGGCCATATAAGGTGGCCTGGCCATTGAGGTCGAGCTGACGCAGGCGGTAGTAGCGCAGGCCACTTTTGCCGGTTTCCCGGTCGGTGTACTGATAGGTGCGGGCCTGCTGGGAGTTGGCCGAAGCAGCGGGTACGGTTGCCAGCGTGCGGAACACCTGGCCGTTGGTAGATACCTGTACCTCAAAGCCGGCATTGTTGAGTTCCTGGGCGGTGGCCCAGCGCAGCAGCGCGTCGGAACCCTGGCGCTGCGCTTCAAAGCTGGTGAGCGTAACGGGCAAAGGGTTGTTCCGGTCGCCCAGCGTGAAGAAACTCAGCCGATCCACTCCTGCTTTGGTTATGTCATTGGCATTCTGATCCTGCCCGTCTTTGCCCACAAACCCCCAGGTAGCCCCGCTGTTCTGCGACTGGAACAGTACCAGATCTGCCTCCGGAATGCCGTTTAGCTCACGGTCGAGGTAGCGGAAGACGATGGTAGCATTCAGCCCTCCGTTCACATCGGGCACGAGGTTGAACTGGCGCTGCACACTTTGGCTGCTACCGGCTCCCGAAAAAGTAAGGCCCGTAAGGCGGGAAGCTAGGGTCTGGCCGGCGGCGCGGCCGGTGGTGGTCAGCGTGAAGCCTATGTTGCCAAAGTCCTGAGCTACGCCCAGCGTCACCAGTCGGTTGGTTTGCACCACGCCCAGCAAGAAGCTGCTTTCCGTTTCGTTCTCAATGCGGGCGTTGGCAAACAGGTTGATATTGAAAACGTTCGGGTCGTTGACGGAGGTTTGCAGAATACCGCTGACAAACGTAAGCCGCCCCACAATGCTGGCCGTGTTGGTCAGCGTTTTCACACCACCACCCTCAACGCGGACGTTAAAAAATACGTCGCCATCAAACTGCTGGTCGCCGGTGCGAGCAAGTACAAAAAAGCCGCCGCTCTGCTCATAGCCTGAGGCTGGGTTGGAGAAATTACCAAATACCTGTAGCTCGCCCTCCGTCAGGCGCAGCACGGCGCGGTTGGTAGGGTCGGTGCCGGCTACGGTGAGGTTGCGGGTTTGTGCGATGCCAGCGGTAATATCCGGAAAATTGATGGGGCCTACCGGAATCAGGGCGTCGGTTAGGGCCGTGGGTACGCCGGCCGTCCAGTTGTTGTCGTTAAACCAGTTGGTGCCCTGGCTACCCGTCCAGGTGGTGGTAGCGGGCGTAGCCCCGGTTACTGTGAAGGTGGCGCGGTAATTTTGCCCTCCCCGGCTGTCGTATACCTGGTAGCCATTGCCGTTGTTCACGCCGCTGCCCTCAAAGTACACCTCCAGAATATAGGTGCCATTGCCATTGGTGCGGGCCAACAAATCGAGGTTAGCAGTGAGTACATCCCACTTTTCGTTGGTGGGGTTGCCATCTACGCCCCGGGCCCGGAAGCCCAGCTCAATCGACTGAAAGCCGGCTGCCGCCGTGCCCTGGCGGTAGAGGCGGTAGTAGAGGCGGGTAGCCTGAATATCGTCGCCGTTATTCTCAAACGTGTTGGCTTCCGCGCCATTAAGCAGCAGTTGGCCGGTAGTACGGTCAAACGACCCGAGGCTACCCCCAAAATTGGGGTTGCCAGTGTCAGTCAGTTCCGTGTCATAATACACATTACCCTGGCCGGAGTTGAGGACCACGAAGTTCTTATAGAAGCCGGAACCAGCCCAGGCGGGAGCCGCCAACAGGAGGAAAAGCAACAATGCTCCCAGCCGCCGGGAAGTACTATTCCCAAATTGGTAGATGAATGTAATCATATAGGTAAAGCGAAAGTAAAAGCGCAGAAAATCAACTAGGTTCCTGTCCCAGGTTGAGCACAGTTGGGGCGCTTAACGCAGGTGTGCCGGAAAAGTTGAAGTAGGTTTGCTAAAATAAATCAATATTAAATTCGAAAAATTATATATAAAGAGCATCGAAATAGATCTTTCCCAAGCTCTACAGTAAGCTAGTGAACAGAGGGGCATTTCTGTTTGGACGAAAGCAGGAAGCAAGCAAACTGAATAAGGCAGGCCTTCGGCCGTAACTATTTCAGGGGCCCCCGCAACTCAAGTAAAGCTGGGCCTCCGGCAAGGCTAGGAGCCTGAGCCTCAAGGGAAGTCTGGCAAGAAGTTGGTGGGTTGTTTAGATGGGCTCAATGACCGGGGCCATGATAAGACGAGCCAGGTAGGCAATGGCCCCGGCGTAGCGGCTGCGTAGCTCCTGATACTGCTCCCAGGCCACGGGTTCATCGTGCAGGGGCAACCCAGCCGCCTGGAACTGCTCGTAGGCGTCCTGAAAATCGGCGCGGCTGGGCGGGGCTGGGGCCTTGCCCGCCGATTCTTCGGCCCCGGCATCGTACTTGAAGTAGCGCGACACGCGGTTAAGGGATACGCAGCCGGCTTTGAAACACAGCTCCAGGTGGGCGTCGCGGGGCTGGTCCACAGTACTGCTGATCAGAGCGGCCGTGTCCAGAATGATGTCGGCGGCCGTAATCCAGGAGCGGCCGGGCTGCGGCGAGCGGAAAAACGCCATGATGGGCAACGAGGTGTGGGTTTCCTCTATTTCCACGAACCACTCCTCCCACTCGCGCCACTGATTACCATCGTTTTGCAAAGAGCCGGAGCGGTTTAGCCACAGTAGTAGCTTCACGGCTGAGGCCTTAATGCCGGCCCGCAGTTCCAGCCGCGCCACCGTTAGCTCACGCTTGGAGAAGGCCTGGTACATGGTGGGCAGGTAGGAAATGAGCAGCGTAAGCAGCAGCAGGCCCAACGTGGCCTCGGAGTACGACATAGCCGTGGGCAGTACGTCGTGGCTGGGGTCTTCGGAGCCGAGGGTGAGCAGGGAGCTGTTGCTGATGCGGAAGCAGCGCTCCAGGTCTCCTTCGCCCAATCCCCAGAAGATGGCGGTGTAGCCCAGGCTAACCATCGTGAGCCAGGCAATAGGCAGCATAACCAAACCCACGGGCGCGTACAACGCCAGAATTCGGTCACGCTGCTCGTACGAGCGGCCCAGGCGGGCGGCATTTTCAAACACCCAGCGCACCAGCCGAAACACGGCCGTATTCAGCCACGCCGAGTCACTGCGCGGCAGCACAAACGAGCGGATAGCGGCCAGCACGGTATCGGCCACCAAGTAAACGCCCGCTATAAAAGCCAGCGCCCGAAATACAAAATCAAGCATATACAGCAAGCACGCGCGGCTGCAGTGCCGCCGTGCTTGTACTACCAGGTGGCTGCCAGGGTTGGCCGGCTGCAAGCGGCTGGCAAGCTGGTTGTACCAGCCGGGCTACGTCTTGAGCGTTACTTCCGCTCCTTCCAAAGCTGGCGGAACGTTTTAGGAGCTACCTGCACGGCGTCGCGGCGCTTGTTCCAGCCTACCTCGCCCAGCAGGCGGCTGAGTACCCAATTTTTGCCGGCGGCGGGGGCCAAATCCCACACCCAGCGGTGTTTCATGCCGTACAGCCACAGCCCCACAGCCCGCCGCTCCTCTTTGTCGGTGTGACCTTCCTGCACGCTCTGCTGGCGGTTTTTGAGCAGAATGTTGTGAATTGGAATCCGGACGGGACACACCGAAGTGCAGGCCCCGCACAGGCTGCTGGCGTAGCTCAGGTGCTTGTTTTCGGCCATGCCCGAGAGGTGGGGCGTAATTACTGAGCCGATGGGGCCGGAGTACGTGGCCTCGTAGGTGTGGCCGCCAATGTTCTTATACACCGGGCACACGTTCAGGCAGGCTCCGCAACGGATGCAGTTCAGGGCCTCGCGCTTGTCGGGCTGGGCCAGCAGGTTGGTGCGGCCGTTATCCAGCAGAATCACGAACATTTCCTCGGGGCCGTCCTTTTCTAGGGGCTGGCGAGGGCCAGTGTAAATGGTGTTATACACCGTTACCTGCTGGCCGGTGCCGCTGGTGCTGAGCAGGGGCCAGAACAAATCCAGGTCCTGCAGCCGCGGAATCACCTTCTCAATGCCCACAATGGCAATGTGGGTTTTCGGGAAAGTAGCCGATAGGCGGGCGTTGCCTTCGTTTTCGGTTACGCACACGGCCCCGGTATCGGCAATGAGGAAGTTACCGCCGGTAATGCCCACCTCGGCGGCAGTGTACTTGTTGCGCAGCAGGTGGCGGGCCGTGAGTACCAGCTTCTGAGCGTCGTCGGTGTACTCAATGCCCAGGTGCTTGACGAAGATATCGGCAATATCGAGCTTGCTCAGGTGCATGGCCGGCGTTACAATGTGGTAGGGCCGCTCCCCGTTCAACTGCACAATGAACTCACCCAAATCCGTTTCTACCGACTCAATACCGCGCTTCTCCAGGTATTTGTTGAGGTGAATTTCCTCGGTGGTCATGCTTTTGGCCTTCACCACGGTGCGGGCCTGGCGGCGCTCCATAATCTTACCTACTTCGAACAAGGCCTCCTCCGCGTTCTGGGCCCAGATAACCTTACCACCCCGGGCCGTGAACTTCTCCTCAAACTGCAGCAAGTACTCATCCAGGCGGTTGATAACCTGCGTTTTTAGGTAGGAGGCTCGGTCCCGGGCCAATTCGTGGTCCTGGTAAAACCCCATGCCCGTCTGCACGGCCGCGTTGTACTTGCCAATGTTGAAGCGGATTTTGCGCCGGTGCTCCAGGTCGAAGGCTTTACGGTCGGAGTCAACCAGAAACTGGGCCGATTTTTTGGGAGCGGGCGTGGGTATCGTCGGGTTCATGGCAGCACAGATAGCAACAGGTTCTTAGCAAATATAAAAACCCGCCGAACCTCATAGGG
The DNA here is from genome assembly GCF_040547285.1 of Hymenobacter sp. UYP22. Lineage (NCBI taxonomy): Bacteria > Pseudomonadati > Bacteroidota > Cytophagia > Cytophagales > Hymenobacteraceae > Hymenobacter > Hymenobacter sp. UYP22. The sequence continues at coordinate 56,971 of NZ_JBEPPK010000015.1, read as the reverse complement.
TTCGGCGGGTTTTTAGGCTAAAGATGTTTCTTGTCATTCCGAGCGAAGCGAGGAATCTGGGTGCACCTTCTGGCGGGTAACCCAGATTCCTCGCTTCGCTCGGAATGACAGTAGTTCTACTTCTTATTCGAGTCCACCACGATGCGCTGGTCGCGGTTGGCCAAGTCCCAGGCGGTGTAGAACACCAGGCGGGCGCGCTTTTCCATCTTCGGAAACTCGATTTTTTCTACTTCGTCGCCGGCGCCGTGGTAGTCATCGTGCACGCCGTTGAAGAAGAAGGCTACCGGAATGCGGTGCTTGGCGAAGTTGTAGTGGTCGGAGCGGTAGTAGAAGCGGTTGGGGTCTTCCGGGTCGTTGAATCGGAAGTCCAGGTCCATCTTGGTGTACTTGTCGTTCTGCGCCTGCAGAATGGTGTGCAGCTCGGAGCTGAGCTTGTCTGAGCCAATTACGTACACGTAGTCGCCCTTTCCCTCGTGGTCTTTGTCGGTGCGGCCCACCATATCGGTGTTCAGGTCCACCACGGTGCTGGCCAGCGGGAAAATAGGATGGTCGGTGTAGTACTCCGAGCCCAGAAGGCCCTTTTCCTCCCCCGTTACCGTCAGGAACAGGATGCTGCGGCGGGGGCCGTGGCCCTCGGCTTTGGCTTTCACGAAGGCCTGGGCCATTTCCAGCACCGTAACGGTGCCCGAGCCATCATCGTCGGCGCCGTTGTGCACCTCGCCGTTGATGATGCCGATATGGTCGTAGTGCGCCGACAACACCATGATTTCATCTTTTTTGTCGGTGCCTTCCAGGTAGCCCAGCACGTTTTCGGTGGTGAAGTCCTCGGTTTTCTTGGGGGCTTTCACCAGCACTTTAGCCACTTTGAAGGGGCTGGCCGTAGGTTTGGCGGCCTTGCTCACGCCCGCCGTGTACTTGGTAACGGCGGGGGCCGTGGTGCCCAGCAGCTTGTAGCCCAGCGCCGGACTCACAAAGTAGGCCGTGGGTCGGGTAGTTTGGGAAGCTTCCTTGAAGGCAATGCTGGGCCGGCTGATGTAGGGCGTCATGCGGGCAGCCAGCTTTTCGAAGTTGCTGTTGGGGTTGAAATCCACGAAGATGACCGAGCGGGCACCTTTCTGGGCGGCCAGCGTGAGCTTGGCCCGGTAATCCTGGCCCCACTTGCTGTTCTGGCCATCCTTGCCCAACAGGGCAGTGCCCTTATCGGTCTGGGGCTCACCCAGCAGAATCAGCAGGTCCTTGCCTTTCACGTCGCCCAGGGCGGCGTAGTCGGAGTAGCCGTCCTGCTCAATGCCGTAGCCGGCAAATACGGGCTGCACGCTGGTTTCCTGCTGGAAGCCGTTGCCCCCGAAAGCGTAGAAATCCGTGAGCCATTTGTAGCTAGTCGTCCCGATTTTCATGGTGGCCCCATCGGCCCAGGAGCTGCGCACCATGGTAAAGTGCTGCAGGTAGGGGTTGTCGGAGCCGGTAACCGGGCCTTTCAGGCCTAAGTCGGCAAACTGCTTGGCAATATAGTCGGCGGCCATTTTCTGGCCTTTCTCGCCGGTTTCGCGGCCCTCGTAGGCATCCGAGGCCAGCACGGAAAGGTGCTGGCGCAGGTCGGCCTGAGTAATGGTTTCGGCGTAGCCCTGGGGCAAGTCGGTGGCGGCGGCCGGAGCAGCCGTTTCCATTACCGGCGTGGCGGTTACCTCGGTTTTGGCTTTGCGCTTGGTTTTTACCTTGATTTTTTCGGGTGCCTGAGCCACTGCGGAGGTAGCTACGCCCGCGGCCAGCAGCCAGGTGAGCAGGGAAGTTTTTTTCATACAGAGTAAAACGGTAGGGGTGGAGTTCGGCTAAAGACGAAGCAGGGGCAAAAGGCTGCATTCAGCGGGAGCAGTAGCGAGAAGCTTTTGCTTTGCGCTGCGGCCCGGAAGCAGGCTGCTACTTAGTAATCAGCACCGCGGCGTAGGCGGCCACGCCCTCACGGCGGCCCACAAAGCCCAGCTTTTCGGTGGTGGTAGCCTTAATGCTGATGTCGTCGGCCTCAATGCCCATCACCTCGGCCAGCACGCGCTGCATTTCGGCAATATGGGGGTTGACTTTGGGGGCTTCCAGGCAAATGGTGGAGTCGATGTTGCTGATAGTGTAACCCCGTTCCCGGAGCAGGCGCACTACCTCGGCCAGCAGCCGCTTGCTGTCGATGCCCTTGTACTGCGGGTCGGTGTCGGGGAAGTGAAAGCCAATGTCGCGCAGGTTGGCTGCGCCCAGCAGCGCGTCGCAGATGACGTGAATGAGCACGTCGGCATCGGAGTGGCCCAAGGCGCCGTGGGTATGGGGCACCTGAATGCCACCGAGCCAGAAGGGCAGGCCTTCCTGCAGTTGATGAACGTCGTAGCCGAAGCCAGTCCGGATTTTCATAGGGTTCGAGGCGAAGGGAAACAGAATAGAGTGGCAAGGTACGGGAACCACGCCGTTGCTGACCGGGAAAAAAATGCCCCGCGGGTAAAGTAAAAATTGGCCGCGTGCGTCAGTAGCGGGGAAGAAGTCGGTCCGCATGAAAAAGGATAGCAAAAAATTAATGGAAACTACGGAGTCATTAAAAGTTTCCATAGTACCTTTGCTGCCGTAGTCATGGAAATCAAAGACCGAATTCTGCAAGCCGCCATTGGCCTCTTCACCCGCAACGGGATTAAGAGCGTGTCGATGGACGACATTGCCACCCACCTGGGCATCTCCAAGAAGACGCTCTACAAGTGGTTCGAGAACAAAGACCAGATTGTATCCGCCGTCATTGGCAACCACCTGACTGGGGTGCAGGGCGAGTGTGAGGGTATCATCGGGCACGCGCGCAACGCCGTGGACGAGATGGTGCAGATGATGGACTGGGCCAAGCGCCAGTTCGCCAACATCAACCCCAACGCCATTCACGACCTGCGCAAGTACTACCCCGCGGCCTGGGGCCTGTTTCACGAGCACAAGAGCGGCTTCATTCTGCAGCAGATTCAGGCCAACCTGCGCCGGGGCGTGCAGGAAGGCCTCTACCGCGCCGACCTCGACATTGAAGTGCTTTCCCGCCTGCGCCTGGCCCAGATAGACGTGCTGTTCAACCCCGATGTGTACCCGCCGGCCCAGTTCGACCAGATGCGGGTGCAGATGGCCTGCAACGAGCATTTTCTGCTGGGCGTGGTGTCCCTTAAAGGCCACAAATTGATCAACGAGTACCGTCACGTGACGGAAGAAGAATAAGCTTCATCACCTGCTTTCCCTGATATGAAAAACAACCTCCGCGTTATGTTGCTGGCTGCCGGGCCGGGCCTGCTGGCCCCCGCCGGTGCCGCCCTGGCGCAGACGGCCCCGGCCCAGCAGCCGGCGCTGGCCACCTCCGCGGCCGCCGGACTGATGCCCCTGAGCCTGCAGCAGGCCATCGACTACGCCGTCAAGAATAAGTCGACCCTGCTCTCCACGCGCCTGAATGAGCAAACTGCCAAGGCGCGGGTGGGTGAAATTAAAGCCGCCGGTTTGCCGCAGGTGAACGTGGCCGCCAACGTGGCCGATAACTTCAAGCTGCAAAAGTCGCTGGTTGATTTTGGGGCGTTTGCGGGCGGAGGCTCGGCCACCACCCTCACCCCGGCGGATATTGCCGCCGTGCAAAGCGGGCAAACGGTAAACTTGGGCACCGTAACGCTGCCTTCGGAGCCCGTGCCACCCCAGGCCCTGGCTTTTGGCCTGCGCAACGCCGGCAACGCCAGTGCCTCTGTGTCTCAGCTGCTCTTTGATGGTTCCTACCTTATCGGTTTGCGCGCAGCCAAGGTGTACGAGGAGCTGGCCAAAAAGCAGACGCAACAGGCCGAAATTGACGTGGTGGAGCAGGTGAGCAAGGCCTACTACAGCACGCTGGTAGCCCGGGCCCGCTTGTCGTTGCTGGCCCGCAATGTGCAGCGCCTCGATACGGTACTTTACCAAACCAACGAAACCTTTAAGGCCGGTTTTGCCGAGAAGCTGGATGTGCAGCGCCTGCAAGTGCAGCGCAATAACCTGTTGGTAGAGCAGCAAAAAGCCCAGCGCCTCACCGAGCTGAGCGTGGCCCTGCTGAAGTTTCAGATGGGTTTACCCCAAAACCAGGAAATTCAGCTTTCGGATTCGCTCGGCGCGGCCGTGGTGGATGCCGGGGCTTTGCGCCAGCGTCTGGGCGTGGCCAGTGCTACTAACGGCGGCGGCGTAACGGGCCTGGGCGGTGTGCCTACCGGCACGGCTCCCACCTCCGGCAGCACCGATGCGCAGCGCCAGCAGGACCAGCAAACCGCTCTCAGCGGGGCACGCACCGGCCAGTTGGCTGCCGCCTTCAACTACAACAACCGCATCGAGTTCAGCACCCTGGAAACCCAGCAGGCCCTGGCCGGGCTGGATTTGGCCAACCGCCGGGCTGGGGCTTACCCCCGCCTGCTGTTCACGGCCGCTTACGGCTTCTCGGGCTCGGGCCAGACCAAGGGCGACCTGTTTGCCTTCCGGGGCCCTGACTCCCGCGCTGCCAACGGCTTCCCTAACCAGAACTGGTTTGGCTTTGGCAATTACGGCCTGAGCCTGCAGATTCCGGTGTTTGATGGCTTCCGCCGCAAGTACCAGGTGCAGCAGGCCCGCATTGCCCAGCAAACTATTGAGCGGGGCTTCGAAACCCTGCGTCAGAGCATCGACCTGCAGGATGCCCAGAGCCGCACCACCCTGGTGAATGCCCTGGACGTGCTGGATAACCAGAAGGCCAACCTCGACCTAGCCGCCGACGTGGCCCGGGTGTCGCGCATCAAGTTTCAGGAGGGTGTAGGCTCCAACCTGGAAGTGGTAACGGCCGAAACCAGCCTGCGTGAAGCCCAAACCAACTACTACGCCGCCATCTACGACGTGCTGGTAGCCAAAGTAGACCGGGACAAGGCCACCGGTGAGCTGTATAACCAAGCCAAGAAGTAAGAAGCTAGACGTCAGAAGCTAGGAGCTAGAAGCTTCTGACCCAGCTGCCAACCCCATAACTCTAGCTCCTAGCTTCTCCTCAAGATGAAATACGCTACTTCCGCCTTTATCCTAACGTTGGGCCTGCTGACCGCCTGCGGCGAGAAAGACCCCAACGCTCAACTGGCTGAGCTGAAAAAAGAACAGGCCGCCAATCAGGCCAAAATTGCCGAGCTGGAAGCCAAAACTGGTGCTAAGGCCGAGGGTGCCGCTGCCCAAACGACGCCCGTATCGGTTATCAAAGTAGCTCCCGAGAGCTTCAAGAGCTACTTGGAGCTACAAGGCCGTGTCGACTTCGACCAGAACGCCAACGTAGCTGCCCGCGCCGCCGGTACCCTCACCAGCCTGCGCGTGCAGCGCGGCGACCGGGTAAGCAAAGGCCAGACCCTGGCCACGGTGGATGCCTCCGTGCTCGACGCCAGCATTGCCGAGTTGCGTACCCGCATGGACCTGGCCCGCGTTGTATATGAAAAGCAGGACCGCCTCTGGAAACAGCAGATTGGCACCGAAATACAGTATCTGCAAGCCAAAAACAACTACCAGGCCCTGCAGCGCAACCTGGCGGCCCTCAACCAGCAGCGCGCCCTCTACAGCGTGGTGGCTCCCTTCTCGGGTACCGTAGACGATGTATTGCCCAAGATTGGCGAAACCGTAGCCCCCGGTGCCCCGGTAGTGAAGCTTATCAGCAGCAGCGGCAGCGGTAAAATTCTGGCCGATGTATCCGAAGCCTACGCTTCCCGCATCAAAGCTGGCGACCGGGCCCTAGTAACCATCCCGGACTTGGGCAATGAGGAACTGCCCGCCACCGTGCGCGTGGTGTCCAGCACCATCAACCCCACTAGTCGCACTTTTACGGCGGAGCTGCGCCTGAGCGGCAGCAAGGCGGGCCAACTGCGCCCCAACATGGTGGCCAATGTGCGCATCCAGAACTACGACCGGCAGAACGCTACCGTGCTGCCCGTGGATTTGGTGCAGAAGGACGAGCAGAACAGCTACGTGCTGGTAGTGAATGAGAAAGGCGGTAAAAAAGTAGCCGCCAAGCGCGTTATCCAGACCGGCCAGACTTATAACGGCAAGGTGGAAGTAACCAGCGGCCTCCAAGCCGGCGACCAGGTGATTTCCGCCGGGTATCAGACCCTGAACGAAGGCCAACTGGTAACGCTGTAAGCGTAGCCCCAACCGCCAAAAACCCAACAACATGCAGGATCTAGAGAAAGAGTTTGGGCCGACCAGTTGGTCGATTAATAATAAAACCAGCATCTACATCATCACGGTGCTGCTGTGCGTGGCGGGGATTTTTGCCTACATCAAGCTGGGCAAGGAAAAATTCCCCGACATCGTTATTCCGCGCATTATCGTGGCCACCATTTACCCTGGTACCTCTCCGGCGGATATTGAGAACTTGGTGACGCGCCAGCTCGAAAAGGAGCTGAAAAGCATCAACGGGGTCAAGAAAATCAACTCCACTTCCAACCAGGATTATTGTATCGTTGATATCGAGTTCAACTCGGGCGTAGACGTGCAGTATGCCAAGCAGCTTATCAAGGACGCCGTTGATAAGGCCGCGCCCGAGCTGCCCAACGATTTGCCTTCGCCGCCCACGGTAAACGAGGTGAACATATCGGAGCAGCCCATCATGTTCGTGAACCTGAGTGGCAACCTGCCCGCCGTGCAGCTCAAAAAGTACGCCGACGACTTCCAGGATAAGATTGAGGCCCTGCCCGAAATTACCCGCGTGGACATTGTGGGGGCCCTCGACCAGCAGGTGAACGTGGATGTGGACCTGAACAAGCTGCGGGCTTCGCGCCTCAGCTTTTCCGACATCAGCAACGCCATTGCCCGCGAAAACGTGACCATTTCGGGCGGTTCCGTGGATGTGGGCTCCCAGAAGCGAGCCGTGCGCGTGGCCGGCCAGTACGTGCGTGCCGAAGACATTGCCGATATCCAGGTAAAAAACCTGAACGGAGCCGCCGTACGCCTCGGTGATATTGCTACCGTGCAGGACGGCTTTAAGGATCGGGAATCGTACGCCCGCCTCGACGGCAAGCCCGCCATTACCCTGAACGTGGTGAAGCGCCAGGGCGAAAACCTGATTGACGCCTCCGATAAAATCAAGGCCCTGGTGAAGGATGCTGAGAAAACGCTGCCCAAGGAGCTAAAAGTTACCATCACCGGTGACAGCTCCAACGACACCCGCGTAACCCTCCACGACCTGATCAACACCATCGTTATTGGCTTCCTGCTGGTAACGGCCATCTTGCTGTTCTTCATGGGCACCACCAACGCTATGTTCGTGGGCCTCTCGGTGCCGATTTCGATGTTCCTGGCCTTCCTGATTATCCCGGGCTTCGACTTCTCGCTGAACATGATTGTGCTCTTCGCCTTCCTGCTGGCGCTGGGTATTGTGGTGGACGATGCCATTGTGGTTATCGAAAACACCCACCGCCTGCTGCACGAGCACCCCGAGCTGAGCACCGAAAAGGCCGCCAAGTTCGCCGCTGGCGAGGTATTCGTGCCGGTACTGGCCGGTACACTGACCACGGTGGCGCCTTTCGTACCGCTGATGTTCTGGCCTGGCATTGTGGGCTCGTTCATGTACTACCTGCCCGTGACGCTCATCATCACCCTGATGTCGTCGTTGGTGGTGGCCTTCATCATGAACCCAGTGTTTGCCGTGAGCTTCATGGAGCGCGAGGAGCACTTTGAAGAGGACCTGCACAGCAAACCCAAGCTGACCAAGGGGCTTAAAATTGCCGTGGGCGTGCTGGTGGCGCTGGGCATTCTGTTCAACGTGCTGGCCTTGGGTGCTACGCCCGAGGTGGGCCCCGACGGCGAAACCAGCGGCCTGATCGGGCACTTCATCGGCAACGTCTGCTTGGCGCTGGCCGGCTTTATCCTGCTCGACAAGTTTGTGCTGGTGAAGATGATTGCCTGGTTCCAGACCCGCGCCCTGCCTAAGTTCCAGAACGGCTACGCCAACCTGGTACGCTGGTCCATCAACCACCCGGCCTTGGTAATGATAAGCGTAATTGTGCTGTTCATCAGCTCGTTCGTTGCCATTGGCATGCGCAGCCCCAAGGTGGACTTCTTCCCTAAAGGCGACCCGAAATTCATCTATACCTACCTGAAAATGCCGGTGGGCACCCGCGTAGAAATTACGGACTCCATCACCAAAGTGCTGGAAAACCGCATCTACGGCGTTATCGGCCGCAACAACCCCGATGTGGAATCGGTCATTAGCAACGTGGCCATCGGCGCCGGTGACCCCGGCGACGCCTCGTCGGCAAGTGGTACGGCCATGTCGAACATGGGTAAGGTAGCGGTGGCCTTTAAAGAGCTCAGCGACCGAACCGGCCCCACTACCGGCACCTACATGGACAAAATCCGGGAGGCCGTAAAAGGGATTCCCGGCGCCGAAATTTCCGTTGATCAGGAAGCCAGCGGCCCGCCCCAGCAGAAGCCCATTGCCATTGAGGTTATCGGCGACGATTACCCCACCCTGGCTAAGCTCAGCAAGAAGGTAACCCGCTACGTCGATTCGCTCAACATTGGCGGCGTGGAAGCCCTGCGCTCCAACCTGGAGGACCGTAACCCTGAAATTGCGGTGAACATCGACCGGACCCGGGCCAACCGGGAAGGCATCAGCACCGGCCAGATCGGTCTGGAAGTGCGCACGGCCATCTACGGCTCGGAGGCCAGCAAATTCAAGACCCCCGATGATGAATACCCCGTGCAGGTGCGCTACGCCAAGCCCTACCGCAACGACGTAGATGCCATCATCAACTCCCCGCTGACTTTCCGCGACGCGACCGGTGCCGTGCGTCAGGTGCCTATTTCGTCCATTGCCCAGGTTAGCTACGGCTCCACCTACGGCGGTATCCGGCGCAAAGACACCAAGCGCGTCATCACCATCAGCTCCAACGTGCTCAATGGCTACACCGGCCCCGATGTGGTGGCTAACATCCGCACGGCCTTAAAGTCGTTCCCGACCCCAGCCGGCTACACCATTAAAATGGGTGGCGCCGAGGAAGATCAGAAGGAAACCACCGACTTCCTGCCCATGGCTGGTTTGGGTGCGCTGGCCCTCATCTTCCTGATTCTGGTGACGCAGTTCAACTCGTTCAGCAAGCCGGTTATCATCCTCTCCGAAGTGCTGTTCTCCATTGCGGGTGTGTTCTGGGGCCTGGCCATTACAGGCATGAACATCTCCATTGTAATGACTGGGGTTGGCATCATCGCCCTGGCCGGTATCGTGGTGAAAAACGGGATTCTGCTGGTCGAGTTCATGGATATTCTGCGGGCCCAGGGTATGCCCCTGCGCGAAGCCATTGTGCTGGCCGGCCGTACCCGCCTGAACCCGGTAATCCTAACGGCCACGGCCGCCACGCTGGGCCTGATTCCGCTGGCCATTGGTCTGAACATCGACTTCTACGAGCTGTTTGCCAGCGGCCACGCCCACTTCTTCATCGGTGGTGAGTCGGTGGTGTTCTGGGGCCCCCTGGCCTGGACCATCATCTTCGGTCTGGTATTTGCCACTGGTATTACCCTGGTGGTAGTGCCGGTGATGTATTTGCTGAGTGAAAGCCTGAAGCTGCGCCTCAAAAAGAACGATGAGCCCGTGGCCGACGCTGAAGAAGTAGAAGCCGCTAGGCCGCCGGTGCTCTCGCACTAAGTGGCTGTTGCAACAGCCGGACCACTGCCAAATGGTGGTCCGGCCGTTGCTTTTTTCTCTCCTGGCTTGCAACCATCTCGGCCCCGCAGCTACTCCTCCGCCCGGATGGGCGGCCACTGCTGGAGCCGGCCTAATTTGCTCGCTTTTTTCTCCCTCGTACCCTGTCGTTCCTCGTATGGTTATCTCAACGACTACCGCCCCCAAAACCATTCAGCAGCAAGTGCTGCGCATCATCAGCAAGCGCAAAGCCATCAAGGCTCGTCGCCTGCGCATTGGTACCGACCTGAGCCGGGAATTTGGCTTCGACACCGTGGACGTGGTCGATATTATCCTGGAGTTGGAGCGCAACTTTCACATCACCATTCCGGATGAGGTGCCCCTGGCTACGGTGGGTGATTTTGTGAAGTACGTAGTGTCGCATACCCCCGCTCGTCAGCAGGCCGCGTAACCAATTGCCTTGGGCTGAAGAAGCCTTACCCCTTTTTTGCATACACGTATGAAGCCCCGTGGGGGCGGCGCACTACCAGTGCGGCCGCCTCCACGGGGCTTCCTCTTGCTGAGTTGATAATGGTTAGCGCACGTTTCCGCCCGCGTCACCACCATTTGGGCGGCTTTCAGCGGTGGCGCTGGGCTCCCGGCTGCTGTCGGTGGTGGTGCTGGCTACATCGTGGTGCAAGGTAGCGGAGGTGTGAGCTTCATCGGAGCCCGCCGAGTAGCTGTTCGCAGTGGCGGGTTTGGCTGGAGTGGCGGCTGGCTCCGGGGTGGTGTCTTCCACTACTGCGGGGCGGGTTTTCTCCCACTCCAGAAACTTGTCCATCTCTTCCTTGATAGTGGTGCTAAACCACGCTACCAGGGCAACGTCGTCCAGCAGACCAAGCACCGGAATAAAGTCCGGAATCAGGTCGATGGGGCTGAGAAAGTAAATGGTGACGGCAACGGCCGCAACAACCGTGGAGGTGGGCAGGCCCGTGTACTCCCCCGAAACGGAGGTGCGGATCAGGCGCAGCATGGTTTGCAGCGTCTCCCAGGCCTCGTGGGCAATGGTTCCTACGTCTTTTTTATCACTGGCTTTCTGGTACGCGTCATTCAGCAACTGCTTCATGCGCGTGGGCTTTTTCACGTATTCCTCGGCTTTCCCGACGAACTTCTTAAAAATAGGGGAGGAGGCTATGTCCTGGCCTTTGGGGTTGTGCTTATCCATGGCGGCGGAGGGAGAGAAGGGTAAACAGATAGAGTAATCTGGCGGTGTGCTATACCGTTGTTAGCTCAAAATGGTTTTCCTGCCTGCAGGTCGACAGGAAAAACAAAAAGGCCCCGTTCGCAGGAACGGGGCCTTATAGAAAAGCCAGGTAGAAATAGGGGCGTTCAGCGCTCCACGCGGCCAGCCGCGTAGAAGTTGCGGCTGTAATACGCCTGGTTCAGGGAACTCACCATTACGCCACCCCCGCAGGCCGAATGAGCAAATTTACCGTCCTTCAGGTAGATACCCACGTGGTAGATGGGCTGGCCTGGACCCCGGCGGAAGAATACCAGGTCGCCGGTTTCCATTTCATCTTTCTGCACGTGCTTCACGCTGGTGAACATGGAGCGGGAACTGCGCTGTAGCGTGATGCCGTACACCTCTTTGAATACGCGGGTAACGAAGCCCGAGCAGTCGGTGCCGCTTTTGCTGTTGCTGCCGTAGCGGTAGGGGGTACCCAACCACGATACTACGGTTTCCAGCAGGTTTTTATCGGCGTCGTAGCTGGCTTCAATGCCCAACCGGTGCGCCACTTTATCGTATGCTACCGAGTCGGAAGCAGTAAGCAGGCGGGTTTCCTCCTCACCCGAAAATAAGGCGCCCAACAGGGAGGCTTCTTGCGTAACCGCCAGCGGCGCAGTAGCCGTAGCGGAAGGATTTTGTTCGAAGAAAAAAGACAGGACCATCGAGGCCGCGGCGAGGCAATACAGAATGCTGTTTTTCATTGTCCGTCGTGGGAGAAAGAAGGCCCGCTGGGGTCAGCCGAACGGGAGTATGCGTGCTTTTGATTATTCGATAGGCAACCGGAAAACCGGATGACAAAAGAGAGTAAATAAGACCTTTCTGGTTGCCGAAACCCGAAGAATTGACGACGGCCATTGGTTAAAGCTAAGGCCAAAATTTCGGACTCAATAAGTTTTTACCCGTTTCGCTGCAAAATTCTTCTGTATACACAACTAAACTGTAGAAAATTACTACTATTTCTGGCAACCTCTGCCAAAAGCCTTCCGTACATTCCGCCCGGTTTTTACCTTGCCTCCTATGCAACTGCCCCGTATAGTTGAAAACTCACCTTTCGCCCGGCTAGCTCGCGCTAAGCTGGGCGCTAAGAATGTGGCTATGGTACTGGGTACCAGCATTCATTTGAGTGGGGTGAGCCGGGAGCAGTTTTTGCAGGACCCGTACTGGGTAGCGCACGAAATGGAGCATATCCGGCAGTTTCAGCAATATGGACGACTGGGGTTTCTGGCCCGCTACCTGCGCGACTGGATGCGGCACGGCTACTATAATATCCCGTTTGAAGCGGAAGCCCGCACTGCGGCCGAACTCAACGCCCACCTCTATGCTCAAGGTAAGCCCTTGCCTGGCCCCGCCGAGCGTCACCCTTCTCCGAAGGCGAAATCATAGGGTGGTAAAAAGGCAGAGGCAATGTTGTAAGCAACCAGGACACGCCCAATCTGCAAAAGCCCCATCGGAGCGACGCCAACCGTTTAGCGGGAACGTCGCCCCGATGGGGCTTTTGGTAGGTATAGCAGTGGAGTTCTGAGGTTCGGCTAGCGTCGCTTGCGCAGTCGGACCCTATAACTCACTCTCTCACCTTCTAGTCTGTGCGGAGAGAGCACCGTCCTGCAGAGCATGTGTCGCCTTGAGCCAGTGACGAAGTATCTCGCGTGCTGCTGTCTGGAGCCTTACAACCTCAGCACGCGAGATGCTTCGCCTCCGGCTCTGCATGACGGTCTAGACAGAACATTTTATCAACTCTCCACACAGCCTAGAGAGCTGCCAGCCGACCCCCATCTACTACTAAAGTGGTGCCGTTGATGAAGCTGGCTTCGGGGGAAGCTACAAAGCAGATAGCAGCCGCCAACTCTTCCGGGGTTCCTACTTGGCCGGTAATTTTCTCCTTGCCGCTCTTTACGTTGGGGTTGCTCCAGAGCATGGGCGTATCTACGGCACCGGGCGCTACGGCATTGATACGGGTGTGGGTGTGCGGAATCTCCTGGCTAAGGCCGCGCACAAATGCCTCAATGGCTCCCTTACTAGTGGCGTAGGGTACTACATTGGAAGTGGTCTGCTGCGCATGCACGGAGCTAACGGCTATAATGCTGCCCTGCTTCATGTGCGGCAGGCAAAGCTGCGTTAGCCGAAACAGGGGCCGTAAGTTTACCTGCATAAGTTGGTCCCAGTCTTTGGGGTCGAGCTTCAGAATGGGTTCAAACGTCATCATACCGGCGTTGTCCACCAGCACATCAATGCGGCCCCACTCCTTTAAGGTACGCTCCACGGCGTGGACTAACTGCGAATCCTTGCTTACATCCGTACGAATGAAGAGGGCGTCACCACCGGCCTGTTTAATGAGCTGCACCGTGGTTTTGCCGTCCTCGGCGTCGCGGCCCAGTACGGCCACGCGCCCGCCTTCCCGGCCCATGCGCACGGCCACGGCCTGGCCAATACCCGAAGTGGCACCGGTAATTACGCATACTTTATCCTGAAAACGTTTATTGGCGTCGGGGAGGGGAGTGAAGGGCATAAAAGGAAGCACAAACATGAGAGACGTTTCCTCCTAACGGGAAGCTGAACGGGAGGTTGGGCGGCACGGCGGAGCTAGGCACAAAGGCCTAACCGGAAAACGGGCCCGCAACCCACAGATTCAGAGAGTTCGGTAAAGTAGCGGTAACCTTCTGCCGGCTTTTCACGAATAGGGAGGCAAATGACCTGATGGTCACCCGTATCTCCCTTTCTATTCAACCTAATCTCGTCGCCCATGAGCACGCAAAAATCACATCAGCCCGGCGCTCCAGCCCATAAGCATATCACCTTTACCCCCGCCAGCGAAGTAAACGGCTCGTCGGACGCTTCGGCTTCCTCGGAAAGCTCTTCGCAGGAATCTTCGCACCAGGAGGGCCAGCAGAAGTCATGGCTGGACCAGCAGCAGTGGCTGAAGAACATCGACGTAAATCAACTGTCGCAGCAGGTAAAAGACCTCAGCTCGAAAGCCAAAGACTTCAGCACGAAAGCAGTAGATCAGGTAAACAGCCTGTCGCCCACCCAAAAGGTAATCGGCGGCGCTTTGCTGGTAGGTGGTCTGAGCTGGCTGGCCTTGCGCGCTAAGAGCAGCCCGAAAGGCGAAACCTACCGCGGCAGCAGCGACGAAGACAGCAGCTGGAACAAATCCAGTGACTCGGTATACCGCGGTGCTACCCGCAGCTACGGCGAAGACGATTACGCCACCGACCTGTAAGCCACCCACTGGTATTACCTACATGAAAAAGCAGGAGCCACCGGAGTACATCCGGCGGCTCCTGCTTTTTCATGTAAACGCAAAAAAGCCCCGCTGCTTTACAGAAGCGGGGCTTTGGAGCCTGTTATTGGACTCGAACCAACGACCTGCTCATTACGAATGAGCTGCTCTACCAGCTGAGCTAAACAGGCGTTTTCCGTGGCAGTAGTTCTGCCAGGGGCAGCAAAGATAGAAAGGCGCGGGAACAACGTGCAACTGCCTCCCGTATTTTTTTCCAGACTGATGCAAACCCTTTCTTGGGCTTCTTCTTAACAAAACCACTTTGCTGTATGGCAACTTCCTTCTCTCGTCACTTGCCCCAAGCATTTACCAGTGGTTTTGCTGGGGCCATTGTATTGAATGTTCTGCACGAAACGGTACGCCGTATTCGCCCCGACGATGCCCCGCGCATGGACCTGTTGGGTGAGAGGGGGCTGCGGAAACTGCTGGCCCACGCTGAGGCACCCCAGCCTAACCATGCCACGGCCTACAAGCTCACCTTGGCGGGCGACATCCTTAGCAACGGCCTGTACTATAGCTTGGTTGGAACAGGAACGGGAGTGTGGTGGCGGGGCGCGGCTCTGGGGCTGGCGGCGGGTGTTGGCGGCGTGCTACTGCCCGGGCCACTAGGGTTGGGCAAAGCCCCCAGCAACCGCACTCCGCAAACCAAGGCCATGACGGTTGCCTGGTACTTGGTAGGCGGCTTAGCAGCTGCCACAACCTCGTGGGCGCTGAACAAGGTGCAAGAAGCAAACGGTCTGCAAAGTTGAGCAGCCGCAGGTTCTGGGTTTGCGGCGTTTCCGGCATCTTTGCAGCGTTATGATGAAACAACTGCGCAAGCTGCTGGTCCGGACTCTGGGTTTTGAGCGGTATATCCGGCTGGTGAGCCGAGTGTACCTGCGGCTAGTTGGCTCGGGCTGGGGCCGCCAGAAGTATCCGGAGCTGTTCTTCCTGGAAAAGATAGTGCGTCCCGGCTTTGTCTGCCTGGATATTGGGGCCAACCTGGGGTACTATTCCGTGGCCCTATCGAAGTTGGCGGGTGCCCAGGGCCAAGTGCTGGCCGTGGAGCCTATTCCCGATTTTCAGGCCATCTGGAAAGACAATGTGCACCTCAGCGGCATTGCCAACCTCACCCTGTTGCCCTACGCGCTGGGCGGCGAAAACCGCACCGTGCAGATGGGCACGCCCGAGCGTAACGGCCTGCTGCACCACGGCATGACCAAAGTAGCGGCCAGTAACCCCCATGAGCACTACGCCCGTACCTACGAGGTACCCATGCGGGTGCCCGATGAGCTGTTTGCCCACCTGCCCCGCCTGGATTTTGTGAAGTGTGATGTAGAGGGTTTCGAGTATGAGGTGTTCCGGCACATGCAGGAAACCCTGCGCCGCTTCCGCCCACTGATTCAGACGGAGCTGAACGGGCTGGAAAACCGCCGGGCCGTGGCTGGCTTACTGGCCGAGCTGGGCTACAAACCATTTGTGCTGTCGGAGCGTTTGGAGCTGGTGCCCTGCACCACGGCCCAGCTGGAAAGCGCCGTTACGGCCGATTTTTACTTTCAACCCCTCGCCTAAGCGTTTTTAACCGGCGCTCTGCCCATGAAGTTTTTTCTTGCTCTGATTATCCTGTGGCTGTTTGTGCGGTACGTGCTGCCGCTGGTCCTGCGTTTCGCAGTGAAGCATCTACTCAAAAAGCAGGCGCAGAAATTTGGCCAGCACTACGGAGCCAACCCGTTTGCTAACCCTCCACAAGCCAGGCCCCGGCCCAGCCACACGCCCACCGGTGAGGTGCAGGTTGATTACGTGCCGCCCCGGGTAAAGCGCCCAAAGCCCAAGGAGTTTAACGGCGGTGAGTACGTGGACTTTGAGGAAGTGAAGTAGCAGCGAATCGACAGAAAAAGGTCAGGGCTCCAGAAACCGAGCTTTGACCTTTTTCTGTCGTGCTTCACCTAAAACCCGAAACCTACCCGAATGCCGGTGCCAGCCCGCTTGCCCGATTGAAAGCCGGTGTAGAAATCGGCACGCAGGAGTTTGTAGATGTGCTCAATGCCTACTCCCAATTCCAAGTAGTGGTTGGCGGTAGGCGTGGTGAGGTAATTGAGCGAGGCTACTTCCTGCCAATGCAGCTGCCGCAGCAACGGAATTTTGTTGAGCAGAAACCCATTGAAATGGTGGTTGTAGTGCACTTCTACAAACTTATCGGCAGTGCTATAGCGGTAGTAATCCAGGAGCTGAAACTTGGCGAAATCCTCGGTGAGGTAGGTGCGGTTGCCACTGAAATGGCGGAAATCCATGAAAGCTAAGCGGGTACCGTTGCCCGGAAAAAAGCCCGCCTCTACCTGATAATTACTCGTGCCCAACAGCCCCAGGCTAACGGAGTGCCGCACACCCGCTTCCAGCAGCGTGTAGCGCACCTCGGAGCCCAATACGCCGCCAATACCTTGCCGCCAGGTAACCTGAAACGTGGGGTACTTAGAGCCTAGGTTCACCTTGCCGTTGGGGCGGGTAATGTAGCGCTGTCCGGGCCGGAAAGAAGCGGTTAGTTCCGTAGTCAGAGCCTCGCTTTGGCCAAATTGGGTGTTATCGGGCCGCTCCTCGTTTACAGGTACGTTGGAGGTAAATGCGCGCCCTTCCCGGTCAGCAATCAGCTTGATAGTAGTGTTCTGGAGTTCCCGCCGCACAAAGTAGCTGCTGGCAGCCTGCACCGTGAGGCCGTTTACCGGCTCCCACTGGTAGCCTAGCGCCACCCCGTCGCGGCGGTAGAGCTTGGCGTAGTTGCGGTTCTCAAACAGGGTGTAGTAAGAGTTGATGAAGGGCGTAAGCTGGGTGTTAGGGTCGAAATTCTCGATGGTGCGGCCGGCGGTCAGGCTTAGGCGGGCCAGTTTTACGGGGTGCAGCTGCCAGGAGGCAGCCACACTGGGACTGAGCAGCTCGTTACTGAAGCCATAGCGCAGGCTAGGCGTAACGGACCACGTTCTTCGGTCGTCGGTGCGCTGGGTATACGTTACCTGGGGGTTAGCCACAATGCCCTCTACCGTGTTGTAGTTGATGATATTAAATACCGGGGCTACATACCACTGGCGCTTCCGGAAGGTGTTGCCGTAGGTATAGCCGGTAAGCAGAAACTTGCCAATGCCCAGTTCATTACGCTTGCGGTCCAGGGAGTCCTGGTAGGGACGGGAGTTGCGGATTACCTCCGTGCTGTCCTTTACCAAGTAGTCCTTTTGCTCTTCCTGGGTAAGGGGCAGAGGCCGGATGCTGGCCCAGTAGCTGGTGTCCCGCTCGTTCACCCCTTTTTCCACCAGCATTACCTCCCCGCGCTTTAGCTTGCCCAGGCCCAGCCCGGTTGTGTCGTGGGCGGCGGCCTGGCGGCTTTGCTGGCGCGCGGCCCGGCTCAGGCCATCAAGCTTGGGCTTCTGCTTTTTCACCTGTGCCACGGTTTCGCGGGTAACGGGGGCATCATCGGGCGCGGAGGATGCGGGCGGGAGCGGGCTAGTGGGGGCAGGGCGGTTAGGGTAGGTGGGCGATACTTTATAGTTGGAGAGGATGGCCGTGATGTAGCCGTTGCCCTTGAAGCCCAGCGCCGTAAAGCCCAACGTTACCTTCTGGCTCTGCATCACCCATACATCGGAGGGGCCGGGGGCGGGGGCAAACAGCTGCTCAATGTGCAGGCTTTCCACGTAATCAAGCTGGGCATCCTTGGTCAGGTCCAGACTCACGGAGTGGAGCCGCCAGGTGCCATCTACCACGTAAATATGGCCGGCAAACACTGGGTCGGTGCGGCGGCGGGGCATCACCTTAATTTTGTGCAGAAGCAGGCCGCCCTGCTGAGTGCTGCCTTCCAGCTCATAGCGGTAGAACAGGGGCGCATTGGCCGCAATGGGCGACACAAACCCCCGCTCCGAAAAGCCGCTTTTCAGGACGTTCTGGTAGAAATTGAGCCCCCGACCCGCACTAGCCCGGTTAAAGCTGATGCCCTTGGTGTCGCCGCTCACGCGGGAGGAAATCATGCGCTCCTGCACCACGTTGGGTTGGCGGAAGCTCATTTCCGACACGGTTTCGGAGAGGTAGAAAATGCCCGGCTTGAAATCGGGCCCCACCTTCACCAACCCCAGAATTTTGCCCGGTACATCGGTAAAGCGGGCCAGGGTTTTTACGTAGGCGCGGGCTTTGAAGGCCGCCACCTCCCGCTGGTGGTAGCGCCGCCACTGCATGGCCTGCTGCACAATGCTATAGGCGGGGTCTTTGTCGGTGGAGCGCACTACTACTTCGCGCAGCTGGTAGCTTTCAGGAGTAAGCGTTACGTTCAGTACCGTGGCGGTGTCGCCGCCGGCCACGCGCACCGTTTCCATCCGGGGCTTGAACCCCACGTACTGAAACACCAGCTCATAGCGCCCAGGGGCTAGACGCAGCTGGTAGCTGCCCTGCTCGTTGGTAGCCGTGTTGGTGGTAGTGCCCTTCACGGCAACGTTGGCAAAGGGTAGCCCGGTATTTTTGGAGTCAGAAACCAGCCCCCGCACAATGCCAGCGCGGGCCGGGCTTAAGCTGAACAGAAAAAAGCAGAGCAGTAGGTAGGGGTAGCGCATAGAGAAGATATCCACAGAGGTTGTCAAGATAGATATAAACCGAGGCCAGCCGGTTGCCTGCGCCGATGAAGTTAAGTAGGCGGAACGCGGGCAACGCCGTAGCTTGCCGCCTCCCCGAACGTTTTCTGACTGATCTGCGTCCTATAAGGCCACTCTTTACCTTCCTGTTTTTTCTGCTTTACCGATGATGCAGCCCGCCAAAAAGAAGTTTTACACCCCTACCGAGGCCCTGCAGAAAATTCTGGCATTTTGCGTGTACCAGGAGCGCAATTTCAAGGAAACGGAAAGCAAGCTGCGCGACTACGGCCTGACGGAAGACGAAGCCGGCGAAATCATGATTCGGTTAAGCCGGGAGGGTTTCTTAGACGAGGAGCGCTACGCTCAGACGTTTGTGCGCGGCCACGTGCGCAAGAAGTGGGGCCGCCGCCGCATCACTCAGGAGCTTAAGCAAAAAGGCCTCACCGACTATTGCATTAAAGTAGGCCTCAAGGAAATCGACGGCGACGAATACTACCAGAACCTGGTAGATCTGCTGGAGAAGAAAGACCGCCAGGAAAAGGAGCGCCACCCCGGCAAGCGCCGCCAGAAAATTCAGCTCTACCTTACGGCCAAAGGCTACGAGCAGGACCTCATCAAGATGGCCCTGGAAGACCTGGGCAAGGAGCCCGGGCAAGACGAGGAATAAGCCGCGCCGGGCACGGAGTTTACCAGTGCGGCACTTAGCTTAAGATGCGTACTTGATATGCTTCACCCTCGTCGCGGATAAGGCAGGCTCCATCCAAAAGCACCATGTTTGGGTTCTGCAGATGCTGCACGGCGTTGCGCACGAGGGGAATTTCGTGGTGGCAGGCGGCGCATTTGGGGCCGGCGGTGGGGGTGAAGTGGCCGCCGCAGAGGCAGGCGGGCAAGGCGGCGGCAATGCGGGTCAGTAGCTCGGGCGTGGCTTCGTAATAAACCAGGTCCTGAGCCCGCCGGTTCAGGTACACATTGGAGCAGCGGGAACAGTAGAAGTGCGGGAAAGCCTCACTCATGCCGCTGGAGCGCCAGCCAATGTTGTCGTGCTGACAGCTGGGGCAGTGCAAGTGGCCCACCCACTGCAGGCTCCGTTCATACTCAACCACTTTCATGCGGGCTCGGCTTAGCGTTTTTGGGGTAGCACTGGGTTCGGCATGGGCTTGGTAAGCACCACGCGGCGGCCGGTCATGGTTTCCAGCATGGGCCGCAGAATCAGCTCGGCGTTTTGGGTGGTTTGGGCCAGAATGCCGGATTGCAGGGCGGCGGTGCGCACGTTAGCCTCGGCGTATCTATAGCCGGCATCCACTAGTTCGGCATCCTGAAAAAAGCCGTTTTCCACGCTGTATACCTTGCTTTTGGAATGGTCGACCTGCCAGACGCAGAGTTCCGGCTCCGGCAGGGCCAGGCGCAGCACGGAGTCGCCTTCCAGCACCACATCCTGGGGGCGCACCTTGCGCAAATCGAGGCAGCCTACGGCGTGGCCGGCCACAATCAGGGCTACTTTGGCATCGGGCAGGAAGCGGTAGGTGCTCTTTTTATACTCCACCACATCCTTAAATTGGTAGCGCACCAGCTCCATGCGGCCCAGAGCCTCTACCTTCTCCAGCACCGTGTTGTGCGTGACGGTGATGCGGGGAGTGGGGTTCAGTGGGTTCTCAAAGCTGCTGAGCGCGGGGCGCACTTTCGTCCAGAGAAACCACCCCAACCCCAGCAGAAACAACAACGGCAGTAAACGGCGGAGCAAGTAAGGCATAGCAATGAATAAGCAGAATGAGGGAAAAATGCGGCAAATGTGCCGGTTGGAGCAGCGTGGGCCTGCTGCCGGTACGCGGCAAGCGGGTTTACCGGGCGCGGTGGCAGAAAGCTAGACGAGCAATTGCCCGAACCGCTCCGAGGATGAAATACGCATAGTTGAGCTGCGCGGTGCGAAAAGTTTTACGGCTTCTACCGTCCTTTGCAGTTCATGCTGAAAGTCAACCCGCTGCCCGCTGCCCCGCCAACCGTTGCCCGCCCCTATCTGGTGTGGCTGGGGCGCTGGCATGGCTGGCTGCTGCTGGGGCTGTGGGTGCTGGTGCAGGTTTCCTTGCTGGTGCAGCACCACGGCCCGCGCTACGTGAACGACAGTGGCCGCTACCTGGCCTACGGCACCCGCATTGCCCGGGAATGGTACTTCGAGCACGACCATAACCTCCGCTACGTGGGCTATCCGCTGTTTATCAGCCTGTGGCTGAAGCTGGGGGCGGGCTGGTGGGGCATCGTGCTGGGCCAGATGGCGGTGAGTGGCCTGGCCGCCCGGGCCTTCTACCGCACCCTGCGCCGCCTCACGCCCGTTCCCGCCGACTGGCGGCCTGCGGCCCTGGCTACGGCCGCCCTCGTCGGCTGGCGCGACGCCCAACAGTTTAACGTGTACATTCTCACTGAGAGCCTATTTGCCAGCCTAACCATTCTCTCGTTCTGGGCGCTGGTGCGGGCGCGGCGCGGGCCCGCGGAGCGTTGGGTGGTGTTTGGCCTGCTGGTGCTGCTGGCGGGCATTGTGCGGCCCAACGGGTTTGTGGTGGCCGCGGCGGCGGGTCTGGCGGGCCTGGCCCGGCTGTGGCAGCTACCAGGGCGCCGGGCCTTCAGACGGGCACTGCTGGCCGGGGCGCTGCTGGCCCCGCTGTGGTGGTGGGTGCTCAACAAGCTGCTGCTCACCTTCACGCTGGTCGAAACCTATTTGCGGGGCGAAATCATCTACGGCTATACGCCCTGGGTAGTGGAGCCCACCGAGCCGTTGTTGTTGCCCCCACCCGGACTGGCCCCGGTGCTGCGACTGGGCTACTTCATCATGGCCAACCCGGTGTACTTCGCCAAACTGGCGGCGCTGAAGGGGCTACTCTTTTTCAGCTACGTCAAAACCTACTACTCCTGGAGCCACATCGGGCTGATTGTGCTGTTCATTTACCCCTGCTACTGGCTGGCGGGGCGGGGGCTGCGCGCCAGTGCGGCCTGGCTGCCGGCGCGGGTGTTCTTGGGCGGTGTGGTGGCAGTGCAGGGGCTGGTAGTAATGCTGACGGTGGAGGACTGGGACGTGCGGTTTCTGCTGCCGGTGCTGCCCTGCGTATTTGCCCTGGCCGGCGTGGCCGTAGCGCATTGGCTGCATGCCCGCGCCCCGGTGGCTCAGGCGGAGCAGTAAGCCAACTTCACTCCGGCGCCCCCCCGAAACCTGCCCAGGCCTGCAAACCACCCGTATGCACCGCTACTACCGTGCTACCCCGCCGGAAGTGGCCTTGCGCCAGCAAATCCAGCACACCCACCAGCATCTTGCCGGTATAAATAGGGTCGAGAAGGACGTCGTGGCGCCGCCGGAATTCCTGAATGAACTGCCGTAATTCGGGGCTGAGCTGGGCGTAGCCGCCGCCGTGGTAGGTCGTGTGCAGCTCCCAGTTGGTGTAGGTGCGGCCTGCGGCCGCCTGAGTAAGCTGGTCGATATCCTGACGGAGAAAATCCGCGCCTTTCAGCGCCGCAAACCCCAGGGCTAGTTCCGGGCCCTGCAAGCCGGTGGCCAGGCCCGCCAGCGTGCCGCCCGTGCCGCAGGCCACGCACAGGTAGTCAAAGGATGTTTCAGCCCGCAGCTCCATTACCAGCTCGGCGCAGCCGGGCAGGGCCAGGGCATTGGAGCCGCCTTCGGGCAGCACGTAGGCTGGGCCGGTTGCTTGCAGTAGCTGCGCCACTACCCCGGGCTCCTGCTTGCGGCGGTAAGTGGTCCGGTCCAGGAAATGCAGCTCCATACCATCGGCCCGGGCCTGGGTGAGCGTGGGGTTGAGCGGCCGATGGGCCAGCTCCTCGCCCCGCACTGCGCCCACCGTGCGCAGCCCCAGTAGGCGGCCCGCCGCCGCCACGGCCGCCAGGTGGTTGGAGTAGGCCCCGCCGAAGGTCAGCAGCGCATCGTGGCCCTGGCGGCGGGCTTCCTGCAGATTGTATTTGAGCTTGCGCCACTTGTTGCCCGGCAGCTCCGGGTAGGTCAGGTCGTCGCGCAGGAGCAGCAGCCGTACGCCGGCCCGCTCAGCCGCCGGTTCCGGAATAGGCTGAAGAACCATAAAGTAGCTATTAGGTGGTAAAAAAAGACGCCTGTCATCCTGAGCAGCGCGAAGGATCTTATGCTGTCAGAACGAGCCGTTGGAACGATTACCAGGCTGACGTGACAAGATCCTTCGCGCTGCTCAGGATGACAGGCGTTTTCGCTGCAGGTTGTTGCTTATTCTGTTACGCCAGCAGCGTATCGGTTACGGAGCGGGGCTCGGGGCGGTGCTTGAGGGCGTAGAACAGGGCTACCAGCATAGCGGCAATCAGCAGCACCGAGGATACCAGGGAAACGGTGTTGCCAATGGCGTACTCGGAGGGCTCAAACTTGAACTCGATGGTGTGGTTGCCGGCCGGCACCTGCAAAGCGCGCAGCACGTAGTTGGCCCGCAGATAGGGCACTTCCTTGCCATCAATAAAGGCCTTCCAGCCGTCGGCATAGTAGATTTCCGAGAAAACGACCAGTCCGTCCTGGACCGCGTTGGCGCGGTAGGTGAGGGCGTTGGGTGTATAATCGGTGAGGGCAATGGTGGAGCCCTCGGCCGAGTATGCCGTTTTGTTGAGCGGAAACTTGGAGGCGTCCACTACGGCTGTGGTAGCGGTGTTCAGCCCGGTCAGGGCCTTGATTTCCTCGTCGGGGTTCTGCACTTTCTGCACTTCGCTCACAAACCAGGCATTACCCAGCGCCCCGGGGTTGCGCTGCACTTGCTGGGGCTGCCCCTGCTCGCCGGGCACAATCACGTAGCGAGTGTTCAGCATGTTGAGTACGGCGGTGTTATTGGCCGAAATCTGGCGCTCAATCAAGTCTTGGTAACGGCGCAGCTTGGCCCCGTGGTAACCGCCAATGCTCTTATGGAAATAGGAGGTCTGGGCTTCGTTGAAGGGGTTTTGCACATTCAGCACCCGGTAGCTCAGGTCCTTGTCCTGCCGGATCTGCTCATCGGCGGGGGAGGCTACAAACTGTTCGGCAATGGTTTCCTGCTGGAAGTTGCCGTCATTGAGGTAGCGCTTATCCACGCCCCACAAATCGACCAGCGTGAGTAGGCCCACCAGGGTAGCCGTGAGGCCCGCTGAAAGCTTGCGCTGCAGGAAAAACCACAGCAGCCCGCCGGCCACCACCACAAAAAACAGGGAGCGGAATACGTCGGTGCGCAGCAAGCCGGCCCGGTCGGCGCGCAGTGCCTCCAGCGGGAAGCCCTGCTGCTGCAACTGGGCGTCAATGGGCGCCGCGAAGTCAGACACTAGCCCGGCCAGGAATGCCAGTACGCACAGCCCCGCCGTAATACCCAACGCGCGCACGACGTGCTTTTTAAAGTCTGCCGTGTCGGCCGTATCCACGGGCTTACCCACGAGGCCGGCCAGGCTGGGGTGGGTGCTGGCCGGAGCCGCCGCAATGGCCGAGGGGGCGCCGCGCAGCACCCGGGCCAACGCCAGTACCGCTAGGACCGGCATGGCCAGCTGGGCAATAGTGAGGGCCATGCTGACCGCCCGGAACTTATTGTAGCCCGGGAAGTAGTCGAACATCAGATAGTTAAAGGTATCGAAGTTCTTGCCCCAGGCCAAGACAATAGACAGCAGCGTGCCCACCAACAGCCAGATACGGGTGCGCCGGTCGGCCACCATCAGGCCCAGCACGAACAGGAAGAACACCACCGCGCCCACGTACACCGGGCCGCTGGTAATGGGCTGGTCGCCCCAGTAGGTGGGCATATGGGCCAGTACATCGGAAAGCTGCGCCGGGGGCACGCCGGCCGCGGCCAAGGCCTTACCCGACTCCGAGTTATCAGACAGCTTCATCTGCGAAGCCCCGCCATAGAAGTTCGGAATCAGTAGCGTAGCCGTTTCGCCAATGCCGTAGCTGTAGCTGAAGGCGTAGTCTTTGCCCAGGCCCGAGCCAGCATCATCCTCGGCCGGAGCGGGCGTCTGGCCGGGTGCCACGGGCGCGGGCGTTTTCAACTCCGACTTGCCCCGGATGCTGTATTTGCTGTACTCCAGGGTTGTATAGAGGCGGCCGAAGCTCACGCCCACGGCCAGCAGCGCGGCCACCGCCAGCAGGGCCGTGCGGGTCAGGAAATCGGGCAGGCGCTTTTCGCGGAAGGCAAATACCAGCTCTACTACCCCAAATACCAGCACCAGCAACAACAGGTAGTAAGTAATCTGGAGGTGATTGGAGCGGATGTTCATGGCCAGGCCCAGGGCAAACAGCGCCGTGCCCAGCCACTTGTTGCGCCGGAAGGCCACCAGCAAGCCGGCCAGCACCAGGGGGGCGTAGGCTAGGGCCAGGCTCTTGGTATTGTGGCCAGCAGCCAGAATAATGAGGTTGTAGCTCGTGAAGCCCAGGGCAATGGCCCCCACCACGCTCACCAGCGGCGAGAGGCCCAGGGCCACGCACAGCGCGTAGCCGCACACCAGGGCCAGAAACAGGTTGGCCACCACCGCCGGCAGGCCCAGCGTAAACAGCTTGTGCAGGTACTGGCTCAGGTCGCCGGGGAAGCGGGTGCTGATGAGGTAAGTGGGCATCCCCGAGAACATGGAGTTGGTCCAGAGGGCTTCCTCGCCGGTTCGCTCCCGGAACTCGGCGGCCTCGTGGGCCCCGCCGTTAAACTGCACGATATCATGCTGAGCCAGCGTCTTGCCATCGAAGAGGATGGGGGAGAAGTACGCGGCGGCCAGCACCAGGAAAAACAATACGGCCAGCAGGTGCGGCAGCACCCGCCGCCACCACGGCGCCACGGCCTGACGGGGAGGAGTAATCATTCGGCTTACTAAAAAGTCGGCTACGGGTAGAGAATCAACCCAGGCCCGAAGGTAAGCAGGATAGGTGATTAGGAGGGTAGGAAGGTGTGCGGGTAAGAGGGTAGGAGGGCTGTCATCCCGAGCGGAGCGAAGGACCTTATTACGTAGCAACGTATCGTTCACGCGTGATGAGGTCCTTCGCTCCGCTCAGGATGATGAGGGCCAGTTGTTCATCCCGTGGCTGGTTTCTTCCAGTTGTACAGCACAATCGACAGGAAAATCACCCCATAAGCTCCCAACTGTACCCCCGTAGCCTGCTCCCCGAAGTACAGAAAAGCCAGCAGAAAGCTCAGCAGTGGGTTGATGTACATGAAGATGCCCACTGCGCCCGAGGGCAGCACGTTGAGCGCGTACAGGTTCAGAAACAGCGGCAGCACCGTGAAAACAATGCTCAGTAGCACAACCGTGGCAAGCAAATGCGCATCGTGCAGGCCGGCTGAGGGCTGGGCACCCAGCAGCGGGGCCAGCGGCAGAATTACCAGGGCCGACAAGATTAATTGCACCGTCAGCAGTACCAGTCGGTCGTAGCCCTGGAGGCGGCGTTGGCTAATGAGGTAGGCCGCATAGGTAGAGGCCACCACTAGGCTCATCAGCAGCGTCCGGACTTCGCCGGAGCCTAGTAGCGCGCAGCTGGCTGCCGCTAACCCAATAGCCAGCCATTGGTTACGCCGCAGCTTTTCCCCCAGCACCACAAACCCTAGCAACGAAGTCAGAATCGGGCAGATGAGGTAGGCGAAGGAGCCGGCCTGCACGCTTACCTGGTTTACTACATAAATAAACAGCAGCCAGTTGGCCGTGAGCAGAAAGCCCCCCACCACCGTACTCACCGAAGCCTGCCGCCGCTCAGTGGCCGGGGCCGCCCGCCACTGCCCCCACGTCTGGCGCACCGTGTCGCGCCGCGCCACCCCATGAATGAGCAGGAGGAGCACTAGGGAAAACAATACCCGGAAAAACAGAATCTGCCCGCTGGGGTAGCCGGCCAGCCAGCGCAGAGGTATCGGAAAAAAGCCCCAGATGAAGAAAGCAACAAAAGCGGCCAGGTGGTAACGGGAGATTTTCAAGGGTAGGAAGTAAAAGGGACGCAAAGGTAGCATGTCACCACTGCCGCCCCCGGTAAAACGTGTGAATTACAGTCCTTACTGGCCCAGATATACCACCAACAAAGCGGGGCCGCAGCAGCTTATTATACTGCCCTTGCTCACCTGCCTACCTTTGCGGCGCTATGCTATTCTTCTCTGACCTGCCCCCACTGCTTGGTGGTACCCTGCTGCAACTCCCCACCACTCCGGCTACTGCGCAACGGCTGCTGCTGGATAGTCGGCGGGTTGAAACACCTGCCGACAGCCTGTTCTTCGCCCTGCGCGGCCCCCAGCACGATGGGCACCGCTACCTGCCGGAGCTATACCGGGCCGGTGTCCGGCAGTTTGTCGTGCAGGATGCCGTTGACGTAGCCGCTTACCCCGAGGCCGGCTTCGTACGGGTGCCTGATACGCTGGTGGCGTTGCAGGAGCTGGCCGCCCGGCACCGGCAGCGGTTTGCCCTGCCCTTATTTGGCATCACGGGCTCCAACGGCAAAACTATTGTGAAAGAGTGGCTGGCCCAGCTGCTGAGCCCCGATGAGTTGGTGTGCAAAAGCCCGCGCTCCTACAACTCCCAGGTAGGCGTGCCCCTGAGCGTGTGGGAGCTGACGGCCCAGCACACGGTAGGTATCTTTGAAGCCGGCATTTCGGAGCCCGGCGAGATGGCTCGGCTGGCTCACGTAATTCAGCCCACCATAGGCATCTTCACCAATTTGGGCACCGCCCACGATGCCGGTTTTGCCTCCCAGGCGGAGAAGGCCGCCGAAAAAATGCGGCTATTCGAAGGCACAAACACCCTGTTCTACTGCGCCGACCACGAGCTGGTGCACGCTACTGCCCGCCGGCAGCTAAACCCCACCCGAACCGCCCTAGTAGCCTGGACCCGCCACCGCCCCCTCTACGATGCCCACCAGGCCGATGTGCTGGTGACGGTGCAGGAAGCCGCCGCCGGCCGCACCGTGGTGCGCTTAGAGCGCAACCGCCCCCGGCCCCAGGAGCACACCTTTACCCTGCCCTTCGCCGATGAGCCCTCCGTGGAAAACGCCCTGCACTGCCTCGCGGTGCTGCTGTGGCGGCAGGTAGCCCCCCCCGATATTCAGGCCCGTCTCGACCGGCTGCAGCCCGTAGCCATGCGGCTGGAAATGAAGCAGGCTGTCAATGACTGCTACATCCTCGACGATACCTACAATAACGACTTGGCCGGCCTGCGCTTGGCCCTGGATGCGCTGGCCCGCCAAACCCGCCGCGGCCGCCGCACCCTCATCCTCTCCGATGTGCTGGAATCGGGGCTGAGTGGGGCCGAGCTGTACGCCCGGGTAGCGGCCTTGCTGCCCCTGCACGGGGTGGAGTGCCTCATCGGCATCGGGCCCGATATTAGCCAGCATCAGGCAGCCTTTCAGGGACTAAGCACCAGCTTCTACCCCGATACGGCCGCTTTTCTCGCTGATTTCAGGCCTGAGCAATTCCGCCAGGAAGTGCTGCTGGTGAAGGGAGCCCGGCGCTATGGGTTTGAGCGGATTGTAGCCGCCTTCCAGCAAAAAATCCACGGCACGGTGCTGGAAGTAGACTTAGATGCCTTAGTGCACAACCTCAACTTCTACCGCCGCCGCCTGCAGCCCGGCGTGAAGCTTATGGTGATGGTCAAGGCTTTCGCCTACGGCAGCGGCTCCGCCGAGGTAGCCAACCTGCTCCAGTTTCACCGCGCCGACTACCTGGCCGTGGCTTACGCCGATGAGGGCGTGGACCTGCGCCAGCACGGCATCAGCCTGCCGCTGATGGTGATGAACCCCGCCCCCGATGCCTTTCAGAAGCTGCGCCAGTATCACTTGGAGCCGGAAATCTACTCCTTTGAGCTGCTGCAGGAGTACCTGCGGGCCGCCCGGGAAGCGCCCATGCCCGCCATTCACCTCAAGCTCGATACCGGCATGCGCCGCCTGGGGTTTGCCGAGGAAGATTTACCGGAACTCTGCCGTTTGCTCAAGGAAAATGCGGCTCACGTGCGCGTGGCTAGTGCCCTTACCCACCTGGCCGGCGCCGATGAAGCCCAGCACAACGACTTCTCCCGGGCTCAGCTGGCTGCCTTCCAGCGCATGACGCCGCTGGTTGAGCAAGCGTTGGGGTACAGTATTCTGAAACACGCTCTCAACTCGGCCGGCATCGTGCGCTTTCCCGAGGCCCAACACAACATGGTGCGCTTGGGTATTGGGCTGTACGGGGTGGAGGCCACCGGGCAGGAGCAGGATGCCCTGCACCCGGTTAGCACGCTGCGCACCACCGTTTCGCAGATTAAAACCCTGCCGGCTGGTCATACCGTGGGCTACGGCCGCCGGGGCCAGGCCGCCACCCACGAGCGGCGCATTGCCACCCTGGCCATCGGCTACGCTGATGGCTACGACCGACGCTTCGGCAACGGGGCCGGGAAAGTAGTAATACGAGGGCAACGGGCCCCGCTGGTGGGCAATGTGTGCATGGATATGTGTATGGTGGACGTAACGCACATTCCGGGCGCCCAGGCCGGCGACTTGGCCACGGTATTTGGTCAGGGCCTGCCGCTTACGGAACTGGCGGCTCGCATTGGTACCATTCCCTACGAGCTACTCACTAATGTGAGTGAGCGGGTGAAGCGGGTATTTGTGGCGGAAGTGTAGCCAGCAGCGACAGGCTAAAATAGCGGGGCGCATAGTCAGGGCGGCCGGATTTACGTATATAGTCCCCGTAACATACTTTCTCTCCCCAACATTTACTTTCCCATGCGTAAGACCTTCCTGTCGGTGCTGGCCGCTTCCACGTTGCTGGCCTCGTGCTCCGACCTTAAAAAACCCGAAGACAAAGACCAACCTCAGGAAGCCACTGCCGATACAGCCGTAGTGTTCCGCAAAGGTGAAACGGCTGCCGAGGCCACTACCGCCGCGGCCGGCGAGGTAGGGGCGGCGGCCGATAAAGCCGCTAATGCGGTGGAGCGTTCCTGGGACATGACCAAGGCGAAGCTGGCCGATGTGAAGTTGGAGGAAATTGACCTGCCCGAAGTGTCGGTGCGCGGTGATGATACCTACAATGTGTACGGCCTGGAAGAAAAGGTGCTATTTGACACCGATAAAGCCGAAATCAAGCCTTCCGCTACCCGTGCCCTGTCCGAAATCAGTGCTTCTATTGCCCGGCGCTACCGGGGCAAAGATGTGCGGGTGCTAGGCTTTGCCGATGCGCGCGGCGACAAGAGCTATAACCGGGAGCTGAGCGCCCAGCGCGCCGCCGCCGTAAAGAAATGGCTGGTGAGCAACGGTATGATGTCGGAAACCCAGGTAACTCTGGAGCCCATGGGTGAATCGGCACCGGTAGCCACCAACGCTACCCCCGCCGGCCGCCAGCAAAACCGCCGCGTAGAAATTGCCGTCATCAAATAAGACCACTGATTGCACGGATTTTTCGCGAATTCCGCAGATTTTGTGGACGGCTCCTGCTCTGGCAGGGGCCGTTTTCTTTTTATACCTTGATACAGTTCGTTTTCACTATCATCACTACCACTGCTACTACTCCATTTGTCTTTTCTTATGCTGGTTGATATTCGACACAATGAGTTGACCAAAAAATAATCGGCTGCGCTATGGCAGTGCATCGGGAACTAGGCCATGGTTTTCCCGAGCTTATTTATCAGCGTGGTTTGTCTGTTGAGCTCAGAGAAGTCGGTCTAGCTCACCAGTGTGAAGTTTCGTTGCCGGTTTATTATAAAAGCGCTGTTATTGGCACCCGGCGGGCAGATTTGCTGGTTGCTGGCAGTATTTTATTGGAACTGAAGGCTGTCAGTGAATTACAGGAAAGTCACTTTGCCCAAGTGATAAACTATCTAAAAGCCTACCGGCTTGAAGTAGCGTTGCTGCTGAATTTTGGCGAAACCAGCCTGAAATTCCGTCGATTTTTGCACAACCCCAATCATATACCTAACTGCCCCCCCGCATAGCCATACCAAGCAAAACCCAAAAAGAAAACGGCCCCTGCCAGAGCAGGAGCCGTCCACAAAATCTGCGGAATCCGCGAAAAATCCGTGCAATCAGTGGTTAGTCTTTAATCTGGTCTACTTCGGCCCGGATCATGGCGTTGTAGCGCATGCCGTTGTTAGCCAGGGTAATCAGGCTCCAGCCCCGGCCAATGGTGTAGTTCCAGGTGCGGGCTTCCTTGAATTCGAAAGTGGGGCGCAGAATCTGACCGTAGGGCGTGTAGTTGTCCATGAAGTTTACACTGTAGAAGTTGTCCCCGCTCACAATCCACTCCATGGCCACAAAGAAGCCTTCCAAAGGGGCTTCAATGTTGTACTGCGTCAGGTCAACGGTGTACCACTCTCCACCTTTCGGGGCCGATACCACAATGTTTTCCGTCAGCAAATCGGTGTTGGGCGAGTTGTAGTTGCCATCGGCCTTGTACAGACGTACTCGGAATGGCTCCCGGGGAAAACCGTTTTCACCAATGTAAAACGACACCGAGCGGACGTTACCTAGTTTCTTGCCCTTCTCGTTTTTTACGAAGAAAGCGTACTGGCTGCCCGGCATCCCCTGAATCATGCCCTCGCCGGGCGTATTGGAGTTGGAGCCCAGAGCCAGGTTTTTCACCTTACCGCCTTTTACCGTTACGTTGGCCAGCTCAATGGCACGCTTGGGAACCTCAATAATCATATCCTGCACCTTAATGCCGGGCTTGATGAGGACTGCCTTACGGAAATAACCCAAAGCATTCACAATCAGGGAATCCTGAGGGTTCTTCTGGGGCATGGCTAGCTGAAAGAAGCCATACTCGTTGGTGAGGGCCCCCGTTTGCTCTTCTTTCAAACCAATAGACGCAAACGGAATGGGTTCTTTCGTCTTTTCATCGACGATGCGGCCCGTCATTTTCGCATCCTGAGCAAAGCTTAAAGCTGGTAGTAAAACCAGTGCAAAAAGAGAAAGTACGCGTTGAAGCATATGCGAGCAAGCTAGTGTATATCCCAAAATTACAATGAAATGCGGCAAGAAAAGCAATACTTCCCTGAATATTTATACCGGTGCAATTCCTTTTCGGAATAGTTACAAATCAGCGCATTGCCCGAGACACCCAAAAAAACCGGTGCCTCAGCGAATGTTGGCTGAAACATAATTGGGTGGTACCTTTGTTTGAAGTAAGTCTAAATAGTCCCGCCCGTGTCTGAACGCCCACCAATTACCTCTCCCGTTTCCGCTCCTCGTAGCGTGAAAGACCTCCAACTGGGAGAAAGCGGGACTATTTGTTGCCTGAAAGATCCTGAAATGGCCCTCAAGCTGCTGGAAATGGGCTGCATTCCGGGCACGCAGGTTCGCTTGAACAGCCGGGCTCCTTTGGGTTGCCCTATCACCTTGGTGGTAGGTGACATGGCCGACTATACGTTGTCGTTGCGGGTGAGCGAGGCGGCAACTATTCTTCTGAAATAAGTACGCATACATGACAGGTGGGCAATTACTTTCCGGACGGGCCGGGGCCGGCGTATCGGCCAGGCAGCTGGAAACAGCCGCCCAACGTCATCCTGGGGCCCTCACTCGTATTGCGCTGGTGGGTAACCCCAACTCCGGCAAATCCTCGCTGTTCAACCAGCTTACGGGGCTCAATCAAAAGGTCGGCAACTTTCCGGGCGTCACGGTAGACCGCAAAACGGGCATCAGCCAGTTGACTTCCCAGCACCGGGCCGAAATAATTGACCTGCCGGGTACTTACTCGCTCTACCCCAAAAGCCTGGACGAGAAGGTAATTACCGACCTGTTCTACGACCAGACCAGCACCCAGTACCCCGATTTTGTGGTGGTGACGGTGGATGCCAGTAACCTGCGGCGCAACCTGCTACTATTTACGCAGCTGGCTGACATGGGCCTGCCCACGGTACTGGCCCTGAATATGATGGACGTAGCTGAGCAGCACGGCGTCCAGATTGATATTCCGGCATTGCAGCAGGAATTGGGCGTGCCCATCATCCCGATGAATGCCCGCAAGGGCGTGGGTATTGCGGCCCTGAAAATTGTGATGGCGCAGACGCTGGATGCGCCTACCGTGCATTTCTATGAGCCTACCGAAGACCTGCTGCCCATGATTCGGCAGATTCGGTATTACTTTAACCTGCACAACGACTACCTGGCGCTGCACTACGCTCACCAGTACCAGCACATCAGTTTTTTATCGGTCGATGACCGGGCCTACATTCAGGAGCTGACAGAGCAGTACGGCTTCAAGCCCACCGAGCAGCAGGCCCAGGAAACTATCAGCCGCTACCAGCGCATCAACGAGGTACTGCTCAACTGCGTGTCGGTGACGCGCACCGAGCAGAACGAGCCCTACAGCAACCGCCTTGACCGGGTACTGACGCACAAGGTGTGGGGCTACCTGATTTTCTTCGGCATTCTGTTCCTGATGTTTCAGGCAGTATTTGCCTGGGCCAGCTACCCCATGGAGCTAATTGACCAGGGAGTGGCGTGGATAAATGGGCTTATCCAGACTAACTTTGACGGGCCGCTGGTGAACCTGCTCACGGAGGGCGTACTGGCGGGCCTGGGCGGGGTGCTCATCTTCATTCCCCAGATTGCCTTGCTCTTCGCCTTTATTGCGGTGCTGGAGGAAACCGGCTACATGGCCCGCGTAACATTTATGATGGACCGCATCATGCGGCGCTTTGGGCTGAATGGCAAGAGCATCGTGCCCTTGATTTCGGGGGTGGCCTGCGCCGTGCCGGCCATTATGAGCGCCCGCACCATCGAGAACCGCAAAGACCGGCTTATCACCATCTTCGTCACGCCCTTGATGTCGTGCTCGGCTCGCATACCGGTGTACACGGTGCTCATTGGCTTGGTAGTGCCCGATGAGCCGGTGCTGGGCATTTTCAACCTGCGCGGCATTGCCCTGATGGGCCTGTACCTGCTGGGCTTCTTTGCGGCTATTATTTCGGCCTGGGCCATGAAGCTACTGCTTAAAACCCAGGAGCGGAGCTACTTCATCATGGAGTTTCCGGTGTACCGCTGGCCGCGCTGGAAAAACGTGGGTATCACCATTGTAGAGAAGGTGAAAGCCTTTGTTTTTCAGGCGGGCAAAGTCATTCTGGCTATTTCGATCCTGCTGTGGGTACTGGCCTCTTACGGGCCTTCCGACCGCATAGCCCAAGCCGAAAAAACTGCCCGTACGCAGGCCGCTGCGCAACTCCTCACCCCGGAGCAAACCGAAGCCCGGGTGGCTTCTGAACGACTCGAAAACTCTTACGCCGGCGTGTTCGGGCACGTGCTGGAGCCAGCCATCCGGCCACTGGGTTTCGACTGGAAGATTGGTATTTCCTTGCTTACCTCCTTTGCGGCCCGGGAGGTGTTTGTGGGTACTATGAGCACCATTTACAGCGTGGGCCAGGATGCCGACCAGCAAACCGTGCAGCAAAAGCTGGCCGCCGAAAAGGATGTGAACGGGCAGCCATTTTTCACGCCGGCCCGGGCCTTTTCCCTGCTGGTGTTCTACGTGTTTGCCATGCAGTGCATGAGCACCCTGGCCGCCACCTACCGCGAAACCAAAGGCTGGACGTGGCCACTGCTGCAGCTGTTCTACATGACGGGCCTGGCCTACGTGTCGTCGCTGTTGGTGTACCAGCTGCTGAAGTAGTTGGTAGTTGCTGGTTGTTAGTCGTTAGTTTTCGAAATACAAACAACTAACAACTACCTCATTGCCCAATCAGGAAAACGGCGGGCTGCTTGTGAATATCGGGCAGCGGGTGCTTTTTCCAGCCGGCTACCGTATCGGTGCGGATAAACTCGTTGGCGGCGGTGAGGCTGGCGGCTACGCAGAGGCGGGTACTGGAGTGCAGGGTACTCAGCAAATCTTCGAGCAGGGGCAGGTTGCGGTAGGGGGTTTCGATGAATAGCTGCGTTTGGTGCTGTTGCAAAGCCTGCTGCTCCAGCTTCTTGATGGCCGCCATCCGTTTGCCCCGCTCTATGGGCAGATAGCCATGAAACGCGAAGCTCTGTCCGTTCATCCCCGAAGCCATCAGGGCCAGCAGGAGAGAAGAGGGGCCAACTAGCGGCACTACCCGAATACCGAGTTGGTGGGCGCGGCGGGCCAGCTCGGCGCCGGGGTCGGCAATGCCGGGGCAGCCGGCTTCGGAAATCACACCCGCAGTCTGGCCAGCCACCACGGGTTGCAGAGCTGCCTGAATCTGGGCCTCAGTGCTGTCCTTGTCAATTACGCTGATGCGCAACTCCTCAATTACGTGCTGCGGGGCCATGCTCTTGATAAAGCGGCGGGCCGTGCGGGCGTTTTCTACCAGGAAATACTGCAGGCCCTGAATCTGCTCGGCTACTTGGGGCGGCAGCACCTGCGCGGCCGTATCATCGGCCAGAATGGTGGGAATAAGATAGAGCGTACCGGGCACAGGGAGAAGCTGGGTAAGTGAGAATAATGAAGTGCTGCTGGCCTCGCCTGAATGCGCGGGGCCTTACTGCCCCAGAAAGGCCGTAACCAACTGGAAAACTTCCTCCGGCTTCTCGGCGTGTACCCAGTGGCCGGCATCTACTACAGTTTCTACCTGCGAGTTCGGGAACAGGGCCGGAATGGCGTAGAGCTTGTCCTCGGGGCTCACGTAATCGGACTTGCCGCCCCGAATAAGCAAGGCAGGCTTCAGGAAGGGGTGGGCAGCGGTAATTTCGGCCCCGATGTCGTCCATTTCGGCGGTGAGGGCCGCCAGGTTGGGGCGCCAGGCAAAGGAGTTATCCTCGCGGCGGTACAGGTTTTTGAGCAGAAACTGACGCACATCGGGCCACTTGATATGCTGGGCCAGCGCCTCATCGGCCTGCTGACGGCTCTCCAGAGTAGCCAGCGGCACGGCGTTTAATCCGGCCACAATATCATCCTGGTGGCGCATATCAGAAAAGCGTGGGGCAATGTCTACCACAATCAGCTTGCCCAGCCGCTCGGGATAGTCCAAGGCGAAGCGCATGGCTACTTTGCCACCCATGCTATGGCCCATGAGGGTAGTATCAGCCCCCAGCTGTAGCTGGTCGAACAGGCCCAGCACGTCTTCGGCCATGAGGGCATAGGTGTGCTCCGGGGCGTGGGGGGAGCGGCCGTGGTTGCGCAAATCCACCACAATTACCCGGTGGCCGGCTTCGGCCCAGCGGCGGGCCAGGGTTTGCCAGTTGTCGAGGGTGCCAAACAGCCCGTGCAGAATGACCAGCGGGGCCCCCTGCCCCATTTCGCGGAAGTGTAGTTGTAGCATAAGGGCACAAAGATGGGGCCTGCGAAATTGAAATGCCCGCCCACGGTTCCAGCAAATTCCGGCAGGTGGCTAACGGGGCTGGGCAGCCGGCAGCGTGAGGCACACCTTGGTGCCCTGCTCCGGACTGCTCGTAATAGATAGTGCCCCGCTTTGCCGATCCGCAAACGCCCGGCACAGCAGCAGCCCCAGCCCCGTGCCGGAGCGTGCCGTACGCGGCAACGGCATCAAGGGACCTGAGGCAAGCAACGCCGCCGTTTGCGCGGTGGTCATGCCCGCGCCGGAGTCCTGCACGCACAGAGTGGCGGTGCCAGCCCCATCGGTTTGGGCAAGCAGGTGAATGGAGCCGCCGGCGGGGGTAAACTTCAGGGCATTGCTTATGAGGTTACGAAGAATGGTTTGCGTCATGTGCGCATCGGCCCACACGGCCAGGCACTCCGGGCTTTGGCTGTGCAAGGTGATTTGCTTGGCCTCGGCAGCATTTTCGTAGAGGCGTATCGTATCCTGGTACAACTCCCGCACCAACAGCCGCTCGGGCCGGAAGGCGAGCTCACCAGTTTGGTTTACGGCCCAGTTCAGCAAATTATCCAGCAGGTGGTTGAGCTGGTAAGCCGACTGCCGAACGAGCGTGGGCAAGCGGCGCAGGCCATCCTCGTCGCCTTTTTTGAGGTAGAAGTCGATCAGCTCAGTAACCCCCGCAAAAGCCGTCACCGGGCCGCGCAAATCGTGGGCTACAATGGCATAGAGGCGGTCTTTGGAAGCGGCCAGCTGCCGCAGTTCCCGGGTAGCTTCTCCCAGCGCCCGATGGTTGGCGGCCAGGGCACTGCGGCTCAGGCGGAGCTTGGTGTACAAATAAGCCATGCCGCTGAGCCCCAGCAGCAGGGCTGCCACGGTACCCCACAGCGCCCGATTGCGCTGCTGGGTGGTTTGTTCCTGCTCCGTGAGGCGTTTGATCTGGCGTTCCTTTTCAGCGGTTTCGTAGCGGGTTTGCAGGGCCGTGAGCATCTGCATGCGGGAGCGGCTGTTCAGGCTGTCATTCAGGTCGCGGTGCCGAACCTGCCACGCGTACGCCTGCTCGTGCTGGCCCTGCTGAGCATTTATTTTCGCCAGCAAACCATATGCACCCAATATCCGCTCCTTGTACTGGATGCGGCGGGCCGTCAGCAGAGCCTGCTGGGCCAGGCTGTCGGCTTCCGGCAGCTGGTTGCGGAGCAGCAGAGCGGTAGCCAATAGCTCCAGGTTGCTAGCCCTGAAACGCTCATTGCGCTGAGCCTGAGCTAGGAGAACAGCCTTTCGCAGCAACCCTTCCGCCGTTTCCAACTGGTTCATCTGCATGTAAAACGCTCCCATATCGGCCAGATACTGCGCTTCGCCGGCTTGGTCACCGGTGCGGCGGGCCAGCTGCAGAGCCCGGCGGGTAAAGAGCAGGCCCTCGGGGTACTGACGGAGGTTGAAGTACAGGTTTCCGAGGTTACCGAACAGCAACAACTGGGTGTGGGGCTGCACACCAGGTTGGTAGGCGTAGGTGAGGGCCCGCTGGTAGTTGCGCATGGCCGCCGCTGTATCATTGCGCTCCTGTTGCACCCGGCCCATATCGGTGAGGGCCCGGGTTATGTCATTGGTGGAGCGAAGTTGGCGGGCCAAGAGCAAGGCCTCCTGCTGCAGCCGCAGAGCGTGGGCCCCATCGGCTAGGTTGGCGTAGCAGTTTCCCAGGTTTAGCAGGGCCTGTAGCAACCCGGGCTGGTACCGCAGTTGCCGGCCCAGCGCCACGGCTTGCTCCCCATAGGGCAAGGCCCGGGTAGGCTCATTATCGTGTAGCTGGTGGCAGAGCGTATTTAACAGCCGAAGCCGAACAGTGTCAGCGGGCTGGCTCCGTAGAAGCCGCACAAGCTCGGCCTCCGTAGCCGCAAAGGCTTTGGCAGTTCCCAGCAAGCAGCTGAGCAGCACGGCAACCAGAACGAAACGCCGCATAAGCAACGGGGAAATAGGCAGGGCAACTCCCCACAAATAGCCCCGGTACTAGCAGGCGCAGGTAGTGAAGCAGACAAACAAATATAGAATTCTACGCGAGTTGTAAGCTTGTCAGTAGGGAATCAGCCTCAGTACTTGTATGCAGCGGCGGTATCAGGGCCAGCAGAACCAGCGTTGGCGGCGTTCCAGCGGAGTATTGCGCAGAAATTCGACCAGTGGGGGCAGCTTTAGCAGCAGAGAGGTGATGGTAAGCACGTGGCCGGAGCGCAAGTGGAGTTGCAGGTACGCATACGGGCTCCAGAACAGCTGCTCCGATTTGCAGGTAACGTATTCCACGCGCACCAAATCACGCTTGCTAAACGGAATAGGGGTAGCGCCCTCGTGCACTTCCAACTGGTTGTGCTTGGGGTCGAAAACCAAGGTAGTGTGCTGATTACGGGCGTAGTAGGCCAGATGCAGCAGGAAAGCCGGTACCGAAAATCCGAGTATTACCGCTGCCAGGACTACCAGCAGCGTGAGCTCGAAGGTGGAAAGGGTAGGAGCGTAGAGGAAAGAGGCTAAGAAAGGCAAGCCCACTCCTAAGCACAGCAGGGGCCAGAACAACAACTGAAACTGGCGCAGCCCGGTAGGCCGGTATACCTGACTTTTGCGGGTGAACAAGCCTGTAACCAACCGCAGACCAATAATAAATGCACCCACCAGCGCCGCTATTTCCAGCAGAGGGCGCAAAACAGAAAAGAGCTTCATGCAAAAACTAGCGGCGCGGGTAATGGGCGGGAAAAACTATAAATAACAGGAGCGAGAGTTAGGCCGTTATCAGAATCCAGGGCTCAGTGGGCGTGTGCTCCCGCAACTGGCCAAAAGCTTCCAGGTGTAAGCCGTACTGGGCAAATACTGCCTGCACAGCCGCTCTGCCGCTCGGCTCTACGCACACCAGCAGGCCCCCGGAAGTCTGCGGGTCGCAGAGCCAGGCGCGCTGCTCGTCGGTGATGGGGCCGACTTTGTGGCCGTAGGAGTCCCAGTTGCGCACGGTGCCGCCCGGAATGGCCTTCTGTTGGCGGTACTGTTCGGCCTCGGCCAGGCGAGGCACTTTCGCAAAGTCGATTTCGGCCGTGAGGTTGCTGCCCTCGCACACTTCGGCCAGGTGGCCCAGCAGGCCAAAGCCAGTTACGTCCGTCATGGCCCGCACGCCGGAAAGTTGGCCCAGCTCCGCCCCAATCTTATTGAGCTGCATCATGCTCTGGGGCGCAATGTGGGCGTGCTCGGGTTGCAGAATGCCTTTTTTCTGGGCCGTCGTCAGCATGCCTACGCCCAGGGGTTTGGTGAGGTACAGCTCGCAGCCGGCCGTGGCCGTATCGTTCTGCTTCAGGTTTTCGATAGAGAGCAGGCCCGTCACGGCCAGCCCAAAGATGGGCTCCGGGGAGTCGATGCTGTGGCCCCCCGCCAGCGGAATACCAGCCTCCTGGCAGATGCTGCGGCTGCCCTCAATTACTCGGCGGGCCACTTCAGGCGCCAGCTTATCAATGGGCCAACCCAGCACGGCAATGGCCATTACGGGCCGCCCGCCCATGGCATACACGTCGGAAATAGCGTTGGCCGAAGCAATGCGCCCAAAGTCGTAGGCGTCATCCACGATGGGCATGAAAAAGTCGGTGGTGCTGATGATGGCCTGCCCACCCCCAATATCGTACACGGCCGCGTCGTCGCGGGAGGCGTTGCCTACCAGCAGCTTATCATGCTGGGGCTGCGGCAGGCTGGTGTGCAGAATCTGGTCGAGTACCTTGGGTGCAATCTTGCAGCCACAGCCCGCACCGTGGCTGTACTGGGTAAGGCGAACATCGGCGGAAGCGTCGGGAGAGGTCATAGAAAGCAAAACGGAAAGCAACGATAAAACGGGAAACCTACAGAACCCAGGCGGCGCGTTGGAGCACCACCCGGTAGCCGTCGGGGTCTTCGAAGGTGCAGCCTAGCTGGTCCCAATACGGGTTGTAGGAGGCAACGGGCGCAAAGCCGGTTGCTCTCATACGGTCTACGGCTTGCTGCCACTCGGTGGCATCGGGCAGGTAAAACACCAATAGGTTGTCGGGGGTAGGAGCCCGGCCTACCGGGTGGCCCGGTTGGTGCGTGAACTCCAGGTGGTAGGAGGCCTGCCGGTGGCCCAGCATTACGCCATCGAACCCATTATGCCCGGTGAAGGCCACCAGCTCCGCGAGGCCCAGCCCGTCGCGGTAGAAGCGCAGCAGGGCCGGCAGGTTATCGGTGGGGCGGGCAACCCGCAGCTTGGCAATCATTGGGCATTGGGTTATAGCGTTTGGGCGGCGCGCCGGACCAGCGCGGCATTTTCGGCAGGGTCGGCGGTGGAGGAGCTAACGCGCACGAAGGAACGGCCCTCCAGCCCGTGCAGGTACGTCCGGTCGTAGTAGTCCAGCACCAGGCTCACCATTTTCGGCATATCATCGTCGCCAATGGCCGCCAACGCCTCCCGGGTAGCCAAGCCGCCCAACCGCTTCCGGATGCGCAGTATGGAAGCCGCCAGGGCGGCCGGGTCGTGGCGGCCATACTCCTCGGCCAGCTTTTGCACCCGCACCTCCCGCGGAATTTCCAGCAGCAGCAGCGGGGCCTGGCGTATCTGCTCATAAAAACCGCCGGAAAGGTGAACCGCCCCAATCGTCCGGCTTTCATCCTCAACCCAGGCCGAAGCAGCTACCGACAAAGCTTCCAAGGCCGCCGCCAGGTTGTTCTCAAACTGCTCCTGGGTTGGTTGCTCGGGTTGGCCAAGGCTACCAAAGGCCGAGCCTTTGTGGTTGGCCAAGCCTTCTAGGTCTAGTACCGGTTGGCCCTGGGCCGCTAACTGGTGCAGCACATCGGTTTTGCCGGAGCCGGTGAGGCCACCCAGCACCCACAGGGGGCGAGGCTGCTCCAAGGAGACCAGCACGCCCCGACGGTACTCCTTATAGCCTTTATCCAGCAGTTGCACCTGAAATCCAGCCAGCTCTAGCAGCCATTGCACTGCCCCAGAGCGCATGCCCCCGCGCCAGCAATGCACGCGCACTTGCTTGTGCGGGGCCACCTTCTGCGCCAGCTTCACCAAGTGGCTCATCTTCGGCCCGAAAAAATCGAGGCCCAGCAGCACGGCCCGGTCCTGGCTGATCTGCTTGTAGGTGGTACCAATACGGGCCCGTTCCTCGTCTGAAAACAGGGGGAAGCTCACCGCCCCCGGAATATGGCCATGGGCGTACTCAACGGGCGCGCGCACGTCCAGAATGGGCACCTCGGCAGCACCCTGCAGAAAATCGGAAAGCGGAATACGCGGCACGGGAGGGAATAGTGAGTGGGGAGTTAGTGAGTTGGTGAGTGGTGAAATGGTGGATTTGATCCTCTGACGGCATATATAGCGCAAGTAGAACGTCAAACTCACTATTTCACCATTCACCAACTCACTTTAGCTGCCGCCGGTAAAGCTGAATGGTATTTTCCAGACCCAGATACAGCGCATCACACACAAGGGCGTGGCCGATGCTGACTTCTTGCAGCCCGGGTAAGTGCTGGTGCATGTAGGCCAGGTTGTCCAGGTCCAGGTCATGGCCGGCGTTAAGGCCCAGGCCCAGCTCTTGGGCTAGCAGCGCGGCTGCGCGGTAGGGGCGCAGGGCGGCTTCAGCACCGGCGTGGTATTGGCGGGCGTAGTCTTCGGTGTACAGCTCAATCCGGTCGGTGCCGGTGGTAGCGGCGGCGCGTACCAGCTCGGCTACCGGGTCCAGGAAAATACTCACGCGGCAACCCAGGCTTTTGAGGTCGGCCACTACTTCGCGCAGATAGTCCTGGTGGTTTATCGTGTCCCAGCCCGCGTTGGAGGTAATGGCATCGGGCGCATCGGGCACTAGTGTTACCTGCTCGGGGCGCACTTCCCGCACTAAGTCCAGGAAATCGGGAGTTGGATTGCCTTCCACATTCAGTTCGGTAGTCACTACGGCTTTCAGGTCGCGCACATCCTGGTAGCGAATGTGGCGCTCATCGGGGCGCGGGTGCACCGTAATGCCCTGGGCCCCAAACCGCTCACAGTCACGGGCCGCTTGTAGCAGGTCGGGGCGGTTGTGGCCCCGGGCATTTCGCAGGGTGGCTATTTTGTTGATATTTACGCTGAGCTTGGTCATATTCTGGAACGGCGCTACGGGTGAGTACGTGCTCAAAGATACGTAGCCCCAACAGCGTTGGCCGATTTTAGTTGAAGCAGCCATGGTAGCCCGATTTCCCGTTTCTATTCGTCCAGCACTGGGGTTTAGCCTGCTGCTACTAGCCGTTATTCTTGTTGAATGGCTGATAATCCGGCAGCCAGTGTTTACGCAGACGCCGCTGCTGCCGGCCGCCGTCAGCTTTGATGTGCTGGTGGGGCTACCGATTCTGTTTTACCTGCTGATAGTGCGGCCTTACCGGCTGCCGGTGAGTACCGTGGCGGCGGCTTTCGTGGCCGTCGTGGCGCTGGGCCACTGGCTGATTCCGGGCCCGCAGCAGCAGTATGTCCGCTGGGCAGGGCAGGCGCTGGGCGCGGTGGAAGTTCTGACGTTTACGCTGGCACTGCTGAACCTGCGGCGGCTCCAGCGCGCTTTCCGGGCTGCCCGCCCGCACACGCCCGAGGTGGCGGAGTGCCTCACCGCGGCTTTCCGGCAGGTGTTTGGCCGACCAATGGCGCCGCTGGTATTCGAGCTCATGCTGTTCTACTACGCGTTGCTGAGCTGGCGGACCCGTCCGATAGTAGCCGCCAGTAGCCGCGTATTCACCACTTATCAGAACTCGGCGTGCATGGCTTACCTGGGTACAATAGCCTTGTTGTCGGTGGCGGAAATGGGCGCGCTTCATCTGCTGCTGGTACGCTGGAACCCGCTGGTAGCCGGCGCTGCACTGGTTCTGCACCTGTACGGGTTACTACTGCTGCTGGCACACGCGCGGGCGGTACGGCTGCTACCCGTGCAGCTCACTGCCGACCAGGAGTTGGTAATACAGGTCGGGTTTTTCTGGACGGTGCGACTGCCCCGCGCGGCGCTGCTCACGGCCCAGCTGCTGCCCGATACCCCGGTGCCGGCGCCGGGCCGACTGAATCTGGCCCGGCCGCTGCTCACGCCACCCAATCTGCTGCTGGTGTGCGCGTCTCCTCAAGCCGTAACGGGCCCTTACGGCCTGCGCCGCACTGCCTGCGAGCTGGCCTTGTACGTAGATGATGCGGCGGGTTTGCTGGCGGCCCTGGCCTTGCCCCCTAACTCGACCGGTGGCCCCGTATTCGGGAATAAGCCGTAATCTTGCACCTTCATTATCCCCCCATTCCTATGGCTCTGAAAGAAACCATCGACGCCGATATCAAAAAGGCAATGTTGGCCAAAGATAAAGTGCGCCTAACGGCTCTGCGCAGCATCAAGTCGCAGATTATGCTGGCCGAAACGGCCGAAGGTCAGCACGGTGCCGCCCTTACGCCCGATGCCGAAATGAAGCTGCTCACCA
This sequence comes from Hymenobacter sp. UYP22, assembly GCF_040547285.1. NCBI lineage: Bacteria > Pseudomonadati > Bacteroidota > Cytophagia > Cytophagales > Hymenobacteraceae > Hymenobacter > Hymenobacter sp. UYP22. Next base: position 13,577 of record NZ_JBEPPK010000015.1, on the reverse strand, counting down.
AAGCCGCCAAGCAGCGCCGCGAAGCCGCCGAAATGTACCAGAAACAGTTTCGCTCCGACCTGGAGGAAATAGAGCTGGCCGAGCTGACCATTATTGAGGAATACCTGCCCAAGCAGCTCTCCGAGGCTGATTTGGTAGAAAAACTCGTGGGCATCATCCAGCGCGTGGGTGCCACCGGCCCCTCCGACTTGGGCAAAGTGATGGGCGTGGCAGCCCGGGAGCTGGCCGGCTTGGCCGATGGCCGAGTAATTTCTCAAACAGTAAACAACCTGCTGAACAACACCAATCTGTAAGGGCTGAAAGCGGAGGTGTGCGTGCTGGATTACTGTCCGGCACGCACACCTCCGCTTTGGCACCTCCTCTCCAATGTCCACCCTCGACATCCTTTTACTGATTCCGTTGGGCATTGGGGCCGTGCAGGGATACCGGCGTGGGCTGGTGCTGGAGGTGGCTTCCTTGCTGGCTTTCGTGCTTGGCGCAGTAGGAGGGCTAGCTCTGCTGAATGATGCCATTCCGCTGGTGCGCCACTACGTAGGCGATGCTTTCGGTATGCTGCCCTTAGTATCATTCGTGCTGGTGTTCACTGCCATTGTGTGGGGAGTACACCTGCTCAGCGGGTTCATCAAAACGGCCGTGCACCTTACCCCACTGGGCATGCTCGATAACCTAGGCGGCGCGGCCAGCGGAGTACTCAAGTGGGTACTGGGCCTGAGCCTGCTGCTGCACGGGGTAGGGTTAGCTGACCTGCAGTTAGTATCGCCCAAGCTAGTAGCCGACTCGCAGGTGTTGCCCATAGTGCAGGAGGCCACGCCACTTGCCCTGAGTGCCGTAGCCTTTGTAATGCCCTTCGCCGGTACGCTGCTTAGCCGCCTGCGGGAGGTGTTTTAGAGAAGAACGCCACTAGCTGCCAGCTTCGTTATTGAGTATTATGCGTGTTCTGCTGCTGGATAACTTCGACTCCTTCACGTACAACCTGCTGGATTACCTGCGGCAGCTGGGGTGTGAGGTGGTAGTTCGTCGCAACGATGCGCCTTTGGCCGAACTGCGCCAGCTGCCATTTGACGCGCTGGTACTATCACCGGGGCCCGGTACGCCGGCAGTAGCTGGTAATTTACTGGCAGTTATTGCGGAGTACCACGCACAAAAACCCATACTGGGCGTGTGCTTGGGACACCAGGCATTAGGCGAGTTTTTTGGGGCCTCGGTGCAGCGGGGGCAGCGGCCCATGCATGGCAAAGTGTCGGAGGTAGAGTGGACCCAGCCGGACGTACTTTGGCAGAACCTGCCCGCCCGGATGCCCGTTACCCGCTACCATTCTCTGGTGCTGCAGCAGTTGCCGCCCTGTCTGGAGCCTTTGGCCTTCACTATCAGTTCGGCCCCCGAAATAATGGCCCTACGGCATCGTACGCTGCCTTTGCACGGCGTACAGTTCCACCCCGAAGCCTTGCTTACCCCCCACGGACTGGCACTTCTGGGCAATTGGGTCAAGAATTGTATCATTGCACAGCCCGCGCCAGCTCCGGCCGGCGGGCGTATTCCCTAGCAAAGATGGAGCTGCAGATCAAGGAAAAGAATGGATTTCAGTACGTGGACGAGGGTACCGGTGAGGTGCTGCTGCTGCTGCACGGCCTGTTCGGAGCACTTAGCAACTGGCAGGATGTGGTGCAGCAGTTTAGCCTGCGCTACCGGGTAGTTATTCCGTTGCTGCCCATCTATGACATGCCTCTACTGAAGGCCGGCGTACCGGGCCTGGTTGGTTTCGTGGAGGAATTTTTGGCTGAAATTACCCTCACAGAGCCCTGTACAGTGTTGGGAAACTCTCTGGGTGGCCACATTGCTTTGGTGTACACTCTGCAAAACCCCACGCGGGTGCAGCGCCTGGTTCTTACGGGCAGTAGCGGCCTGTTCGAGGATGGTATGGGGGGCTCTTTCCCTAAGCGCGGCAATTACGGCTACGTGCAGGAGCGGGTGGCCTATACCTTTTATGACCCCGCCGTGGCAACGCAGGAACTAGTGGACGAGGTGTTCAGCGTGACAAACTCCAATGCCAAGTGTCTGCGCATTATCAGCATTGCCCGCTCAGCCCAGCGCCATAACCTGGCCAAGGAACTGCACAAAATTCGGGTGCCCACGCTGCTGGTGTGGGGCCTTAATGATACCATTACCCCGCCAGTAGTGGCCCATGAATTCAACCGCCTGATGCAGAACGCGGAGCTACGCTTCCTTGACCATTGCGGCCATGCCCCCATGATGGAGCGCCCACGGGAGTTCAACCAGCTGCTTACTAAATTTCTGGAACGCACGGCCGCTTCAGTACCCACCTCGTAATATGTGCTGACTCGGTTGGTGCAACCTCTGGGCTGTTTTCTCCGCTCTTCTACGTAGTTACGAAGGCAGGTAATGGCCCAAAAACCTTTTGCAGGTGTTCGGGCTTGTATTGCCCCACCTCCGAGCTTCGTCCCGCTTTTCGCCTATTCTCCGATGAATTCCATTCTCGCCGAAGATTTACTGAATCAAATGATTCCGCCGCTGAAGGTGACGGACTCAACGGAAAAGGCTGCCCGCTGGCTGGAGGAATTTCACGTGGGCCAACTTCCCGTGCTCGATGACCGCCAGTACCGGGGCCTCGTAACGGAATCGGACCTGCTGGACCGGGAGGGAGTGGAGTGCTTGCTGGGGAGCTTGGCCCTGAACTATACCGACGTGCATGTGCAGCACGACCAGCACTTCTACAACATCATTGAGCTGGCTGTCCAGAATAAAATTCAGCTGGTGCCAGTGCTGGATGCGCAGCACGAGTACTTAGGCGTGGTAACGGTAAGCGACACGCTGGCCGCCTTTGGCAAGGTTCCCGTGGCTACTGGTCAGCAGGGTATAATTGTGCTGGCCATGGAGGAGCGAGATTACTCGCTCACGCAAATTAGCCGGTACGTAGAGGAGAACAACGCCAAAATCATGAGCGCCCACGTGGCCCAGGATGAGCACGACCCCTACCGCATCCGACTTACGCTCAAGCTCAATACGCCCAACATCACCCGCATTATTGCCACGCTGGAACGGTTCGGCTATTCCATTACGGCCCAGTTCAGCGGTACTGGCGAGGTAAGCGAAGACGAGCAGGAGCGCTATAATGCCCTGCTGCGCTACCTGAGTATCTGAGTCGGTAGGGGAGGTGCTACTGTCCGTATTGTTTCTGGGGCTGGGAGAAATTTCCCGTGTCACATCGGTTTCGCAGCCTCCACGGGAGCTTGCGTCCGCAGTACAACTGCCCGACTCTGCTCGCCGGTCCACGGCCGATAGCCTGATCCAGGCACAGTGCGCTGGGTATTCCACGTTGCGGGTCGGGCGTATTCTGTTTGTCGGCAATAACAAAACCAAAGAAATTGTCTTAAGAGCTGAGCTTGATTTTCAGGAAGGTGATACGCTGGGTACTACCAGCCTCATCCGCCGCCTTGAAACCAACCGCCGCCGTCTGTACAATCTGCAGCTGTTCCACCAGGTGCTGGTGCAACCCATCTGCCGCGACGGGGAGCTGACAATTTTATACAGCGTACAGGAACGGTGGTACATTTTTCCCATCCCCATTTTCTCCCTCGCCGACCGTAACTTTCGCTCCTGGCTTGACCGTCCCGACCGGGCAAAACGGGTCGATTATGGTGTACATGTAGTGCACCGCAATTTTCGGGGCCGTAATGAGCAGTTGCTGGGAAATTTGCAGTTGGGCTTCAACCGCAAGTATGAGCTCTTTTATGAGGCCCCCGGGTACGGCCGTCGTCGGCGTATTGGCTTCGGGGCCGGCTACTCCTACTACCGCAGCCGTGCCCTCGACTACGTCACCGTAGATGATCGGCTTCGTAACCTGCGCCAACAAACCGGCTTCCCCATTGAGCGCCAGTATGCCACGGCTGGTATTCGGTGGCGCCGAACAGTACAGCACCTCACGGCCTTGGATGTTTCTTACCACCGGGAGCAAGTATCAGATTCTGTACTGTATTATAATCCTCGGTACTTTCTACATGGACCCCGGCGGCAGTACATGGAGGTTAGCCTCATAAGCACCCTCAACCAACGGAACACTTTCGCCTACCCGCTCACGGGACAGTATGCGCAAGTCGGAATTTCATACCGGTCATTCCTGAATAACAGCAACCCTGGTATCCTAACGCTGCGCGGCCGTTACGCTCGTTACGTAGCATTGGGCGGCCCATTCTATTACAGCGTGGGAGCTACTGCCCAGCTTCGTTTTGCGCGGGCCTTGGCCTATCCTGATAGCCGGGCCTTCGGGTATGATGTGCTAGTTCGGGGCTACGATGCGTACGTAATAGAGGGCCCGCACCTGGGTCTGTTGCAGCAAGGCTTCACTTACCGCCTCTTCGACCTTGGCAAGCTGCAGATAGGCAACTTGCGCAGCTCCCGTTTTAATGGCATTCCGCTGGCATTTTATTTAAATACCTTTGTCGATGCAGGATACGTCCGGCAGCCTGCCGTATTACGCGACAACCAACTCCCCAACCGCCTGTTAGCATCCGCTGGCGTTGCACTTCATCTGGTTACGTACTACGATTGGGTATTTACGCTGGAATACGCCCGTAATCGGGAGCAACAGGGCGGCTTCTTCTTTCGCACGCAGTTTCCCATCTGACCCCTTTTTGCGCGGTAGTCAGGTTATGTTTTTGTTATGAAAATAGCCATTCTGGGAAAGCCCTTTGATGAGCAGCAAACTGCTTTCATGCAGGAAATGATGGATGACTTAATTCGCCGCCAGGCGGACATAAGTATCCTGGAATCCTTTCATGAGTACCTAAGTCAGCACATTCAGATACCCGAAGGAATAAGCACCTTCCGGCGCGGCGACTCCCTGGCTGGAGCCCGCTTCGTACTCAGTATTGGCGGCGACGGAACACTCCTGGATACTATCACCTACGTGGGAGCACTCCAGATTCCCATCCTAGGCATCAATACTGGTCGATTAGGCTTTCTAGCCACCATTTCCCCCGATAAGATTGCCCAAGCCATAGATGCCCTCTTCAAAGGCCACTTTGTGCTGGAAGACCGGAGCCTGATCCGGGTAGATACCGATCCTGATACCTTTGGGGATATCAACTTCGGACTCAACGAGTTCAGTATTCTGAAGCGCGATACTTCATCCATGATTGTAGTGCACACCTACATCGATGGAGAATACCTGAACTCCTATTGGGCTGACGGCCTCATCGTATCCACGCCTACCGGCTCCACCGGGTACTCTCTAAGTTGCGGCGGACCCGTGATGCTCCCGCAAACAAACAATTTTATCATTGCTCCCGTATGCCCTCACAATCTGAACGTACGGCCCCTTATCGTGTCGGATCGGAGTGTGATTTCCTTTGAAATTGAAGGGCGTAGTAACAATTTTCTACTCTCCCTTGACTCTCGTTCCCAAACGGTAGAAGCCAGTATTCAGATTGCCGTTCGCCGTGAAAACTTTAATGCTCGCCTGGTAAAACTAAACCACGTTAACTTCCTGAGTACCTTGCGCAGTAAGTTGAACTGGGGCCTTGACCGGCGGAATCCGGCTGGAATACCAGTTTAGGTATATAGTTTTCTGTCAAACCTTTTTTAAGTTCCCGGCATCTTCTACTTTTGTCACTCACTGCGACCGTGCCCATACCGCTACTTCGCCCTTTTTCAGACCGATATCTTTAACCCTCGCTCAATATGAAGCAACTCTTGACTCACACTTTGGCCTTGTTGCTAGTCCTCGCGCTGGTAGCGTCGGAGGCGAGTGCACAGCAGTTTAGTAAGCGGAAGCAGTACAACTCGGTTGGCCTGACGCTGAATGGTATGGCCTATTTTGGCGATATTACTCCTAAGCCCAGCATTCCAAGCTTCCGGCCAGGAGCTACCCGCCCGAACGTTGGCTTGTCTATCACTCGCCGGTTCGCTCCCCGTATTTCGGCCCGTGCCGCATTGGCCTATGGCCGTATCACCGGCGACGATGCCAAAGCAGCTGACCAGAATGATGGAGACGCCAAGTTCCGCTACAACCGGAACATGAACTTCCGCAACGATATTCTGGAATTCTCGGCAACCGGTATCTTTGATTTGATTGAGAACCGGAATAATTACATCAAGCGCCCGGACTTCGTTCCGTACCTGTTTGGCGGTGTTGGCGTGATCCGCCACAACCCCAAAGCCCTTATTGGCAGCGATGCTACTAATTTGTCGCCCGGCTCGTATGTGGCTCTGCAGCCGCTCAGAACGGAAGGTCAGTCGGAAGGCTACAGCCTTACCCAATTCGTTATTCCTTTCGGTGCAGGTGCTCGTTACAAGCTCAACAAGAGCTTCGACGTAGGTATTGAACTGGGCTTCCGCAAAACATTTACCGACTATCTTGACGACGTAAGCGGCAATTATGTAGCCAGCCGTGACGTTCTGCAGTCGGATGCTTCCAAGTACTTTGGCTGGGATATCACCCGTGAACTGCCCGGCACTTATACAGAAGCGCAGCAAGGCGGTGAAATGCGCGGCAAAAGCAACGAGAAGGATTGGTACTCCACGCTGGGTATTTCCGTTAACTATATCCTCGCCCCCCGAGTTCGTAACCCCAAATTCAGATAGTCAGTTTAGCTGACTGTCTTTTACTCAACAGTCAGCCTAATGACAAAGTCATTTCCCTTTCAAATGCTCCTTATCGGCTCCGTGTCGGTAGGGAGTATTTTTTTTGCCCGTGTCACCGCCGCTCAGAATACCAGTGAAATAGGTGTCGGATTGGGCGGCTTGTCTTATAAAGGAGAACTGTCGCCTTCCTACCAGTTTCGCAATAACCGACCCGCAGTAACCGCCTTCTACCGCAAGGATATTTCGGCCCCGATAACACTGCGAGCCAGTGGACTATTTGGAATGCTACGGGCCGACGACCGGAACGTGAAAGGACTGAATGGGAGCATTACGCCGCAGGCCGCGTATCGGGATGCCAGCATGAAGGGTAATCTAGTGGAGCTAGGCGGCGGTATCGAGTACAATTTTTACGATTATCATAACCGGGAAGACAAGGTTCATTTTACACCGTATGTGTTCGTTGGTCTGGCGGGATTCTTCGCAAATCCTAAAACAAGAACGAGTACTGACCCAGCGCTCGAGCCCCAACTAAATAAAACGGGTAGTGTAATCAGCTTGGCGGTTCCAGTAGGGCTAGGGTTTAAATATGCGCTTTCAACGCACTGGAATCTGGGGTTGGAGGCTGGAGCCCGCAAAACCCTTACCGATAACCTAGACAACATCGATGGAAAGTCGAGGGGGCAGAATGACCTTGTAGGTAACCCGCACGACCAAGACTGGTACTTCTACAATGGGCTGAGCATTTCTTACACCTTCTACAAGATTCGTTGCCCGGATAACAACCAGGAAAAAGGCAAGAGGAAGGGCCGGTAATTCGGGTGGATACAGTTACTCCGCCCCCAACATACTAAGTGTTGGGGGCGGTGCGTATTTTAGCCGGTATAGCGCAAGCAGTTATCAGGCAGATGGGAATGCAACCATTTGCGTAACTTGCGGCCTCTTTACGCAAAAAGTACTAATGGCCGTCCGGTCCGAACTTGATTCTCAGAACATACCCGCTCACGTAGCTGTCATCATGGATGGCAATGGTCGTTGGGCGAAGAAGAAAGGCGGTTTACGCATCTTCGGTCACCAGAGCGCCATTACGGCCGTGCGGGAAACTGTGGAAGCTGCCGCTGAGGTAGGGGTGCGCTTCTTGACGCTCTACGCCTTTTCTACCGAAAACTGGTCGAGGCCGGCGCACGAGGTAATAGCCCTGATGCAACTGCTGGTACACACCATCCGGCAGGAAACGCCCACATTGCTGAAGAATGGTATCAAGCTGCAGTCCATCGGGCAGATTGAAAACCTACCGGCTTCGTGCCAGAAGGAATTAGCGGAGGCTATTGAGCTCACGAAAGGCGGCACCCGTACCACGCTGCTGCTGGCCCTGAGCTACAGCGGCCGTTGGGACCTTACGCAGGCCACACAGCGGATAGCAGTAGAGGTAGCTGCGGGCCGCTTGCAGCCTGAGCAAGTAACGGAGGCTACCGTGGCGGGGTTTCTATCAACGGCGGGTATTCCTGATCCTGAACTGCTGATTCGTACCAGTGGCGAGCAGCGCATCAGTAATTTTCTATTGTGGCAGTTGGCCTATACGGAACTGTTTATTACCGATTTGCTGTGGCCGGATTTTCGGCGGGAGCATTTTTATGATGCTCTGCGGGCGTACCAGCAGCGGGAGCGTCGATTTGGTAAAACCAGTGAGCAGCTAACCGTTTCGTAATTCCAGAACATGCGTTCTTCTTATCACAAGTTACTTCCGGCAACTGCACTAGCCCTGGCGTTAGGTACTGCCTCGGCTCCAGCTGCCTTTGGTCAGACTCAAGCACCCTCAACTGAGGGTGAGCAGGGCCAGCGCTACACGCTGGGCGGCATCACCATTAGCGGCGCACGTTACCTTGACCCCAATACCCTGATTGGCTTAACGGGACTGAAAATAGGTGACCCGATTACCATTCCCGGCGAGGAAATTGGACGGGCCATTCGGAAACTGTGGGACCAAGGCATTTTGGGTGACGTGAGCGTAAGCATTGCCCGCGTGGAAGGTGACCGGGTATTCCTGGATTTCAACCTGAAAGAGCGCCCCCGCTTGTCCAAATTTGAGTTTACCGGTATTGGCAAAGGCCAGGCCGATGAGCTGAAAAATAAAATCAAGCTGATTCGGGGGAAGGTGGTCACGGACGCGCTGCTGAGCAACACCCGCTCCCAGGTGCGCAAGTTCTACACCAACAAAGGCTTCCTGGATGCCAAGGTGAACATTGTGCAGAAGCCGGATTCGGCCCTGTCCAATAGCGTAGTGCTGCTCATTAACGTTGATAAAGGCGACAAAGTAAAGATCAACGAAATCGTGTTTGAGGGCAACACGGCCTTCAAAGATGGTAAGCTGAAAGGCAAGTTCAAGAAAACCAAGGAGAAGAAGTTTCCCAAGCTTTTCAACTCGGGCAAGTATCAGCCTAAGGAGTTTGCTGATGATAAGCAGAAGCTCATTGACTTCTACAACAGTGAAGGCTACCGGGACGCGGTTGTTGTGTCCGACTCCTTGTCGCGGGAGGGTGATGGCCTGCGCCTGACGGTGAAAGTGGATGAGGGGCCGAAGTACTACTTCCGCAACATCACCTGGAAGGGTAACTACCTCTACGACGACAAAACCCTGGCCTCCGTGCTAGGTATTCGGGAGGGCAGCGTCTACAGCAAGGAAACCCTCGACAAACGGCTGAATTATAACCCTACGGGGCAGGATGTGTCGTCGTTGTACATGAACGACGGCTACCTGTTCTTCCAGATTGAGCCGGTAGAAACCAAAGTAGAGGGCGACTCAATTGATATTGAGATGCGCGTGACCGAAGGTGTGCAGGCCCGCATCAAGGATGTGAATATTGCCGGCAACACCAAAACCTCCGACCACGTGGTGCGCCGGGCGTTGTACACGCTGCCGGGCGAGAAATTCAGCCGTGAAAACCTCATCCGCAGTCAGCGCGAAATTGCCACGCTGGGTTACTTCGACCCCGAGAAGATTGGCTTGAACCCCGTGCCTAACCAAGCCGACGGTACCGTAGACATCAACTACACCGTGGAGGAGAAACCCTCCGACCAGATTACGCTTTCGGGTGGCTGGGGTGGTTACGCTGGCTTCATCGGCACGGTAGGGTTGGTATTCAATAACTTCTCCCTGCGCAAAGCCGGCACGCTCCGCAACTGGACGCCCGTACCGGCCGGCGACGGGCAGCGCCTAGCTCTGAACGTGCAGGCCAACGGCTTGCAGTACCAGGCCTATTCCTTCTCGTTCACGGAGCCCTGGCTGGGTGGCCGCAAGCCCAACTCCCTGTCGGTGAGCCTGACCAAGACGATTTACCGCCTGGGTACCAACTTCGACGCTGAAACCGGGAGCTTCCTGAAAACCAACGGGGGTAGTGTGAGCCTGGGCCGCCGCCTACGCTGGCCCGATGACTACTTTACCCTGAGCAATGCCATGTCAGTGACGCAGTACAAGCTGCAGAACTACACGGCTCTGGGTACCAACTTCTTCCCTACGGGTACCGGTAACGCCACCAACGTAACATTCAACACTACCCTCTCGCGCAATAGCATCGACAACCCTACGTTTACGCGTCGGGGCTCCTCGTTGTCGTTGAGCGTGAACCTGACGCCGCCTTACTCCCTGTTCCCGGGCTCGCACCCCAGCGTGAACGAGTGGGTAGAGTTTCATAAGTGGATGTTCGATGCTTCGTGGTTCTCGCCGATGGTGGGCAAGCTGGTACTGAACACGCGGGCGCACTTCGGGTTTATTGGCAGCTACAACAGTGCCCGTCCTATTGGCCCATTTGAGCGGTTCAAGCTCGGTGGCTCAGGCCTAGGCTACGGTGGCTCCAGCAACTTCATAGCCGGTACCGAATACGTAGGCCTCCGCGGTTACGCCGACCCCAACGAAGCCGATGCACTGCCTCCATCCCGCCAAAACTCGGCCGGGGGCGTGGTGTACAATAAATTCGTAATGGAAATGCGTTATCCCGTCAGCCTCAACCCAGCGGCTACGGTGTACGTGCTGGGCTTCGCAGAAGCGGGTAATGCCTTCGAGCAATACGCTACTTACAACCCCTACAAGTTGTACCGCTCGGCGGGAATAGGGGCCCGGATTTTCATGTCGGCATTCGGTTTGCTAGGCTTCGATTACGGCTGGGGCTTCGACAAAGTGCCAGTGGCTACCCCTGGCCAGAAGCAGGAAGCCGGCCGATTCCATTTTATCATTGGTCAGCAGCTCCGCTAAGCCTAGCGGCGTTGCGGGCCGTTCATCTTCCCTCTTATCTGTATGAAAAAACTGTTTTCGGGAGCAGTGGCCCTGCTGGGGCTAGTGTGGATGATGCTGGCCCCGCAGGCGGCGCAGGCCCAAAAGTTCGGCTATGTGGATTCGGAGTTCATCCTGAGCAAGATGCCCGCCTACACTCAGGCCCAGCAGGAGCTTAATACGCTGTCGGGCAACTGGCAGAAGGATATCGAAACCCAGAAAAAGGACCTGGATAAGCTGTATCGGAATTATCAGGCCGAAGAAGTGGTTCTTACAGAGGCCATGAAGAAAAAGCGCCAAGACGAGATTCTGAAAAAGGAGCAGGATATTAAATCCTACCAAAACAAAATCTTCGGCTTCGAGGGCCAGCTTTTCAAGAAGCGCCAGGAGCTTACCAAACCCGTGCAGGATAAGGTATTTGAGGCCATTGAAAAGGTGGCCAAAAAGAAGCAGCTGGCCATCATGTTCGATAAATCCGGCGACCTGACCATGCTGTACACCAATCCCGTGCATGATTACACGGAATTTGTACTGGAAGAATTGGGTTTAGCATCGGAGGAGCGCAACCAGCCGGCTCAGAAGGGCACGGTGAAAACAGTGGCTACTCCCGCTGCTCCATCCGGTGATGCTGCCGTGGAGGAGGAACCAGTAGCTGGTAAGCAGCCGGCGCGTCCGGCCGCACGACCTTCTACCCGAAAGAAGTAACTTTACGCATCTAACTCTCTGACTTTTCCCTTTTTGATGACCACCATGAACAAGTTCCGCGTTGCGCTGGCTGCTGCCGCCCTTACCTTCACCACGGCTACGGTTTCAATGGCACAGACGGCTGCACCGCTGAAAATTGGCTATACCAGCGTAGAGTACGTGTTGAGCCAGATGCCCGAAAGCAAGCAGATCGAGTCGCAGTTGAAGGATTATAGCACGCAGCTTAAGAATCAGCTGGACGCCAAGCAAACTGATTTCCGTACCAAGCTGGAGGCCTATCAGAAGGGCGGCCAAGCTATGCCTGACCCCGTACGGGCTGATAAAGAAAAGGAACTGCAAAACCTGCAGCAGTCCATGCAGGAGTTCCAGCAGAATGCAGAAGCCTCTCTGCAGCAGAAGCAGCAGGCGCTGCTGAAGCCGGCGCTGGACAAGCTACAGAAGAACATTGATGCCGTAGCCGAAGAGAACGGCTACACTTACATCCTGAACTCGGACGGTGCCAGCCCCGTGCTGTTGCACGGCCCCAAGGACGGCGACGTATCAGATCTGGTTCTGAAGAAAATGGGTGTTACGCCGGGTGCTGCCGCTCCGGCTGCTAAAGTAACCACCCCGGCTGCTGCGGCCCCTTCGGCTGTTCCAGCGGCTACCAAAACCAAAACGAAGACCAAGAAATAAGGCTCCACGGTCTAGTTTGAGTTGAATTCTGGCGCAGCCGGGGCACTAGCTCCGGCTGTTGCTGTTTTATAGAAACCCAGCCCGGATGCTGGAATACTTAGTGAGTTGACCGTATATCCCCATGTTGGAGCAGGAAGAAAACCCGCAGCAACCCATCTTATCGAATACTGCCCCGCCCGTGCCGGAGGCGGAGTTGGACGACGATAGTGAAGGCGGTGATGAATTGTATGAGCACCACCGCATCACGGCCGATAAGCGTCAGGAACTGCTGCGCCTAGATAAGTTTCTGCTGAACCGCCTACCGGCTACTTCGCGCACCCGCATTCAAAACGCCATCAAGGCCGAAGCCGTGCAGGTGAATGAGCGGCCAGTGAAGTCCAACTACCGCGTAAAACCCGGCGACACCATCACTATTACCCTGCCGGAGCCACCCCGGGAGTTCAAGGTTGTGCCGGAGCCCATGCCTCTTGATATCCGGTACGAGGATGCTGAACTACTCTTGGTAAATAAGCCGGCTGGGCTGGTAGTGCATCCGGCTTTTGGCAATTGGAACGGTACACTGGTAAATGGGCTGGCCTACCACCTGCAGAACCTGCCTACCGGCCGCAACGGCGAAATTCGTCCGGGCCTGGTGCACCGCATTGATAAGGACACTTCAGGGCTATTGGTAGTTGGAAAAACCGAGTTTGCCATGACGCACCTTTCCAATCAGTTTTTTCATCATACCATTGAGCGAACCTACTTGGCTTTGGTATGGGGCGTGCCCAAAGAGCCTGCCGGAACCATTCGGGGGCATATCGGCCGCAGCCTCAAAGATCGGAAGGTGCAGGCTGTATACCCAGATGGTGACCAGGGTAAGCATGCCGTTACGCACTACAAAGTGCTGCAGTCCTTTGGTAAAGTAGCGCTCCTGCAGTGCAACCTCGAAACCGGCCGTACCCACCAGATTCGGGCGCACATGAAGCATATCGGGCACCCCCTGTTTGGCGACGCCACCTACGGCGGCGACAGAATCGTGTACGGCCAGCGTACGGGTGCTTATAAAGTATTTGCCGAGAAGATGCTAGAGCTAATGCCCCGTCAGGCGCTTCATGCCAAATCATTGGGCTTTGAGCACCCAACTACCCGGGAGTTTCTTCAATTTGAGGTAGAACTGCCTGACGATTTTGAGCAGCTACTGACCAACTGGACTCAGTACTCCACTGAATACTCGTAAAGTTTGTAGGTGCCCCAGAAAGTTGTCGCGTCCGGCTAACTGTTGACAGGAATAAGGCAAGGGCCCCGCTCGGATTTTCCGGCGGGGCTTTTCGCTTGCTGATGGACTTGATTAGGG
>NZ_JBEPPK010000014.1:0-141251 GCF_040547285.1 Hymenobacter sp. UYP22 | reverse complement strand
ACAGGAGAAACAGCCATCACCAGTTGCCCAACCTAGACGGTCGTATAGATGATGTGGAATAGTAATAAGTGGCCTCTAGTTAAGAATAATCCTAACTCATACTTTTCCAATAAGTAAACGTTACGTTAACTAGCCTCGTGGCCTGAGCCCTTTTACTTTTCCTCGTGCACCACGCGCGCTGTGTTTCGCTTTAGCGCTATACCTTGTTCTTTCTTGTCCCAGGTACTCGCCTCTATGCTGTGACTTCTTCTCCTCCCGCTGCTGCTTTTTGCGTGGTTGCCCCTCCAGGCCTGTGACTGCGACGGCGGGCGTTTGGCGTGGACCTATACCAAGATGCAAGAGCAATTGCAGCGCAATACTCACGTCTTTCTCGGGCAAGTGCTTTCCGCCACCGATTCTACCTTTGAGGTGCAGCTACTGGAGGAATTCAAAGGCCACGTCCCGCGCCCCCGCCTTCACGGGCGCATCTCTCAGAGCAATTGTGGGATGCTCGTAGCGGAAGGGGTCTGGATCTTTTATACCACGATGAATGCGGCAGGTACCATGCCCGAACTCACCTATTGCTCGTTCTCGGGCAATCTGACCGAGCCCTACCTGCTGGTCATGCCCCCGGATCCTTCTCTGGCAGAGGACTCGCTGGCCCGTGAGCACTACTATCAAGAAAAGCGAACGGAGCTGCGCGCGCTGTTCCTGCAGCACTGGCTCACCGAGTACCCGCTGCTGGTGGCCTATCGTCGTCAGCATGTGCCGGCATCTTCTGCCATAACCGTCAGTACTTGGCTGGCCGCAATGGCACTAGGGGTAGCACTGCTGACTTTATTGATCGTACTCCTGAAGAGAAAAGGGGCTCAATTAGGAGCAACTTAACATAGTATTTACTTATTGGACAACGATTCGCCTAGTCGTTCTACCTAGCAATACATTAGTTGCGGACTGGTGCCTTGCGCTGCGCCTGCTTTCTAAACAAGATAATGTGCAACACAAGTAGGAAAGGCACTGCCAAAAAAGTAGGAGCCTCATATGCTCGAAGATCAGAGTCCTGAGCAATTACACTAAGAGGGTTATCCCGTGTGTAATCCCAATGACTTACGCTTAAGGCACTAGCTATCCACCACCCAATCATTAGATAAGGTATCCACATGAGTATCCACCGCATCCAAAATCGGCGTAGCCTAAGCATTACTCCATACAACAACAGCACAGCAAGACCAATCCATAGGAGTTGTGGTATCCACCATACGGCTGCTAATATCCAGTATTCCAGATTTTTAGCACCAGAGTAAAGTAGGAAATGTATCAGCATGGTGCACATGTGCTAGTCTAATTATAATAAGTCTCTGGCCGGTTGGTTGCTTGGGGTGCGGTCAAATCCCGTGTGTGCAACGTGTACGGTTTCAAGTCAGTTGCGCAGGCGGATCTGGCAGGCCTAGAATCAGCCTAGTAGGCACTGTGAAGAAAGCAGTTGCCCGAATTTAGGGAGTTAACTCACAAGAATTTGATGAATCTACCTCTCTTATGGCACGAGTTCACACGGTAAGTAAACAGGATTGTAGCTGTAGTGGGAAATCATAAATAGTGCGTCTCCTGTCTGGTTTTTATCCCTTAACATATTGGGAGTTTCAGGACTCACATTGGGATACTGCCATTTCTAATGAACATATGGACTTGGCCAGAATAGGCATTACCTCTCTAGCCGATCCTCTCCTCACTAGATTGTCCTTTTACTTCACTGCTCTACTTGAGCGTGGCTTAGTACGGGCGTGGTGCTGTGCCAGGGCTCGTCGCACTTCCGCGGCAGATCGTAGCCCATCCAAGTAGGGTCGGGGCGTACGGTCGGGCTGGTAGCGAGGACGGCCAGTAACGCTGTTTAGGCCTGTATACCGAAATACCTGGGTTTCCCAGTGAGAGAAACGGCCAACTGCTCTCTCTTTTTTATTTCCTGGCCCGACAGACAGCATCACTGCTTCCTGTACCTCGGCGTAAACCAACGCCAGCAACTCCTTTTGTCCATCTTGGTCTACGTCGACGAAAAAGAAAGCTGCTAGGTTCGTTATATCCCCTATGGGCTCCAGCAGCAACACGTGCACGGCATATTTATCCGGTTGAATGGGGTCGAGCACGAATAGTTCGGTTCCCTCCCCTAAGGAATGGTATTCATCTCGCTCGCCATGGGAAAAAAATAGCTGAGGACCGTGGACACTCGGTCGCCATGCATATTGGATGAGCTCCCCATAAAATGAAGCGGGAAATAGGCGCTTGAGGAAGGTACTATCGGTTTCATCAGCCTTCCGCTGAACAATGCCTCGTTTCAGGATCGCCACTTCGTTTTGCAATGCTGCCTCGTCGGCTGTAGGCGTTATATGTTGTGCTCGCGCTGTAACACAACTACCCACTAGAAAAAGCGCGGCTAGGACGTGACGCATAGGTGAAATGAAGATGGGACAAGGTATGCTTCTACCATATATACTTTAGCTTGCTATGCGCTTACCGGCCTGTACTTAAAATCGCGTCCCCTGCCACCACATAGAGGGCATTTAAAAGTAGCGTGACCCCGTGTTCAAATTACCTAGCTAAAAACGCCCCTGAAAACCGCATTTCAGGGGCGTTTTCGTGGGGTGCCAAAGTGTTTAGAATAAACCTCGTTTAGCTGTACAACTGCCCATGCATACCTATTGGTATGGCAAAGTAGTCCTACGGGTCAGATTGAGTTCAAGAAACTGGTTCACTTTTCAAAGTTCAGGAAACTCAGATTTGTGATGCGTTTAGTGAACATCTGAGGCACCACATATGCCTGAGTAACGGGACGAGAGCATCAAAAAGTGTGGGGCAGCTGGACAGTAACTCAGCTAGGCAGTAGCAGAAAGGGCTGTTTGACCTATCATTTTTTTTACCAACGAAAGCTTCCCAAGTTAATCCAAGAGGCGTGTCAAACGGCTGCCCCACACTTTTTGATGCTCTCCAACAGTGCCCACATCATGCAGTTGGTGGCCGACCTGCATGAGCGCCAAGTGCGCTTCGTGGCCTTGGACCTAGGCATCGACACTGCCACCCCCACCGGCGTGGACAACGAGCCCAAAGAAACCGTAGAAGAGTGGCTGCCCGCCGTGGTGTAAGGCAAAAACGGGCACGCCCCGCTACTCCTCATCTTCTTCTGGCGGGCGAGCGCTCAGCAGTAGCTCGGTAAATGTGCTGGTCCGCATCATCTCCCGCAGTGCGTTGCTTTCGTGGTCTAGCACCACTACCTCGCTGTACGCGGGCAGAAACCGGATGGCCACCATATCGCCACCATCCGTTTCCCCGATGGGCAACAGGTTGGCCGGCAGCTCGTCCCAAAGCTCCGTGAGCCGTGGGCTGTTCGGGGGCAGCAAGGGGGGCATAGGTTCATCTAGTCCATCCAGGTGCAGGCCAAACAAGTCACAGATATAGACCGCAATGGGCATGAGCATCCGCTCAAAATCGCAGACGCCGCCATTGTAGTTCAGCAAAAAGGCGCGGTAGTCATCCGGCAGCCGGTAGCCTAGCGCCTGCTCAAACGCCTGCACCTGCGCTTCGCTCGGCAGCGTCATCGGGTACACCTCCAAACATATGGCGGTTGCCACGCCGTTCAGCACGATTTCTTTCATTACAGTTTATTTAATCTTAATTAAGTTAATTGCACCCTTAAGCTAGCTCCGCCACTGAGGTGGTCTATTGCAAACGGACAGTGCGTTGAGATATGTTGGATTTCAAGCCCTATTCCAATGGGTGGGGCGAGTGTTAGCCGTGGTCAGAGCGGAACATTTATGTGAGCGTACCCAATCACCTACATAAAACTTATCCCGCTCAGGACATGGTAGTAGCACCATGAGGTAACAGTCGCTTAACGCCCATGGGATGAAAGGCTTTCCCCCGCCGCGTCCGATACCCCGATTCGTTGAGCCGGGCCGCAATCTCGCGCAAGCTCACGCCGGTAGCGCGGAGCAATACCGCTAACTGCGCGGCCTGCCGATTACTCAGACTAGCCTGGGCATTGCGTTGCAGGGACTCTAGCGCTCGCTGCCGCGAGACCTCCGTTAGGTTGGCCGGCGTGCCCAGCTGAAAACCCCGCGCCTTCTTGGCGGCCAGCGCATCGCGGGTCCGGGTGGAAATCGCCGTGGCCTCCTTCTGGGCCACCGCCGCCAGGATGTGCAGGGTAAACTCATCGGCTGCGGGCAAGTCCACTGCTTTAAAGCGCACGTGACTTTCCATGAGCGTCGCGAGGAAGGCGACATTACGCGCCAGTCGGTCGAGCTTGGCCACGAGCAGCACCGCTCCCTCCTGCTTGGCGTGCGTGATGGCAGCTTGCAGCTGGGGCCGGGAGTTCTTGCGCCCACTCTCAATCTCGACAAATTCGGCCACGATAACTGCTTCGCTACCGACGAAGGTCCGCACGGCCGCTTGCTGAGCTTCGAGGCCGAGACCAGACTGGCCCTGACGGGCGGTACTCACGCGGAAGTAGGCGACATAGCGCGTCATCAAATAAGCGAGGTCAGGAGTGGATTTGACGCAAGATAGGGGTTTGTCACGTTTGTTAAACGTCCGTTCAACAAACGTAACACCCGGGTAGACCAGACGAGCCCTACGCTTTCGGTTTCGACGCTTACCCCCCATCGGCTGCGTCCACTTAAACCGAGAGCGGGGATACAGGATAGGGAAACAGTCATTCCCTGCCGAGCAAAGCTCCGCTCGCCGGTGCCTCGCGCTACGCGTACGCTCGAGTTAGTAGCCGAGCCCTCGGGCTCGGCGGTGTTTCTGCTCAACAGCCTGAGCCTGTTCGATGACCTGTTCGATGACCTGCTGGTGCTCGGTAATCGGCGGCTGGGGAAGCGTAGACGGCTGCTCAGCCAGCACCTGCTTACGCAGCGCCGCGCATTCCTCCAGGGTGCCGTGCTGCATGGTGTAGGCGTAGCGAAACGTTTCGACCAGGGGCCGCTCGTAGCCGAACAGCTGGTCAAAGGCCTGCTCGACCCGCTCTGAATACTGCTTGCGTTCGAACCCTCCCCGCACCACCCCGCGCTGCGTGTCTTTGTGATTAGTCAACGGGCTCAGGTGGTAGGGATTCTTCCGCTTCAGCTCACCGGCCTGCGTGCGCTCCCGGTAGCGGGCCAGGTTCTCCGTGCGGCTGACCAGCACGTGCACGTGCGTCTGCTCGCCTTCCTTTGGTTGACCCCGCTTCACCTCCCCCACCTGCACCGCCCGGTCCTGGGGGCCGGTGGTGCGCGCGTGCTCTACCTTGGCGAAGTACACTAGGTCGCGGCCCGCGATGCCCTTGCCAAAGTTGGCCGCGTACTCCTCCATCGCGGCCCGGGTGTAGGCGCGCAGCGGCTCGGGGTCACTGCCAAGATGGCGCAGCTCGGCCTGGCTCGGAGCCAGGATCACCTGGTAGTACTTGTCGGCGGCGCGGTTCAGGTTGCGCTTGTTGCCGTCGAGCGTGGCCACCACGTGGGCGGCGGGCACGTCCTGCCGGTCCAGGCTGAACCACTGCCCCGGCACCTCCTTTTCCAGGTAGGCCACCAGGCCCGCGCAGCTGCCCGTGCGCTGGGACAGCCCCTTACCGGAGCGGGGGATTTTGGCCACCATCAGGCCGGCTGGTTGGGAGAAGCAGGGGGCGGTAGGGTCGCAGCCGCCGGCGTCGGCGCGGGGGCTCGCGGAATAAACTGGGCCGGGTTCAGCTCCCGTCCGAGGACGCTCGTGCACACCTTGCGCAGCGGGGCCAGCTCCGGGAAGGCGTCGTAGCTGGGGGCGGCGGCGCTCAACAGATTCGGGTGCCGGTACTCGGGTTTGAAGCCTTTGCGCACCACCGCCGTGAGCCAGTGCTCCATCTCTGTCAGCTGGGGCCCAGTCAGGCCGATGGGAGCAGCCGTCCACTCGCGTAGACCCTGCACGTCGGCCAGCAGAGGCTTGAGGTAGGTCTTTTCCTGTTCCCGGATAAAGCCAATCGTGCGCTTATCCACCTGGTCGAGCTTGGCCGTGAGTTTGGCCAGGCTCGTGGTTAAATCCGGGCCAGTGGGCTGCCGGGGGTCGGCCTTGGTCACCCGGAAGTACTGCACCATAGCGGCCAGCAACTCGGGGTTGCTCAGCTGGTACTCTTTGGCCAGCTGCCGGAAGGCCTCATACGCGGGCGCATCGGCGGCAATCGTTTTGACCTTTGACGTCATATAAAACGTTAATTTTTGCCTAATTATTAGGCACTTAGATACGTAAAAAGTTTTAGTAACGTCACGTATAAACCTGGTTACACATCTAACTACTTTACTAACAATGTATTATTAGCGAGCGAAACGGTATGCAGGAAGATGCATCAGATCGCAATAGCGTTCCTGCTCGCTTATATTCCAGAACGACGACGTCTGGGGTACACCTGCACCATAAGGGCGTTGCCGTTACCCGGTTTCGGTTGACTAGGCTACGGGAATGAGAGGGAAGTGAAGCACAACAGCATGACCTACTACCAAGCTAGTTACTATATACTTGCTGTTGTCTAGGTTAGGGTACAAACTGCGCCAATTCTTCCCCTTGTTGGTGGAGTTTCCGGTTAAAAAGGAAGCCCAGTACCGACCGATTGGGCGGGGCCTATCTTCTGCAAAATATACTATGCAACCGACGCCAGGTGTAGTGGCCTTGCAGCGGTGCCTCGTCCTGGGTGGAAGGGTAAGGCTGCACTGCTGGGGCAGCAGGTTGAGTTAGCTGCCCCGCTTTTCCAGCTCTGGGTTAGGCATTAAAAGGGGGCTCGTAATGGCGTGTACCTGTGCCTTGATGGTATCAACATTCTGGCTCACGGGGTCAGCTCATAACTCCTGGAACGCGGCAATCCTCACAGCCTTATTAGGCTCGGCTCGAAAAGTGGCACGAAACTTCGGGCGCCTGCTCTCCACCACTAGGCCAGCGAACTCACCTAGAAGCGCATCACCTGTTGGGCACAGCTGACCAGAAGCACCAGTGCCCGAATGCAGAGCAGTTTTATTGAAGATTAACGTTACACTCAGGTCTGGAATTGGAAGAAGTAGTGGCTGCCGTTACCGTCAACTAAAGGCTGGTGAGAACGCATGGCGTAAATGGCCAGCAACGGCTGGGGCCCAAGAAGACGAGGTAGCGTGTCCAGACGCGTTGGCTTGCCCGAGCCAGCTTCGATTGATAGATGTGCGCACTCTATTCAGTAGCCTGACATATAGGCAGTAGGGAATGCCAAACCTAGATGGGTAGCGTGGCAGCCCGACGGAGCTTCAGCGCATGCAGCAGCTGAACAAACTAGAAGCCCCTACCTATGGCTGAAACTCACAGGCAGGAACTTAGCAAATCGGGCCGCATCTATTCCTTATAGATGTCAAACTTGACCAGTGGCACCCGGCCAAAATTCTTGCTGGTGGCGGCCGTGGCTGTGCCGTGCTCGGGGTCGAGGGCGTGCAACCGCTCCCGGCCGTCGCGGTGCAGCAGCCAGCTGCCGGTGGCCGCCTCGTAGCGGAAGGTCACGTGGCGCGTCCAGCGCTGGGCGCTGCCCCCGGAGTGCTCTACCGTGAAGTAGCCGTTTTTAATGGCCAGGCCAGTGAACGGGTCGCCCATCAGGCCGCCGCAATCTACGCAGTACACGGCGTTGTCGGTGCGGGCAGCCAGGGCAAAAGTGCCGCCAGCCCCGCCCACGAACACCAGCAGCGGGCGCTTGGTGGGGTGGCTTACCACGTCGGAGGTCTTGGCTTCGTCGGGCCGGTGCAGCACCACCAGCCAGTCCGGCAGCGCGTCGCGGTTCAGGTCGCCCTGCGCGGCCTCGAGCACGGCATAACCCGCCGGTAGGGCCCGGCGAAGGGCGGCGGGCAAAGCCGGCGCTGGGGCGCGCTCAGCTTGAGGCGAACCCGCAAAGAATAATGGACCAAGAATCCAGACGGGCCAACTCAGCATAGTAACTATCTTTAGAACAAGGCCACTAGCAGGGTTACTTCTTAAATGCTTCTTGGGAGCAGTAATCTGCGCACAAAGAATCGAAAGTAGGGCGCTAAGTAGGGCCTCACCAGCCAACCCGCCTCTTTGAGCTGATAACAGTTGCACGTACTGCCGATCTTAACTGGAAAGTAAAACCAGTGGATGCTTTCTGCTTACTAAAGTTACGAGTGGGCGAAGCGCTTACATGTACAGTAGTGCACCAACAGCGGCACAAACAACAAGCTCAGCATGTGGTGGCAACTGAGCTCCAGACAATAGCAGAGCGAGGCCGTTTTCGCTGCTCCTGCTCCTGCTCCTGCTCCTGCTTCTTATGATTGAGCTGAGGGCAGTAGCAGGCCACCCTGAATCAGGGTGGAAAATGTGGCCGCTGCTTCCAACTCACTAGACTGTCCGCTCAACATCAGTACGGAAAGGGCCTCCCCTGCGCCAACCAGCCCAACGCAGCGCTGGTACAGTGCCCCAGGCGGCAGTGAGCTGTAGGGGGCCAGGATAGCCTGAAAGAATTGCACGTAACCGGCCAGCAATTCCTGCTGCACGACGCTCATTTCCTCACTGCCGGCCAGGGCGGCCCGGACCGCATGCCACTCCTCCCCCATGTCGAGGGAGCAGCGAATGTAAGCGGCAGCGAGTACGGTGGCCGTGCCCTGCAGATCTCGCTGGCTACTGGTCAGTGCTTGCTGCAGGCTCTGAACGTGCTGCTCATCCAGCAACTTATACAGGGCTGTCAGCAGTCCTGATCGGGTGCTGAAGTGTTCGTACGCTATAGGTTTGGAGACGCCGGCCCGGGTTGCCAGATACCCCAGGGTTAATCGGTCCGCACCTTCCTCCCGAATGATAGCGAGGGCGGTGTCGAGCAGCTGACGGCGACGTTCGGCTTTGGATAGTCTGCCAACCGGGCGCTTAGCCGCGTCTGATTCTGAAGAATGAGTCATTGATAGAGTAGCTGCTGTCCGAACAATTACATAACCTACTATTGGTAACTTACCAGTAGTAGGTTATGTTTGCCAAAAGTACGTACTACCCACTTGCTTCCCCATGACTCACCACCCCATTCTATTAGTTGGCGGCTCCGGTACCGTAGGCCGCTGGGCAGCCCGCTTGTTGCACGATGCTCATCCGCAGGTGCCTTTACTGCTCGGGGGCCGCAACCTGGCCAAAGCCCAGGAGGCCGCAGCCGAGATACCCAGTGCCGAGGGCGTTGTAGTTGACCTATCGGCCGATGACTTGGGGCTGGGACACCGCCCAGTAAGTGCCGTGGTGGTCCTGTTTACCGACGAACGACTGGGCGCGCTTCGGTTTGCGCAAGCTCGTGGCATTCCGCACCTGAGTATTTCCGCGGGCATCTTCGAAATGGGACCTGAGGTAGCGGCGTACGTGCACCAGCCGCAGGCCGCTCCCGTAGTCCTAGGTACGGAATGGCTGGTAGGCGCTACCACGATACCCACCCTGAAATTTGCCCAAGCGTTCCGCCGAGTTACCGACGTTACGATTGGGGCGCTTCTGGATGAACAGGACGTTACCGGCCCGGCGGGCTACGTTGACTTTGAGCGCCAAACCAAGGTTATGCCCGCGGCGCTTGTTCGGCGCGAGGGAGCCTTTATCTGGCAGGCGGGGGACGAATCTACCTCCACCTTTCGCGCCCTGGATGGCACCGAGCAACGGGCCACCACCTTCTCCTTCTACGACGTGCTGGGCCTGGCCACGGCGACTGGCGCGCCGAACGTGGAGTTTAAGCTGGCGTTTGGCGTCAGCTCCACGCGCCGGCAGGGCGGGTCGATGTCCACGGAAATCCTCATTGAACTGGCGGGGGAAGACCATGCGGGTCAGCCGCTGCGCACCCGACACGCAGTAGTGCACCCCCAGGGGCAAATGCCGTTAACGGGCCTTGGCGTTGCCTTGCTGCTGGAGCGGCTGCTTGGCTTGGATGGACAGCCCGCGGTTTCAGCCGGGCTGTACTTTCCTTACCAATTGCTGGAGCCCCGTACGTATTTGGCCCGTCTTCAGGAGATTGGCGGCCAGATACTGACGTTAGATGTTCTCCCAGCGCACTAGCATTCAGTTGGGCTTTGATCCTCGGCAGTATCATGTACTACCTGACTACTCAGGGCCACTAGTTAAGCAGGGGACAAGACGTAGGCTTCGGTAGTGTGGGGGTACTGGATAAACGCTTGCAGTCTTGACCGAAAACGGGGCCGGCGGAAAATAATGGGTATCAGGCAACCATGCTTCTTTGGGGGGCATCTGTCGCGTGTAACCGTTTTCCAGCGCATTCACTATCTGCTCCCTGTGCTATCATCTCGTATCGAGCCCTTGATGAAACTACTGGTTTTACCGCTCCTGGTGGCTGCCAGCAGCTTGTGCGCCCAAACCACCAAGACGGCGGCGACGCCTTCGAAGGAGGTGGTGCAGTACTTGGCCCAGGTTCAACAGATCATTCGCAAGAAGGCCCTGTACGCTGATTCCATTGACTGGAGCCGGCTCCGTAAGGAGGTCGGGGTAAAATCCCAGGGGCTGACAACGGTAGCGGACTGCCAGCCGGTGCTGGACCACATTATGCGCACGCTTCGCCAGGCCGGCGACAAGCATTCATTTTTCCTGTCCACGGATAAAGCCACTAACTGGACTTCCACTAGTTACGCGGGTCAGCAAGCTGAAAGCCGATACCTGGGCGAGGGGATTGGCTACGTTAAGGTCCCGGCATTCAGCTCGATGAATGCAACGGCAGGGCAAACCTTTTCTGAGGACATACAACGCCAGATAACGGCCCTGCAAACGCAACACCCCGTAACGGGGTGGGTACTTGACCTGCGACACAACACGGGCGGTAACATGCGCCCAATGATCCAGGGTATTCAGTCCCTGCTTGGCGAGGGCGTGTACGGCTACTTCATTTTTCCTCGGAGTACGTTTCAAAGGCAACTGCCTCTGTACAGCTGGAGCGGGCAGAAAAAGCAGCTACCGGCCAGGGCGATACCTGCCGAGCCGAAAAGGATAGCGGTTCTGATTGACTCCATGACTGGCAGTAGCGGCGAGATGGTGGCCATTGCCCTGAAGGGGCTGGGTCACGTGAAGTTCTTTGGGCAGCCATCGGCGGGCTACACGACCACCAACGGTACCTACCAGCTCTCGGATGGGGCCTACCTCTTGCTGGCAACCGGCTACATGGCGGATAGAAACCGGCACACCTACTTGCCTAACATCATACCGGATGTAGTGGTAGAACAAACGGCCGCGGAGGCCCCGGACAAGACGATAGAAGCTGCCAGCAGCTGGTTGCGGGAAGGTAAGTAGGGCTGATACCGTGTGGCTCGGCACGTTGGCAACTCGTTTTCCCTGACTTGGCCGTTGTCCTGTATAATCGGGTCCGGACAGGGCAATGGCCAGCTCCGACCGAAACCTTGAATAGCTTGCGCAACGTCCGTTGCCCGCACCGTGACCATACTCCTGAGCGGCCGGCTGTTTTCTAGCCGGCTGAGCTTTGTGCTCTTGGCCCTGGATAAGCACAAGGCCCGGTGAAATCTCAGCCAGCAGGACTTGACCAGGGCAACATTCCTTTTTCAGGTGCTAACTCTAGCCGGAGGAGCTTAGTGTTCCTGGCACACCTTAAATGAAAAAGCCCCTCCGGTGCGGAGAGGCTTTTTACATCTTTTACCAGATTGACGAATAGAGCTTAGCGCCGGATAAAGCCTTTGGCTTGCCAAGCCGCTACGTTCTGCGTGCGCACAAAGCGCGTTTCCATGTGCCCCCAGGCATCGTGACGGTACATAACTGTTTTACCGGCTTCCCGCTCATTCATGGCCTGGATCTGCTCGGCATGTGAAAGCGTAGGCCCGACTTCTTCACTGACTTTGCGGGGGCGTTTACTAGATGTTGACATATAGCGCCAACGCCTGATGCTGCTCAAAGAGTTCAGCTTCTGCGGTGATACCCAGTACTAGACCGTAAATATGCATTCGCAGATGAATCAATTTGCCTGCCAAGCGGTGATTCGGCGCTTTCCAGGCCCTGCTTTCTTACCAACTGCTTTGGCAACTTGCCGATGCAGCGCAACCTGGGGAACAACGTGAGCCCTACTCTCCTATGGACTGATACGAGTGCTACTGATCCTGATAAAAACGGGCGTAGCCAGGGAGTGTGGTACGAATTTCGTCAGCGGATGTTTTTCTTCAGCAGACGGTCCTGTAGGGCCTGCCGGTAACTCTCCGCCAGCGGAATAGTGGCCGTGCCGACAGTGACTTGGTGGCGCTCAATCTTGCGGATAGCCTTCAGCGCCACGATGTAGGACTTATGCACCCGGATGAATTCGTCGGCGGGCAAAGTATCCAGCATGTCCGCCAGCGTCATGCGGGTGCTCACCTGCCGGTCCTGCTCGTGGATAAACAGCAGGTTGGTGTCCGATTGAATATAGAGCACCTGCCCCACATTCACCCGAATCCAGTCGTAGCCGTCCTTCACGAAAATTCCGGGGGAGCTCTCAGGGGCGGGCGGCGCCTGGGCGTAGGCCCGGTTGCAGGCCTGCAAAAACCGGCCAAACTCGATGGGCTTGAGCAGGTAGTCCAGCGCCTGCAAGGAAAAGCCCGCCACGGCATGCTCCGCGTACGCCGTGGTAAACACAATGGGCTTCTGCAGCGGCGCTACCAGCCGGGCAAACTCCAGGCCGTGCACGTCGGGCATCTGGATGTCCAGAAATAGCAGGTCCACGCGCTCCGTGTGCAGACACACCAGGGCCTCAGCAGTGCTGAGAAAGGTATGCGTCAACTCCAGAAACGGCACTTTGGCCGCGTAACGCTCCAGTACCTGCAAGGCAGCGGGCTCGTCATCGATGGCAATGGCGTGCAACATAAGTAGCTAGAGGTCAAGCGTAAGAGTGACGGTAAATGAATCAGCGGTTTGGTCGATGCGCAACTCGTGCCGGCCGGCGTACATGAGCGCCAGCCGCTGCCGGGCGGTGGCTATGCCCGTGCCATGCCCTGGCAGGAGTGCAGCCGGGGGCCGGCTGTTGGCTACATGCAGCCGTAGCCGCCGGTTTTCCACCGTCACGTCCAGGTCGATGTAGGAAGGGTGGGTAAAGCTGATGCCGTACTGGTAGGCATTTTCGATGAAGGGAATCAGCAGCAGCGGGGCAATGGTGGCGGGTTGGCCGTCCCAGTCCAGCCGGGTACTTACGCGCAGGGTGGCGCGCTCCGGCAACCGGGCCCGCTGCAAGGCCAGGTATTTTTCTAGGAAGGAAAACTCGTGTTCAATGGAAGTGAGCGGCTGGGTTGATTCCTGCAGGGTAAAGCGCATAATTCCCGCCAGTTGCTGAATCAGGTCGGCTACGGGCTCGTTGTCGGCGCGCTGGGCCTCATTGTAAATCGTATTCAGGGCATTGAACAGAAAATGCGGGTTCACCCGGGCTTTGAGCGCCGTGAGTTCGGCCTCCGTTTTCTGCTGCTGCAGCTCCACCTGGGCCCGGCGGGCCCGGAGCGCGTCGGCTACGTACCCATAGGCCGCAATTACGGCCAGCAGCACGGCCGTCATCAGCAGGTTCTCGTCGATAAACTCGGGCACGTGGTCGGTGCGCAGCTGCAGCAGCTCAAACAGTACCCAGGCCAGCGTCAACAGCCACGTGCCGTACTGCCAGCCCCCGCTCGGGCGCAGCATCCAGCGCCGGAACGCCAGCCGGTAGTTGAGGTGGGCCACAGCCCCCAAAGCCGCCAGCAGCAACCCAATGCCCAGCAGGTAGCGGGCCAGGCTGCCCACCTCGGGCGCCGTTTCCCCGTGCCACATGCCGCGGTAGAGCAGCCCGGCCCAGTACACCAGCAGGCCGGTCAGCACCGCACCGAAAAGCAACACCGGAACGTGCCGGGAACGAGGCATACCTGACAAGTTAGCGGGGGCGAGATTCGCCCGCGGGTTTAAGGCGCAGCAGCTCCCGCCGGGCCTGCTCCTCCCGCACGGGCACCATGAGCAGGGTCCGGGTCAGGAAATCAACTTCCTCTACGGCCTTGACAAAGTACGTGCGGCCGGGCTGGACCTCAAGCCACACCGTCTGGTTTTCGGAAAAATAATCCTTGACCGACTCCAGCTTCGTGCGCCCGGGGGGCACCTCCAGCTGCACGTACCGGTTAGCCGGCAGCGGCCCCCAGACTTTGTCGTTGAGCTTAAGCGTGTAGGTGTTGCCCCCAAACTCCCGCTCCCGGTACACAACCAGGCGAGCCGCCGGGCCGGGGGCTGCTTGGGCGGCGGCGCGCCCGCTGCTGAGCAGCCCCACCACTAAAAGCAGATGCGCTTTCATTACTTGGCGGCGCTGGCGTAGTTACGGGAAATATAGAAGCTGCCCGAAAAGTAGACTTGGCTGATGCGGTCCGAAGGGGCATCCAGGAGCTGCAGCGCCCCCGACTCCCACTGCCGGGCCTGCACTCCCCGCCGGTAACCGAGGCGCATGACGGGAAAGAAACTCGTTTTGCGTTTTTCCCGCTGGGCAAACTCCAGGTTGAGGTCCCAATAGGTGTTCGTGAGCTTGAGCGAGGGAATATTACCGGATTGGCTGTACTGGGGCAGTTGCTGAAATACGACGGCTTGGTTGGTGCGGTTGACAACGCTATAGTCGTAAAACAGACCGCCCACGCCCGCATTCAGGTACAGGCGCTGATTGCGGCCGTTGAGCACGTCGTAGCCCAGCATCATGCCCGAGTAGCTGGCATACGTGCGCCGGACGGCGAGAACCGACCGCTCGGATGGGGCCAGAAAATTTACCCCGTAGCCCGTCTGCATCAGTAGCTTCAGGCGCTGGTAGCGCCCCCCCACGTTCACGTGCACAAACGGGTCGAGGGGAGAGTCACGCTTGATCTGGTTTTGGCGGTAAAATGCCGCCATATTCGGCGTGCTGGTGACGGCCAGCACATACCCCACTTCCGTCAGCAGGCTAAACTTGAAATCACTTTTAGTCGGAATGGTTGCGACCCGAGCAGAGTCCAGGGTTTGGCCTAAAGCCGCCGGGCCGGTCAGCAGAAACCACAATAAAAGACGCTTCATAGCAAGTGGGAGTAGGTTAGTAGCCCAAAGCAAGCTGACTACCCGAACCCAGGCAACATTGCGTGGCCAACAGGCCCAAGTCTGTGGGCAAACCCCGCAACTTTGTGGCCTTTACTTTCCCAACCGCCCCTCTTGGTGATGCGCGAGCCTGGGTTCCGGCTTCTTCAGCGGCGCTACTTCATCTTGATAGCAAGATTTCTGAGGTGCTTACGCAGGTGGCAAGCCACTCGCCACCTCTTCTTCTCTCCCCTCAGTACCAAACCGGATTCAGGCTCCGCTTTACAGCAACGGGTAGCAGCGTGCTGGAAGGAGAACTGGTGAATTTTACCATAGCTTATATTTAGGGCTCTTATATTTTGCGTAGGCTGAATCAGGACGGAAAACTGCGTTAATTCCCCGTCCCAACTATTTCCAGTGTTCGCGCAGTACCCTGACCGGCTTACCCCTACACGCTTCTCCGCAAGAGTTGGGCAGCCTCGGTGGATATGCGTGAACGTACCCGCCGGAGCAAATTCTTCCGTTTCCTGGGGAAGTAGCAGGTAGCTGCATCTACTTCCCAACCCCTAAAGGTCCCCCAGCCCTTGGGGGGTTGTTGAGTACAAAAGCTTCTACTGTGCCCGGCCCCAGGTAGTTGGGGCCTTGCTGCAATCTACACCCTGGCTATACCCGAAAGCGCCGCTGGAGGCCGCCTGCCCACTAGCTGATCTGCGCGGGCAGTACATTTGCTTGTATCTCCTCCGCTTCGACAGCCGAATGTCTACTACAACTAGTACCTCCCTCACCGAATTAGCCGGGCTGTTTCTGCGCCTGGGCACTACGGCCTTCGGGGGCCCGGCCGCCCACATTGCCCTGATGGAGGAAGAAGTAGTGCGCCGCCGCGGCTGGCTAACGCAGCAGCAGTTTCTGGATCTGCTCAGTGCCGCCAACCTCATTCCTGGCCCTAACTCCACGGAACTGGCCATTCACATCGGGTATGAGCGCCGGGGCTGGGCCGGACTGCTGGTGGCCGGCATCGGCTTTATTCTGCCGGCCATGCTCATCGTTATGGGGTTTGCCTGGGCCTATGAGTACTTTGGCACCCTGCCCGCCATGGCGGGCGTGCTGTACGGAGTCAAGCCCGTCATCGTGGCCGTAGTAGGGCAGGCGCTGTGGAGCCTGGGCAAGTCCGCCCTGAAAACCTTACCCTTGCAACTGGTGGCGGGCGCGGCCCTGCTACTGGGAATGCTGGGCGTTAACGAGCTGCTGTTGCTGTTGGGAGCGGGCATCCTGGCCGGGGCCCAGCGCTGGCCCACCCTGCCACGTAAATCGGTTCCGCCCGCCTTACTGATTCTGGTAGCGGCTGTGGCCGGGCTGGCGTTGCTGCCCACCATTCTGGGGCTAGGGCCGGGTACTCATCCGGCTGTAGGAACTGCGGCCCCGCTCGGGCTGCTGCCGCTAGGGGCGGCATTTGTTAAAATCGGCTCGGTGCTCTACGGCAGCGGCTACGTGCTGCTGGCTTTTCTGGAGGCCGACCTGGTGCAGCGCTTCGGCTGGCTGACTCAGGCGCAGCTGCTCGATGCCGTTGTAGTAGGGCAGGTAACTCCGGGGCCCGTGTTTACTACGGCCACTTTCGTGGGCTACGTGCTGCTGGGCTGGCGGGGGGCCTTGGTAGCTACGGTGGGTATCTTCCTGCCCGCCTTTGCGTTTGTGGCGCTCAGTACCCGGCTGGTAGCTCAGCTGCGGGAGTCGCCGCTGGCGGGAGCCTTTTTGGACGGGCTGAATGCCGCTTCCTGGGCCTTGATGGCGGCCGTCTCGCTTACGCTGGCACGCACGGCCCTGCTGGACCTGCCAACAGTTCTGCTGGCGGCCGGTAGTGCCGGTCTGCTACTGCGCTACCGTATCAATTCTGCCTGGCTGGTGTTGGGCGGCGCAGCTGTGGGCTACGGGCTCCAGTACGCCGGTCTGCTGTAACAGCACCAATCCCCCCCCTTCCGTTAGCATTGCTCAGGTACACGTGGCCGCAGGAAGCCAGTGTGCTTCCTGCGGCCACGTGGCTCCTACTTCACGACAGTAGCCTCCAGCTCCACTGTTAGGGTAGCAAACAGGCCTTTTACTTCCAGCAGAGTAGTAGCCTGCCGGATACCGTGCTGGGCCAGCCAGGGTGCGTATACATCCATGCAGGTGGCGAAAAACTCCTGAACGGAAGTAGTGTACACGTTCAGCCGCACAATGCCCGAGCATTCGTAGCCCGCCTCACTGATAAGCTGCTCCAGGTTCTGAATGGTCTGCAGCAGCTGGGTGCGCATGTCGGCTGAGCTGGGCTGGCCTTCCGCATCCAGGGCTACCTGACCAGAGCAGTAGAGGGTGCCGGTGGGCTGCTGGACTTCAACGGCTTGTACGGAGTTGGTGAACTGGCCCCATTTCCAGGGGTCGATCGTGCGCTTTTCCATGAGGGTAGGCTGAAAGTTGGTGTTACCGGCAAGCATTCCGCGCTTGCCTTTCACAAAGGTTCACCCCCCCACTGACAGCCCTATGTCAGCATGTTTTGGGCACCCCCAAAATTATTCGGGTCCACAGAAAAAATCGAATGCCCGCCGGGCCAACTCCCGCAGCGGAGCTGCCAGGGCCGGCGGCTCCACAATGGCCAGAGCCCCGGCGAAGGGCAGCAGCCAGGTAGCCAGGTAGGGCAGCTCGCCAATAAACAGGGTCATTTCAAGCTGGCCATCGGGTAGCCGGGTCTCGTGCGCCCACCCGTACTGATGCTTGGTATCGTGCAGGTGCTGCACCAGGGCCGGCAATAACGCATCGGGCCGGAACCGCAGCACCACCCGCTCCCGCGGCCGGCGGGTGGCTTCAGCGGCCCAGTGCAGCAGCAGCAGGTCGGGGCGGGGAGCAAACTCCTGCGAGCTGAGCGTTAGCTCCCGGATGCGGTCCAGGCGGAAATTGCGCACGGTCTGGCGCAGGCGGCAGTAGGCTACCACGTGCCACTGCCGGCTCAGGTACAGGCTCACGGGCTCAATGTCACGGGTAGTGGGCGCTTCGTTTTCCGCCGTCTGGTAGCGCAGATGCACTACCCGCCGCATCGCAATGGCGGCTACCAGCTGCTGGTAAGCGGGCAGTTGGTAGCCACTGTCGCGGGGTCGCAGCACCTGAATGTGCGGGGCGAGGTGGTCGAGGTGGTCACGGTCCGCGTGGCGAAGCACCGCCCGCACTTTGGTCATAGCGGCCGCGCTCAGGTGGGCGGTGGGCGGGTCCGTCAGGTGCTCGGCCAGCTTTCCGGCCGTGAGCAGGGCCGTGGCTTCCTCCCGGGTAAACATAACGGGCGGCAGTCGGTAACCCTCGGCCAGTGAGTACCCGATGCCGGGTTCCCCGATCAGGGGCACACCCGCCTCCTCCAGCGTACGCAGGTCGCGGTAGATCGTGCGCAGACTTACACCAAACTGCTCAGCCAGGGCAGCCCCGCTTACCTTTCGTCGAGCCTGCAGCTGAAGAAGAATGGCAGTAACACGGTCAAATCGATTCATTGCGGGGACTCACGGGAAAGCGGCCGCTAAATAACGCAGAAGCCCGCAAAGCGCCCATGATGCTCATGAAGCCGCTAATCCCCCAGCAACGGCTTACGCACCGGCAGCGGCCTCACACGGGAAGTCAGCGCTGAAGCAGCCAGCTATAAGCGGTTGCCAGGTCTTCAAAAGCCGCCACGAACGGCTGGTGGGTACTGTCCAGCATCGTGTCCAGAGAGAAGCGAGCTGACAGCGCTACCGGGTACACGCAGGCAATGTAACGAACCCCGTGCGCCGCAAGCTGGGGAAACAGCGCCTCCCCTGCCCATTCCTCCCGCCCGGCCCAGCCAGTCGCAGCGAAGCGTGCATCATTCAGCAGCTTGGCACAAGGCTGCTGGTGCAGGCATCGCAGCAAAAACTCCCATCCTTCCCCCACTGCCCTCTCCTGGTACGAGCCCCGCCACTGCACGTACAGCCATTGGGCCTGGCTATCATACCAGATTTGCACCGAAGGCCGGTCACCCAAGCTAACCAAGCTGCTGTCCTCCATTGGGTATGGCAATAAGTGTCGGTTAAAGGTACTAAACCGAGCCATTGCAACACTATCGGAAGCCGAGTGCCTCATACCGCCGCTCGGCGCAGCAGCCCTGGCAGATTAGTGGCAGCGTGCGCGGTGTGCCTGGCAATGACCAGCCCCATTAACCCTGTCGGGCATAGCAAGCCTTTATCGGGTCCTGAGATTAGTTAGAGCACCCGGCCGGCGTGGATTCCAACATCGCCGGAACAGACACCAGCTCGATGTCCGTGAAGGTGCGCAGATACGCCTCCAGGAAAGGCTTATGCGACGCCCCAACAATCAGCAGGGCCCGCCCACCGGCGTGCGGAGCCGTAGCTTCCCGGATGGCGACGGCCATGCGCAGATTCTGAGCTTCCCAGGCGGCCACCCGCTGCCGGCCGAGGCGGCCCAGCGTAGGGCTGCGCAGCATCGACAGCCACTGCGCATCGGCATCCAGCTGGGCAAAGCGCGGGGAGTTCTTCCACTTCAGCACCGGCAGCACCTCGGCCGCGGAACTCAGCTTCATGGCTTCCGCCGGAATAGCCCGGAATTCGGGAGTGGCGTGGTTAAACAAGTCAACCTGCCCGGGCTGGGCCGTTACGGCTGCCTTCAGCGCCGCAAAATCCGGTAGGGCCGCGTCGCTCAGATGGTCCCCCGCCCCGTACACCCGCTCCTGACCCAAATCAGCCGCCAGGCGGGCAGCTAGGGAGGACATCTCGTTGCGCATGCTGGCAAAGCCGTCCAGGTGCTTCACCAACGCTGGGAAAATTCCGTCGGCGGCAATGCGCTCGGTCGGAGCCAGCCGCAGCCACTGCACCGTTGCGGAAAGCGGTTCGGCGGCGGCCACAAACCAGCTCGCCAGGCGGCGGCGCTCAGCGGGCGATAAATTCCCCTTTCGGCTTAGGCTATCGGCCTGCACCAGGGCCTGAACCGCCGTCAGGCGCAGGCTGGCCTGCGCGTCCTTGGCCATTTGCAGGGTGGGGCCAGCGTAGCTGCTGGCCGTGCCGTGGTAGGCTGCGTAGGCATCCAGGGTCATGACCTGCTCCCCGGACATGGCTTCCGTCAGAATAATATCGGGCTTGTACGCCCGCAGCCGGCACAGCACGGGCTCCAGCCACGCTACCTGAAATGTGGCCGGGGCCGAATCCAAATGCCCCATCCCAAACACCATCACTTGAGTTGGCGGCAGGGCCAGCAAGGGCTTGGCGGCGGCCGGGTCAAAGGCAGCCGCGCCGGTAGTGGGCCCCGTGGGGGTTGCAGGGGTACCCGGGTGGGTAGCCTGGCAAGCGGAAGCCAGCATGCCTACCAGCAAACCCCGCAAGGCAAGTGTGCGGCGGTATTTACGCGGATGGGTGTCCCCAGTCTCCAGGGCAGTAGAGGAAGGCCGGCCCGTCAGGATACTCGCTAGCAAGGGTATAGGGGTCACAATGGATATCGGAACATTGGTTTTAGCTACCAGCCACTTACGCTGGCAACTGCTCAGCTCTGGGCTACTCTCAACTCCCCGTGACCCTGACAGGTAAGCATTACCTGCAGGTACGACGGGGTAAACCGGTGAAAGTCGAGCAGTTACCGCTTTACTTCAGCACCGCATACAGACCCGGAAACTCCGTTTTCAGCAGGTTGATAGTGGTTCCGCCCAAGTTGTCAAACACTTTGTTACCGGCTTCGAAGTCGCGCAGCAAAGGGTGCGACACTTTCATCAGGCGGGCAATTCGGGCCTCATCGTCTCCCATAAAATCCAGCACGTGCTGGATCTGGGCCGGGGTCATTTTCAGCTTTTGCAGGCGGGTCATGATGCGCTGTTGCAGCGTTGGCAGTTCCGCCTGCAAGGCCAGCGTCATCTGTTTTTCCACGGGCCGGGCCGGACTGGTGGTTTTGGGTACACCTACTTCCTCCGCCGGATCCGCCAGCCGAACCTGCGGCTTGGGTATCAGGAAACGAACTGCTTTGACCTTCTTGCCATCCTTGATGGGCTCGTAGTTGACCACCCAGCCCAGGGAGTGCAACTCGCGCATGGCCGGTTCCAGCACGTAGCGCTTGAAGTCGTAGAAGAGCGTGTAGGTTACATCATTGTCGTCCCCAAGCACTTGTTTGCGCAACGCCTCAAACTCCACCTCCCACAGGCCCACATCGTCCCAGGATTTGAGCAGCCAGTACAGCCGGTGGGCATGCGCAGATTTAAGCGTGAGCAGAGACTCCAGTTCCACGTGGGTATACTGCTCGGCCAGCTGCAGCAGGAACGGCTTGATTTCCGGGGCAAAGTTGCCAGTCAGCATCCCCGTACCTTCGTTCAGGTCCAGGTAACTGATGATGGAGTAGGCGGTAAAGCGCTTTTTGTTGCCCGTCTGGGACTCAATGCTGACAACCTTCGACATGAGGCTTTTGCAGGCGTCCCGGATAGTTTCGTACACGCTGCCCCCCTTCTTCTGGGTCATCACCCGGTTGATGGGAATTGAGATGCCGGGCAGTTCGGTCTGGTCCTGGTGAATACACCCCAAAGCGAGGGCAAAAATCCGGGCTTCCACGTGCGTGAGCTTCAAGGGAGCCCGCACCAGCGCGTTGGCCTGATAGGCCCGGGGGTACAGCACGGGAAGGGCGGGAGCATGCATACGATAGGCGAATACGGAAGGCTAACCCACGAAGTTAAAAGGATCAACGTGAAATCCTACCTTCATTCACGCAATAGTCTGGATAGTGCCATTTTTCACGCAGAAGCACGCCCCCTGTCGCCTAGTGCCATTTTTCACGCAGGAGCTCCCCCCTCTCGCGCCTCGGTGCCATTCTTCACGCAGTAGTGCCATTTTTCACGCAGTGGTGCCATTCTTCACGCAGCAGAGTGCCATTCTTCACGTAGATGGTGCCATTTTTCACGCAGCAGGGTGCCATTTTTCACGCAGCAGAGTGCCGTTTTTCACGTAGATAATCGTTGTAAATAACTGAAAAACAACGTGTTATGCCTCCCTGAATATAGAATAGTAAGAATAGCTTAAGAATACAGAAGAGGCTCTGTTTTTTTTTGGTTGTTAATTTTTTGGCTTTATGAGGGTGAAAAAGTGCGTTTAGAGCGAAATGGGGCCGATTTCGGGTTGTTCGGTTCAGACAAGGCAGTTGGCCCCAGGAGAAAATCTCTCCGGGCATCTGCGTGAAAAATGGCACCCCCTCCCCTCCCCCCGCTCAGAGGGTCGCCGCTTTACAGTCAGCTAGTTGCCATCTACGTGAAAAATGGCACTCCCCTCCATCCTACACGCTGACGGGGGAAGAGCCGAGGTAGCAGATTTGCCCTTACCTGCCGATTCCGCGGCTCCGGACGTTAGGGGCAGCGTTGGCTGTTGACGTTGGAAAGAGCAGTTAGAATAATGGCCTTGCTGGGTGGTCCTCTGAATAAGAGCTACCCCCTAACCTGCTCAGCCAGCGCGGCCCAGCATACTTGCCGGAATGCAGGAAACTTCCCCGCGGCATAACTGGCCTGCTCTCCAACTTGGCCTGGCTTGGTGCTGCTACGGAGGCAGCTTCGGGCCAGGCCACCACGCGGTAGTTCATCCACCCTGGCCTATCAGCCCCGGGAAACTCACGGGTTAGTGGGCCGCAGCAGCTACTCCCTTCTGTTCGTCCGGTCAAATCGTCCGGTCAAGTTGCCTGGGCTAGGCTTCTACCCTACCCATGTATCCGCTTGGCAGTTTACTGATACCTGCTGTACACCTGGCGGCTCTATTGACACTATCGGCCTAAGCCTGCATAATCATACTTTGTAGGGTGGCATTATTCCTAATGACTGTCAGCGTAATAGCCTAGGTATAATGAGCGATAAAAAGACGTGTAAATCAAGATTTTACACAGTATAAATACACCTTATATTACAGCGGTAAGTAGGTGTGATTTCAGGTGTGGATTTACACCATTTTATTGTTTATAAATCCACACCTGAAATCAGGGGACCGGCTACTCCCTACTTATACTTCTTTTGCTCCCGCTGAATCTTCTCCTGAATCGCTTCTAACAGCCAGTCCTGGGTGGAGATGCCCAGCTTCGGGCTGGTAGGCTTACGGGGGCGTTTGGCCCGTAGCTCGTCGATAACGGTTAGCATGGTAGCCGGTAGCTTGATGTTGAAGTTCTTCAGCTTAACATCCGCGGCCTCCGAAGCCGTGAGGGAAGAACTACCACGGTTGATAACGGCATCAACCTTCTTTTCATCGAGGCTGGGCAACGGTAGCGTTGCTGCCGGTGCCGGAGCCTTACGCATGGGGGGCTTGGAGATGGCCATACTACTTGGTCACGTGGCTGAATAAAACATTAAGCTCGGCAACGGCTTTCTCGTCCACTGGCGAGTGCTCAAACACGGACAGCCCTTTGCTGGCAGCCGTAGCAAAGGCCTTGCGGTTGACAACGGGATAGTCCACAAAGTTGAGCTCCTCGTTTTCCCGCAATACTTCCATGGCCTCGGCATTGTCTACCCCACGAGTATCCGCCTTGTTCAAAAACGAGAACGTCTGTAGAGGGCTGGTGCGCACGTCCTGCACTTCCGCCAGCAACGACAGCACTTTGGATAGCGTCCAGATTTCGTACGAGCGGGGCGCAAACGGCAGCAGGTATCGATCGGAAA
This sequence comes from Hymenobacter sp. UYP22, assembly GCF_040547285.1. Classification (NCBI taxonomy): domain Bacteria; kingdom Pseudomonadati; phylum Bacteroidota; class Cytophagia; order Cytophagales; family Hymenobacteraceae; genus Hymenobacter; species Hymenobacter sp. UYP22. The sequence goes on along the minus strand of NZ_JBEPPK010000014.1, from coordinate 117,640 downwards.
CAAACAAGGCAGCGCGCTGGCTGGAGGTATCACGCCCACCCGTATCAATGATAATGTGCGTGTACTTTGGCTTAAGCAGCTCCACCTGCCGCCGTACCAGGGATCCGGTGAGCTGTACCAGCGTGTAGCCCAGCTCCCCGTTACGCGTTTCGCCCCGCCACGCAGTGAAGTCGGAGGAGCTTTCCTGCTCATCCGCGTCGACCAACAGAACGTCGTGTCCCTGCCGGGAAAGCCATACGGCTAGATTTGTGGAGATGGTAGACTTACCAGTCCCCCCTTTTATTCCGCCTACAGTGATTATCATGTAGTTGTGAAATGATGTGAGGTGTAGAATAAGGTGTGCTAGCAGGTGCAAAAAAATATTCTATTGCACTCAATTTTAGGTGTAAAAACGAACCCAAAAACACACCAGTTTAAGGTTGAGAAAGCAGGTGTTAGATTAGAGGCGTTTTCGGGTGCAAAATACGCAATTATTTTAGGTGCAATACTAGTTGCATAAGAAGTTATAGTTACTGGTGTACTTATAGGTATTATTTAAGGTGTAAATAAAGGTGTAATAATAGCTATAGTCTGTACCTTTTAACGGGTGGTGAAACGAGTGCAATTATAGGTGTAATTTAAGGTGTAAATCAGGGTGGGGGAAATAGGTGTGCTCTGTACCCTGTAATAGGTGAATAAAGGGGTACGAATATTCACCTGCATATAGATGCGTAATAAGGTGTAAAAAGGGTGTGAATCTGCGTGTGCTACACAACCTGTTTGTGCACTGGTTTTTAGGTGAGGAAATAGTAGCTGATTGCACTTTGCAGCAAGCATGAGGTAGGGCGTTTTTACGGTCCTTCGCGATGCAGCGCGTCTGATTATGGTAGCTAATAAATCAGGGTCGAGCTTTCGAGATCTGGAATAAACAGCACTCACAGGCAGGGGTAAAAACTGGCTTGGCCCCGCTGGAGCAGCGCTGACCCCTGAGCAGTTGTTCACTGGCTGATCAATTTGCCACTGTCAGGAGAGGGGGGAGCAGAGCCGTTGAAGTCACAGTCCCAAATGATTCGACTGAAGGGCAGTTGAGCCCCGGATAACTCACCATATCCGCGACCGGAGTAAGCAGCCCGAACCAGTGGGTGCGCTCTTCGGGCAGCAACAGCAGATGCCAGGCAAGCTTCTCTGCTGACTTACTGCACCAGTATGAACACGCTTCCCAAACATCGGCACTTATTCCGGCAAGCGAAGAAGTATTACTGCCGGCAGCGATGCTCTACGTTGGGGCAGCTAGCAAAGCGGAACAGGTCGGACCGGTAGTATGTAGCCGGGATGTGGGAGCCGTATCAAGTTTCCGATTCGGGCTTGAGGAAGTAGCTTGAGGTGGCGTCGGTGGGGTAGGGGCTTGCCAGTAGAGTATTGCCACTTGACGAGTAGGGTAGCGCGGGCAGTTAGGTAAGGCTACTATCACTGAGAACTAATGTGCGCTGGCAACACCAGAATTCATCAGATTGATTTATAACGGTAATCTACCGCGACGGGGTAGCGCCTACTGTAATGGGGGCCAGAACCAGCCGCTGATAGGCTAGGGCAGGAGCATAGAGGCTTCCGATTACTCCTAGCGGTTACGCTTTGGGTTGCAACCATGTCGCATCAATGGGCACTCTACCCCGCGCAACATCTACTTCCAGCCGGTTGCCTGCAAACCCTTCTTAATGCGAACCATTCCCCTTGTTCTCCTGCTGCTATGCCATTGCTTACAGTTACAGGCTCAGGCGATGACTAATCGATTAACCTATATGGAAGCTCAGGCCCTGCCGGTGCGTAATGTCGAGCCAACTAATGAAGATTACCGCGACTTGGCCCCGCTCAAGCAGCGTCTGCAAGAGGTAACTGTGGTAGGGCTGGGGGAGCCTATCCACTACGACGGCAGCTCGTTCAAGGCAAAGACCCGGCTTATTAAGTTTCTGCACCAAGAATTAGGCTTCCGGGTAATTGCTTTTGAAAGCGGCTTCTACGATTGCTACAAGGCTTGGCAGCAAATACAGCGGGGAAAAATGGCCGCTATTGCTGCCTCCAGGAAGTCACTGTACCCTTTCTGGATCAGCACAGAAACCGAAGAGCTGTTCAGATACATCGACCAGCAGAAAAACACGGATAAGCCGCTGGTATTGGCGGGCATCGACTGTAAGTTTTCAGGGGCGTATTCTGACCAGCAGCTAGTCCCCGACTTGCAGGCCTACTTACAGGGCGTCAACTCCCCTCTGGTCCAGGATACGGCCAGATGGAACGCTTTCAGTGGCGCCCTGAAGAGGGCAATACATACCTCGGACTATTTCTCCAAACCAAGCCCCGCGGACACGCTGGTGTTAACTACCGGTCTGAAAGATATTCTGGCAGACCGGCACGCGGGGGCAGCCGGTACCACCAGGCCGCAGGAGGAGCTCTTTTGGCAACAGTTCTGCCGGAGCTCACTTGCCGAAGTCACCCGAAAGTTTTCCCAGACCCAGGTACGGGACCGGCAAATGGGTGAAAACCTTGCTGCCCTGCAGAAAGAGCTGTACCCCGGGGCCAAAATCATGGTGTGGGCCGCCGCTTCCCACCTAACGTACCAGGGAGTAAATATTGACCGGAAGTTTTACCACCAAAACCTGCGGTTAGGAGATTACATCAAGCAGGGATACGGGAAGAGCTACTACAACATCGGGTTTACGGGCTACCAGGGCAAATTCGGGAAGCTCTTGTTCTTCCACATACTTACCCTGAAAAAACACAAGCGAAATAGCATAGAGTATGTGTTAGGGCAGACTGAGAAGCCCTATCTGTTTGTTGATCTGACCAAACCTGATCTGCCACAGTGGTTGCAGCAGCCCTTGGTATCGAAAGTATTCGGGTACAAAAGCACGCTCATGCGCTTGCCCTTGGTTATGGATGGCCTATTCTTTACGCGGGACGTTTTTCAAAATCACTGGATTCCGCCAGTGGCAACGCCCGACCAAAAACGCTGAGTACAGGTAACCGTTCGGGCCGCTAAGCACGGTATCTCTGACAGGGAAACGGCTATTCTTAGTAGGTTGAAGACATCCAGCGACCTGACGTGGACTAGGATGTAATGACGTTCAGGTATAGCGCATTCGTCTGACCGCTAACAATTTCCTTAGGCAGGAAAACAGGCTAGATTCCCGGCCCAAAGCCAATTAGCTGCCACACCAACGGCTGAGTGCTCGCTAATTCGCCGCATGTACTGTTCGAATGTTATCCGTTGGTTTCCAATCCACTAGCAAAAGTCGGGGGTCCACCCCGGCAAGGGCTGGCTTACCGGGTACTGTCACCACGATGGTTTGCTGCCCGGTCCTGAGCCGGTGTCGTTGGCGGTAAAGCGTCCGGCCAACTGCGGAGCCCGGGCCGGTTGGGCCAAACACGCCAACTTCCACCCAATCCTGCAGGGGCAGCGGCGTTTCCGTGCCCGCACTATCTACCTTCAGTTTACGGGCTTGCACCGTGAGCTGTACCTGCCAGGCGCCGCCAGCCAGCGGGCGGGCGGTGGCGTTCTGCGTTGCCAGTTCCCAAAAGGTATTCGTCTTGAACAGGTCCCGGAGCAGGGGTTGGAGGGAGTCAGGGGTAGCCGTCTGCAGTTCCCGATACAAATCCAGGGACGTAGGGTAGGGGAGGGTGCCGGGGCGGTGATGCGCCAGCAGGTTTTGCAGGGCGCCGTTTACTCGGTTGCGGCCCGCGTATTGGCTGAGAGCATACAGCGCCAAAGGGCCCTTGCGGTAGTTCTGGTACCAGTCATTGGCCTGCAGCAAGGGCTGAGCAGCCCGGGTGCGCGGGGTCTCGTTTTCTTCGCGCAGAAAATCCAGGAGTCGCCGTAAATGCTCCGGGCCGTAGTTATCCTCCACTACCCCCATGGCCGAGTACCAGGCCAGGCTCTCCGTAATCAGACCCGCTCCCTCCACGTAGGCCTGCTTGAGCTGATTGCCCCACCACTGGTGCGCTACTTCGTGCGCCACGACGGCCGTGACCAGGTCAAAGCCTCGTTTGTCGGCCTTGGGGTTCAGCAGGAAAAATCCTTCTTCCGCCGTAATGTCGATGGGAGCCGCGTGGTGACCAAAACTGTAGCCCGGGTGCGTTACGAAGCGGAGTTGCCGGTGCGGATAGGGACCAAACTGCTGGCTGTAGAAATCCAGCGAAGCCCGGGCGCTGCGGATCATCCGCCCAGGATTGCCGGTAACGCCCGGCGGGTAGAAAACTTGAATGGCAACCTCCTGCCCCAGGCTGGCCGCCGGATTGCGCCAGCGGCCTTCCTGCAGTGCGTACCGAGCCGAGAAGATGGCGTACTCATTCCGGATGGGTGACTCCGTTGCGTATTGGAAGTACCGGCGGCCCGCCCGGGCCCAGGTGCGGCGCAGGGTGCCCGGGGCTACGGCCGTCTGGTCGGCGTCCGTGCCGATTGTGGCCTCGAAGGCAATCTGCTCGGCGAAGGGGGCGTACCGCCGGGCGGCTACGTCATAGAGTGAGTTGGTAACGGGGCGGGGGGCGAGGCCATAGGCTTTGCGTAGGCCGGCCTCATCCAGCTCCCGGTAGGGCTGGTAGCCCAGCACCGGCAGCCACTCCAGGTTGCGGAAGCTGCTGCCGTTTGCCTGCATTTGCTGATCGGCGCCGTCGTTGGAAAAACCGCGGACTTGGTGCCGTACCTCGAAGCTCAGCTGCAGCGAGTCGCCGGGGCGGAGCGGCTCGGTCAAGGCGTACATATGGTAACCCTGTTCCGCATCCACAAGTAGAGCTCTGGCCGGCCGGTCGAAAGCCAGGGCCGCAGTTTCCGCGCCCGTTCCCGTGGCCAGGTGAACCGAGTCGATGGGCGCGCCACTCTTGTTGACCAGCTGGTAGGTGCCCCGTATCGTTGCCGACTGCTGCTGGGGGTATATCTCCACCTGCAGCTTTACACCCGTCAGCCGCGGTTGAACGGCATTCCGATAACGGCCGTAGCGCTGTTCGTAGGCTGCCCGCTGCGCCGCCGAGGTAGCCGCGGACAGGTACTCGTGCCGCACGTTGGTGTTGTAGAACACATACCCACCGAACACTAGCACTCCCCCAACTGCGGTTGCCGCTACCCGGGGCACCGCACCCGTAAAGCGGCCACGGGCCAGTTTAAGCCGAGCGGCTGGGCCGTTTTCCCGGTTTCGCACCCAGAACAGTACCGCGACTACCGCCAGCAGCAGGGCCCACGCCACCCAGTACGCCTTAAACCACAGCCAGGGTACCAGCGTCGGGCCAAAGCCCGCCATGTCAGTATACGTCCAGCCCGGACTGGCCGTGAAGATGAGCAGCTTGTGCTCAACACCCAGGCTAGTGCCGAAGGCTATGAAGCCGTAAGCCAGCAGGGCTACGAGATGCCCCACAAATTTCTGGTTCACGAGCCCGTGCACCGTCAAAGTCAGCAGCGCGAAGAGGAGGTAATCTGCTAGCTGCAGCCCAAAGAAAGCGTGCAGATAGAGACCTATTTCCGGCGGCGGACCGCCCAAGGCTGCCTGCCCTACTAGGCCGGCCACCATGAGAAAGGCCACCCAGCTAACTATCATCAGGCCCAGCACCAGCAGACAACTCGTGAATAGGACCCATTCCGGGACTGGCGTGGCGTCAGCTATGTCGCTCAGGCCCGCCTCCCGCTCCCGCCACACCAATTCCCCGGCATAGAAAATGATGAGCACAGCAATAAGAACCCCGAAGAATTTCGGTTCGGTCAGGGGGGCCGTTAGCTGGTGCAGCACGACATCAGTTCGGGGCAGCAAAGGCGTTCCGCGGCCTTTCAGGTTGCCAGGCAGGGTAAAGCCCGTGAGCAGGGCCAGCAGGGCCAGTAGCGGCAGCCCGGATTTGCTTGTTGCCAGGTGCCGGAAGCCTTCCCCCGTGAGGAAGCGCAACTGCCGTACCTGCGTGGCAACCCCGTACATACCCAGAATGGGTGGCTGGGTTTGCGCTGTACCCCAGCTGGAGTAGTTTCGGGGCAGAGTATCGGTTACTGGCGGCTGATCAGGCCGCGGTTTCCGGCCCGTTTCCGGCAGCACAAGCTGAAACCGCGCGTAAGTGAGGGCCAGCAGGCCCAGTGACGCCCCGAACCAGAGGAGGCGGTTGAGTAGAAACAAGTTCTCGGATAAGACCAGGCGGGTAGTACGTTCCAGCGGGCTCCACTTGGTCTGGTAGCTCATCACCGCCGAAAAGCCCATCGGATCCACCAAATGCTGCCACTCACCGGTTTGGTGCAGCGCAAAGCTCAGCAGGTATACTATAGCCAGGAGGGCAGTTGCGCCCAGATAGCTGGCAATGGCCCGGCGGCTGAGCGTTGCTGCCGAGAACTGCGTGGCCGTGGCAAAAAATGCGTTGGGCAGCAGGATACAGCCAAAGGTGCTCAAATAAGCCGCTGCCCGAAACGGACCCAGCAGCTCAGCCTCGACCCCGGCGCCGTACATGCCAAGCAGGATGCCCAGCGGTACGGCCGATAAGATCAGGCCATTGAGCAGCAGGGCGGCCCCAAACCGTCCACCCAGGTAGACGGCCTTGCTGGTAGGAGTGGGGTAGGTGAGCAGGTACATGCGCGTCTGCACATCGCGGGCCGCCGCCTCACCCGCCACCGAGGCCCCGATAACCAGCCAGAAGTTGCTGCTGACTACCGCCACCGAAGCCAGAACGATGGGCGCATTCAGCAGGAAGTAGCCCTCCTGCGCATCGGAGAGAAAGTTAGCCGTTACAATCAGAAATGCGAGTACCAGCAGGGCTCCGAAGTAAAGCCAAGTGGGGGCCTGGCGTAATTGGTAGCGGAATTCCAGCGCAAAAATGGTTCGGAGCATCATGGCGCAACCGTCGATTGGGGCCGCTGATTGGCCGGGTGGAAGCAGCCGGTCAGGGCGCTGAAATACACGTCCTCCAAGTCCGGCTCCACTGCTTCAAACCCCGGAGCGGGTTGTGCCGGGCTATACACGCGCACCAGGCTGCGGCCACCCAGCAGCTTAGTTGAAATAACGCGGTGCTCCTGCTCCAGCGCCGGCAGGGCCTGTTTAGTGGTCAGCGTGCGCCAGATGCGGCCCTGCAGGGCGGCCGCGGCCTCCAGCGGGGCGGCCTCCAGCAAAATCTGCCCCTGGTTGATAATGGCCATGTTTGAACACAGCTCCGCCACGTCCTCCACGATGTGGGTGGAAAGGATGACCACGCTGTGCTCCCCCAACTCGCTGAGTAGGTTGAGGAAGCGCACCCGCTCGGCCGGGTCCAGCCCCGCCGTGGGCTCATCAACGATGAGCAGCTGCGGGTTGCCCAGCAGGGCCACTGCCACCCCGAAGCGCTGACGCATGCCCCCGGAATAGCCGCCCAGCTTCTGCTTGCGCTTATCCCACAGGTTCGTCTTCCTGAGCAGATCCTCAGTGGTTGCCCGCCGCGCGGCCCGGCTGGTAATACCCTTGAGCACGGCAAAGTAGTCGAGCATTTCCTCGGCGCTGGCTTTGGGGTACACCCCAAATTCCTGGGGTAAGTAGCCCAGCGTCTGGCGCACGGCGGCCTTTTGGGTGATTACGTCAATGTCGCCCAAGAGTATTTGTCCCGCATCCGGCTCCTGCAGCGTAGCCAGGGTGCGCATTAGGGTCGATTTGCCCGCGCCATTGGGCCCCAGCAGCCCGTACATGCCCGGCGGAATGGCCAGCGACACATTGTGCAAGGCCTGCACGCCATTCGCATACTTTTTGGAGACGCCTCGGATGGAGAGGCCCGCTGGGTTCTTTCCCATGTTATCGGTTCTGCTTCGGTTAATCGGGTAAGAGGAGCCACGCGTATAAGGTGCTTTCTCTGGTGCAAAACGAAGCAACGCCCGCCCAGCCGGAGCGCAAAACCGGATAGGCGACTGCGCCAAAGCAATCGACCAAGTGGCCGATTGCCGCCGCCAAACGGCTGGCCGATTGCTTTTCTCCGCCCGTAGATTAAAATCCGTAACTGGTAGAAGGGGCTGGGCCGGCTTGGCGGGAAGCAACACCTTTGCAGTATGGAGCGCGTCAAGAGAATCTTTCGGCTGATCCATCTGGTCGTCTGGGTCTTGTTCACCTTTTTGGTGAGCGTACAACTCAGAACCGATGACAGTGTCCACTGGGCAAGCACCACAACCGGGTTTGTTGCTACCTGCCTGTACGTTTTTTACAGCTACTTCCGTGTGTTGACCCGGTATGCTGGCCAGAAAAGGAACCGGGCCTACTGGCTCCGACTGGCGGCAATAGCGCTGACTGGGCCGTTGCCGTTTTTACTGTTTCACTACCAGCCGCTCAGCTTTAGCTACTACACCGCGCATTTGCTTACGACAGCCATTTTTTTGTTCCTGGGCTGGCTGGCCCGAATTACCGAAACCCTGGTGCTCAATACCATCCGCAAGGAGCAGTTGGAAAAGCAGGCGGCTGAAGCCGAGCTGCAGTATCTCAAATCTCAGATTAACCCCCACTTCTTATTCAATACCCTGAATAATATCCATACGCTGGTTTACAAACAGGCCGCTAGCGCCCCGGAGGCCGTGATGCAGCTGGCCTCATTGATGCGCTATATGCTGTATGAGTCCAATGCGGCTACCGTACCGCTGGCTCGAGAACTGGACTACGTGCGGGATTACGTGAGCTTGCAGCAGCTCCGTTACCGCAACAGCCCCGTAGTGGATATGCAGGTAGCCGGCGACCCTAACTCCTGTTACCTTGCTCCCCTGCTGTTCGTGCACCTGCTCGAAAATGCCTACAAGCACAGCCCGGCCCGACTGGAGCCCGGTGACCTGAAGGTTCGGGTGGAAGTGCTGGGCGACCGGCTAACCTTCAGCGTGCAAAATCCTACTGCTAAAAGGCCCGCCAATCTACTGGAAGGGCCGGGGGGCATTGGGCTGCCCAACGTCCGAAAACGCTTGGCCTTACTGTATCCTGGTCAGCATACGCTCTCCACGCAGAGTGCCAACGAGACATTTACCGTCGTGCTTACCATCCACGGCCTACACCACCCGGCGCATGAAAGCAACGCTCAGCTGCTGCATCATTGAAGACGAATACCTGGCCCAGGAAATACTGGAAGAGTACATCCGCAAAGTGCCTTTCCTGGAATTGAAAGGCGTGTTCTCGAGTCCCCTGGAAGCTACAGCTCAGCTACAGACTGAGCAGCCGGACGTGCTGTTCCTGGACATTAACATGCCGGACCTGGACGGGCTCAGCTTCATTCCGATGCTCAGCCCTAAACCCATGATCATCCTTACCACGGCCTATGATCAGTATGCGCTGAAAGCGTACGAGTTAGAGGTACGGGACTATTTAGTGAAGCCCTTTACATTCGAGCGGTTTTATAAGTCGGTGCTGCGCCTCTACCAGCAGCAGAGCCCCGAGCGGGACGTCCAGGCGCAAGTAGAACGAGCAGCGCCAAGTGGCGAGGCGGACTATATATTTCTGAAAGTGGGTCACCGCATCCAAAAGGTTGCGGTCCGTAACATCCTCTTCGTGGAGGGAATGAAGGACTACCTGCGCATTCATACCACGCAGGAAAAGCTGATGACCCTGCTCAGCTTTGCCCAACTGGAGGAGTTGCTGCCTGCCCGGGAGTTTGCCCGCGTGCACCGGTCCTTTCTGGTGGCCATCGCTAAGATTGAGCACATCGAGAAAAACCGGATTCAGATTGCCGATCAGCTTATTCCCATTAGTGACACCTACGCGGAGGCCTTTTACCGACGGCTAAGAGGTTTGCAATAGGGCTGCTTGGGCTAATGGCTAAACTACAGGACCAACCTGGACCTCATCCTCACAGTGCGTAGTGTAAACAGCAGCACAATGTGCCATTGCACTACACTGGTTTACTCGTAGCGTAGAGAACAGTGCGGAGAATAAGGGTTGTATTCACCGCAAATTATGCGGAGAATAAACTTACTATATATACTAGCGTCGGGAATGACCACATTTCCACTGGAATCATGCCACGTTGGAAACTATTCTGGGCGCTGTACGCCACCAGCAAGGGCATTTACTGGGTCTTTTGGAAACGCTTGGCTTGGCGTTACGTGTAGAAGCTGCCGTTGAACCACTGACCCTGGAGGTACTCAAATCCAGTGAGATTGCCTTGTCAGCCTCAGGGGTATCTACTAAATCTAGGTGCAGCGCCTGTGACTTCACCGTTAGCAACTGGCCGGCAGTGAGCTTGTTCGCTAGCTTGCGTAGCAGCATCCGCACACTGGCTGAGTCCAGGTTCTGCACGAGTTAGCCCTGAGCGGGCATCTCTAGCCAGATAATTTCACGCTGTGCCCCCTCCAGCACGCCAAACACGAGGCTTTTGGTTAGGCTGCCATTGACGCGCGCCTTCTGCATCACGGCCCAGGCGCCCTAGGTCACTCCCTAGGCCAACACGACGTCGGCGGACAGGTCGGCGAGGGTTTGTGGGGCAGGCTCGTATTCACAGCTGGCGCAGGATGGTTTCGTCGGTTATTTTATCGTCGTCCATCAGCAACAGCGCCTTGCTCAGGATGATGGACAGCACGGCGTCGCCCTCGAAGGGCAGAAACACGTCGGTGGAGCCGAGCTGCTTACTGGAGCGGTCCGGCACAATGCACAGGTACTGGTCGTTGGGCTCCATGAGGATGTTGCCCGAGCCCAGGTGGATCTTGTAGACGTGGCGGTGGCCCTTCACTACCAGAAAGTTGCCTTTGATTTCGCTCACCCTACCAATTTTCAGGCGGGGAACCAACCGCTCCAGGGCCAGCTTGCGGGTTTTGGCCACTTCACTCAAGTCACCAAAGGAGTAGCTTTCCCAGTAGGTACGGAACTGGGCCAGCCCGCCGTTGTCGCGCCATTGCGGGTCGTTGCCCACCGAGGCCACGCCCACAAACAGGTCCACATCGCGCATCACCTCCGAGAAAACCAGGGCCGGTATTTCCGGCAGCGGCACCGGCTCGTTGGCCCGGGTGAAGCGCACCTGGTCGGTGCTCACGTAGTTGTAAATGCCCGTATCGTTCCATTCTCCGTCGGCGTACACTTCGCTCACCCAAAACTCGGCCGTCAGGTCATGTATGGGCAGGGGTAAGCTCGCCGTTTCGGAGTCGTAGCCTTTGTCGTAAGCCCCGAGCAGGCGGTAGCGCCAGCCGCGCAGCTTGGCCAGGCTGTTGAACTGGTGCTGCTTGAGAATGTGGGCCGCCATGCGGTTGGAGTAGGTGCGGGTGCGCTCCTCGGGGGGCGTGAGCAGGTACACCTCCCGGAATGCCTGCTTGAGCGGCTGCCGTATCTGCCTGGTGTCCAGCATCCGCCGCCAAGCCAGCACCTCATCCGCCGAAGTCAGCACGGGGTGCCAGAGCTGGAGCTCCGTGCCGGGCGTAGGGGCGGGCACCACTTGGCCCAGGGCATCCTGCCAGGCATCTTCCTGAAAAATGGCATCCTGAAATGCGCCATCAGGGCGGTGCAGGCGCCAGATGAGCGGGCGGGCCAGCAGACTCAGCAGGCCGTGCCGGAAGTAATACTGCGCAAACCAGGGCCAGGGAATACGGCGCTGATCCACGAAGCTGCGGTCGAGCCGATCGCGCTGGGTGGTGTAGGTTTGCTGGGCCTGGGTCTGGGCGGCTTTCAGCTCTTTCAGCTCGTCGGGGTGGGTGGCTTTGAGGGCCGCGGGGGCGCTTTTCAGGGCTTTATCGGCCTTGAGCCACTGCACTTCCGCCTTGCCCTCGTGCAGGGTAAGCGTGGCAGTATAGTCGCCGAAGGTCTCATCTAAACGCCCATTCTCAAGCCCGGAATCCGGCACGGCCATATCCTCAATTTCAGCCGGGCTCACGCCCAGCTTCTGCGACTCCTGGGCGATATAGCGGGCAATGAGCTCCTGGGTGTTGGTCTGGCGAATGTTGGAGCGCACCCGCGCCAGAGCCGCCACGCCGGGCAGGCCGTTTTGCGAGAGAGCCAGCAAGCAGGCATTGCCCAAGCCCGCCGCCAGTGGGCCTTTCCCCGGAATCTTGCGGAAGCACTTGGCTGCGTAGCTGGTCAGCAGCGCTAGCAGCCGCTCGTTGGCCAGCGGGGCCAGGGTCCAGATCAGGCCCTTGGCCACGTTTTGGCTGGGTTCGAGCAGGTAGCGAATTTCGGTGCGGGCGACGCTATACCCTTGTGGGGTGATGGTGGCCGCAGCCCCATACATAGAGGCTAGCTGCTGAATCGTAAATGTTCCTGGATGTTCCGTTACCGTGGTTATTTCCTCAGGGTTTAGCGCGGCCAGTGTAGCCAACAGCGCCCCGCCCTGCGTGCGCACGTCTTCGGGGCCTACGGCGGCCACTGCGGCGGTCAGTTCCTGGCGATACTTGGCCGTAGGCTGGCCGCCGCTGGCGCGCTGCCACAGTTGCAACAGGTGCAGCCAAGGCATGGTCGTGGGCGCCTCCTCGGGCAAGCTACCCACAAACTGCGTCAGGTTCCGCCCAAAGGCATCGCCTTCGGGAAAGGATAGCACGGGCCTCACCGCCGCAGGCTGCTGGCTAAGAAGCGCTTGCAACCGGCGTTGTAGCTTAGCCACGTCGCTGGAGAGCCAGCCCGTCAGTTCTAGGTGGGTACCGGCCAAAAACTGCGTGAGGTAAGTGGCCAACGCCGCTGGTACTCCGTTTTTTCTGACAAATTTCTCGACCTGCCCCAGCGTCAGTGCCACCGGATAAATGCCTAGCGCATTGCGAACCGTCTCCGCGTTAGGCGTTTCGAACCGCAGGCCGTAGCCCTGAAAAAGGGTGATAAAATCGGCTTCGCCCAGGTCTACCGTGCTGCGCATCAACGCTCCCAACAGCTTCACCATGGTAGTAGCTACCCGACCGCTATTAGCCCGAATGGCCGCCAGGGCCGCTAAGGCTAACTGGCCCCGGTAGGCAGCGTCCTGCGTGCGAACGGCCTGGTAGGTCGGCAAGTCGCTGATGTTGCTGTGCCAGTTGGCCACCGCCGCGTCTTCCCGAATGAGTTGTTGCAGCACGGCCTGCTGGGCTAGCGCTTCCGGGCTGGTTTCGGCGGGTAAGGGAGCTAAAGTAAATTTCTCAGACGTTGCCATCTTGTTGCTGTTAAACTATTATTTCAGTGGAAGCTGTGTCAGACTGCAACCACCAACCAGCGGGGTAAGCTTCAGAAAGCTGGCCGTAGCTCCGCTGCCGAGCCATACTTCCTCGTCCAGACTTTCCACCTGCCGGTCATTCACGAGCACGAAGAAGCCGTTTTGCTGAAACGCCTCCAGCGCGTGGTACACCTGCTGCTCGGCGTCAATAAGCTCCTGGGGCCGTAACCGGTAGCAGTTAAGCACTTTCTCCAACTCGGTAGGCTGCACCAGCAGCTCTTGCTCGGTCTGGGCGGGCGGGAAGTAGGTGGCCATAAGCATGCAGGAAGAGGGACCTTTGGCCCCGAAGGGATGCAGGAAATAGGAGATGCTTGCTGGGCTTTACTTAGTGGCAGCCGGCAGGGTTGCTGGTAAGCCAACGCGGGTGGGGACGGGCCCGTACCTACTGGGGCGGGCGGCCAATCCAATGGCTATAGCCGAGTAGGCCGCCGTTATGTATTCTGTTAGTTATGCTGCTTGCTTACCTATTGAGCCTGCTGGTATCGGTCCGCCCGCCTCAAGCTGGGCGCGACCCAGCGCCGGCTTTGCCCGCCGCCCTTCGCCGGGCCCTACCGGCGGGTTATGCCGTGCTCGAGGCCGCGCAGGGCGACCTGAACCGCGACGCGCTGCCGGACTGGCTGGTGGTGGTGCACCGGCCCGATGAGGCCAAGGCCTCCGACGTGGTAAGCCACCCCACCAAGCGCCCGCTGCTGGTGTTCGTGGGCGGGGCTGGCGGCACTTTTGCCCTGGCTGCCCGCACCGACAACGCCGTGTACTGCGTAGATTGCGGCGGCCTGATGGGCGACCCGTTCACTGGCCTGGCCATTAAAAACGGCTACTTCACGGTAGAGCACTCCGGGGGCAGCGCCCAGCGCTGGACGCGCCACGTGACCTTCCGCTACGAGGCGGCCACCGGCAGCTGGCTGCTGCACCGCGACGGCCGGGAGCGGTTGCACGCCCTCGACCCCGAGCACGGCACAGCCACGGCCGCCACCAGCAAGAATTTTGGCCGGGTACCCTTTACCCGGTTTGACATCTACAAAGAGTAAATTAAGCTCCATGTCCTTGCTGCATTCCTGCCTGAAAAACCTGGCAATTGGCGCATTACTAACCAGTGCCGCCTGCCGGCCCGATGGTGCCCCAACCCAGCAGGCGCCCCCTGCCAATAGTGTGGCCGACACCGGCCCGCCGGCCCGCCCAGGCGACACCCTGCACCTGCCCGGCAACCAGGTGATACCGCTTCGCCCCAGCACCGCCGAGGCCTTCAACCAACAGCCCGGCAACGGTTTGCCGGAGATGGTGAACCAGCCCGATACTGAGCCGCTACCCTCTACCCAGGGCAAGGTGCGGCGCCAGGGGCTCGATTTGTTCTTGCGCCCCCTGCGCGGTAACGAAGTCAAGCTTTCCTCGTCGCCCGACGAGCAGTTCTTGCTGCAAAATTCGGGGGCAGTGCGGTATATATACTGGGGCAGCTTGCCGGCGGCCCACCAGTGGGTGGTGCGGGCCTGGTACCACGAGTCGGACGGCACGGTGCTCGTGGACCAGCGCACCGGCCAGCAATTGGAGGTGGTGGGCACCCCGGCTACTTCCGCCGACGGCCGTTTCGTGCTGCTGACCAGCCCCGGCCTGGGCGGCGGCGACCAAGTAAATGCCCTGTCCTTTGTAGAGATTGAAGACGCCGGCCCCCGCCTGGTCTGGATGCGCGAGCCCACCACCTGGGAGCCACAGGAAGCGCGCTGGGCCAATCCCGGCATCGCAGTGCTCAAGCTGCGCCACCTCAATGCCCAGGGCGAAATGCCCGACGATGCGCCCTCAGAATACGTGCAATTGCCGCTGCCGCGCTAAGCCGCGGCGGGCAGAGAAGCAGCGCATCAACGGTGGCTGTGGGGCCAGTATCGCTGCAGCCTGATGCGGCTGATGCATACCAAAGGCTTGCTAAAATCCGATTATGAGTACTAGACTAACCCTAGCCGAGGAGCTCCGCACCCGGCTGCAGGCGCTACTACGCACCAAACAGCAATTGCTTATTGCGCCGGCCGAGCGGCCGACTGAGTCGCAGCTGCGCTCGCACATCGGCGGCGACCCGTATTTCGAGCAGGGCGAAACCTGGCCCACCCACCCCGACACCGGCCAGCCGCTGGAGCTGATTTTTCAGCTCGTGAACGACGACGACCGTATGCCCTGGCCCTTCGAGGCGCAGGTGGTGCAGTTTTACCAGAACTACCACTGGGGCGAACTGCCCTATGATGACGGCGACCCGCGCGATTTTCGCCTAAAAATCTACCCGCGCATTCGCCCCGAACAGTTGGCCCGGGTGCCGCGGCCCACTGAACTGCCGCCCATCGGGTTTAGCTCCATTCGCCCGCAAGCCGCGCCCTCGTTGCCTGATGATGACGAGCTGGGTGACATTGCCCCCGAGCTACAAGCCCTCTGCGAGCAGTTGCGCCCCAAAAACTGGCGCAAAGCCTATAATGCGGCCGTCACGGAGCTGGCCGGTGAGCCCGACCTGGGCTCCTGGGTAGGCGGCTACGCGCAGTGGCTGCAAGGGGCTTACCCCACGGGCACGTTCTGGCTGCAATTCGACAGCACTGAGGAGTTTGCCTGGGGCGACTCCGGTCTGCTCTATTTCTGCGTCGATGGCAACGACCCAGCCACCATTTCCTTTCAATTGCAGAGCTGCTGATGAGTAAGCTTCTGTCACTTTTTGGCGGACTTTGCAGCGGTTTTCTGCCCAGCCTACATAAGAATGTCGCGCAGCGCTATGGGTACCAAGTGGCCGACAAAACCTACTTAAAAATTATCACTTGCTTCGTTGTCACTACTAGCGCGCTCAGGCCCCGGCTCAACCAGCATTTAACCTAGAATCTCCGCATTCCAGAGAAGGTGAGCTGACCTGCCAGATGAAGTTGGCCGTTCACTGCGATCAGCTTGCACTTCCAGCGCAAGTTCTGATAGCTTGCAATCGGAACCCACTCAACTATGATGATCCTTACTGCAGCAGCGATTTTACGCCAGCCTCCCTTGCTTGTCCAACTCAAGTAAGGACTCAAACTTTAACCTAGACGCGCAAGAAGTTCAAATAGCGGCTGATTCACGTAGTAATTCGAGTTTACCTGCTTATGCTTAACCAAGATGCCGTCTTCGGCTAGTTTATTTAAGTAGCTGGCAGCGGTAGGCCGGCTCACATTAAGTTCCTGCTGTAAGAATTCGATGCGGGTATAGGGGTGTCGGTATAAATTATTGAGAAGATCCTGGCTATAAAATTTATAGGTGCGCAGTTGTTGTTTAGTTTGCTGCATCAGACTGCGCATTTCAGTGATCAGTATGATACTTTCGCGAGCTGTTTGCTCAATGCCCTCGAGCATATAAAGCAACCACGGCTCCCAGGCACCGGTATCGCGCACCGCCTGTAGATAGTTGTAATAATCAGCTTTGTTATGCGTGATGAACCGACTCAAGTAAAGCACTGGAATATCCAGCAGTCCTTTAAGTACTAGGTATAGGATGTTGAGAATGCGCCCGGTACGTCCGTTGCCATCATAAAACGGGTGGATACTCTCAAACTGAAAATGCAGCACGGCCATCTTGACCAGTGGGTCGACGTCGTGTAAGGAATCATCGTTGAGATACTGCTCCAAATTCCCCATCAGGTCCAGGATGGTTGTGGGGTCTTGTGGTGGAGTATACACCACCTCCCCACGTTGATTTTTGAGTGTTGTACCAGGTAGTTTGCGGTAGCCCCCGTTATCGCGCTTCAATTCTTCCTGTATTTGGGCAATGTGATTAGCACTTAGAAACCCGAACTGCTATACCAGGCGCGTACCTAGGCGTAGGGCCGCCGCGTAGCGTTGCACCTCCTTGGCCGCCTGTGATACTCCTAGATTAAGCTCAGCATTAAAGAGTTCGTCGTGCGTAGTGACGATGTTTTCAATAGCTGAACTGTCCTTTGCCTCTTGCAACGGCAGTGTATCTAGCAGAATGCTCTCATTGGGGATTGCGGCGACCAAGCCCTTGAGCTCTGCCAAAGCACGGTGTGCAGCTGGTAGTTTTTTAAGTACAGCTCGTGTTTCCAGTTCTATCGCAGGCGGAAGAGCGGATAGTTGCCAGTTCATTTGCACGTCGGATGAGAACTAGCCAGGAGGGTATATAAGCTAGCTATGTAAAGAAACCTGATTTTTCTTTACATAGAATCGTGACCTATATAAAAGAACTGAGGGTTTTCTTGCCATAGGTAATACAAGCGTTCTTGCTTGAGGGATACGCTTATAAGCCCGAGCAAAAATCATAGGTTCACCCGTGAGTTCCAATAGATTGACACTCTAACCTGAATCAACCGCATCGGGGGTTAAGAAATAATGGGCAGTAATAAGTTGGTATTTAGCTAAGGTTCGTTGCTTCGGGGCACGGCTAAAAAGCATGATGAGTTTGACGCAGAGTAATCCAGCAAGCGCAGCGCTAGCATGAAAGCGTCTCACGGGGAGCAAATTATTGCTGCTATCCTCAAGCACGATAGCAAGACGACAAGCTACAAAATAGCGCTTCTTCGCTCTATCAACGATGTGGTGCTTATGTACCCTGATATGGCGCGTGGCGATTTGGCTATAGCCATCCCATTACGTCGGTTAGCAGAATTGTGGGTGGCCTATTATTGGCCTTTCGCGGATGAGTTCGCTCCAATTTACCAAGGAGCTCGCGCTGTTGTTTCCGGCAGTTTGCGCAATGATCTGGCGTTCCGTCCAGCCCTTACCGCACTGCAGCTTGAGTGGAAACGCACGGTGCAGTTAAGTGCTCAAGCAGGCGATGGATTCTTTTTGCAGGCCGAGATGCGTACTCCGCGTCGGAGAAAATCCTACAGCCAATCGCTTCAATCAGCCTACGATACAGCAGTTGCCGCCGCGGGCAAAGCCTTGCTTATGCCCATCAAATTTGCCGGGCCGGGGCACTGGTCCATCTTTGCTCAGCCTATCCGCTGTGATCAACTTCCGGGCTCCGTTCACGCTCTGCCCGGTACCCAGTTGAATGAACTCTGCCTGGTCGTACCAGGCGAATTGTGGGCCGCGTTTCACCGGCTTTCACTTTACGTCGAGGCCCTGTGCATCCACGAATGGTGTTTGTTCACTGAAGGGGTAACGCAAGATCCAGGCCGTAACGTTACCCGGGGTGAAGTTTACACGATGCTTACTACTCGCCCCGATAACCGTCGTCCGTTGTCCTGGGAACGCAACCAAATTGACATTTTGCTGCACGAAAATGTCCAGTTCACGTGCCCTTGGACGCAAAAGATCCTTTCCAGCCCCCAGCAGTACGATCTCGACCATTTACTACCGCTTACCATTTACCCCATCAATGAGCTGTGGAATTTATTGCCCGTTGATCGACAATACAATCAGCATACCAAGCGCGACCGGATACCCGATGCACCTAAACTAGCAGCAGCAGAGCCGTGGTTGAGGAAAGCTTACGCTAATTACCGGAAGCTAGCCACGCTACACAGCGCGGTGCAGGAGGATGCACTGCTACGCTTTAGTGGACTTGAGATGATAGACTTTGAAGCGCAATTGGCTAGGCGCGCAGTTCGCTTTATCGAAGAAGTTGCGACAGCTCGATTTGCTCAGCGGTTTTAATTCAGTAGTCAGCGTGGATCAGTCCACGGCGGTGGCATCGGTAATGGTCACTCCAACACTTTTGACTTCGCTGGGAACCTGCGTTTTCAATGTATCAATAAAGGCAGACAAATTGCTACATGCCGCCGTGCAGTTGAAGCAGCAGCCAGGAGTGGAGAAATGAGGAGTTGACGCACTAATAGTAAAGGCAATAAATGAAGCGGCGAAATGTATAAGTTCGCTGCGCCACACCCTATCGCCAATTCCACTTAATACAATAGTAAGCTGTGATGACTTCCGACTTAAGACAAGCTGCTAAGTTTTGATAGTAAGAACTGATAAAATGCTTACTTATCAGTCACCATCATAGGTTCCGATAACTTTTAATTATCGGAACCTACTCAACTTTGGTTGTCCTTGCAGCGGCAATTCCAGTTCTATTGCAGGCGGAAGGGCCTCAGGTAATTTGTACGCGGGAGGAAAATAGTTAGGAAGAATTCAACCTAGCTTCGAAAAAGAAACTTGGTTTTTCTTCACAAAGTATACAACCAATATAAAAGAAGGGTAGATTTTCTTTCTAAAGGTACTGTCATTGCTTTCGTTGGTGGACAGGTGTAAGCAATGCGAAAGCAAAATTATAAGGTCTACTTATTGGTCTCAATCTACTCAAGCAAAAAGAAATGCACTAAAACCAGTTTGTTTTTCGCTACTGTCATAGTGCAAGATATTCATCGAAGTTCGAAACTCGACCTAATGATGAATATAGCCTTGGGTGACATATATGCATTGTCCGTACGGTTTGGTGTTAAAAAAGAGAACGGCTAATAGTCGTCCTTTTTTTGGCCATAAACGAGCTAAAACGCACTTATTGAACAATCAGCCAAGAGTAAAGGGTACCGTGAGCGGCAAAACTTGGTAGGCGCCCAGGTCGGCATAGATGTGGGCAGAGCCGCGCTCCATGTCGATGCAAGCGACCTTGGTGCTGTCACTGGCTACTATCTGGTAGACGAGCAGCAGCGCACTTATGGTTCTGCTGGTTCCGCTGCCGCCCTGCTGTAGCAGGTGCATACGGCACTACTGACTACAGGCCGGATGAAGGGGGCATAACTCTGCAGCAGCCAAATGTCAATGATGTGACTCGCCAAGGTTTAAACAAGGCTGCAAATAGTGGGGGGGCCAAGTTGAGGTGAAGTACCGGGAGGTATCCTGTATTGTAGTTGTGCTCTCACTCATTAAATGCTCAAGTACTTTTTTGTATTTTTCTCCAGGCGGCTCCTTTTCCTAACTAAAATGCATCAGAAAGCAATCAAAGGTTCTAGGCTGTGTCTGAAAAGTGATGTTGTAGCATACGGCGAATGCACGCCAGCAGCGCCATGCTGAGGAAGTGTGCGTCGTGTTTGTCGTAGCGAGTGGCCACGCGGCGGTGCTCCTTGAGCGAACCGAAAAAGCGCTCCACGGCGTTGCGGCGGGCATATCGGTGCGGCTCCATGCGCGGTGGACGGCCACGTCGGCGGCAGCGCTGGCCTGATGCAGGACGGCGCCGCGGAATGACCGCAGGAATGCGGCGCCGACGCAGCCAGCGGCGGATGTGCTGAGCGTCGTAGCCGCTGTCGGCAGTCGGCAATCAGCTGGCGCGGCCGGCGGCGAGTGCTCACCTGCTCGCACAAGGGTTCGAACTGAGGTGCGTCGTGCCGCTGCCCGGCCGAGAGCAGCAGGGCCAGCGGCGTGCCCGCCCCGTCGCACACCACGTGCAGCTTGGTGGTCAGCCCACCGCGGCTACGCCCGAGGCACTGGGCTTTTTTTTCGTGCCGCCCGCCGCGCTTTTCGAGGCGCGCACCGTGGTCGAATCTACCAACCATGTGTCCAGGTCGAGCAAGCCGTCCTGATCAAGGCGTAGGCGCAAGGCGGCTAGCAAGCACCCGCCCGAACGTGCCGTCAGCGGACCAGCGCCGGAACCGTTCGTAAGCCGTTTGCCACGGGCCGTCGCGTGCCGGCAAGTCCCGCCACGCCGCACCGGTGCACTGCGGCGGCAATTCGGCGGCTACCACCGCCCATTGGGCATCATTTAACTCATATCGGGCTGCCATGCCCTAAGTTACATCCCCGAACTTTTCAGACACAGCCTAATCATTAGAGGACGTTATCACCGTTATTGCGTCTGAAAATTATCCCGCGTGTGAAAACTTCTATTACAATGTTTCCGGCCATGAACGGGGACTGCTTTCTAATTGAGATTGGCGATAAAATGCGAATGCTGGTAGATACTGGGTATGTGCATACATATAGGCACCACCTTAAACCATATCTAACTAAGATTGCCGCTGCTGGTGGACAGATTGATCTATGCTTGATCACCCACATTGATGCAGATCATATTAAGGGAGGGAGCAATGGGTTATTTATTGATAACAAAGCGAGCGATAATCCTCAGATCATCGGAATCAATCAGGTCTGGTTCAATGCTTACAGACACCTGCCTCAAAAAACAGCAAGCAGCGAAACGGAGCTCTCAGCAGTGGATGTAGCTTTACTTGCAACGATGTCAGCTCCAGAGATCGAGAATACTGATGAATTTGCTGACTCAGTGATTGGTGCACAGATGGGAATGTCTCTGGCCAAGCAACTTGACCTTTATTGTTACCTATGGAATACCTCTTTTGACGGCAATGCGGTAACAGCACCAGCTACGATAAATCTGACTAGTGAGATAACATGCCATGTACTTTCACCTTCACCAGACAAGCTGGAGGATCTTATAAAGAACTGGAAAAGAGATTTACGCCAGTACGGTTTCAAATCTGACGCAACCGATCCACTACTTTTTGAAGCCGCTTATCAGAACTGGTTAGACAGTAAAAAGGAAGTAGCCGAGGTCTTAGCAGATATTAGTCAACCTGGAGGCGATACGTTAGACGATTTCTTACGGCAACCATATGTACCAGATGATTCTGCCGCAAATGTGAGTTCAATCGCTTTTATCCTAGAGTATGCTGATAAAAGGTTGCTCTTTCTTGCCGATGCTGCAGCGGAAGTGGTTTTAGAACATCTTATACGTCTCTTCCCTGAAGCAAATAACACAGATCCGGTATGGTTCGATTGTATTAAAGTTTCGCATCACGGGAGCTTTAAAAACAATAGCCCTGACCTTATGCGTCTCACTGATTCCGACACCTATCTAATTTCTACTAACGGTCGCATTCATGATCACCCAGATGCGGAAACGATAGCCTGGATCGTATCCCGCCCCCGTCGTGATGGCACCATCCGCAAATTGTATTTTAACTACCACACTGCTACATCCGCCGCATTCGACCGACCAGATTGGAAGGCCGAAAAGGGCTATGAGGTTATCCATGCAACACCTGAAAGCTCTATCGAGATAAATATTTAATATGTCGTTTTCACAAACACAGCAAGCCACAGGCATAGTGACCGCAACACGGTCTAAACATTCTGAGGTATTAGCGCGCATATCCAAGGGTACTGCATTTTTCATCTCATCCCGTCATTTACTTACCGCATATCATGTGGTAGCCGAGGCAGAGCATCTTACTGTATCTTTCAACCGAGATAGCTTTCTCGGCGTTAGCGAGGAATTTGCTGTAAGGTGCGTAGAATATGATGGGGGTGAGGATGCTGCTGTTCTCGAAGTAATAGGTGAGCTCCCATTTCAAGTTCAGCCTTTGCCTTTAACTACTCAGATACTGAAGCCAGGTGACACGTGGCAGACGTTTGGTTTTCCAGTTGGCCGGCAGATGGGACAGACCATCCGAGGTCAAGTCTTGCAGTATGATGGTTCGCCCGCTCGAACCTGGGTCTTGGGTGCGGATGGTATTTCACCAAACGCACAATTGACTGGGTTATCAGGTGGGAGTTGCGTACACAACGGGTTCGTGCACGGAATAGCTCGGCGGCAAGAAGCACAAACCATCGTTGCTGTGTCCATTGCCAACATAGCCGTCATGCTGGCCAGGGTAGATATCGAAGTGTACCCTAACCCGATGGCAGTTGGTGATAGAGCTATCAAGAATGCCATACGGGTGCAGGAACAACCGCCATACGTAGACACGAATTATACAGATCGCGCAGAGTTTGGCGACCTGCTTAACGAGCTGAATGGTTCTTCATTTCTGCTGCTTAGCGGGGACTCCTTCTGCGGCAAGTCAACACTGGCAAAACGGCTGATGTATGAGTTTTGGGACCACGGATACAGCCATTTAACTACCAATGATCCACAGGCAGCTCGTCGCTTCCTCAGTGAACGGCCTTACTCCATCTGTCTGTTGGAAGACCCATTTGGACATAACATGCTTAATGAGGGCTATGTTGACTGGAGGCTAGTTGGAGAAGTATGCCGGGATATTCAGGGAAACAATAAGCTGCTGGTAACCTCTAAACGCGACGCAGTTCTTCAAGCGGCTAAAGCTTTCAAGCTTGAGGATTGTAAAATACAAGGCCGGGCTTGGCGTGATCTGACAGTCAACGACAGGAGCTTTCTGCTGGAGCTATGGGAGAAAATCCAGAACCAAGATCTCAGTCTTGATTCAGACGTAGTGATGAAAGTCAGAGATCATTTGGAGAGAGGCGACGGTGACTTACTACAACCAGGTCACTTAGCGCACTTGATTCATGAGGATCGTGAGCGGTTGTCGGGTAAAAGCTTTGGCCAGCTGCGCCACCTAGCGATGGCAGACGCACGAACTCTTAGCGCCGGATTCAAAGAGCGAGGAGATGAGTTTTGGATGGTAGCTGTGTGCTTAGCATTATCCTGCAGTACAACCAAAACTGTCAATGAGGATGATCTGAAATATATCCTTGGGCAGAGCGAAGTTTCACCCGATGTGAGCTTTATAGAAGAGAATATTATGTCAATTACTCCCCTGTTCGGAAGACATGATCAGGAGGAAGATCCCATCCGCTTACCCAGATATGGTAATTTACCTGATCTGTCTAAAGAGGCAATAGCAGCATTGCGCTTCTTTGAAGATAGATCATACGTGAGGAACAGAAGAGGAAGCCGGCAGTTTGCACATCCTCAGTACTATGAGGCAGCAACGTATGCTATGGAGGGCCTACGCCGGTTAGACCAAGTGGACGATCTGCTGGTTTACGTAAGAGGCTCCATCTCTTGTCTCAATGCAGATGCGGCTTATCAGTGTGCAGAAAAACTACCGTACCTGTACCATATCTTGTCTGACAGTGATCACAGAGATAAGCTAATCACCATTGCTGAGGCAGCTTTCTCGCAGAGCATCTTCTTTAAGGTGCGTACGAAAGCGCTCGTGTTCCTGCTCTCCATTTTTCCTGATCTGGACTCACAAGTTAAACGTAAAGTAGAAAACAGGCTCAGAACGGATACACTAAGTACTTCCAGTATCTTTTGGGATGAAGGTACCCCCTTCCTGACAGAAAAACTCAGATTCTGGTGGGATACACCAGAGATGGATGATGCCGCCCGGTCTGCATTAAGCAGCAAAATTGAAAACAATGAGGAAGTAGATGACGAGTCCACTTGGCAACTGCTGCAGTCAGGAGCATCCCTATCGCTGAGAGTGATCCGGCATGCGCTCAACTCGAACGAGGGATTCATTAGATCTCAGGCAGCAATCAGATTTTTCAGTGAATACCACCGTTTTGAGCGGACAGAACGTGAAACTACAGCCCGCATCATCTTCGATGATGAATACCCTTCTGTTGTAGTGGAAGCCATCAAAGCTGTTTTTGAGTTTGCGCTAAGATCCGCTGATGCTCATGATTCTGCATTGTTTACAGACTTGATCCGCAACAGCTTGACAAGCCAGTTTGTCGTCTTAAGATTACAGACGTTTCTGATGACATTCGGGATTGATTACGGTTCTGAGAGTATGGATTGGAAGCGTATAGTCGGACACGAGAAAGCCGCTTGGTCACTTTGGGGGGAGGTCTTCGCTGATTTTATGAATGTGTGCTCTACAGCGCAACTCCGCTTTACAACAGGAAGGTACTTGAGTACGCTTCGGGAGGCTGCTCCATTTGTAACCCCTGATCAGTGTCTTCGCATCAGTGTTTCTATCTGGGAATGGATTACGAGAACACTGGCCGTTCGTGGAATGGATGGGTACGAATTAAGCTGCCTAGACTTCCTTCTTTCAGCCTGTCCCACTAGTAAACGGCTACCACAGTTTCAGAAGTTCTTTACGCACCAAGACACTAACCTGACATGCTACAATCTCCGGCAGGCATTAGATTCGTGGGGCACTCTCTCGCTGAGAGAACAGCAAGTAGTCATTGGCCTACTCCAGTCTCAGCGGGATGATGTACGCTGGTTAAAAGCGTCTGCTGCCACCTACGACGGAGAACTACCAGCCCAGATACAACAGGTTTTTTATGGTGCCCCTGACTATTTGAGTCAGACAGCGGTGGAGATTGTACGACAATACCCACCAGAGTTCTTGCGGGATTGTTTACGTATGTACTGCGGAAGCCCCGGATTTCTGTCAGCGCATGGTAGAATGCAAAGCCGCGTTTGGTTCGCTATCAAAATGGTTATCCTGCAGGATCAACTGCCCGGTTTTGATATCTGCGTACCTGATCTGTTATTCAACGTAGTAAACGGTCCAGATCGTGACTGGGCTGGCTGGGTATCTATATGGACGAAGGCTTGTAATAACGCTTCGCTCAGAGACGGGCTGTTGATTCAACTGATCATTCAGACCGGCCAATCCACTGTAAATACAAGCTATACTAAAAAACTGTGGACAATCATCTGCGACGCATATGCGGCAGATGAGAGTCAAAAACGGTTCGCCAAGATAGTGGCCGAACACATGGACATTCTGGAACACACCGGAGATCCGGAAGACCTAGTGCAGATTATCGCGCCCAAGGTTTGGCGCGATCACATCCTCCAAGAGTTTCCAGAGGATTCATTGGTACTCAATTTTCTTGTGTTTCTAAGACTCAGGGAGACCAGCTTTTCAATAGAACTAACGGAAGCGGTTAACGAAATTGTTAAGAACCTAAAAGGTACCCCTGCAAAATTGTACTATACATGGTTTTGTGGAGGGCGGCTCATTGCTGACATAGGTATCCCGGAGCTTAAGCTAGAATCTTTACTTCCTGTATATAATCGCACGTTACAAATTGAAAGTAGTAAGCTCAACGAAATTGAGCGTAAGGAGATAGAATCAGTGGAGAACTGGGTGTTTACAACAGATCACGAAAAATACGAGCATGATTAAGTAAACCCCATTCCAGCTGGTAAGGCGGCTGTCATGAATCATCCACAAGAGTATTCGCGAGCTGTATCCTGCATATTTATTAAAGGCAAAGGAACTGGTTACTTAACCCAGAATTTGGGTTTCCCATGACCACTTGTTCACATGAAATTAACTATGTTGCAAAACATCGGTTCTTTCGCTAGAATGAGTTAGCTATATAGTGCACTTGAATGAGGAGGCACCTGAGGGATATAATCCGATTCCATACATTTACCCGCATTACTCAGCCTTCAAGCATGTTCTATCAAACAAAATATGAGGATGTAAAGACCCAACTTATGGAGTTAGTTATTTAGTGATCTTACACCCAATAAGTCGTCGTCAGATAGATGAAGTCCTTCTTCCTACCTACCCCAAGGAGTAAGTGCCCGCTTGAGCAAACGCACAATCACCTATTGTTTTGAGTGGCAGAGACTCTCTCACCTACTCGCGTTTAGTAACCTTTAGAAGAAACCTGTAGATGAACCACCATCTATGTTCTCCCATCAGTTTTTTCTAGAATATCTCTGCACGCTCAAAACCGTTCGTCTCTCCACTCGTTCCCATCAAGATACCACGTTGTTCTGTGGCCCGAGAATTTTAGCTCACATGCAAATGCGGCACGCTCGTACGCATCCTGATTTGAACACCCCACTACCATGAACTCCTCTTCCAGGTAAGGAAGAGGTCTGAACTCAGCAGGCAAATGGGGACCGTCTTCCCCTATAACCAGTACACGGTAAGGACGGTAGCCATCAGGTAGACTAGTGGTTGTGTGAACAAGGTGGTTGCCACAACTGCGACAGCGCAATTCGATGCGCATGTTTAAGTTATCATTAAGCACTAAGCGCCCTGCCGAATGAGGTGCAAGACCATTCTGACACCTGCAGTACAGCTGTAAAAATGTTCTGGGAGGATAACCAGAGCCAGTGATAGCGGGCAGAATCATGTCACATTAATGTTTAGCAGCAAATATATCGTAATACGCTCATTAGACCTGTGCAGGATTCAGTCTTCTGTTACACAAAGGGGTCCGTTGCCGTATTAGTACTGTTGCGGTGGAGAAGGCAGCCTGACATGCCTGATGAGCAATATAAGAGACTTGCCACGAGCTACTTTCATAATTCCTGCTGATGGAATTTGGTACACGATATGCGTGTTTGGAAAGCATGGCTGACGTCCACAGTGCCGCTACCCGTAGTTACAACATGTCCCGTATCAAGGGAAAGGACACCAAGCCTGAACTGGTGGTCCGTCGATACCTTCATGGGCAGGGATTTAGGTTTCGGCTTCACCAAAAGGAGCTGCCGGGTAAGCCGGACATAGTGCTGCCCAGGTATCGTACTGCCGTATTCGTTCACGGGTGTTTCTGGCATGGGCACGAAGGGTGCCGCTACTTTGTGACCCCAAAGACGCGTACAGACTTTTGGATGAACAAAATCGGACGTAATGTTGCTAACGACTTGAAGCAGCACGGAGAACTGGCAGCACATGGATGGAGAGTGATAACCGTCTGGGAATGCGAACTTAAGGCGCATGCAAGACAGGAGACTTTAGCTTCATTAGTAGATAATATCACAGGACCACCCGATTCAGCTGACCTTGCTACCTGATCTTACATTTTGCTACTTTGTAGACTTGGGGAGGAACGGTAAGTAGCTGCAGTCTGCATTTACTCCGATTTACCGCTCCATAGTTTACTGTTGGCGTTTGTTGAGAAGTTAAATCGATTTCGGGAAGGGGCTCCCCTTCGTGTGCTTGACCTGTTTTCGGGA
Source organism: Hymenobacter sp. UYP22 (assembly GCF_040547285.1). Taxonomy (NCBI): domain Bacteria; kingdom Pseudomonadati; phylum Bacteroidota; class Cytophagia; order Cytophagales; family Hymenobacteraceae; genus Hymenobacter; species Hymenobacter sp. UYP22. Next base: position 89,968 of record NZ_JBEPPK010000014.1, on the reverse strand, counting down.
TGTGGGGGTATATCCCTGGGTTTTCACCGGGCTGGATTCACTATTGCCGGCGCAGTGGAGATGGACCCACATGCGGCACTTACTCATGCCCGCAATTTTCATAATGAGTCTCCTGAAGAAATGGAGGTTCATGGCCGCTCCCGTGATATTACCAAGGTTGATCCAGACCACTTATTGGATGAGTTAGGAATTGAAGGTCCTATTGACGAAGCTATTGATATCATAGTAGGTGGTCCTCCGTGTCAGGCTTACACCCGGATAGGGCGGGCAAAACTCAGGGCGCTTGCTGAGCACCCGGAAGCGTACCTGCAGGATACGCGTGGTAACCTATATCTACGTTACCTGGAGTACGTTGCCCTATTTAAGCCACTTGCGCTGGTCATGGAGAATGTGCCGGATGCGTTGAATTATGGTGGGATTAATGTAGCTGAAGCGACCTGTGAGGAACTGGAGAGTTTTGGCTATACGTGCCAGTACACGTTGTTGAACTCAGCATTTTATGGAGTCCCGCAGATGCGTGAGCGGATGGTCTTGATTGCCTACCGGACAGAGCTTGGAGTAGGGGTGACATTTCCCGAAGCTACTCACTCTATTCAACTTCCACGTGGTTATTTAAGTGCACGTAACGCCGCTCTTAAGCACGTTAGGGTAGACCTGTTCTCACGCCACTATGTGGAAGTGGGACGTTATAATCCAGCGTTGCCCCCAGCTGTTACTGCACAGGATGCTCTCCGTGATTTGCCGACTATTACTGAGCATCTGAGTGGCAAAATGAAGCGTGGAACTAAGACCCTAGAAGCCATTTGTCCTTATAGACCAGAGGTTGAGCCGGGAGCTTACGGAGCTATAATGCGGGAATGGGTTGGATTTGAGAGTACAGATGGTGTTAATGCCCATGTAATTCGCCGTCTGCCACGTGACTACAAGATATTTCAGCGTATGGCTGCGGGCGACCAGTATCCTCAGGCGTATATGTACGCCAATCAGATGTTCCAGGAGGAGCTTAGAAGACGTTACAAGCGGCCGCTTTCTGTAGATAGTGCACGCTACAAGAAGCTGCACAAGGAATATGTGCCACCCTACGATCCGGATAAGTTTCCCAATAAGTGGAGAAAGATGGAGCCGGACCAACCTGCCCGTACGCTGATGGCACACTTGGGTAAGGACAGTTACTCTCATATCCACTATGACAGCACACAGGCGCGTACCATATCGGTACGTGAGGCTGCCCGTCTACAATCATTCCCGGACGGATTCGTCTTCTGTGGTACAATGAATCCGGCGTTTAAACAGATCGGCAACGCCGTCCCTCCTCTACTTTCTTATGCAGTTGCCAGTGCTATATCCACTACTCTCGCCGGAGCTCGCGCCGCCGTCACGCAAGATTGCGCTAAAGTGCCTCAAGCACTCTGATCTGACGATATTCAAACGTTACTTCGACACTACCCCCCGCTCCAGCAAGCAGAAGGCCATTAATCTGGATGCAGCAGTACTGGTTCACCTGTTCTTCCCTGCATTACGTGGGGCCGATGCTTCCATACCGGTGCAGCTGAATGTACAGGGGCCTGGCGTAACGTCTGTTCACCAAGTGCTGCGTTATATCAGGAAGCAGTCGAAGAACTGGAGGCTTGAAGGTACTTTGATTGACGATCCTCAGAGTGGAGATTCTTCGCGCTATGGTCTGCTAAAACCTGACGATTTAGCTCTGATAGAGTTTGTTGACGGCCCGGATGGTATGCCTGTTCGTGTCGATCTCATACTTCTGAGTGCGACACATGACGATGATAAAGCGGTACATGCTGCATTGCGCGAACTTCTGATAAGCGGGGGTGTACGTGGAAGTATGGTGGGTGTAAGTCCAGAGACTTTAACTAAAAAGCTGGAGGGTACTCTTCCGGAAATCCATCCGGTTTGCTTGTTTTTATCGGGTAGCATTCCGGATGTGAATGATGAAAAACCCACAGAGGAGAAGCGCCAGCCGACCATCGGGCATTCCCTTGACGTAATGCAGCCTCACACACCGCCCTTTGTCGGGCATGTGAAGTCAGGAACATTTGCCGGCGTGGCTTATGAAGAAGTACGACCAGAAGCAGCAGCATTCGTTGAAACACTTCGTGCTATCGGATACTCGCCGGAAACAGCCGTTGCCGACCTGATTGATAACAGCATCACTGCCGGAGCATCGACAATTTCGGTTGACTTTCAGTGGGCAGGAGCTGATTCAGTTGTTCTGATTTCAGATGACGGACACGGGATGACGGAGCGCGGCTTGGTCAATGCCATGCGGCCTGGTTCCAAGAACCCGCTTCAGGAACGCAGCAGCAATGACCTGGGACGTTTTGGGCTAGGGCTTAAAACAGCGTCTTTTTCGCAGTGTCGTCGGTTAACAGTACTGTCCAAATCTGCTGAGGACGACAAGGTTAATTACAGATGCTGGGATCTGAACCACATTGCGGCAACTGACGACTGGCATCTGCTTACATGGGTATCAGATGATACGCTCGTCGCCCGGCTTGAAAGTCAGCTGCGTGGAACGATTGTCGTGTGGGAACTGGCAGACCGGCTGGCAGGCCGCATGCACTCCGACAAAGGCAAGGACCTGAACAAGTTTAATCAAATCATCGAGCGGGTACAATGGCACCTTGAGATGACTTTCCACCGGTATCTTCAGCAAGGCTTAATTATCAAGATCAATGGTGCCAAGCTTACACCATGGGACCCTTTTCTAGCTGGCCGGAAAGGTACTCAGCGCTTACCTGATGAAGAATTGGACGAGGAAGTGACTGTAACTCCTTACGTACTACCTCATCACAGAATGTTCGAGAATGATGAGGAGTGTGCCAGAGCTGGTCGTGTAAAAGGGTGGAACGGACACCAGGGGTTTTATATCTACCGTAATGACAGGTTGTTGGTGGCCGGTGATTGGTTAGGGATGTTTCCGCGCGACGAACACCACCGCTTAGCCCGTATTGCTATCTCTTTGCCTGCGAGTCTGGATCAGGACTGGCAGATTGATATCCGGAAGGCACGTGCGAGACCGCCGTTCTGGTTGCGCGAGCGGCTGCAGGCTGTTGCAAAAGTAACCCGTACACGGGCAGCTGACGTTTACCGCTCACGTGGACCGCGACTACAAAAACTCACCGGAACAAGCGATGATGTTTCTCCGGTGTGGATGTTGGAGGTCAAAGAAGGGCGTACGCGCTACCGGATAAACAGGGAGCACCTGCTTATTCAGTCTGTGCTGAATGAGCTTAACGGTTCTCCCGAGGCTAAAAAGCTGAAGGACATTCTGCGCTTGGTTGAAGAATCCATCCCGACTTCGCAGATAGCTATGACCGTATCAGAAGCTAATGGTGCGGAAGTGTACCCGTTTGACGATGATGAAGGAGAGGCTTTTGAAATGATGCTGCGAATTTATAAGCGCAAAAGAGCTGCTGGTCATACGCCAAGCGAGGCTCGGCAGTATGTATCTTGTATCGACCCATTCCATCGCAAGCCACACTTGTTGGAGCAACTTGCAGATTAGAACAGTTAACTGACTTTCTATGAATAGTAATGTCTACGAACAGGTTCGTAAAAGCGTCATAGGTGCTCTATCCGGAGAAACAGGACTTAGCGAGGAGTATATTCGTGAAGAAGTAGCATACGCAGCTTCCCGTAAGAATCTTTCGAGTGCAGACCAAGAGCGTATTATCGAGGAGCTTATGGCTAACTCGGTCGTCAGCAATCAGGATTACAAAATCCTTGACGGGGAAGACCAGCAACAGAGAACGTGGTTGTATGGTCGTAAAAACAGTATTGAATGGCGCTTCTGGCGGCGTTACCGGGATTTTCTAGAACAGGTTGTCGAGTTACCAACCGACACCATCAACAAGATGGACAACCTGACTGACGATGTACTTGATCGTCTGACAAACCCTGCTCAGCCGAACAGGTGGGACAGACGCGGTATGGTCGTAGGACATGTTCAATCTGGTAAAACGGGTAACTATACCGGGCTCATCTGTAAAGCTGCTGATGCGGGCTACCGCGTCTTCATTGTGCTGACCGGGCTGCACAGTAGCCTGCGTAGTCAGACCCAGCATCGCCTTGATGAAGGTTTCATCGGGCGTGACACTCAAACTGAGCGTGCGTGGATAAAGGGTAATGAGAGTAGTGTAATAGGCGCAGGGCGCTTCAGTAGTGAGATATCTGCTACTGCCTTTACAAGCAGTGCGGAAGACGGCGACTTCAGTTCGAAATCAGCGCGCAGCCTGGGCGTCAACGTCATAAACCAGGAGCACACCCTTATTGTAGTCAAGAAGAACGTAAAAGTACTCAATGCACTCCTCCGCTGGCTGGGTGCACAAGGTCAGCCGTTAAGCGAAAACAAGAAGATTATTCGACGGCTGCCCCTTTTGCTCATTGACGATGAAGCTGATAACGCTTCTATAAATGTGAGCAAAACCACAGCGTCGGCAATTAACCGTAACATACGTGCACTGCTTTCATTGTTCGAGCAGAAGGCATACGTAGGCTACACCGCCACTCCATATGCCAACGTATATATCCCGGACTTGGCACCTGCTGACTATGAGGGACAACAGCATAAAGTAAACGGCGCAGAGTTTATCGTTGGGCAGGACCTTTTCCCTCGCGACTTCATCGTTAACCTGCCGGCACCCTCGAACTATATAGGTGCAACACGCATATTTGGTCTGGGTGCCCCATTAAATGAGGACCAGACAGATGCCGCAGCAGCTAAGTTGTTACCCATTGTAAGAAGGGTTGACGACTACCGGCTGTACATTCCGGATCGTCACAAGATGCGGGACAAGCCGCCGACTTCGTTGCCACCGAGTCTGGAGCGAGCCATGAAATGCTTCATCCTGACTTGCGCTATAAGGCGAGTGCGTGGTCAGCAGAACCGTCACAGCTCAATGCTGATACATGTAAGCCGGTTTGTGTTGTGGCAGGATGCTATTGCAGAGCTGGTGGATGAAGTTCTGAAGGACATGAAACGCGAGCTGCGTTATAACAACGGCAGCCTTTTGAGCGAGCTGAAAGCGTTGTTCGAAGCAGATTATGAACCCACTACTGAACAGGTGGTGGAGATTTTGCATAACGATCCTCATTGGAGTGACCCTGCTGTTAAGCCGTGTACATGGGAACATGTATTACCAGCGCTTTTACCTGCTGCTGAGAAAATTGTTGTCCGGGTTGCGCACGGCGCGCCAGATAAATCTGGGGGAAACCCACTGCACCGGCCGATCAATTACGTTGATTACGAGAGGGTAGATCCAGCCGGTGGGGCCGAAGCTGGTCTCTCCGTTATTGCAGTTGGAGGCGACAAGTTATCCCGAGGACTTACACTGGAGGGGCTCTCCGTAAGTTACTTCCTCAGAGCTTCGCGGATGTACGATACTCTCATGCAAATGGGGCGCTGGTTTGGTTACCGACCAGGGTATGCCGATCTGTGCAGGTTGTATACCACTACGCAACTTCTCGAATGGTATCAGCACATTGCCCTTGCATCAGAGGAAATGCGCGACCAGTTTGATGAAATGGTGCAGCTCAACAGCACTCCCAGTAAGTACGGCATTAAAATACGTACCCTGCCAGGTATGCTGCAGATTACGGCTACTAACAAGATGCGTGGTGCTGTGAAGATGTACCTGAGCTACTCCGATAAGCTTATGGAAACATACAGCTTCAAGCGAGATGCGGCTATTGTTGCTGCAAACTATCACCTTACACGCGCCCTTATTGCAGCGTTAGGATCGCCTGGGGTTTTGCCAACGCGCACTGAGCGGGAAACAACTCCAAAGCAAGGTCTTTCGTGGCAGACGAATGCGGATGTCGTGATGGATTTCCTGAAGCGTTATAAAACGAGTCAGCCGAATATTGAGCCGAATAAACTGATCGAATATATTCAGGAGAAATCGGCGCATGGAATCATTTCCAAGTGGACCATCGTCCTGATGCAGCCAGAACGTAAGGAGAAATCCGACCTTGCTCCCGCGTTTCCGTTTATCATCGACGGAAAGCGGGTATTGGTGAACAGCACCATCCGGAGACATGAATTTCCAAGAGAGCACAGTAAGAGCGAAGGAGAAAAGAGAAAGAGGGTTGCCCTGCAGCCCCCGACAGAGGGGCCGTACATGGTCAGCCGCTCTCATATTATCGATCCCCGGCACGAGCTGTTAGATCTTACAGACGGTCAGGTCAAAGCGGCCTGTGATGCTCACCGGGCTGCAAAAGAGAAAGAGCAACAAGATAAGCGTATTCATGCACTACAGGTAGGTTTACCTGAACCTGACTTACCTGAAGTCAAAGTCGATGTTCCCGCAGGACGATTTATACGTACTGCGCGGCCGCAGACACAGGGGTTATTATTGCTTTACCCGCTAAGTCCTGTTGCTGCAGGTATGGGCACGGAATACCCGGTTATGGGCTACGCGCTCAGCTTTCCTAAAATCCTTGATGATGAGGGCATAGAGTACGCCGTCAACGAAGTATTCCAGCAGGAGTTCGAAACGGATTATGATGAGGTTGACCCAGACGAAGAAGCACTAGCAAATGGGTAGACTGGAGACTATTTGGCGTCAGCTTGAGGCGGACTCGTGCACCGACACGTTGTCGTACCAGAGTGCGGGAAGCCCCGGAGCTCAATTGCTGGCAGGAGTACGTCGTTTATCCACTGGAGGAAAACCGCAAAGAGCTTTATTATTACGGTTACCAGTGCATTTGGCGCGCAAGGTCGGGTCTACCGACCGGAACCAGGGGCTGCGCCTTGATCCGGTGGAAGATCAGAAATCATCGGGTTACGGGTTCGTGGCACTGGTGCTGACAAAAGACGAGCTACGCGATATTTTTACCGTGTTAGCTGCCGACATACTCGAAGTTGTTGGCCCTGTGACTACACCTGCTGACCAGCTCCGGACGTTTCTGAAAAGACTCAGTCGTTGGCAGGATCTGCTTAACTACTACACCCCTGATGGTATGAGTGCCCCTGCTCGTCAGGGACTTTTTGGAGAGCTCTGGGCAATGAGATGGCTGCTGGTTACCGGCAACGTGTCAGCTTCACACGTCCTCAATGCGTGGGTGGGGCCAGAGCGTGCGCCTCAGGATTTCCAGTTTGAGACTACTGCTTTAGAGGTCAAAACAACTTCGGGCAGCAGTAGCACACTTTGCATAGGTGGACTCTGGCAGCTTGAGTCAGCATCTGCAACAGACTTTTTTCTGCTGCATATTCCTATGGCTAACAGCGTATCCGGAGAAAGTCTGCCGGCACTTGTCACTGATTTGTTGCAAAGGTTTGCTGCAGATCCAGTCTTGAACAGGCGTTTTGAAGCATGTCTGCTGACGGCCGGATATCTGCATAGTCAGGCGGCTATGTACATAGACGAAAAGTGGATGGTGAAGCCCGCACGTCTTATGACCGTTTCAGAAGATTTCCCACGTTTGCGCATGCATGAGTTGCCGGCAGCTATCACAGCAGCCACCTATGAACTCAACGCGGCAGCACTCGACCCCTGGCTTTGCCATGAAAGTGTCCTTTTTACTTTACTGAATTAACGCGTGTTATGAGCGACATATCCGCTTACCTGGATCAACTGAATCAAGAAGTACTCAACCGTGCAAGCGTAGAAGAAGGAGGGGCATTATTGGAAGAGGTAGCTACCCGCTACATGTTGGATACGCTGCAGGACACCGGCTACATCAGCGACGCGTTGCTGTGTCATGATGCACGTGAGGATAAGTCTGGGCGGCGCATTATACACCGGATCAGTGCTTACGCCATTAACGGTGACGGCAGCTCCCTGGACCTTTTCATTACCAGCTTTTATCGTCCGGGCGGGCCTGAGGAAGGAGTGCGTACCTTCGGAAAAGCAGACCTGGAGAAGTCAATCTCGCAAGCGACACGATTTCTGGAAACGGCGGTCAAGGGTTATGTTGACCAAGTTGAGGATACTGCACCTGTATACGCTCTGGCTTACCACCTCGCAAAATTTGGAGGTGAACTAGTTAGAGTACGCATATTTATACTTACCAACGGCCGGGCCAGTTCACCTGAAGGGGCTGCGGAGAAGAAGAAGGTTGGTAGTGTATTAGTGAGCTATGAGTTGTGGGATATTGAAAGGTTTCAACGGCTCAGTGCGGGAACTGCCGACAAGGGACCAATAGTAATCGACTTCGATATCGAGCATTCTCACCCTATCCGTTGTCTGCCCATGCCGGTAGCCACCGAGGATTATCAGACGTGGCTGGCAATTCTGCCTGGTACAGTACTGGCTGAGCTGTATGAGCGTCACGGTCAGCGTCTGTTAGAGCGTAACGTCCGGGCATTCCTGCAGTTTAGTACGAAGGTGAACAGGGGAATCCAGGAAACGATCATGAAGACTCCCGAACGTTTCCTGGCTTATAACAACGGCTTGGCGGCTACTGCTACGAAAGTAGAACTGACCGAAGATGGGTCAGCAATCCGGCGGATACATGATCTGCAGATTGTGAACGGAGGACAGACTACGGCATCGATATACCAACTTCACTACCAGAAGAAGGGTACTGCTCCACTAGACCAAGTATTCGTGCAAATGAAGCTGACTGTGCTTAGCGAAGCACATGATACTGACCGTTTTGCGTCGCTCATTGCACAGTATGCGAATACCCAGAACCAGATCAAACAGGCGGACCTGTCGGCTAACGAGCCGTTTAACGTAGCTCTCCAGAAGATTTCCCGTAGTACATGGGCACCTGCTCTCACCGGAACAGGTAAACAGCAACGGTGGTTCTTCGAACGTGCGCGTGGTCAATATCGTGTGGAGCGTGCACGGACGATGACCAAAGCGAACATGAAGAAGTTTGATTCGGAGAATCCGCGTCGTCAGGTGCTCACCAAGGAGACAGTCGCCAAGTACAGGTTGGCTTGGGAGCATGCCCCACACATAGTCGCGATGGGGGGAGAGAAAGCTTATGCAGCATTCCGAGGGAGAACAGAAGACGGACAACTGCCGAATAATGCTTGGTTTGAAGACCTAGTATCGTTGGCGCTCCTCTGGCGCGAGGCAGATGCTGCCTACACTGCTGCCAAACGCGTCGGCACGAAGTTTCTTGCCGTTCCATATACTCTGGCGTGGTTAAGTTATATCACCGGAGAAGTAGACGGAGAGGGCAATGTGGCAACACGCCTCGATCTGCCCGGCATATGGCGTCGCCAAAGCCTGACTGCTGCTCAGGCAAAGTTGATTCGTGCTGCAGTACCTCTAATCGACGAGTTTATACTAAGCGCTGCTGTAGGCCGACTACCAAGCGAATGGGCTAAAAAAGCTGATTCGTGGAACGATGTAGTGAGCCAGGGTAGATTCGGGCTAGATATAATGCTTGCGGATGTCATGGCTGAACTACTCCCTGTAGGGGCAGTTGAGAGTCGGTATGCTCTCGCCGCGCTGCAAGCATGATATTTCAGAGACATTTTTAATCATGGCGGCGATGATTTCATGGTGTTTTTATGTAATATCAAATGTTCCATCCTGGAGTAGGGAAAGTAGGTAGTGACAGGCCGTCGAAGGGGCGATGGTCGAATAAATGCCAGACAAAGTATCCTGCACTAGCAGTACGTGTAGTAAGAGCTGGCCTTATTAAGTAGCTCCCATACTTTCTGCTGGGTGTATCGCGTAGTGGGGATCTGTGTTAAAGCAATGTCTTTGCACTGGTCCACGGCGATGTAGCCCTTTCAAACAGTTTATAGCAGCCAAATTCGCACAGGGGGACTAATATGTGCAGTTCTTTTTACTTATTGGCAGAATAGGCCGCACTCCGTTTGATATGGGCCGCCGTTAGAAAGGAATCAGGATACTCCTGGGTGCAAATTCCGCAGCTGATTGTAGTGCGGCGCCTAAGCAGATTACGTTTTATAAATACTTACTCGAGCCGGCGCTTGGTTTGCACAGCGGCATCCGTTTCATTGAGTGCCGAAATCTTGCCTTGCAACTGGTCATACGTTGCTTGGTCGACGGATTCAATACAGGTATCACTCCGCAGGCAAAGGTGATGTTGTAAGTTGCTGAGTGCTTACCGAACAGAATAAAGAATCGCCAACGGAACTCCAGTAACGGGTCGTTGACCTGATAATTCACAAGAGAAAGGTATTCTATTCAGCCTTGGCATATTTGGCTGAACATACACCTCATTTACTGATGCTGGGCTGAACAGCGAAACGAGCCCGAGGGATTTTTGAAGCGCTTTCGGGTGTGCTGCACAAAGAAAGGCCTCAAATCGAGGCTGGGGGCGTTAGTCGCACGGGCTAGGTTTGTTACCCTTGTGGCTGAATCAAAAAAAGTATATATATATCATTGGGCGGCACCAGGGTGTTGTAACTAAGCTTCCGTGGTGCACAGGATGGATCCGATTATTAACCCACTAAGTTTAAGTTGCTCATAGAAGACATTGCTCAACTAGAGGAGGTGCGGCAGGAGCAAGCACCTGCGTCATGTGGGTTAGTTTTAGTCCAGTGATGCCATAATGCTGCCGGGCATGTGGGATCGTGTGATCGTGCCAAATGGCTTTACATGACGTTAATGATGCTCGAAGTGAGTACTGTTCACAAGACAGGACAAACAAAACCCACCATATTATGCATCCAAACCTTTACCTTCAACCCTGAATACCTTGTTTTGGAGACCGGTATACTTGATTCTGCGTATTGAGTAAGCAGAGTAGCCAAACGCTTTAAAAGTCCAAAACATTAAATAAATGACTGACGAACAAGGTTTTGACAATAGGCTCAACCCGAACGAAATTGACATATCTGTACAACAGTTAAGTTTGTACTATTTATTAGAGCGCCTTAAAAATAATGAGATTGATTTATTCGCTGACTATCAGAGAAGTTGGAACGTTTGGGACCGAATTAAGCAAAGCAGGCTTATAGAATCAATTTTAATTAGAATTCCAATTCCCGCATTCTATTTCGACTCAAGCCAAGGAAGTAAATGGCAAGTTGTTGATGGACTCCAAAGGGTGAGTACTTTTTATAATTACATAATTGGGCAAAACTTTAAATTAACAGGTTTAGAATTCTTAACTGAGTTCGAAGGATATTATTATAGAGATTTGCCAAAAAATCTTCAAAGAAGAATTGAAGAATTTACATTGACTATATATATGATAAATCGCGGAACACCAGCCGACGTTAAGTATGCAATATTCAGCAGAATCAATACAGGTGGAGTAAATTTAAATAGCCAAGAATTGAGGTTTGCGTTAAACCAAGGCGAATCTACTAACTTATTGCAAGAATTATCAAGCCATACATTGTTTCGCAATGCAACATATAATAGTATAAATGGAAAGAGAATGGATGATTATGAATTAATAAATAGATTTATAGCTTTTTATTTAAATTATGACAAATATTCTGGCAATTTGGACACATTTATGAATGATGCATTAAACATCATTAATAAACAACATTATAATACAGATTATATAAAAGATGCATTTTTAAAATCAATGCATTATTCCATTGAGATATTTGGAGATAATAGGTTTAAAATACCATTACAGAAATATTCAAAAAATACTAGAGTGAATAAAGCGCTTTTCGACACAATTAGCGTCAATTTAGCATGGTTATCTAAAGATGAACTAGAAAATCTTGTTAAAAAAAGAGTGGCTGTCACTGAGAATCTATTAGAGCTCTTTAATGACTTTAACTTTTTGAATTCAATTAGATCATCTACAAATACAAAAAGCAAAGTCCAGTGTCGCTTTGAAATGGTTAGACACATCTTAAACTTCAACTCAAAATGATACAGAATCTTCATCTAGAAAATTTCAAAGTACATAAGTCTGCTGATTTTAATCTTAAAGGTTTAACCATTCTGACCGGTATGAATGGTATGGGAAAATCATCAGTAATACAAGCTTTGTTATTACTAAGGCAATCTTTCTTAATTCAAAAGAAATTTAATGGGATTATTTTAAATGGAGATTTAGTTAAAATAGGCAATTATCAAGATGCATTTTGCGAGTCTGGAGAAGGTGATGAAATATTATTTTCTTTAAATATGGACAATGGTACCATGTATGATTTATCTTTTGAAAGAAACGTTGACAAGAATTTTCTTCCATTAAAAAATAGTGTCAGGGAGGACGATCTTTTTGAGATAAATCTTTTTAAAAACAATTTCCAATATATAGCAGCTGAGCATTCTGCTGCACAGGAGTCCAATGATAGAAATACATTTTATGTAGAGCAACTTAATCAAATTTCTGAGAAGCATGGAGATGGAAAATACACAGTACATTTTCTTTCACATAACTCTAATAAGCATATAATTTCTAAAAAACTAGCACATCCTAATGAACAGGATATGAGTTTAGGTGCACAAACAGAAGCATGGTTGCAAGAAATATCGCCAAGTGTAAAGTTAAATATAAAAGAAGAATTATCTCTTAACACATTCACTCTCCGCTATCAATTTAAGACTAGTCTTGGACTTACTAAAGAATATAAGCCAGAGAATGTTGGATTTGGAGTTTCGTATGTATTACCCGTACTAGTTGCCATACTGTCCGCTGAGCCTGGGGCACTTTTATTAATAGAGAACCCTGAAGCTCACCTTCATCCAGCAGGGCAAGCAACTATGGGCAAATTACTTTGCTTAGCTGCACAATGCGGTGTTCAATTAGTGGTTGAAACACATAGCGACCATATTGTAAACGCAATTCTTGTTTTATTAAGAAAAGATATAAAACAAAAGGAGACCGAGATAGATTTAGAAAAAATACATGTGTATTTTATTGAAAGGAATAAGGAATCTCATATCTCGGATATATATCCAATCCAAATTCGCCCAGATGCCCGTATTACTAATGCACCAAATATGTTTTTTGATCAGTTCTCCAAGGACATGAAGTTAATTATGGGGTTTTAGTCGTATGAATATTTTTATTAATGAGGCAATTCATTTAGATGGATCTGAGTGGATAGCAGATGAAAAAACATTGCTAAATAGTAATATTATTGGTTTGCTCAAGGCAATAAAAGCTTTAGAATATATTCCTGACTCAATAATTCATTATTCAGGCGAAGGCATTAGAGAATTATTTGAACATTTGACATTACTTGACTCACTTAACGATTATGCTATGAGCAACCCAATATTTTGGATAAGGCAATTACTCTATGATTTAGGCGGAAACAATTGGAATGACAAATCTTTGCAACCTAGTCAAATAAGCTATTATCTCCAAATTAATAGAGGATCTAATACACCTATTAATATTAACAATTCAACTGTAGCGGAAATTGCAGAATATATTTATTTAAATAAAAAAGCTGCATTAGTCAATTTATTGTCTTCAGAATATAATACAGAAGTTCCAATTCATGTAAATAGGAGCAGGGATATAACAATGCCAGAAATGTCAATGATTAAAATTCACTGTTTTGCAGACTCAAAAGGACTAGTTAACCATATTAACCTAAATAGAATTCCAAGAATCTTTAACCTCAGTCCAAAGCATGGTCAGAATGGCAAAGGCGCTATATCTAATAACAAGGGAGTTGTCTCAGTTCTTGAATGCAGTAAAGAGGAAGCTCAGTCATTGCTATCATTTGCAATAGGCAGGAGGGATAAAAATGAATTGTATTCTTTTGATTCAGAACACGATAAGTTTATTGTGTTTAAGTTCGAAGGCAATAATCCACAGAACCAGCACCATGGCTATCATCCTGCCGATCAAAGTATAATACCTATTGAGATACGAGAATACTGGATTGAAGAATATAAATTCATTATATAATAAATAGTAATGAGTATTACGTAATAATATTTTGATAATAAAATACAATGATTATTATTCGACATTTATAGTTAGTATTTTTAATTTTTTGATAAAAAATGATAGATGATATTTAATCTGTTTAAATTTGTTACAGATTAACTTTGATCAATAGACACAGCCGCTGGAACTAGTTAATTTACAATCCCAGAAATTGAGCAGCATTAAACCTTTTAACATCATCCAAGCGAGCGTAGCGCTCAATCATAGCATCGGTTTTTTGTTTTGTTTGATTCTTAATAGCCTTGTTTGACTGTCCAGCCTCAACTGCGATTGTCACAAAGGATGCGCGTAAAGAGTGAGCCGAATAAATTGCGCCAAGATGCCGCTGTACTAAATCATTTACGCTTTGATCAGTTAACCGATGCTTGCTGGGCTGAGCGGGACTGTCTTTCGCACCCCGATTCATCCTCGTAAATAATGGGCCACTATTCCGGCCCATACATTCAATCCATTCTTGCACTGCGCGAACCGGACAAAAATCTACGCTAGGCGAGTAAAACACAGCTTTATCTTCCTCCAAACCATACTGGTTGGTTTTACTCTGCCGCAAATGAATTACGAGTGCTTGCCGCGTGAGCTCAATATCTTCCACGTTGAGGGCCACGAGTTCTGACCGGCGAAATGCACCAGCAAAACCAAGCAGCAGCACAGCTCGATCTCGAAGCCCGGTCGGCGTGGTCAGATCCATTGCCCGAATAGCCTGTTTCAACTCCGCCACCGTAAAAGCCGGGGCCTGACGCTGTCGTTTGCCAATTACTCGCGCTATTCCATCCAGCACCACGTTCAAGGCCTCGTGGTTCGTTGGCGATTGCTGGCCCGCGAGTTGGTGCAACTTGCTAATCGCCGCAACATGCCGACGAATGGTCGCTAACTTCAACCCACGATCTGCCAGCTCCGACACGTACGCCGCAACGGTCGTTACATCAGCCGGCAAGTGCACCAAATTATGGTGCTCACAAAAATCCTGAAAGCTCCGCAGGTCGGCCGCGTACCCACGTTTGGTATTCTCCGCGCCGTGGAGGCCTGCCTCGACGTACTTAGCCACCGACGGCGGCAGTTCCACCAAGGCGTGATTCCGGGTGGTTACGAACACCGCGAGCTGAGCCGACTTTTCCATGTGCCTATATAAACAAGAAGTAGGGACCAGATTTTACCCGGAAAATAGCGAAAATAACTTAGTACCGATAAGTAAGTATTATCGGTACTAAGGTGGCTTTGCACTTCAACTTGGGTTCATGCATAGGTTAGCGTAACGCTACATTGACCTACTTAAGAATACTTGCTTCAAAGCCGAAGTTGTTCGGTCAGTTAGTAAATCTTCCGGGAGTAGCGAGCAACCAAACTGCTGGAGATAAACTCGGTGACGTAAAAGTGGTTAGAGCGACGAGCAGGAGAAATGCTCAAAGTCTTAAAGAATAGGAGGTGTAAGTAGTGCTATCCGACTTGTCTTATCTGCACCTAGCGTGTTTCTGTTGTCCGCATTCCGACTCTTACAATGTCCGCCTCTTTGCTCGCAGGATAAAGCCCTGGAAACAACATAGGAGCATATTGAATCGAATAGGCTGCCCTATATGGATCCCTGTTGTTCGCTTCGTTTGTAGCCAGTAATCCCACTTTTATCAAGTTCCTCGCTATTGCTTTAGCTGTTTTATCCGACAAGCCTGTAAGGCGTATTACTTCTTCACGGGCAATACTGCCTTTCAGGAATACTGCCTCTAAAATGTAGTAGCTCTCAGGCCGCCATTTTTCCTTGATTCTCATCAACTCAACCAAGGACTTTAACCTGCCAAGCATGTCATCAATGGCTAACACTCTTGTCATGTATTCAATCTGATCTAGTGCCACTCTTAAAAAGAATTCGCAAAACATGATCAGATTGCTTTCAGACAGATTGCCCCTGCCATCGCCGTCTCCTTGGCGCTGAGCGTCAGCCAGTGTTAGTTTTTCCTTGTATTCTCTTTCATGGCGGGCTAATCCTCGTGACATAGACCACAAGCCGTTAGCATCTAACTCTTCGGCAATAAATGCGGCATCACTGAATAACCGCATCACTCTTCCGTTACCATCCAGGAAAGGATGTACCCAAGCTAAGCGGTGATGTGCGGCCCCTATTTGAACAATGCGGGCAAAACGATCATGCTCATAGCTCGGCTTATAGATGGATTCCATGAGGGTAGTGAATCCTTCTATCGCCTCAAATGCGGGCGCTATATGGGCTCCTACTCTCACATTGGTGGTCCTTATCTCTCCTGGTAGTACTTCCAAGAGTTTCCCCTCGTAAGACTCTACAAACCTAAAATCCTCTGGCAAGTGCTGATAAAAGGCGAAGTGCAAGCTTTTCCAAAAAGCCGCTGTATATGGATTATTACTATGCTCAGCTAGTAACTGCCGCAACTCCTGGTGGACCGCAATGTGGGCAATAGCCTCTACCTGCAGAGCATGGTTTTTGGTACCTGTTTGATACTCATTATGAAGAGCCTGAGCAATTGCCAATGGGTGAGTATCGTGCCCCTCTATTAGATTAGAATAGTAGCTGTTAGCTGGACGCAAAAAATTAGCAATTGCAGCCGCTGTCACTCCATGCAAAGACTTCGCTAAGCCAGCTGCGCCCTTCATTACTTCAATGGCCAAATCGTTGAGCTTTTTTGGCAGAGGAAGTGAGGGTTTTAGTGGCGAAATAGCAGCAGGATTTGTGTACAATTTCGTCTCGTCTATCATTGGCCAAAAATACAACACAAATTCCGGCTTCTATTCCGGCTTATAAATAGATGTATAACAGTATATTGTGCTGAAATTAACAAATGAATTTCCGGCTTCTATTCCGGCCCGGTCTATTTGTGAAACCATATAAGTAAAAGTCATAAACGGAACCTGGGCGGTTATTTCATAGCACGTAACACCTTCGTCCGTACCCTACCGAGTCAATACACCCTCCTAAGAGTCGCAATGGTGTGCTCTAATTCTAAATGGCGCTGTGGTCCTCATGGGCGGGTAGATTCAACCACCAGCACCTACTGCAACACTTTACGGCACCCAGCTACCGGGGAGTTACCGGCGGCGGACGTGGTACTTTCGGCCGTGAAAGGCAAGCGTCCTTCCCCGGTCAGGTAAGACAGCGCACGGGGCAGACCCTACTGTGGTTAACCTGGATACCCGCATTACTTTTACCCACTTACTACAGATTAGCTCAGACCATGAGAAACCGCCTAGTCCTCTGGCTGCTCCTGCCTTTCGGGTTGCTCGCGTGCGGGCAGGCCGCTACCTCAACGCCCGAGATGGTGCCAACGGATCTATCTACTCCCGGGTCAACTGGGCCGGCTGCCCGGCCACCACGAGTGGCGCTGGCGAAGACCCCGAATACGGACACCCGGTACGAGTACCCTGATTCAAGCGGAAATCAGGTGGTCATTGAAAACAGCCTGCCCAAGGGCGGGCTGAGATACACCGCTCCCAATGGCCGCAACTACATCTACGCAGTGTTCTGGACCCGAATAGTCAATACTACCGCAACGCCTTTTCACCTGTCGGTTGCCATCTCGGCGGACTCGTTTCGCCTAGCTGCTACGTCCCCTTTTCGTGCGGGGCGGCTCGTCCCGGTACCGGTGCAACAGGCGCCAGGTTTACCCGACAACTACCTCCGCTTGGTTTTCCCCTCCGAGGACATGACCCTGGACAAGGTGCCCTTGTTCAACTACGGGCTAGGAGATATGCGGGCGGTAATGAGCCACCCCTTGCCTTCCTCGGCCAGGCAGGTAACAACCGTTCCGCCGAAAGCCACCCGTTTTCTCTACGTAGTCGTCCTGTGTAACCGAGGAGTGCAGGGACCCATCCGCGCGGGGTTTCGCCTGCAGGGCGACAAGCTATACTACCGCGTCAACGGAACCGAGATTCCCTGCGGGTACGCTACGCTGAAAAACGTCACTCAACCGCCAGAACCAGATTCCGCTGCTGTATCGGGTTGAAACCGATGGGCCGAGCTCGGCAAAGACGCGGTTGACCCTCTCGTTTAGCTGAAAATCAAGCTGCAGTAAAAGGGAATATAGGGTAGCGGGCAGATAGTGGAGGGTAGTGCGGGTTCGCTGCCTGCACGGCTTGCTGTCCAAGGTGACCATCCGCCCCGTTAAGAAGTTCTGGCGGGAAGAGTACTTGCCAGGTATAATGCCAGCTAGGCCTTAGGCCAGCGGCGCAACGCGACGAGCCCCCGCAGTGCCAGCAGCTAGTTCAAATCTTTCCAGTGACGCGGGGGGGGACCTTTTCAGCACACGAACTTGGACGTTTCACCAAAACGCCCCCCTGGGCCTGACGCTACCTTTGTCCTATAGATGTTCCACAGGATAACTGGTAAACACATGAAAAAGGTAGCGTTAGTTACGGGTGCTTCCGCGGGAATTGGTAAGGCAACGGCCGTGTATCTGGCCCAGCACGGTTACACGGTGTACGGGGGAGCGCGCAGAACCGAAAACATGCTGGAGTTGAAGCGCTTCGGCATTACCCCGCTTGCGCTCGATGTCACCAACGAGGACAGTGTGGTGGCGTGCGTGAATCACATCTTTCAGGCAGAAGGAAGCATTGATATCCTAGTCAACAATGCCGGCTTCGGGTTGGAAGGGGCCATTGAGGATCTACCCCTGCAGGATGCCCGCTATCAATTGGAAGTGAACGTCTTCGGCGCCATGCGGTTGGCCCAGCTGGTGCTGCCGAAGATGCGCGAAAACCGCTACGGCAAAATTGTCAACATCTCGTCGGTCGGGGGCAAGATTGCCTTCCCCCTGGGGGGATGGTACCACGCCAGCAAGTTTGCCTTGGAAGCGTTGAGCGACAGCCTACGCAATGAAGTAAGGGAATTCGGCATTGACGTAATTGTGGTCGAGCCCGGGGCCACCCGATCGGAATGGGGAACGGTGGCAACGGATATTCTCCTGAAAGTATCGGGCCACACGGCCTACCAAGACCTGGCAGCTAAAACCCATACCCTGTTTACCCGCCTCTCGCAGAATGTGGCGGAGCCCGTCGTTATAGCTGAACTGGTTCGCAGGGGAATAGAAGCGCAACGCCCCAAGGCAAGATACACGACTTCCCAACTGGCTTCTTGGCTTTTGCTGGGATTAAAGAGGCTGTTATCCGATAGGCAGATGGACAAGCTAATTATGAGTCAACTACACTAGTGCGTCATGGACAACGTCTTTCTGCAGCACAATATTCTTTACGCGCGTGGTCACCAGAAAATGCAGCGCAGTGAGCATTACTTCCCGGACCACGCGCTGGGCATCATGTTGTCCGGCGAGTCACACTACTACTCCAACCAGGGTTCTTTCCTCATGCAAGCAGGCAGCATCTGCTTGATGCGACGGAATGAGTTATTCAAAAAACTGAAAAAAGCCGGGCCCGATGGGGAGCCGCCCTCGTTGATCAGCCTGTTCCTGGATCAAAAAACGCTGCGCCAGTACGCGAGCGAAAACAGTATTCCTACGCAGCAGGCCTACAAAGGTCAGGCGATGCTTGATCTAAGCGGTAATGCGTTCTTAAAAGGGTTTTTCGATTCCCTCCTGCCCTATATCGATCATCCGAACAACTTGAGTGCCAACCTGGCGGCGCTTAAAAATAGGGAGGCAATTGAGCTATTACTGCAGACCAGTGAAGTGTTCCGGTCCTTTTTGTTTGATTTTCAGGAGCCCCACAAGATCGACCTGGAAACGTACATGAAGCATAATTTCGCCTATAACCTTCCCTTGCCGGCGTTTGCTAAACTGGCGGGACGCAGCTTGTCCACTTTCAAGCGGGACTTCAAAAAAATATTTGCAACGACGCCCGAAAAGTGGCTGCAGCACAAGCGCCTGGAACAAGCGCACTATCTGTTGTCGGAACGAGAAATGCGGCCCTCCGAGGTGTATCTAGAGGTTGGTTTTGAAAACCTGTCGCACTTTTCCTTTGCCTTCAAGCAAGCCTATGGTCTCACGCCAACTGAGTGGGGGCAGCAACGCAAAACAACCAAGTGCTAACGAGCTAGAAGACTTAGCTGCTCATCTGCAACTGCCCGGCTTGCGAATTCCGCGGGCAGGCGTTTAACTCAATGTGCAAGAGTTTACCCCGCGTCACGAGCCTCTTACTGCTGGGCCTGCTTTTTCCGGTGCGGGAGGGCGCACGGGCGATTCAAGCGGAAGCCAACAATGTAGTAGGGCCCGGTTTTCGGTAACCGTCAGCTCTTATCCAGCTCTAGGTGTCGCCTTATAGGTTAGAGTTCCGCTACGGAGCATCGTGCTATCGTGCTAAGACTCTAGCTTAGCCTAGGCGGAAGCCGACCGTTGCCGGGACAGTAGGCGGCTTCCACAGTAGGCAAAGAGGTTAATTAAGCTGCGCAGCGTGGGTACGGAGTACTTCGCGGGCAATAGCCAGGTTGGTGTCACGGGCATTCACGACCAGGTAGATAAACTTGGTGCCCGTCTCCGTCAGCTTTAGCAGGTGCAACTGGTTGGAGAGGGTCACGAGCACGTCGTCAATGGCTTCGCCCTGCAGCTTCAGGGCCGCCATGGCTTTCTGCTTCTGCTTGATGACTTCCGTGTTGTAGGCGGCGGCCGTGTCGGGGTTGATGGCGGGCGAATTGGAGTGCGAAGCCAGGCTCATGCCCGAGTTGAGATCCACAACAGCAATAGCCAGTAAGCCCGGCAGGTCCGTCAGGACAGCATCTACTACTTTACCGGCAGAATTGGTAACTGAATACGCCATATCAGCAAAAACAAGAAAAAGGGAAGGAAGAATAGATTCGGTCCGCAGGGACAAGAGCAATGTCCTAGTGCGCCGGAGCCGTTGTTGATGCTGCAAAGCTCCCCGTTGCGGCGGCGGCGCAACATGACAAGGATCATCTTGCGCATCTGTAAGCAGTTACAGCACACTGAAACAAGCAGCATTGCTTTGTCAGCCAGTGGGTTAGATTTTATAAAAAATTCAGGAAAGCGTGTCCGGAACCAGCTTGCTCAGCAGCAGGGATGCCAAGTGCTCGCCTACGGGTAGGCCGTGCTGCCGCCACAGCTCGATGCCCTGCCGCACCAGCACACAGGCCGGTAGCTCGGCGGCCTGGAAGCTGCGCACCACTACCGGGTGGCTGGCCTCGTCAATTTTCAGCACCCGGATAGCCGGTTGGAGCTGCTGCTGCAGCGCATTCAGCCACGCCAGCGTGGGTAGGGCGGCGGCACCCGCCTCCAGGGGCAGCAACACCAGCAGCACGGCCGTAGTAGCAGGAGCAAGGGTGGGGGAAGAAACCGGCATCGACAGCAATAGGGCTAGTAAGGCCGTAAAAGTAGCGGCCCCCCGGGCGCTCCTGCATGACGCAGATCAGCAGGCCGGCTGATTTTGATCAGGAGGCCGGCGAGCGGTATCACCCGGTGCTCTGCCTACCTTGCAGGCTGAACCCGGGGGGTGCCGTACTGCTTTTCACCCTCTACCCACTCAAAATGGTGTCCCCGCCCTATCCTACTCTGCTTGCTGACCTTTTGTATACCCACGCCCAGGAGTTTGTGGGCCTTTACGACCTGACGCTGGACTGGTTTACCCAAGTGAATGCGGCGGGGTGGCAATTGCTGGGCTACCCTTCGGAGCAGGCCTTGCTTACGGATGCGGCCCGCCAACTGAGCCCGGCGGCGGGGCCCTGGCCCACCCTCTGCGAGCAGGCCCGCCGCCAGGGCCGCTGCGCAGCGGAAATAGAAGTCCGCCGCTATAACGCCGGGCCGCTGTGGCTGCAGGCGGAGCTAGCGTATTGCCAGCTGGCGGACCGGCCCTTTCTGTTGGTGCGCCTGCTGGAGCAAAGTCGCCTGCAGCAGGCCGAGCGGGAACTGGCCCACAGCGTGCGCCGCTTCGAGGCCGTGTTTGCCAGCGCCACCATTGGCATCATCGTCTGCGACCGGGAGGGCACCATTGTATCGGCCAACCAGTTTGCCCAGCAGTTGTTCGGCTACGCGCCCGGTACCCTACCAGGCCAGCGCATTGAGGTGCTGGTACCTACCACCGTCAACCACCGCCACGAGCACCTGCGCGCCTCCTTCAACGCCCACCCGCAAGTACGCAGCATGGGCCACAACCGCGACCTGCTGGCCCGGCGTCAGGACGGCTCGGTATTTCCGGTGGAAGTTAGCCTGAGCTATTTTCACCTCGATGAGGCGCTCTACGTGGTGTCCTACATCCTCGACATCACCTTTAAAAAGGAAGCGGAGCAGGAGCTCATTGCCCAGCGCCAGCGGGTGGAGCGCCTCAACGCCGAACTGGAGCAGAAAGTGGCCGACCGTACCCACGCCCTGCTCAGCACCTTGGAGCAGCTGGAGCAGCGCAGCCAGGAGCTGACCCAGGCGCTGCGGGCCGAGCAGGAGTTGGGCGAGCTGAAGTCGCGCTTCGTGAGCATGGCCTCCCACGAGTTCCGCACCCCGCTCACGGCCGTACTCACCTCCACGGCTCTGATTGAGAAGTACCCCGGCGCCGACCAGCAGGACAAGCGCCTCAAGCACCTGCAGCGCATTAGGGCCTCCGTCAACCACCTCAACGATATTCTGGAGGAGTTCCTCTCCGTAGGGCGCATTGAGGAAGGCCGCATTGAGGCCCGCCCCGTCGCCCTGGACCTACCGGCCCTGGTGCGCGAAACCGTGGCCGACGTGCAGGGCCTGCGCAAAGCCGGCCAAGCCATTGTCCTGGACCTGACCTGCCCCGCCCCCGTGCACCTGGACCCCTCGCTGCTGCGCAAGATTCTGGTGAACCTGCTCTCCAACGCCCTCAAATACTCCGGCGAAAACTCGGAGGTAGCGGTGCAGGCCCAGTGCCGGCCCGGGCAGGTAATCATTCGGGTGCGGGACCAGGGCGTGGGCATTTCTCCCGAGGACCAGCAGCATTTGTTTGAGCGGTTTTTCCGCGCCCGCAGCGTCACCAACATTCCCGGTACCGGCCTGGGGCTCTACATCATTGCCCGCTATCTGGAGCTGATGGGCGGCACCATTGCCCTGCAGAGCCAGCCGGGGGTAGGCACCACCGTTACCGTCACCATTCCTACCCTTCTTCCCGATGAAAACCATTCTGCTGATTGAAGACAGCGAGTTTATCCGCGAAAACACGGCCGAGATTCTGGAGCTGGCCGGCTACGCGGTGCTCACGGCCGAAAACGGCAAGCTCGGTGTCGAGCAAGCCCTGGCCCGCCGCCCCGATCTGGTGGTGTGCGACATTATGATGCCGGTGCTGGATGGCTACGGGGTGCTACAGATATTCAACCAGCACCCCCAACTCTCGGGTGTACCCTTCATCTTCCTGACGGCCAAAACCGAGCGCACCGACCAGCGCCGGGGCATGGAGCTGGGCGCCGACGACTACCTGACCAAGCCTTTCGACGAGACGGAGCTGCTCAGTGCCATCCGTGGCCGCCTGGGCCGCTTCCGCCACCTGCAGCCCAGCTACGATTTGCAGCAGCCCGGCGCCCTAACCGAGTTTCTGGAGGATGCCGCCGCCGTGGGCCAGCTCCACGACCTGGTGGCCGACCGCCGGCCCCACTTGCTGCGCAAAAAGCAGGAAGTATACGAGGAAGGCGACGAGCCCACGCGCCTGTACTTTGTGCAGAGCGGGCGGGTGAAAACCGTGCGCCGCACGCCGGCGGGCAAGGAGCTGATTACGGGCGTCTACGGCCCCGGCGAGTTTTTCGGCTACCTGCCTCTGCTCCAGCACACCCCCCACGACGACTCGGCGGTGGTGCTGGACGAGGCCACCCTGCTCTACATCCCGCGCGAGGACTTCGCCCAGCTGCTGCACCGCAACCCCGCCGTGGGCCAGCAGTTTATCCGGCTGCTGGCGGGACGCGTGAGCGAGCGGGAGCAGCAGCTGGTGAGCATGGCCTATAACTCCCTGCGCCGCCGGGTAGCCGATACGCTGCTGCGCATGCACGAGCAGGCCGGCGCCGCCCCCGAAACCCTCATCCAACTCTCCCGTGACGACATGGCCGCCGTGGTGGGCACCGCGCCCGAGTCGCTGATCCGGACCCTGAGCGAGTTCCGGCAGGACGGCCTGGTGGAGCTGACCAGCAAGGGCATCCGGGTGCTGCAGCCCCAGAAGCTGCGCCGCCCCAACTGGTAGCCCTACCCCACTCCGACGCCGCAGGCCGTCCGACCGGTTGCCACCCGCGCCGCCAGAACGACAGCCGCCTACCCCTTTTTCCGCCCAAGCTCTTCCGGCGGAAGTCAGCACGAAGCCAAGCGGTCGGCCACTGCGCCTCGGACCGCTTGGCTTCGTGCCTCAGGCGGTGTGCTGGGTGGCCCGGTGGTTGAGCACCTGCCCGCGCGCTACCCGCAACGACCAGGCGTGCACCCCCGCCCCGGTGAGCAGCAATAGCAGCAGCTTCAGCACTTCCAGCCCGATGTACACCAGGTGCAGGGAGCTGGGCGGGGCCGGGTGGCCGGCCAGCAGCGCCAGGGCCCGCACATCCAGAGCCGGCAGCAGCCAGAGCGTTTGCAGGGCCAGAATGGTTACCACTACTCCTAGCGCTCCACCTAGGCGCACGGGCACCCGCAGGTACAAACTACTGGCCACGGCTATAGCGGCTAACATCAGCTCTACCTTGTTTAAGGCGGCAAATACGATGCGGCCAATGCCCAACCCCAGCGGAATGGTGATGCGGGGTGCGGTGAACTTGAGCGGGGCTTCCAGAAAAGAAATACCGGCCACCATACCGGCCCAGACCAGCAGGGCCAGTACCAGCAACAAGGAAGCCGTAGTGCGGGAGCGAGACATAGATACGCAGTAACGACAGCTCTGGTAATCAGAACACGGCCCCAAAGATGCGGGTTTGAGCGGCGGCCGGGGGTAGAGAAAGGCTGAGATGAATCAAGAAGGCGGCTGATTTTCGTCAGGGGCGAGGCGCCGGAACCGGGGGAGCTTTGGGCCTATATCAGCTGCCTGAACCTGTGCCGACTCTTGCCCCCGCCCCTACCCCCGTCCGTGTGGCCTGTGCCCACTGCGGCGACAACTGCCCCGACCAGCCCATCCGGCTGCCGGCCCGGCCGGAGCAGCCCTTCTGCTGCCAGGGCTGCCGGGCCGTGTACGAGCTGCTCGACCACAGCAACCTCTGCACCTACTACCGCCTCGACGACAAGCCGGGGCAGAAAATACAGGACGTGGAGCTGCCCGGTCGCTTCGACTACCTCGATTCGGAATCAGTGCAGGGGCAGCTGCTGACGTTTCAGTCGGAGACGCTTAACCGGCTCACTTTCACTATCCCGCAGATGCACTGTGCCTCTTGCATCTGGCTGCTGGAAAACCTGTTCAAGCTCAACCCCGGCATTACGGCCTCGCGGGTCAACTTCCTGCGCAAAGAACTTGCCGTCAGCTACAACCCCGCGGCTACTACCCTCACGGAAGTAGTGAAGCTGCTGGCCTCGGTGGGCTACGAGCCCCAGATTACCCTGGCCGAGCTGGGCGCCCAGCCCCACCATGCGGGCCGCACCCTGTACTACCAGCTGGGCCTGGCCGCGTTTGCCTTCGGCAACGTAATGCTGATGGCCTTTCCCGATTACTTTTCCTTCACGGAGCAGCTGCAAGCTTCCTTCGGGCGGTTTTTCGGGGAGCTGAGCCTGGCGCTGAGCTTGCCGGTGCTGCTGGTCAGTGCCCGGGGCTTTTACCGCTCGGCCTGGCAGGGGCTGCGCCAGCGCCACATCAACCTCGATTTCCCCATCAGCCTGGGCCTGACGGCCCTGTTCCTGACCAGCCTCTACGACATTGCCACCGGGCGCGGCCCCGGCTACCTCGATTCGTTTACCGGGCTGGTGTTTTTCATGCTGATTGGCAAGTGGGTGCAGCAGCGGACCTACGACGCCCTGCGCTTCGACCGGGACTTTACTTCGTACTTTCCGGTAGCCGTAACGCGGCTCAGGCCGGGCGGGCAGGAGCAGTCGGTGCCGGTGCGGGAGCTGCGGGCGGGCAAGCGGATCCGGGTGCGCCACCAGGAGATTATTCCGGCCGACGCGGTGCTGCTACGCGGCCAGGGCCAGATTGACTACAGCTTCGTGACCGGGGAAAGTGTGCCCGTGGCGCGCACCAGCGGCGAAACCGTGTACGCCGGCGGCCGGCAGCTGGGAGAGGCCGTGGAGCTGGAAGTGGTGCGCGAAGTATCGCAGGGCTACCTCACCCAGCTCTGGAACAACCCGGCCTTTCAGAAGGAGGAAAAAGCCTCGCTGGAAACCTACGCCAACAAAGTAGGCCGCTACTTCGTGGCCGTTACGCTGCTGCTGGCCCTGGGCGCCGTAGCGTACTGGCACCTGCAAAACCGCCCCGACATGGCCCTGCGGGCCTTTACCTCGGTGCTGGTCATTGCCTGCCCCTGCGCCCTCTCGTTGGCCACGCCCTTTGCCCTGGGAGCCGCGTTGCGGGTACTGGGCCGCCGCAAACTCTTCCTCAAAAACTCCGGGGTAGTGGAAACCCTGGGCCGCGCCGATACCATCGTCTTCGACAAAACCGGCACCCTGACGGACGTAAAACGCTCGGCAGTGGAATACGTCGGCCCAGTTCTGACCCTGGCTCAGCAGGAAGCCCTGGCAGCGGTAGTCCGCCACTCCACCCACCCGTTAAGTCAGCGGCTAGCAGCCGAACTGCCCGTCAGCCACCTGCCGGTGCAGGAGTTCCGGGAGGCGGCGGGCCAGGGCCTGTGCGGTAGGGTAGCGGGGCGGGAAGTGCGGGTAGGTTCGGCCGCTTTCGTGGGGGTAGGAAATCCCGCCCTGGCACCTGGAGCGCCCGCAACGGCTGAGTCAGCCGCTACCACGGATGGGTTGCAGTCCCGCGTGTACGTTAGTGTGGAAGGGGTGCAGGGCTGCTACTTACTGCGCAACGTGTACCGCGAGGAGCTGCGCCCTGTTCTGACCGAGTTGAGCCGGCACTACCACCTGGCCGTGCTGTCCGGCGACAACGACACGGAGCAGGACCGCCTGCGGGAGCTGTTTGGCCCGGGGGCTGAGCTGCACTTCCATCAGTCGCCCCAGCAGAAGCTCGACTACATTGCCCGCCTCAAGCAGCAGGGCCGCACCGTCATCATGGTCGGCGACGGGCTCAACGACGCCGGGGCCCTGCGCCAGGCCGACGCCGGCGTGGCCCTCACCGATACGCTTACCAACTTCTCCCCCGCCTGCGATGCTATTCTGGATGCCAGCAGCTTTGGGCAGCTCAGCACGTTCCTGCGGTTTTCCCAGGACTGCTTGCAGGTAGTGTTGGGCACCTTTGTGCTGTCCTTCTGCTACAATGGCATCGGGCTGGGCCTGGCCGTGCAGGGCAAGTTCACGCCCATCGTGTCGGCTATTCTGATGCCCATCAGCTCCCTGAGCGTGATGGTGTTTGCTACTCTGCTGGTGCGCTACGCCGCTTACCGGCGCCGCCTCTAACCCCGCCTACCCATGAATATTATCTTTCTGCTGATCGGCATCAGCCTGCTGGTAGCTCTACTGTTTCTGGGCGGTTTTCTCTGGGCCGTGCGCTCGGGCCAGTACGAGGACGACTACACGCCTTCGGTGCGCATGCTCTTCGAGGATGAAGAAATAGAGTAAAGACCGACTTCGTGCCGGTGGCCCGTTCCTCCGGTCTGATGCCTCCGGCATCCGACCTGCCTGACATCAATCAACCCTACACCTGACTTTCGTCATCTTTTCTAATCCGGCCTCGCAGGACCTTTGGAGTACAAAATCACTCACTCCTGAAGGCTATGCAAGTCGAAGCCCTACCGCCGGTTGCGGCGCCCAAGTCGCCGGCCGCCCCCTACGTTCCCCCACGGGCGGTGGACACGTTTTTCTACGATAACAAAATCGTCCGTGACTTTGGCATCGCCACGGTAGTATGGGGGATTATCGGCATGCTGGTGGGCATTCTGGCTGCTTTTCAGCTGGCCCGCCCCGAGGTGAATATGGGCACCGCCTACACCACCTTCGGCCGCATCCGC
Source organism: Hymenobacter sp. UYP22 (assembly GCF_040547285.1). NCBI lineage: Bacteria > Pseudomonadati > Bacteroidota > Cytophagia > Cytophagales > Hymenobacteraceae > Hymenobacter > Hymenobacter sp. UYP22. The sequence continues at coordinate 62,199 of NZ_JBEPPK010000014.1, read as the reverse complement.
CCCCTGCACACCAACGCCGTGATTTTTGCCTTCGTCGGCAACGGCATTTTTATGGGGGTGTACTACTCCCTGCAGCGCTTGTGCAAGGCCCGGATGTTCTCGGGGGGGCTGAGCAAAATCCACTTCTGGGGCTGGCAGCTCATCATCCTCTCGGCGGTAGCTACCCTGCCCCTGGGCATCACTACCTCCAAGGAATACGCCGAGCTGGAGTGGCCCATTGATATTGCCATTACCCTGGTGTGGGTGGTGTTCGGCTGGAACATGTTCGGCACCATTGCCCGCCGCCGCGAACGGCACCTGTACGTGGGCATCTGGTTTTACATTGCCACCTTCCTGACCGTGGCCGTCCTGCACATCGTCAACTCCATGGCTTTGCCGGTGAGCTTTCTGAAAAGCTACTCGCTGTACGCCGGCGTGCAGGATGCCCTGGTACAGTGGTGGTACGGCCACAACGCGGTGGCTTTCTTCCTGACTACGCCCTACCTGGGCATGATGTACTACTTCCTGCCCAAGGCCGCCGAGCGCCCCGTGTACTCCTACCGCCTGAGCATCATTCACTTCTGGTCCCTGATTTTCATTTACATCTGGGCCGGCCCGCACCACTTGCTCTACACTGCCCTGCCCGACTGGGCCCAGAGCCTGGGGGTAGCCTTCTCCGTAATGCTGATTGCGCCTAGTTGGGGCGGCATGATCAACGGCCTGCTGACCCTGCGCGGGGCCTGGGACAAGGTGCGCGAGGAACCGGTGCTCAAGTTTATGGTGGTGGCCGTGACGGCCTACGGCATGGCCACCTTCGAGGGGCCCATGCTGAGCCTCAAGAACGTGAATGCCATTGCCCACTTCACCGACTGGATTGTCGCCCACGTACACGTAGGGGCTCTGGGCTGGAACGGCTTCCTGACCTTCGCCATCCTGTACTGGCTGTGGCCCCGCATCTACCGTACGCCGCTCTACTCGAAAAAGCTCGCCAACACCCACTTCTGGCTGGGCACCCTGGGCATCCTGTTCTACGCCTTACCCATGTACTGGGCCGGCTTTACCCAGGGCCTGATGTGGAAGCAGTTTAACCGTGAGGGCATGCTGCAGTACAGCAACTTCCTCGAAACCGTGCTCCAGATTGTGCCCATGTACTACCTGCGCGGCATCGGCGGGGTGCTCTACCTGAGCGGCGTGTTCTTCATGGTGTTCAACCTGGTGAAAACGGCCAAAGCCGGTACCCTGCTGGCGGAAGAGAAAGCCCAGGCCCCGGCCCTGGTACCGGCCGAGCTGGTGGAAGAGCACCAGGGCGGCCACTGGCACCGCTGGATTGAGCGCCGCCCTGTGCAGCTGAGTATCGGCGCTACCGTGGCCATCCTCATCGGGGGCGCCATTGAGATGATTCCGACTTTCCTGGTGCGCAGCAACGTGCCCACCATTGCCTCCGTGAAGCCCTACACGGCGCTGGAGCTGCAAGGCCGCGACATCTACATCAAAGAAGGCTGCTCGAACTGCCACACCCAGATGGTGCGCCCCTTCCGCTCCGAAACCGAGCGCTACGGCGAGTACAGCAAAGCCGGCGAGTTTGTGTACGACCGACCCTTCCTGTGGGGCTCCAAGCGCACCGGCCCCGATTTACACCGCGTGGGCCAGAAGTATCCGCACTCTTGGCACTATAACCACATGCTGGACCCTACCAGCATGTCGCCGGGCTCGATTATGCCGCCCTACCCCTGGCTGTTTGAAGAAGACATCGACTACAAGATTCTGCCCGCCAAAATCAAGGCCCTGCGCCACCTGGGCACCCCCTACCCCCAGGACTACGACCAAGTGGCCGTGGACGACGCCCGCCGCCAGGCCCAGGGCATTGTGCAGCAGCTGAAGAAGGAGGAAATCGAGGTGATGCCCGACAAGGAAATCGTGGCCCTGATTGCCTACCTCCAACGCCTGGGCACCGACATCAAAGTGAAGCCCGAACAGGCCACGGCCTCGGCCCAGTAGCCACCAGTAACTGCTACCCCCTTATGGAAAAGAAAGTGCTGCAATCCATTGCCGGGATTGAAATCTACCCGCTCATCTCCCTAGCCATTTTCTTCTTTTTCTTCCTCGGCCTGCTGGTGTACGTGCTGAAAACCAACCGTCAGCACCTGCACGCCATGAGCCACCTACCCCTGCTTTCGGAAGACGAAACTACCTCAAACGAAACCCTTTCCTACCACCTTAAACACGACGTGTTATGCTAACCAACCGCGCTTTCCTGCTGACTATCCTGGGCCTGCTGACCGGCTTTGCTGCCAACGCCCAAACCGCTGTTGCTACAGGCCCTGGCCCCACGGATATCCTGGGCTGGGTGGCCGGCGCCCTGGCTGCAATTGTGCTGGTGATGGGCCTGATGACGGGCGTTTCGATGGCCTCTGTAGCAGCGGCCAGCTACCAAACTGATGGGGCCGCTACCCCCGCCGAGGAAGCCCAAGCCCCAATGGCGGCTGTTGCGCCCGAAGCCCCGGTAGCTGCTCCGGCCCCGAGCATTGTGGCCTCGGTTCTTACCTCCGAGCCCGTAGCCGCATGAGCCGATTTCATTTCCTTCTGCCGGGGGCAGGGGTAGCGCTGCTGAGCGCGGCCCCTACCCTAGCCCAGGCGGCCGAAACCACCGCGCCAGCCGCTTCTGAGGGCCAGCTGTTTCTCTTTTGGGTGCTGCTGGGCCTGCTAGGGGTAGTATTGCTGCTGTTTCTGGTAGTGTTTGGTGCCATTGTAATTCAGCTGCGGCCCCAGCTGCGCCGGGTGTATGAGTTGCCCTCGGTGCGCAATTCCGGGAGCGGCCAGGTGTTGGGCCTGCTCGTCGGCGACCCGGTGCTGGTGCGCGGGGTAGTGCGCGACGAAATGCTGGACCACGACTATGATGGTATTCAGGAGTTCGACAATGACCTGCCGCCGTGGTGGAAGTACGGTTTCTACGTGACCATAGTGTTTGCCGTGGGCTACCTGGCCTACTACCACGTAGCCCAGGCCGGTGAGCTAAGCCATGCCGAGTACGAAACCGAAATGCAGCAGGCTGCCTTGCTCGTCTCGCCCGACGCCGACGACCCCAACCAGCTCACCACCTATCAGCCCCTCACCTCCCCGGTCGACCTCGGCAGCGGCAAAACCATCTTCGCTAGCAACTGCGCGGCCTGCCACGGCCCGAATGGCGAGGGCAAAGTTGGCCCCAACCTCACCGACGAGTACTGGCTGCACGGCGGCGAGGTGAACCACGTCTATAAAACCGTGAAGTTCGGGGTGCAGGGCAAGGGTATGGTGGCCTGGAAGGGCAAGCTCTCGGGCAAGCAGATTCTGCAGGTCAGCTCCTACATCCTGAGTCTGCAGGGCAGCAAACCCGCCGGGGCCAAAGAGCCCCAGGGCGAGAAAGAAGCTCCCGCCAAGCCCGTAGCCAAGCTATAGGCTGGCTCACCTCGTGCTAACGCCCACCCCGGTCCGACGCCTCCGGCGTCAGACCGGTTGATACCCGCGCCGCCAGAACGACGTCGGCCTACCTCTCGTGTCCGCCTGAACCCTATCGGCTGGCAGTCAGCACGAAGCCAACCGGTCCGACGCCAGAGGCGTCCGACCGGGGCCCTGGAGCCGCAGTTTCACCTTTCGCAGTACCCCGTTCCATGTCCGTAGCTCAGTTCAAACCCGACGATTCGTACCGCGACTCCATTGCGACGGTGGACGCGGCCGGGCATCGGGTGTGGTTGTATCCTAAGCAGCCGGTTGGGCGGCTCTACCGGCTGCGCTCCTGGCTGAGCTACGGGTTACTGGCGATGCTATTCGCGGGGCCCTGGCTGCGCGTGGGCGGCCTGCCGGTGCTGATGCTGAACCTGCCGGCGCGGCGCTTCATCATCTTCGGGCAGATTTTCTGGCCCCAGGACTTCTTTATTCTGCTGCTGGCCTCGCTCACGTTCCTGGTGTTCATCATCCTGTTTACGGTGGTGTACGGGCGGGTCTTCTGCGGGTGGGTCTGCCCCCAGACCATCTTCCTGGAAATGGTGTTCCGGCGCATCGAGTACTGGCTGGAAGGTGATGCGCCCCAGCAAAAAGCCCTTGACCGCGCCGCCTGGACCTGGAACAAAATCTGGCGTAAAACCACCAAGCACGCGCTGTTTCTGGCTATTTCGTTTCTGATTGCCAACACCTTCCTGGCCTACATCATCGGCGCCGAGGAGCTGCTGGGCATCATCACCGACTCACCGAAGGAGCACCTGGGCGGCCTGACCTCGATAACCTTGTTCACGGGGGTGTTCTACGCCGTGTTTGCCCGGTTTCGGGAGCAGGTGTGCACCATTGCCTGCCCCTACGGCCGCCTGCAGGGCGTGTTGCTCGACAAGGATAGCCTGGTGGTGGCCTACGATTACCGCCGGGGCGAAACGCGCGCGAAGCTGCGCAAAAACCAGGTGCGCACCGCCGGCGACTGCATCGACTGCCACCAATGCGTGCAGGTCTGCCCCACCGGCATTGATATCCGCAACGGGGCTACTCAACTCGAGTGCATCAACTGCACGGCCTGCATCGATGCCTGCAACCGCATGATGGACCTGGCCGGTCTGCCCCAGAACCTGATTCGGTACGCCTCCGTGCATGCCATTGCCGAGGGCACCCGCTTCCGCCTCACGGGCCGGGTGAAGGCCTACTCGGGGGTGCTGGTGGTGCTGCTGGCCGTGCTGACGGGCTTATTGGTATCGCGCGCCAACGTGCAGGCCACGGTGCTCCGCACTCCGGGCCAGCTGTACCAGAAAACCGCCCAGGGCACAATCACCAACCTCTACAACATCTCCATCATCAACAAAACCAACGCCCCCTACGCTCTCACCCTGCGGGTGCTGGAGCCCACTCAAGGCCGCATTTCGCTGGTGGGCAGCCCGGCCCTGACGCTGCCGGCCCAGGGCCTGGTGGAGGGCGTGTTTTTTGCTGAGCTGCCCCGCGCGGCCTTGCACCGCACCAACCAGCCCCTGCGCATCGGCCTGTTCCGCGGCAACCAGCTGGTGGCCGAAACCAGCACCAAGTTTCTGGGGCCAGTGCAGTAGCCCACCTAGTTCAACAGTACAGCTCCTATGCCTATCAGAACTTCTCCCGCCCCAAAACGCACGCGCTGGCCCTACGCCATTGTAGCGGCGTTTGTGCTGTTTGCCAGCTTTATCGGTTACCTCGTGCAGCAGGCTATGCGCACAAGCGTGGAGCTGGTCAGCCCCGACTACTACCAGCAGGAGCTAACTTACCAGCAGCGCATGGAAACCGTGGCCCGCACTGCCGCCCTGCCTGCACCAGTGCAAATTGAGCCCGATGCGGCTACCCGGCGCCTGCGCCTGCAGTTACCGGCCGCCATGGCGGGCCAGCCGGTAGCAGGTACCATTCACTTGTTTCGGCCCTCGGATCAGCGCCTGGATTTTTCCCTGCCCCTGCGCCCCTCCACTGCCTTGCAGCAGCAGGTCAGCACCGCGAAAATGCCAGCGGGCTACTGGCGCGTACGCCTGGATTTCACGGCGGGCGGGCAAGCCTACTGCGTGGAGAGAACTATCACCCTTCCCGACTGACTTTCGTCATGTTGGCCCCGGCCCGGGTGGGCGTACTTGCCCCAGCATTCAGGCACGCTTTTCTGCTTTTTCAATGCTTTGGGCCGGTTTTATTTTTGGGTTACTCGGGAGCTTCCACTGCGTGGGCATGTGCGGGGCTATTGCTCTGGCGCTGCCCGGCAGGCCCGGAGCCTCCCTGCTGCGCGGGGCCAGCTTTGGGGCCGGCCGCCTGCTGTATAACCTGGGGCGCACCACCACCTACGCGGCCCTGGGGGCCTTGGCGGGGCTGGCGGGCCACGGCCTGCGGCTGGCCGGTTTGCAGCAAAGTCTGTCCGTTGCCTCGGGCTGCCTGATTCTGCTGTTGGTGGCCGTGCCGGAGCGCTGGGCGGGCCCTGGGGCTGGGTGGCTGGGTCTGGCGCGGCCCCTGAACCGGGTAAAACTGCTGCTGGCGGGGCTGTTTCAGCGTACCTCGGGCTGGGCGCTCTACGGTGCCGGCTTGCTGAATGGGCTGCTTCCCTGCGGCCTAGTGTACCTGGCGCTGGCGGGGGCCTTGAGCGCACCGGGGATACTGGGCGCGGCGGGCTACATGGCGTGCTTTGGGCTGGGCACTTTGCCCCTGATGCTGGCCTTGTCGCTCACCGGCCAGCTGGTGCCGCTGTGCTGGCGCGCCCGGCTCCGGCAGGTAGTTCCCTACGCGGCCTCTTTGCTGGCAATCCTCTTCATCGTGCGCGGCCTGGGCTTGGGCATTCCCTACCTCAGCCCGCCGCTTACGGCCTCCCCCGTGGCTGCCCCCTCCCCCCACCGTGCCAGCCGCCACTTGTGCCACTAATTTCTTTACTGGACAACCTTCCTCCATGAAAACTATTCTTGTTCCGCTCGACCACACCGCTGCTGCCGAACACACTCTGGCCTACGCCAACAAGTTGGCCGTGCGCTGGCCCGCGGAAATTGTGCTGCTCTACTGCCACCCCGGCGCCGGACCCTGGCAGCCGGCCACCAACCTGCCCGCCCAGCAACAGCGCCTGTGCAGCCTGGTGGAGCGCCTGCGCTACCAGCAGCTCACGCGCCAGGATGGCCGCCGCATCCGCTACTACTACCGCGTGCTCGCGGGCTGCCTGCACGACCACGTCACCGCAGAAGCTGCCCGCTGTGCCGCCGACCTGGTCGTGATGGGCCTGGAGCACATCGACTGCAACCGGCAAGCGCCCCCCGGCAACCACGCCGCCGCCATTACCGAGCTAGTGAGCTGCCCGGTGCTGGTAGTGCCGCCCGGCCGCCGTACTCTGCCCAACCGCCTTGCTTTTAGCACCGATTTCGCTACCCTCCCCCTGCACGTGCTCCCCCGCTTATCGGCCCTGCGCGAGGCATTTCCGGCTCCCCTGGATTTGGTGCAGTTCTACTCGCCCGCGCAGCGGCCCCAACGCCGTCAGCTCAAGCAAGCAGTACTTCAGGCTGCAACTCAGCTTACCTGGCCGCTCACTACCCCCCACCTGCTAGAAGACGACGCCCCGCTGGAAGGCAGCAGCGAGTTCTGCGCCCGCACCCAGGCCCAACTGCTCATCATCGCGCCTGGTAGTCCGGGGCAAGTGCTGCAGTACTTCGATAGGTGCTACACCACTACCCGCGCCTATCACACCCAGATTCCAATGCTGGTCCTGCGGGCTGCCGAGCGCCCAACTGCCGGGGCCTGCTGCGAGAAGTGCGCCGAGCGGCTGGAGCGTGAGCAGCGGGTTCGGCTGCTGCCCGCCTGGGCGGCGGAGCACTAGTGGCGGAGCACTAAATGCAGCCCACTTACATTTCTGTTTTCGCTGTTTTTACCGTTTGCAAAATGAGTATTTCCGAGCCTCTACCCTTGGTTTCCCGGCGTACTGTGGTGGAAGAATGGATGCGCCAGTTTCAGGACTGGCTTTGTCAGGAACTGGAAGCGGCCGATGGCGGCACCGTGCGCTTCCAGCAGGATGCCTGGCAGCACCCGGGCGGCGGGGGCGGCCGCACCCGGGTATTGCAGCACGGGCAAGTGCTGGAAAAAGGCGGGGTTGCGTTTTCCGCCGTGTGGGGCACTATGAGCGAACAGGCCGCCCAGTTGCTGCTGATGCCCGACCCGGGCTACTTTGCCACGGGCGTATCGGTGGTGCAGCACCCGCGCAGCCCGCTGGTACCCATTTCGCACATGAACGTGCGCTACTTCGAGGCCGCCAACGGGGAAGCCTGGTTTGGCGGGGGCCTGGATTTGACGCCCATTTACGTGGATGTGGAGCAGGCCCGCTGGTTTCACCAGCAGATCGAGGCCGTTTGCGCCCTCCACAACCCCGCGTATTACCCCCGTTTCAAGCAGTGGGCCGACGAGTACTTTTACCTGCCGCACCGCCAAGAAACCCGGGGGGTGGGCGGCATCTTTTTCGACCGCCTAATGGTGGAGAAGGATGGCTCCTTCGATGCGCTATTTGCCTTTGTGCAGGCCGTAGGCCAAGTATACGGGCGCAGCTATTCGGCCATTATGCGCCAGAATGCAGACCTGCCTTACACCACTGAGCAGAAGCAGTGGCAGTTGGTGCGCCGGGGGCGCTACGCCGAGTTTAACCTGGCCCTTGACCGGGGCACCCGCTTCGGGTTGGAAACCGGCGGCCGCACCGAAAGTATCCTGATGAGCCTGCCGCCGCAGTGCCAGTGGCACTATAACCAGCAGCCCGCCCCCGGCTCCCCGGAGGCAGCCACCCAGCAGTGGCTGCAGAAAGGCATTAACTGGCTACTTGAGCCGCCTATTTCCACGTGCTAGCCCCGCCTTCTACCCTGCCGGAGGTCTAATATCGTCGTATCTGCCAACACAGCGCATTCCTTGCTCACGCAGTTGGGGGATTCACGAATACCCCACCTTTATATTGGTGTACAAGGGCAAAATACTCTATAGTGGCTTGGGAGCACGGGGGCTTCAGGAATTGACGCAGCGCCTATCTAAACTGCCCTAGCTGGCATTTAACAATCTACTTTGTACCTACGGCAAAGTAGATCCAACAAACGATGCTGCCGTAAGGTCATGATAACCAGTATTTTCAGGATCGTATAGCTCGGGTACCACCTCCGGCTTGTAAGCCGGAGGTGGTACCCGAGCTAGTTCACAACCCCCATCTTTGTGCGCACTCTGTTATTATTGCTTCTCAACTAGTTCTACCTGCCTACATTCATCAGCGAAGAATATGGGACGTCTCATGCACCACATTGCGCAGTTTTTGATAGCTCTATCGCGCAGTATTGCGTGTAGTATGGGGATCCATCCGTAGCTAGGCTGCCAACTCTACTGGAACTACCCTACGCCGAAACTTTGGAACCTATCATATTTCTGCTGCGCGACTGGGGCTCCCAGCACCAGCAGCTACTGGAAAGCACTGCGCCCGCCAGCACATAGGTGGCCCGGCGGCTGTAAGTGCTGGCCAGCTGTCAGCCCCCTGAGCCAGCAGTAATGATCTGGGGTGAGCATGTAGCACCCTGAGGCTTGGTTCAAAGGACAAGTGGGACCGTAGCATCTCCAGGCGACACCAGCGAATTTCTCGGCCCCTGCCGAGGATCTTGTCCAGATCCGGCCCATCTTGCCCCGGAATCGTTTTCCCTTCCACTGCCCCAACCTCATGACTGCTGCCGCCCAACCCGCCCTTTTTGTGCATCATGTGTTGTTTTACACGCCCGCCGGCGCCAGCGAGGCTGACAAGGCTATCCTGCTGGAAGGCCTGCAGAAGCTCGCGCGCATCCCCGCTATCAAGCTGGCGCACATCGGCACCCCGGCCGACACGACCCGCGAGGTGATTGAGCGCACGTATACCTACTCCTGGCTGTGCCTGTTTGACAGCGCCGAGCAGGAGGAAGAGTATCAGCGGGACCCCATCCACGATGCCTTCCGGCAGCACTACGCCGTCTACTGGGAGAAAGTGGTCATCTACGATGCCTTGGGCCCCGTGCTGCCGTAACTAGGACCGGCGCGCCAGGAGTTGCACCAGCCGAGCACTGCCGTCTGCTTGCCTGATTCCCCCGTTTCCCTCTAAGCCTTCTTGGCAGGCTCCACCCTACCCCGGCTCCTGGTTCGTTGGGCAGGTTGGCACCGTACTGGTCCGGCGCTTAGTTGGGATAACCCATTAACCAGTGGGCTTTAACTTGCCCCTGCGCACGATGTTGCTCAGGGTTCAGCTCGTACAACACGGCGGTGTGGGGGTAGTGGTTGTAGGGCTTGCTGTGGTACTCCTCTACCCTGCGGCCCAGCTGACCCAGCTGTCTTTGCACCTCGGTGGTGGCGTAGAAGTACTGGGTATGGTACCAGGCCGGCTGCTGCACATACTCCCCGATGGTGTTGCGGTTGAGGTAGTCGAAGACAAACCAAACCCGCTTGTTGCCCCGCAAGGCGGCCAGTTCCGGCTGCATGCGGCGCAGAAAGTCGGCCGGGCCAGTGGCCTCGTTTTTGAGGTTGCGGCCCTGCCGGGCGGTGTAGCGTAGGGGATAGGCCGCCTTGTAGTACTGGTAGGCATGGGTCATGTTCCAGAACACGTAGACCACGTCGCCAGGCTGGTAGTGCTGGTTGATGTAGAGCAGCGGGCCCCGGTTGTCCTCGTAGTTCATGAACAAGTCCCGGTCGGCCAATTGGCGGCCGGTGTTGACAAGCAGGGGCAGGGCCAGCAGTGCGAGCACCGCCCCGAACAGTTCCCGCCGCCGGGCCAGCAGCTTGCGGAGTCCATCCACCCCCTCCCCCAGAAACAGCAGCAGGGCCGGGGCCAGAAACAGCGTGAAGCGTCCATAGAATGGGTAGGCCCTCATTCCCGAGGCTAGCAGCGTCAGCAGGAGCGGCAGCAGCAGGCAGAAAAACAGCGGGCGGTGCCGCCGCAGCAGCCCGGCCAGGCCGCCCAGCACCAAGCCCGCCGGCAGCCAGCCCAGCTTGAAGAGGTAGCGCCACGGGCTGCTCTGCCAGGCCGCCAACTCCCCGTCCAGGGTCAGCAGCAGGCCCAGCGGGTGCACCAGTAGGTTGTAGGGCCGCTGCCCGTACCACTTCAGTTCGGCCAGGGAAGTCGGCGGCAAGGGCATGAACCCGTCGTAGACCTTGGCAAAGAAGTCAATCAGCCAGCCCGACTGCGGATACTTGCTGATAATAAAGTAGTACTGCACCGCAAAGCTGATCAGCCACAGTGAAAACGGAATCAGGTACAGGGCCAGCTTCCGCCAACGGGTAGTAAACAGCCAGCGGGCACTGATGACACTAGCAATACTGGCCAGCACAAAAATGGCCGAAAACGAAAACCAGAGCACTGCGGCCCCCAGCACGCCCCAGGTCAGCAGGGCCCCGAGGGAAGTGCGGGCGTGAAACTTCCAGTAGAGCCACAGGGCCAGGGTGGCCATCAACAGCTCGGTGCTGTACTGCTTGGCTTCCACGGAATGGTAGATGATGGGCGGGGAAAGAGCCAGCACGCCCACGGCTACTACCGCCCCCCAGGTTTGCAGGTAGTGGCGGGCTAGGCTGGTGAACACCGCCAGCGTGCCCAGGCCGCAGAGCAGGGGAAACAGGCGCAGGGCCATTTCCTTTTTGCCCAGCAGCAGCACGCACAGGCGGGTGGCCCAGAGGTAGCCGATGGGAGCCTTCTGCTCGTACTCGAACGGCCGGGTAGCCAGCTCCCAGAACCCGAGCTTAATGGTATTGACGTTCAAGTAAATTTCGTCAATGAAAAAGGAGCGGTTGTCGAAGTAGTGAAACAGGCGTACGCCCACGCCCAGGGCCAGCACCAGGGCCAGCAGTAGCCGGGCGGCATCCGGGCGGCTGCGGGGGAAAGAGCGTGAGGCCGCCGAAGCGGGCCGCCACGCGGGCAGGGTGGCAGACGAGGTCGACTTGAAGTTGGCCAGCATAGCAGCGGGAAAGGAAGGGCCGGGAAAGGAAGGCAGCCGGGGTGCCCTTAGCCGTTAAGCTTGAAGTGGTCCTCGAGCAGAGTATGCAGGCCGGGCAGATCCACGAACATGAGGGCCGTGAGCATCACGCAGAACAGGACCACATACAGCATAAACCACTTGCGGGTGTAGAGCTTCTCGGAGCCCTGCACGGGCGAGTCCTGTAGCAGGCCGATACGCAGGTACCAGGAAAAGAGCAGGGCAAAGAAGGGAAAGCTTATCAGTAACTCTACCCGATTCTTAATCAGGAAAATACCCAGGAAAAACGCCGAAGTGAGGGCGTAGAAGAACATGGAAATGAGCAGGCTATGCTCGGTGTAGAACTTAAATGAGCGGCGGTAGAGGCCAGCCCGCTCCGGGTCCCCGATGAGGCGGTACTCGGCGAAGCGCTTGGTGGCCATCAGATACGCCCCGCCCATCCAGTAGGCAATGATAATGCTGGTAGGCGGAAAGGAATTGAACAGCTGAGCGGCGTCTACAGTGGCAAAGGCTAGGGCCGGGGCCACCGTAAACCAGCCCAGGGCAAATCGGATGGGGTTGTTAACTGACTCCGACAGCACATCAATGTAGGGTCGCTCCTTGGTGCGGAAAGGCCGCACGTTGTACATCACCCCCATAAACAGCAGAAACGCCGACACGCACAGGAATTGTACGCTGATGGAATAGGCAATGGCTAGGCCGGTGGCCGCCAAGCCGAACCACTCGGAGTACACCAGCACCGGACTGACTACCCGCACCACTGAGGTGCGCTTTTTCTTCAGGGGGTGAAACTTGTCGAATTCTGCGTCGAGGTACTCATTGATAACGTAGTTGGCCGAGGCTACCAGGCAGGTGCTGACTATTCCCAGCAACATGTTCAGCACCAGCCCGCTGGTAAGGGGCATGCCGAATACAATGAGGGCGAACAGCATCCCGGGCACCATAAATACGTTTTTAGCCCAGTTATCGGGACGGGCAATGGCCACGTAGTCCTTAAGCTTGGCCGGGAGCAACACCAGCGGCTGCTCGGTACCTTCGGAGTCAAGATGAACGGATGTTTGATTCATACCGTGTAGGATTGAAAGTAGTAGAAAGATGACGCGTAAGCGAATCGTAGAAGGTGAAGGCTGAAAAAGGCTGCTTCTCAACGAGTAGGAAGGGCATGTCCGCCGCCGCGGCGCAGGCTCCGTCCAGTTCGGGCCGGTCGCCAATAAATAAGCACTGCTGAGGGGCTAGGCCCAGCTGCCGGGCAATATGCAGCAGCCCTTGGGGGTGAGGCTTGAGGCGGTTGATGGCCGCATCCGTGGAGCTGATGACGATATCGGCTTCCAGCCCGAGAGCGGCCAGTTTTTGCTGGGCCGGATAGTCAGAGTAAATGCCGATACTGATGCCGCGGGCCCGCAGAGCGGCGAAGAACGCGCTTACGCCCGGGTAGCAGCAGGCCGGCAAAAACTGATTGGGGTGCTCCAGCATCCAGTGCCGGACCACGGCCCGTACCCGCTCCACGGGGTAGCGGCTGCCCTGGGCTACCCAGGCATATTGGTCAGCCTCCAGATTGGGGCCGGCATAGGCCGTCTGCGTTTCCCGTTCGTGGCGGAAGCGCCGTAGGATCAGCAGATCCGCAGTTTTCCAGGGCCGTATGCTATAATGCTGGACTAGGGCTCTCAGCATAGATCTGCGGAGCTTGTCTTGCGCGTATAGCGTTCCATCTACATCAAAAATTACGCATTTAACTTCATCCCACCGACTCCGTATCGTTTGTTGCATACCGGTAATATGAAAATATATAATGTTTAAATGCAAATTAAAAATCCATTAATACTATTTCCTGCTTTTTGATGGTGGAGCTTGGTTTCAGCCTTTGAAGGGCCGTTAATCATGATTATCAGTTGTATATAGTTTAATAAGTTTAAAAAAATATTATTTTAATACAAAAAAATAAAGGATGAGTAGCCGTTGTTATGTCAATTTTGTAAATGAGTCAGTTGGTTAAGCACAACGGGATAATCCGGTCTGAATAACAGGTAACTAGGGGACGTATGCTACTCTTGAGGGAAGCCCAAGAGTAGGAATTATAAAGTATCAGCAGGCTAGTTCGCTAACCACGTTACCTAAAAGGTGCTAGTGTGCGCAACAAAACCATCGTGACGGGGACCTATACTATATACTATAGGTATCAATCTAGTGGCGTGGCGCGGCGTGCCGCAGCAGCAGCCGGCGCACGGCGGTAGCATCAAACTCCTTGCCCCGCCGGGTTCGGAAGTCACCGTGAGCTAGCTCCTGGGCAATCTGTTGCAGGGTGTGGCCCTACTGGCGCAACAGCACAGCCAGCCGGGTTGCTTGTCGGTTCTCTTTGTTATCCCGGGCATTCTGCTGGCGCACCGCCTGCCCCTGCTGAATAGCCGCGGCCGTTAGATTCGCTGGCCGGCCCAGCGTTACGCCCCGGCTTTTGAGAGCGGCTAGGGCTTCCTTAGTTCGCTTGCTGATCAGTTCCCGCTCGTGCTGGGCCAGCACGGTAAAAATGCCTACGGTTAAGGTATTGGCGTCGGGCATGTTACAGCAGACGAAGTCCACGCCCGAGTCGCGCAGGGCAAAGATAAAGCCCGCGTTGCGCGAGAGCCGGTCCAGCTTGGCAATAAGCAGGGTGGCGCCAGCCTGACGGGCGTTTATAAAATGCCAAATCGAAGGAGTACATACTAGTCGTGGTAGAATAGGGAGTATGTAGTGCCTGATTCAAGAGTATGTTTTAGTATAAAGTTTATATGAAGTTTGTGCTAAAACATACTGATTATCTTTTGGCGGTAATACCCATTCGATACTCACTTCGCGAGGTCATCAACCGCTTCGGTATGATGATCTAAAACCACTATGTGTAGCAGACGCTGCAGCAGTAATAGTCTACCATTGTAGCCCTGCACGCCGGAGATGCGCACATCACGGGCTTAGGCTTAATTATTATGGACCAAGAAGACATATACACCGTGCATCAGGCGACCTCATAGGCCACGCTTATCGCCCTGCATCTGCAAGTTGCAGACCACGCAGGATTAACCCAGCAGCAACTCCAGGTCTTCACGCAGAAGAAGGGCACGGCCCGTCAGTTGCCTCAGCGGCAGGATAGAAAGTCTGACTCCTTATAATAGACTAGCCACCCCAAGCTACTCAAACGTCAGGTGGCGCGTTGGCTGAGTGCTGAAGTCCTGGGTGATCTGCACAAAATTGCGGGTGTCGTGCAAGCTAGCGCTAGATAGGTGAATGCTGGGCGGAAAGTCGAACTGTTGCTGCAACAATTCCACGTCAAGCGGGTGGGCAAACCCATAAGTGCCCAACCCGTCGCGGTTATACTCGAACGCGTCGCCCGTGGAGGGCTCGTTGCCCTGGGCTTTGAGAAAGTCAATGACAGGCTGCAGGTGCGCTGTGCGCGAACCGTCGAGCTTGGCCGAAAATAGGTTCTTTAAGGAATGGCTTCATAAGTGTTCAAGCTATAGTGAATAATCGGCGGCGCATTCGGGGCTAAGTAAGTGGAACCTCGTACGCTGCCCCTGTGGCGGGGTACTCGTGCGCGTAATAGTCCTGCGTACGCTGGGAAGGGAATTGGTGGGCATAGGACACTGGGCTATAGAGCATAAAGGATACCTACCCTCGTACGAGTAAGTCCATTAGCGTGTCCAGCAATGGCGTGTCTTCCTCGGCTCAAAATGAAGGTTTCTTAGGGAATCTTTGCCTACTAATAGTACGTCCAATATGCTAAAAAAGCCTACTATCAGGGCTTCTTTGGTCAAAATATACTATGAAAGTACCCAACAGGCTGATTTTTCATAACCTGCTGCTACACGAACACTTGCGCCTCGGCCGCTGCTGTTCGCATCCATCGGTAGGTGCAGCAACTGATCATAAACAGCCGCAACACAATCTCTCCAACGCCAGCTGACTGGTACGTACTATTCCGCTGATTTTGAACTAGTCGTTACCCATAAAAGCAAGGTGGTGCGTATCGCGCTGGGCAATGCTAGTTTTGCAAAACAGAGTCTGAAGCCCAGGTATGTTACCAACTTCAAGACCATGTCCAATGTGCGCCTGACTACCTATACCTTCACGTCCGGACGGCAATCCTTGTGTATCGATATTGGCAGTATGCTTTCATTTTGCTGGTCTGCCTATTTCCTTTGCCCTATTCATTGGTATTCACTATCCTTTTGCTGCATGACGTTATTCTCCTCTTTGATTGGTAGCATGCTGAGTTTACTGCTGACTACCGGGGCCTGCGCCCAGGCACTTTTTGTCCAGCAAATGGAGCCCCGGGCCAACGCCGTTGCCGCCCCCCGCAACGGGCCGCTACAGCTCACCCTCTCGCATCCTATCAGTGCCCAGGCGGCCACGCCCGAGGCCGTCCGCATCATTAGTCAGTGGCGAGGGCGGGTACCCGGTACCTACTCCGGGGCGGGTACACCGACCTTGACCTTTGTGCCCACCCAGCCCCTGCTCGCGGGAGAGCCGGTCCAGGTGACCGTAACTTCCCGGGCAACCAGCCAAACCGGTACCGCGCCGGCTAGTGCGGCCGCCTACCAATTTACCACGGCCACGGCGGCTTCCGCCGGACGCTTTCTCGACGAAGAGGTTACTGTCGGGTTTTCCCCCCAGTACCTGGCCACCGGCGACCTCAACGGCGACGGCCACCTTGACTTTGTGGCGAGCAACACGCCCAGTTCCCGGGTGTACGTGCGCCTGGGAGACGGGCAGGGGGGCTTCATGGCCCCGCCGGCGCCCATTCCGGAGTACGCCAGCACCGCCTCCACAACTACCCACAACGTGGCCCTGGCGGATGTCAACGAAGATGGGCGCCTGGATTTGATTGCGTTGAACGTCACGTCGGTGGGCGGGATGCTGGTGGTGAATCTGGGTCAGGGTACGGGCGCTTTTCCCGCCACGGGCGGCCAGCGCCTGAGCCTGGGCAGCGGGCCCCGGGGGCTGGCCGTGGCGGACCTCAACGGCGACGGGCACCTGGACCTGGTCACCACCACGCAGCAGCAGCGGGCCGCCCTCATCTATCACGGCGACGGCAAAGGGACGTTCACCCTGGCCCCGCTGGTGGCCGTCAACCCGGCCCCCGTCTCCGTGACGGCCGCCGACGTGAACCGGGATGGCCGGCCCGATCTGCTGGTGGCCTGCAGCACCCCGCAGGGAAGCCAGGTAGCGGTCCGCCTGGCCACCAGCGCCGGCGGCTTCCAGGCCGCGGCCGTACCGGAAGTGGCCGTGGGGCTGGGGGCCCTGGGCGTGACGGTGGCCGATGTCAACCACGACGGCCAGGTAGACCTACTCACCGCGAACGGCACCACCAGCACTACCAGCACAGTTTCGGTGCGCCTGGGCGACGGCACCGGCGGATTTCGGGCCGCCCCCGCCCCGGAGGTGAGCGTGGGCGTGAACCCTTCCAACGTGGTGGTGGGGGACCTGAACCGCGACGGTCACCCCGACTTTATCGCCGCCAGCAACAGTGAATCCGTGGTGCGGGTAAGCGTGCACGTGGGCGATGGCACCGGCCGGTTCCAGGCCGCCCCCGTTCCAACCGTGCGCGTGGGTCTGGCGCCCTGCGCCCTGGCGTTAGTGGACCTGAACAAGGACGGGCAGCTGGATTTGCTCGTGGGCAACAACGGCACGCGCCGGACCGGCAATACGGCCAGCGTCAACTCCGTGTCCGTGCGCCTGGGGGATGGGGCCGCCCAGTTCCACTCCCCCTCGGCCCGGCGCGTGCCCGTCGCAAACGGAGCCCTGGACCTGGCCGTGGGAGATATAAACAACGACGGGTTCCTCGACTTTCTGCACCTGAGTACCACGTACGCCGTATCGGTACGCCTGGGCAACGGCCGCGGCGGCTTTGCTCCCCCGCCGGCCCCGGCCCCGGCCGAGCTCACTAGCTTGGGCCGGTATCCCGAAGCTCTGGCCCTGGGCGATGTCAACAACGACGGGAACCTGGACTTTGTCATTCAGGTGACCCGAAGCTTCACCAGTACCATTCTGGTGTATTGGGGTGATGGCCGGGGCGGGTTCAGCCCCGCCCCGGGGGAGGCCGGCACGCTGACGGGCACCGCCAAGCGCCTGGTCCTGGTCGATGTTACGGGTGACGGCAACCTGGACCTGCTGGCCGCTACGGAATACACCGCGCAGGTGCGCCTGGGCGATGGGAACGGGGGGTTCCGGTCCCTGGCCGGGGCCATCTCCTACTACATCTCCGACAACCCGATGGCCCTGGCAGCCGGGGACGTGAACAACGACGGGCACCTGGACCTGCTGACGGCCAATTATCAGGAATCGGCCTCCGTCCGGCTGGGGAACGGGTCGGGGGCGTTTGCGGCCCCGGCGGTGCCGGAGGTGCGGCTGCCGGAAATGAACGCCCGCAGCCTGGCGCTGGGGGACGTGAACGAAGACGGAAAGCTGGACTTCGTAGCCTCCAGTATGGAAACCGCCAACGGGGCCGGCGACGACGTGGCCGTGCGCCTGGGCACGGGCACCGGCGCGTTTACCGCCCCCGCTGGTGGCAACATTGCCGTAGACTTCGACCCGACGGCCGTGGCCTTGGGCGACGTGAACGGGGACGGTCACCTCGACATCCTCACCTCAGGCTCGTATCGGGGAATGCTATCTGTCCGCCTGGGCGATGGCCGCGGCAACTTCGCGGCACCGGCCGTGGGGGCCGACGTAGGAGCCGGCAGCTACCCAACGGGGGTGCACTTGGCGGACCTGGATAACGATGGGGATCTGGACGTATTGCTGCCCAACGGGGGCGACGTGAGCGTATCCGTGCGCCTGAATGGGGCCTTCTCCGGTACCGTCCTGCCGGTGCGCCCCTCCGTGCCGGCCGTTGCTGCCGGCCTGACGGTGTACCCCAACCCGGCCCGTCAGACCGTGTATATTCACGGAGAATTGCCGCCGGGCCCGTACCGCCTCCTGGACCTGGCGGGGCGGGAAGTGCGCCGGCAGCCGGCGGGCCCCAGCTTTCGTGTCGCCGGCCTGCCGCCGGGCCTGTATCTGCTCCGGTGTGGTCCTCAAACCGTCCGCTTAGTAGTCGAGTAGGGGCCAGACCGGCCGGTCCTGGTCCGGTAAGCTCCCGCAATCCAGTTCGCGGAGCCTGCACCCGCTTGGCTTCCGCCAGACGCAAAATACTCGTGAGCAACCCGCAGATTTGCTTACGGTAGGCGCCGAACAGGTAGCACGTCGTGAGTGGAATAGTTAGGGGCACTTGCTCGGGAACCGTGTGCAGCACCGATGATAAACCCAAAGCGGTGTCGGAAGGGCGGTTTAAGCTACCGTGTAGTATTCGATAACTCACTTGCGGTGAGTGGCAGGTGATGGAGGTAAAAGTAGTTAGCAGAGAGGGGTGCCAAGTGGGCTGGCGGCCCGTGGAACAAAGCAACTTTGGGCTTTTGAGCAAAGTACCGCGGTACTAAAGCGGCCTACTTTTGTAGAGTCAACTAAGCATCTCTCACCGCAGCCACCCGGCTGGCTACTGTTTTTCCCTCCATGATCGGCAAGCAGCTGAACCCTTACGCAAACATGGTACTGGTATGCAACGGCGACCGGCGCTACGGGGGTGAAGTCACCCTGACCGACCACGTTTTGGTAGGGGTATTATCCGGGGAGCTGAAAGTGGTGCAGGCCGAGTGTACGCACCACGCCGTTGCGGGCGACACGCTGCTCCTGCCCCGGAATCAGCCAGCTACCCTGCTGAAAGCCCCTAAAGACGGGGCCACCTACCAAGCGCTGGTGCTCACGCTGCCCACTGCGTTGGTGCAGGCCTACTACGCGCAGCAACTGCCAGCACCTGCTCCGCCGATAAGTGCCGAGCCCATGCTTTTTGCCGAAAATCCGCTCCTGCAGGGCTTGTATGCCTCCTTGTTGCCGTACCTGGAGCTCCAGCAGCCGCTACCAGCAAAGGTATTTACCGCAAAGCTGACGGAGGTGCTGGAAATCCTGCGCAGCCTTAATCCGCTCAGCGACCGGGTGCTGGCTAATTTCGCCGAGCCGGGCAAGGTGAATCTGGTTGAGTTTATGGAAGCTAACTACCGCTTTAATTTACCCCTGGCGACGTTCAGTCACTTAACCGGCCGCAGCCTGACCACCTTCAAGCGCGACTTCCAAAAGGCCTTTCACCTTAGCCCCCAACGCTGGCTTACCCGGAAGCGGTTGGCGTTGGCGCACTACCAGCTAGCCACGACCACTCGCAGGCCCGTGGAGCTATATCTGGAAGTTGGCTTCGAGAACCTGGCGCATTTCTCCTTCGCTTTTAAAAAGCAGTTTGGCTACTCTCCGACTGCTGTGGTTAGTGCCCGAGCAGTCTCAGCGGCCAATCCGTAACTTACCGCGACGCACTCTAAGAACTTAGTAATTAGCGCCTAGTGAAGTTAAGCCACGGATCATTCGTCCGGCGGCCAGGCGCAGTGTGCCCCAAAGGCACCGGGGGTAGCCAGTGATTAAAATTGGTTACCAGCGAGCATTCACCGCTTCTTTCCAACCGGCAATACGCATGGTCACGCAGTGCTGCTGGCAGACTTCCGACAACTCTTTTTCTCATCCATTTTCTCCTAGTTCAGTATGCAGTATGCCCTCGTAACCGGCGCCAACAAAGGCATTGGCCGGGAAGTCGCCAAACAGCTGGCCCAGCAGGGCTTCTTCGTATTTCTCGCTAGCCGGGACCCAGGTAGCGGACAACGGGCCGTGCAACAACTTCGGGCAACCGGGCTGCTGAATCTGGAGGCCGTGCAGCTTGATGTTACTGACCCCGCCTCGGTTCGAGCAGCCCGAGCTGTAATTGGCGCCCAAACACCCGTGCTGGATGTACTGGTCAACAACGCTGGAATTTCCGGCGGCACTGCCCAATCGGCTCGCACCACCACCTTCGAGCAGTACCAAGCGGTATTCGCCACCAATGTATTCGGGGTGGCTGGTGTAACCCAGGCATTTTTGGATTTGCTGGAGCAGTCTTCGCAGCCGCGCATTGTCAATGTAAGTACCGCCATGGCTTCGCTCACCTTGTTTGCCGACTTTGACAATCCTAGCTCCGCGTACCGGTTGCCGGTGTACCAAGCTTCCAAGGCCGCTTTGAACATGTACACTCTTAATCTGGCGCACGAGCTGCGCAACACCCCTTTTAAAGTGAACGCTGTTTGTCCGGGCTACACCCAAACTGACTTTACAAACCATCAGGGCACCAGCACAGTTGAAGATGCCGGCAAGCGTATAGTCAAGTATGCTGTACTGGATCCGGATGGCCCCACGGGAAAGTATTTCAGCGAAGTATATTTCCCGGCTCCGGCAACGTGCCCCTGGTAAATTAGCCCAGCATCCTCTGAGCAGGGATTCAGCTGCTGAATTGCATGTCGTCTGCTCAACCCGTTGTCGGCTCCGGATACCCGGCTTCTCCTGGCGTGTCAGCAGCCCCTGCACCGCCGCCCCGGCCGGCTGATATTCTGCCCAGCACCCAACGAAGTAAACCAACCGTTGCGCGGTACACTCGTTGGGGCGAGTATACCCTGCAACTGGTGCCTACCCCAGAGCATACTGCAGCGCCGGATTACTGGACTTGGTTAGGGCTTAGCTTACTGCTGTGCGTATCTTGAGCACTTCCTGGTGGTGCATAATCGGGTAACCGAGTCGGTATTTGCGCCTGCCTGGCGTGGATTGAACCTCATTATTTCTGCCTTGCTAATCCCGCTGAAGGGGCTGTCAGGTTCCCGGGAAATAGGCAGTTCTCAGGTACTCCCGCAACGGTACGGGCTTGCGGCCTACCAGGGGCTCAACGGTAGAATGCGGCTCAGCCAGCATACCGTGCTGAACAGCGGCGCCCCACTGGGCAAAGTAGTTGGCAACAACTTCGGGGAAACCGGAAGCTACTTTTTGGGCGAGGTAGGGTGCCAGTTCACTAGTTTTGAAGACAATAGGCCGGCCGGCTAACTTGGATAATTCCTGGGCTACATCGTGAAATGAGTAGGCCTCGCTCCCAGTCAGGGTATACTCTTGGTTTTCGTGCCCTTCGCTGGTAAGCAGGGCCGCCGTGGCGGCGGCCAGGTCAGTGCGCTTGACAAAGGCAATTTTGCCTTCGCCCGCCGGAAAGCAAATTTCCTCCTCCGGCACCTCGCTCCCAATCAGGTAAGCCAAGCCTTCCAGGTAGTAGCCGTTGCGGAGAATGGTAAAAATCAGTCCGGATGCTTTAAGGTAAGCTTCCGTCGCCAAGTCACTTTCGGTAACTTCCGTTAACACAAAATCGGAGCTGCGCTGGATGCTAGTGTAGAATAAGTGTTCCGGACCGTCGCCCGCCCTGGGCTTGTTGTGATTGGCAAAATCCAGCGGGGGGTCTTGGTTTTCGCCCCGAGGCACGGGCGGGTAGCCAGCCACCGTGCGCACCTACCCGGCCGACGTGATGCAGCGGATGGTGCTTTGGTCGGCCACCCACACGTTGCCCTGCTGGTCCACGGCCAGGTCGCGCAGCTGCACAAAGCGGGCGGCGGCCCCGCGCCCGTCGGCGTAAGGGGCGGGAGTAGGATGCCCGGCCAGGGTGCTGACAACCAGCGGCCCGACCGGCAGGCTGGCCGGCGTGGTGGCCGGCACCGCCGGCTGCGCCTGGGCCCGGCGGCCGTTCAGCAGCAATACGGCGGCGGTGGCCAGCACCAGCAGGGCAATAAGCAAGTAGTTCATAGCGGATAATCGAAGTACGGAAGCTATTATCAAGCCGATAATTGGATGTATTTACTGCTGCGGCTCAGTCCGCTAAGCCTAGAGGATGTTGCCCAACTGAGCCGAAAGCGTTACGCTAGCGAGTGTTCACGAAGGCCCGCCACAGCAGCGTGCCCAAGTCGCGCCGGTCAAGCTGGGGGTAGGCAGCCCAGAGGCGGTCGTAGGCTTCCGCGCCAACTAACCGCTCTTGGTTCACGCGGCAGCCCAGGTCGGTGGCCATTTCCTGCAGGGCCAGGAGCTGCTGCTGCACGGCCTCGGCCTCCGCAGTCGTCAGGCCCGGAAAGGCGGCTTGCCAGGTGCCGGGCAGCGCGTCCGGGCCGTCGGGCGGTGGGTAGAGGCAATAGTGGAGCGCGTAGTCCAATGGGTTGGCGTAGGGGCGGGGCGGTGGGCCGGCCGTCCCGCGCCACCAGGCGCGTAGTTGCGCGAGCCAGCTCATGACTTAGTGGGCCAGGGCCTGCTGAGCCAGGTAGGGCACGTGGTCGTCGGACGCATCGGTGAGGCTGGCCAGGGTCGTCAGGTCGGCGCGCACGGCTTCGCGCAAGGGCGCGTGGGCTTGCAGCTGGCCCAGCACTTTTACGGCCCAGCGGTTCACCATGCTCCAGTTGGTGTAGTGCAGGACCAGGTCCATCAAAGCTGCCTGAAACTGCACCACCAGCGGCAGCGGCAGCGCCGTTAGCGCCCGCAGAAACGCGGCGGCCCCATCGGGCTGCGCCTCGGCCACCGGGTCGAGCGGGCGCAGAAACTTGCTGTCCGTCTCCAGGGCCAGTAGCACCCGCAACTGCTTGACCCCGTACACGAAATATTCCACGTACGCCTCGAAAGAGCCGAAGTAAAAACGGGCGGCTTCCTCCGTGAAGGCCAGCGGCAGGGAGGGCGAGTGGTGGTAGCCGTTGTACCAGTCGAGCAGCACCTGATTAGCCTGGCGGCGCGCACCGAGCGGGGCCGCCTCATCCCAAAGCACCCCACGCAGGAAGGTGTGCAGGGCCTGCTGCTCAGCAGGCGCGCCGGCGGCCAGCTGCTGATGGGCCAGCCCACGCAGCCCCTGCAGCGAATCGGCCGGGGCAGTGCGCCAGTTTTCGGCCACGAAATCTGGCGGCAGCGGCGGATACGCGTTGCCGGGCAGGTTGTGCGTGTTGAACAGATTGAGGGCCACGTATTGCCGGTACAGCTCCACCCGTTCCGGGGGCGTGAGGACGGGGTTTTGCAGGAGCCTGGCCCCGAAGCGGCGGTCGGGGTTCTCGCGGAGCATGCGCACGGCATCGCCGGGCCGCAGGTCGAGGGCCAGCAGGTCGCGGATTTGGTCCTGGCTGTGGTTGCGCCGGGTCCGCTCGCTGGTAAGCTCGGCCGTGAAGTAAGCCCGCAAGGCCGGCCGGGGCCTCCCCTGCTGGGTTAGAGCCCGCAGGATGTGGTCCACTTCAAGATCCGTGAACGTGGGCAGCAGCGCGGCCAGCTCCGCGTCAATATCGGCGCCGGCTTTGGTGAGTACGAAGGCGGCGGCGTACTGGCGGCGGGGCACGCGCAGGGCGGCCAGCAGCGGGTCGACCGTATAGTTGGCCAGGGCGGCGGCGAAGGCAATTTCCTGGTTTTCCGACGCCAGCGCCTCGGCGTACACCGCCTGGGGTTGGCCCTGCCAGTAGGACGCCATCAGGGCCAGGCTGGTGGCCGCTTCCAACACCGCCGGCCCAGCCAGGGCCTCCCGCAACGTCGATTCAATCTCCGTTTTTCCGAAACTTGCGCCGTTGATGCCGAAGCGCCAGTGACTCATGGTCAGGGCTACTTCCAGGCGCACGGCGGGGTTCGGGTCCTTCAAATAGGGGAGCACCAGCTCCACATCGGTGCCCAGGCCCGTCTCGGCGTAGCTGAGCGTGTTCATTTGCCAGATGCGAATACGGCCCAGCGCGGCCAGCAGCTGGCTGATGCCCAGCGGCGACAACTGCCGGATTTCCAGCAGCTTTTCCAGGTCGGTGGTGCCCTGGGCCGGCGGCATGGCCAGGGGGGCCAGCTCCTCGTCCTTCATGGGCAGCAGCGGCAACAGGGCTTCCTCCCACTGGCGCGCCCAGCCGCGCTGCCGCGCAAAGCTTTCCGCGTAGCCCAGGTCTCTCAGGAGGCGCTCCACCACAATGGCTTGCCGCTGGTAGAGCCGCGTGAAGTGGGTCACCTGCTCGGGGTCCATGGCCGCCAGCCGTTCGGGCAGGGCAAACTGGTCGGTGCCCAGGTACTTAAGCCAGCGGGCGGCGCCGTACTGCTCATCGGGCACCTGACCGGCCCCGCAGTGCCGGCAAAACTTGCCGTCGGGGGTCAGCTTCACGCACCAGTGGCAACGCTTTTCGCGCCGCACTACGTGGCCGCAGTTGCCGCACAGGTCGCCGGGCTGCCAATCGGGCGGCTGCACCTGGCCGCAGGTTTCACAAGTAGCTCGCATCAATACTGGCTGATTGGATAGTGGTAGATATGAAGTAGAGTAGCACAAGCCTTCAGGCCGCGCACCAGAGCAGCCGGCAAGCGGCGTCGGTGCGCTTCCCGAAGGTTTGCGCTACGGTATTTGCCTGGGGCGTTGCGCCGACTAGATTCTGGCGCGGCGCACGCGGCCCCAGAGCTGCTCCTTTTCTTCGGTGGAAGCCTCGTTCAGGCGGCGCGGAATCTCGTCCTTGGCCAGGCCGTCGCGGCGCAGCAGCAGGGCCAGCGGCAGCTCAGCGGTGCGCACGAAATGGGCGCCGCAGTTGCGGCAAAACTTGCCGGGGCCGCTGGCGCCACACCAGAAGCACTGCTCAATGGGCTCGGCCTGCCGGCCGCAGTTCACGCACAAGTCGCCGGGCGTGTAATCCTTGGGCTGCTTGTGGTGGCAGTTGGCGCAGAATACCACGTCCGAAGAATCGACCACGATGGTGGGCAACGGCGCATCAGGCGCAGCCAAGTTGGCGGCCGCAGCCGGGGCCGCGGGCAAGGCCCACTCCAGCACCCGGGCCGCCACGGCGGGGTCGAGGTCGGGCATGAGTTCCAGCAGGGTCACTACGGTGCCAATCTGCTCAAAGTCGCTGCGGCTCTGCACTCCTAGTTCTCCCAGGGCGGCCAGTGTTTCTTCCGTCAGCCCTTTCGCCTTGAGAATGTTACGCTCTAAAATCGAAAATTCAGTTGCCATTTTTCAGGATAGTCAGCAAGATTGAAAAGAGAGTATTAAGGGAATCTACTACCGGTGTCGGCTCAGGCGGCGCGCCCGGCTATTCCCGCTCCGAGAGCCCGCCCGGCTCGCTGCCGGCCCGGGGTTGGGCGCGCCGGATGGGCTGCCGGTCGTAGCCCGCCCGTGGGTCTTCGAAAAAGGCAAACCAGATGATGGTGAGCACCACTAGGGCCAGCAGCACCGCCAGGCCCGCGCCCAGCAGCAGAATCAGTCCACCAATTATCTGTTTCATAACTTCTGATGCTTAGTCCGATTACAGCTTGTCCAGCCAGATTTTCTTCTTGGCCTCAAATTCCTCCTGCGTGATGATGCCCTCGCTGAGCAGCAGCTTGAGCTTCTGCAGCTGCTGCACCGGGTCGGGCTCGGCGGGGGCGGCAGTCGGCTGGTCGACCTGCGTGGCGAATACCCGGCCCAGCTCCGCGCCCGCGCCCAGCTGCAGGCCCGCCCCCGCCAGGCCGCCTTCGGTGCGGGCGGCGTCGCGCAGGGCCTTGAGCTTTTCCAACTCGGCGTAGTTGAGCCCCCCGGCGGCGGCGGCCTGGGCCCCGGCCGTCACGTTCGATATCTGGGCGATGCGCTGCTGGGTGCCCTTGTCAAACACCGTCCCGGCAATGCGGAAATCGGTCAGCTCCAAGCCCAGCGGGACCAACTCGGCCCCTAGCTCTTCGCGCAGGGCCGCCGAGAGTGTGCCCAACTGCGCATCCAGCTGCTGGTAAGAGAATTGCGCGCCCGCCAGCTGCGTGGCCAGCACCTGGCCCACGCGGCTTTGCAGCAGCAGCTTCGCCTCCTGCGTGGTGTACGCATCCTTCAGGCCCGCCACGTTGGTTGCAAACTGCTGGGCATCGGCCAGCCGGAACGAGAAGTTGCCGTTGGCCCCCAGTTCCACCGGAAACTGGTACACCGGGTCCACGTACTTCACCGCCGACGCGGTGCCCCAGGGCTGGTTCACGTTTTCGGCGCTGCGGAAAAAGTACACGCGCAGCCGATGCTCGCTCTCGAAACCCGTGCGCAGCTTGGTCAGGGTGGTGATGAACGGGTGGTTATCGGTTTCCAGGTTGTAGATACCCTCGGTGGTGAGCACCTCCACCACGCGGCCCTCGTACACCAGCAGCGCCCCCTGGCCGGGGCTCACAATGAGCTTGCTGGCGTCCTTGATTTCGTCGTTGGCCGTGGGGAAGCGGTAGAGCAGCACCCCCGGCTGCTGATTGGCCCATTCAATGATGATGGACAGCTGATTGCGAAAAAAGCTAAAGGCCATGGCTATGGTTTTTCAGGGTCGAGGTGGGTAAGCAAGCGTCCGTCCGGGCTAATGACGTAGGTGTCCTGGTCGCCACCCAGCACGAAACCCTTCTTGGTGCGCAGGGCCTGATCGAGGCTGCCGTTGGCCTCGGGCAGCGGCAGCGTAAAGCGGATGGCCGCCGTGCGCGCATCCAGGCCCTGCGCCCGCAGCGGGCTGTTTTCGGCAGCCGTCGGGCGGAACGTGATGAGCACCACATCCGCATCGTAGTACTGCACGCGGGGGTTGAAGTAGAGCCGGCCGGGCGTGAAATCGGTGTACGAGAGCACCCGCGACTTGCGCATGGCGCCGGGGGTAGTAAGCACCTTGCGGTGGGGGTCAGCATCGGTAAAAATGCCCGACCCGCCGTAGTCGTCCTCCCACTCAAACTCGGGCGCATCCTGCGGCCCGCCCACGTTGTCGCGGAACTGGTACTTAATCAGTTGCAGCTTGTCTTCGGGGTAAGTAAGGCCTTTGGTGCTGAAAACAAACGCCGTTTTGGTGGGGCTGCCCGGCCGCAGGCTTTCAAAGCCCGTCTGGGCCGCGTACACCTCGTCTTTGCCGTACACCTTGTGAATGAGTGGGTAGTAGCTCAGCGTGCGCCCATCGTTGGTGAACACCTCAAACCCGTCGCCCTGATTTTCGCTGATGAATTCCACGCTGGCCACCCCGCTGGCCAGCTCCGGCTGATTGCGAAACAAGCGCTGGCTTACATCCTCCACGCGGTGCGAAACGGGGTCGAACTGGTACACCGTGGTTTTATTCAGCAGCACGTAGAGCGCGCCATCGGCAAAGCGCCGCAGCTTGAGGTCGGGCGAGGAGCGGCCGGCCGGCCGGGGTAGCGGCTGGCTCCGCAACTCGGCCCCGGTGCTGGCATCGTAGAAACTGGCCACCAGGCTGTCCCTGGAAATGCCCCGCCCACTGTAGCTGCGGTTGCCAACAATGATGCGCTCCGGCCGCCCGCCCGCCCCCGGGTACAAGACCGTTTCGGTAGAGCCCCAGGTATAGGTGAGCGGCTGTTTGTCGGTGTCATCGGGGCTGCCCGCCACCACCGAGCCGCTGGGTACCGCCACCGGGTAATAGGCCACCGGGTCGCGGTGAAACAGGCTGCGAATACCGCCCACGACCAGCAGCGAGGTCACTGCCACTGCCCCTATCACCACGGCCCGGGTTGTGCCGGCCAACGACCCACCAGGCGCCGGCGCGTGCTGCCGCACCGTGTAGTTAACGTTGATATCATCGTTATCCAGATAATACTCCGTCCCGCACCCCTCGCACTGGAATACATCCGGCCGAACGGCCGTCTTTTGGGTGCTGCCGCACTTCGGACACTCGATTGCTTTGATTGATTTGGCCATGATGCCGGCGCGGCAAAGCGCTGCCTGTGGGTCGTGTTGGGTATACTACAAATAATTTCAGCTTAGCTGAGTTTAGGCTCAGAATGCGTAGGGCCTGCCCTGCATCGTTTCGAATTTGATCAGGTGTCGGTGCTCACCTCGTCCCACTCTTCTTCAAACCGGGAGGTCAACCAGTTGAGAGCATACAGGCGCTCGTGCACTACACCACTCTCGAGGCCGGCGGGCGCGGGCCGCTGGTGCAGGCGGGCATCTACGCAGGCCCAGGCGTAGCGGTAGGTAAGGTCGGCCGCGTCGAGAATTTCGCCGGTCGTCCGCAGCCGGGCCCGTTCCCGAAACTCCGCCTCGCTGAGCGGAGCCAGCAGTCCGATGTCGGCGCCAGGGTCACAGATATGGTCGGGATAATCCAGCTCGGACACGTAGCCCAGCGCCCACAGCAGCACGTGCAGCGCCTCGTAGCGCCAGGTAGCGTTCATGCGGGCCTGCTCGTCGGGGGTCGGGTTATCAGCAAAAGCCTGCTCCAAGGGGCTGAGGTAATTCCGCGCCGCGTAGGCCCGGTCAAAGCCCTCCAGCGAATCGGCTTCCAGCCCTTCTCCCTTCAGGGCCACGTAGGCCAGGGCCAGCGCGCGGTCCACCACGGCATCCCGGGCGCGCAGGGCCACCGTGGTATCGCTGGCTACCGGCGGCAGGCCGGCGGCGAAGGAAATGCCCCGCCCCTGCAACGCGGCTTCGGAGCGGGCCTTGCGGGCGAGCTGGTCGGGTAGCGGGTCGAGTTCGTCGTAGTATTTGCTCTCAATGCTGACGGGCAGCTCAGCCGCCGCATCGCCGGCGCCGCGTGTGTCGGTCAGGAGCCGGCCGGCGGGGTCGTAAAACGCCTGTCCGGCGGCCGGATACAGCGAATTTTGCTCCGCGAAT
The DNA here is from genome assembly GCF_040547285.1 of Hymenobacter sp. UYP22. Lineage (NCBI taxonomy): Bacteria > Pseudomonadati > Bacteroidota > Cytophagia > Cytophagales > Hymenobacteraceae > Hymenobacter > Hymenobacter sp. UYP22. The sequence goes on along the minus strand of NZ_JBEPPK010000014.1, from coordinate 33,336 downwards.
ACCAGCGCCTCGTAATGGGCCAGTACCGGGGCCAGCCAGGCCCCGAAACCCGCCGGAAAACCCGACTCGGCGGTGATGGTCAACTCCGTATTCAGGGTGGTGATTTTGGTGAGCAGCCGGTTTTGCAAGTCGGTCCTGGCCATCGGCAGCTTTTGCACGAAGCCGTACATGCCGGCCAGATTCTGGGTGAAGTCGTCGGTTATCTCGCGCAGCTGGTAGTCGGGCTGGGTGCGCTGGCGGCCGTGCAGGCGCAGCGCGGGGGCCTCGGCCGAGCCCGCCTGCCAGTCCAACGGGCCGGTTTGGCGGAGCGGCCCACCGTGTTCGGCCAGCTGCGTGGTAAGATAGGTGAGGTCGGTGGCGTGGGTGTACAACGTCAGGCGTTCCATCAGGCAGCGCAGAAAGGAAAGGAAGGTACTAGCTCAACGGCCAACGGCACCTAGGGTTGGGACCGTCGAGCGGGTTTATCGTGGTAACGCTATTTTTTGCGTAAAATTTTAGCCGTTCGCCACCACTATTTGCCAATAATGTTAGCAATGATATCAACCTTACTCCCATATTTGCAGCAGAAACTGCTGACTACTTATTTCCTTCCTCCATCCTTATTCGCTTACCTATGTCCGACCTTGTGTATGCCTACGCCCAGCCTTCGGCCCTGACGCACTCACCTGAGGGCGAAGCGCTGCTGCTTGCCGCCTATGCCGAAAACACTCCGACCGGCGGGGCCGCCAGTTTTTTTCGGGGCCAATTGCGCGACGCCTGGCTGACGGCCCGGGGACTAACGACGTTAGCCAAAGTCGTAGCCTCGCGCTTCGTGCCGCAGAGCGCCGCCCTGCGTGACCCCATCGTGACGGCCGGGGCCGAGCGGCTGCGCTTCGAGGCTTTTTCCTCTTGCAACGGCGTGTACGCCCGCCTCGACCTTGGCCCGGCGGCCCTGGACGGGGAAATTGTGCAGAGCGGCACCACCAACGTCGATTTCAACGAACCGATGGTGAATGCGCTGAGCCGCATCAGCCGCCACGAGCCGGTGCGCCTGAGCGTGGGCCAGCAGGAAGTGACGCTGGAGCGCGCCGCCGGTCACGTGACGGAGCGCAAGGTGACGCTGCCCGAACGCTGGCTCAAAGGCCTGGCCGGTGCGCAGGCCTACCTGGCTCAAATGGAGGAAAAGCTCACCTTCAGCCGCCTGCAGGCCACCCAACTGCTGCACTCGCTGCCGACCGGCGCGGCGCGCGGCGCCACCTACCTGGTGGTGCGCGGGGGCCGACCGGCGCTGGTACCGGTGGCCGGGCCGGGCGCGGTGCGTATCGGCGGGGCGCACCGCCTGCGCCTGCTCGACGGCCTGCTGCCGCTCACGGAAACGCTGCGTCTCTACGCCACCCCCGACGGGCAGGCCAGCGCCGTGGTGCTGGAACTGGGCTCTGGCCACGAGTTTCTGCTGGCGCTATCGGCGGAAGTTAACCGGGGCTTTTCGGGGGAGGGCAACCAGCTCGATGCGCTGGCCGAAGATCTGCCGGCCGAGTGGCTGACCGGGGCCAACAACCTGTTTCACAGCAACGAGGCCTTCAACCCCACCCTTTTCGGCCTCGCCCACGACCTGGAACCGGCCACGGTGGCGCGGCTGTGCGCCAACCTGGCCGCCATGGGCCTGCTGGGTTTCGACCTGCGCGAAAACCAGTATTTCTACCGCCGCCTGCCTTTTAAAACGTCGCGCATTCTGCAGCTCAACCCCCGCCTCAAAAATGCCCGTGCCCTGCTCGAAAATGCCGACGACGTGCAGCTGGTGGCCGTAGGACCCAGTGGCCGCACCGAAGCCCGCGTGCGCGGCACCGAAGCCTGGCACACCGTGCTGGTCGGTGGCGCCGAGCCGCCGCGCTGCACCTGCCAGTGGTTTAGCGCCCACCAGGGTCAGCGGGGGGTGTGCAAGCACATTTTAGCCGCGCAGCTACGGTTCGGGTAGCCCAGCTGCAATCCGGACCTTTTGTCCGGGACTGCCCGGCACGCATACGCGCGGACCGAGAGTCCGCGCTATCACTGTGCTGTCCAAAATTATCTATTCTCTATTTACTTGGTTATCCTTACCCCGCATGCCCAACACCCTCGAAACCTTTGAGCAACTAGTGCGCCACCGCACCGTGAAGGAGCTGCTGCCCTTTCTGCTGGCCCTGGATAAACGCGATGTAGTGCCCGTGCGGCAGCGGACGCTGAGTTTGGAAAAAGAGCTGCAAAACAGCTTTGAGCCCACCGGTCAACCCGACCAGACGCGCAGCCAGTTGACCGCGCAACGGGCACATTTGCTGTTTCTGGCCGGACTGGCTACGTATTCGGCTAAGGAGTCGCGGCGGCTGAGCCCCTGGTACGGGTTCGACCTGACCTTGCCCGATGACTGGTCCGCGGAAGCCGAGGCCCCACCGTTTCTGGCTGTTATCCGGCAGTTTAAGCCGGCGTGGCTGGGCGAGTGGCTGGCGCGCCGCACCCGCGAGAATGGCTGGGCCGCGCCGCAGTACAGCTTCGTGCGCGAGCTGCTGGCCACCGAGTTGATTGCCTACGCCCCCTGGCTGACGGCCCAAAGCGTGGCCATGCTTCCCAACCATTACAATTGGCGGCGTAACCACGCGCCGGGCGGCGACATTACGGACCTAGACCTGATCATGTTGGCCGACATGCGCGCCGACGATACGCTGCTGCGGCGCGACCTGCCGCTGCTGCTCGACTTCGACACGATGGTTGACTCCAGTAGTGCCTGGTCAGGTAAGGAGCGCAAGCCGGTGACCTGGCAAACCCTGCTGGCCGAACTGCTGGCTGGCGGCCACCTCGACCGGGGCGAATGGCTGACTCACTGTCTGCTGGCCCTGCGGCGGGATTTCCGCCGGCCGCTGCTGACTTGGATTAAAACCCTGTATGCTAACCTAAAGCCTACTCCTGAAGAGCTGCTGGCCCGCCAGAGCGAGCTGCGTGAGCTGCTCAGCCACCCGCTGCCGCTGGTGGTTAATTTTGCCATTGACCAGCTCAAGGAAATCTGGGGGCGGCCGGCGTTCGACCTAGCCACCCTGCTGCCCTTGGCCGAAGCGCTGCTGAGCCGGCAGGACCTGAAAACCGGGCTGCGCACCCTGCTCACCGGCCTCGACCGGCTGCTAAAAGCCGATGCCGCGCAGGCCGCCCCGCTGGCCCGACTCTACGCCAGCGCCCTGGCCCACGCCGACGCGGGCGTGCAGGAGCGCGCCGCCAAAAGTCTGGCTGCCCTGCTCGGGGCCAAAAAGCCCGTACTTAACGCCGCCCAAACCACCGAGGCCACGGATACCATTGGGGCCTATGCGGAGCTGCTGGGTCCCCCGGCCCGCGCCGCGCTGGCCCCGTGGCTGACGGCCGCACCCGCCGCGCCGGTGATTCCAGGAGCCGCCGAGCGCTATGAGCCGGTGGCAGATTTTCGGCCGGAGCTATCGGCCACAACGGCGGTGGCACCGGTAGCGGACTGGCACGAGCTGCTGTTTCTGACCGGGCAGGTGCTGCGCCATGACGACCCGCTGGCCCTGGAGCGCTGGCTGGAGGGGCTGCTGCGCCTGCAGGCCGGGCTGCCAGCCGATTACGCTGGGCAGCTGCTGCCCTACCTGCCCCAGATAATTACCTGGGGCCGCGAAGCCGGTCAGCCCCTCACCGCGGAGCAGGCCCGGGAAGTGGTACGTTTGGGTCAACAGGTGCTGGGGCACACGGGCCTAGCGGAGGCAATAATACTAAGCTGGATGCTGGATTTTGCGGAGCCATTGGTGCCGCTGGTAACGGCCGGGCAGTACGCCGACTTCGACCCGTTAGTGAGGGCCGAGCAGCAGCGGCTAGCCTTTGCCGAAACGCTGCTCCGCGCCCGCCGGGCCCTGCCGCTGCTGAGCACGCCCACCCACGCCCCGCACTGGCTGGCTCCTACGGTTCTGGTGCAGCGCCTGCTGGCTTACCAGGCAGCCGGCCAGGAGCCCGACTCCGCCGACCTAAGTATCGCTCTTGCCCGCCTAGTCTGGGCCAATGCGGAGGATAGGGCTGCCGCCACCGCAGAGCTGTCTCAACTTAAGCACGATGGTTTGCGCGAGTTGATAGTCTGGTTGCTGGCGCCGGGCATTACCCCCCTGCCAACCTCGGCAACCGAAGCTCCTGACCCCAGCAAAACCGCCGCGCCCGCGGGCGCGACGCTGACCGAAACATTGCCTTGGCTGTGGGCGGTGGCGGCCCGCACCCGTCAGCCCGCCGGCGAATTTCCGGCCCTGGCGGCCCTCACGCCGCCCGACTGCGCCAACGTGGTGCGGCCCTGCGCGATGAACTGGGAAGTGGTGGCCGCCTCACGTACCCACAAAGTGAGCTGGAAGCCCGGTATCACGGAGGAAACCGAGCACTGGCTGGAGCTGCAGGTGCGGCCGCTGGCGCCGGTGGCCGCGCCGCCCGCGTCGGTGGCCCTGTATTCGCTCTACACGGCTGCCCCCGTCAACCCTAAATACTGCTGGAACGACCTGGCCGCCCTGGGTGCTAACTACCCCTACCTGGCGGGCCTGCTACCGCAGTACCCGGCCCCGCTGCACTGGCGCCCCTTCACGCTGTCCACCATGCGCGACACGGGCGAAACGGGCTTTCGGCAGATACTGAGCCAGGTGCTGCGCGGGCTGCTGGCGCCCGGCCCGGCCCTTGATGAGCCGGCCGCGCTGCATCTGGCCCTGGGCCTTACTTACCCGCAGCCGCCCGTCCGGGCCCTGGCCCTGGAAACCCTACTGGCCACCATCGACCACGGCCGCCTGGTACCGGCCACTCTGGCCGATGCGCTGGGCAAGCTCGTCTCGGCGGGCTTTGCGCCGCTGCCCCGCCTCACGGGCGGCCTCGTGCAGGCCCGCGCGATTAGTCCGCGCACCGACGACGCGCTGCGCCAGTTGTTGGAAGCCCTGCTCCCCGCGCTGCCGGCCACGCCCCCGCGCCAGACCAACGCCCTGCTGACGCTGTACCTGGACCTGCCCGGCCGCGCCGGCCACCCGGTGCCCGCGCCGGTGCAGGCCCGCCTGCGCGAGTGGAGCGCCTCGGCCAGCCTGAAAAAACTCAGTGCGGCGCTGCTGGCGTAGTCATTCTTATAGCTTACTGAAATGAAAAACGCGGTAGTAGAGCAGTTCGACGAACTGGTGAACAAAGGCACACTGGCGGACATGGTGGCGTTTTTGAAGCAGCTGCCCAAGACGGAAGTGCTGGCCGTGCGCGCCCGAACCAAGCAGCTGCTGCGCACGATAAATTGGTGGCAGAGTGACCCCGTTCTCGACCGGCTCTTTCTGGCCGGGCTGGCCACCTATTCCAAAGCGGAGGCGCTGACTCGCAATTTCGCGCTGCCCCCCAATTTTGGCTACTACAATGCCCGGCACCAGCTGGGCCACCAGCAGTTATTCAAGGAAGTGGTGCTGCACAGCCGGCCAACCTGGCTACTGGCTTGGCTGCAACGCGAAGCCCGGCAGCAGGGCAATCAGCCGCCGCCCTACCGCCTGCTGGGCGAGCTGCTCGACGCGGGCGGGCTGGAGCACGACGCCTGGCTGTTTGCCCAAAGTACCGCCAACTGGCTGAGCCGCTACAACCGCGACGGCAACAGCCACGCCCGTGAGTTCGAGGTGCATTTGCTGCGGCAGCTGCAGGCCGATACCACGTTACTCACCCGCGACTTACCGCTGCTGCTCGACTTTGATACGCCTGTTGACTCAGCCACCATCTACCGCGGCAAGCACGGCGCTGACATCACCTGGCTTACGCTGCTGCCCGCGTTGGTAGAATCCGGCCACCTCGACCGGGCCGAGTGGCTGACGCGCACGCTGCTGGCTTTGCGGCGCGACTTCCGCCGCCCGCTACTGACTTGGCTCAAGAATCTATTTTTAAGCCTGAAACCCACGCCGGAGGAACGGCTGGCGCGGCAGAGCGAGCTGGTGGAGCTGCTGGCCCACCCGCTGCCGCTGGTAGTCAATTTTGCGCTCGAGCAGCTTAAAGACCTGTGGTCTAACTCCGGCTTTGCCGCCGGCCCCCTGCTGCCCTACGCCGAAGCCCTGCTGGCGCGCCACGACCTGAAAACCGGCCTGCGCACCCTGCTGAGCGGCCTGGAAAAGCTCCTGAAGCGCGACCCGACCCTGACCGCCCCATTGGCCATAGCCTTGACCACTGCTCTGGCAACGCCCGATGCTACCGCCCAGGAGCGCGCCGCCAAGCTCCTGGCGGGCATTTTAGGCGCTAAGAAGTCCGTTCTTACGCTTACCGAGGTTGAAGACGTGCAAGCCAGCGTGGCGCTTTACGCCGACCTGCTGCCGGCGGCTGCCCGCGCCACGCTGGCCCCGTGGCTGGCCGTGCCCGCCGCTACCGGCCCCCAGGACACCGCCGAAACTTACGCCCCTCAGGCGGCCTTTCAGCCCGAACTGACGGCGGACACGGCCATTGCGCCGGTGGCGGACTACCACGAGTGGCTGTTTCTGACGGGCACGGTGCTGACGCGCGACACGCCCACCGACCGGGAGCGGTGGCTGGAAGGCCTGTTGCGGCTGCGGCCCCAGTTTCCAGTTGATTTTGCCCACCAGCTCCTGCCCTATCTGCACCAGGTCTTATCCTGGCACCTGGATGGTAAAAACGAAACGCAGGTCTGGCAGCAGCTGGCCGCCTACCAGACGGCAGCCAATAGCCCGCTCTCGTTGCCGCTGGCCCTGCTGGCGAGCCAGCTGCCCGGCTCGGTGGGGCAGCGGGTGGCCCGGGTATCATTGGCCGGTTCGGACCACGCCAAACCCGATCCGCTGCTGCGCCTGGAGCGCCAGCGTCTGGCGTTTGCCGAGCGGCAGCTGGCGGCGGGCCCCACCGCCCTGCCGCTATTGAGCACGCCCACCCACGTCCCGCACTGGCTGGCTCCTACGATTCTGGTGCAGCGCCTGCTGGCCTACCAAGCCGCCGGCCAGGAGCCCGACTCCGCCGACCTGAGCATTGCTCTGGCCCGCTGCGCCTGCCACGCCCCAACCGAGGCTGCCGCAGCCCGCGCATTACTACCCCAGCTCGACCACACGGCTTTGCGTGAGCTGGTGGACTGGTTTCTGGCCCCGGCCGGGTCACCCCAGCCGCTGCCCGAGCTGGCGCAGCGGCAGTCGGTGGGCCAGGTGCTAGGCGGTTTGCTGCGCCGGTTGCTGCCCATTGGAGTCGGCAATAGTAGCTCGGGCCCGCTGACCGAAGCATTGCCCTGGCTGTGGGCGGTGGCGGCCCGGACGCGCTACCCCGAGGCCACATTTGAGGAGCTGCGGCCGCTGGCCGACTACCCCGGCGTGGCGGCGCCCTGGCAGCCGGGCTGGCATTTCGAGCCGGTGACGCACGTGTACCAGCAGCGCTGGAACAAGCAGCAGCCCACCCGCACCGAATCCTGGACGGAGCTGCGCGTGCCCACCGAGCACCCGGGCCAGCAGCCGCCCTCGCCGCTGCTATTGTATTCGCTGCACGCCCGGCTCCACCAAAAGGGCAGCCGCAGCTACTTGTGGTCATTGGTGGGCGGAGTGAATTTTCTGCTTTCCCTGGTGCCCGCCCACCCGGGCCCGCTGCACTGGCACCTGGTCCGCACCCTCTACAAAACCAACGACACCTACTCCGAGGAGCGCAACGTGCAGCAGCAGGTTTTGCACACGCTGCTGCTACCCGGCCCCGCCTTTGCCGAACCCACCACGCTGCTGCTGGCTCTGGCTTTAGTTCAGGCTGACGCCCCCGGCCGGGCGCTGGCCCTGGAAGTCCTGCTGGCCGCCATTGAGCACAGTCGCCTGGCTCCCTACGCCCTGGGGCGGGCGCTGGGCCGGCTGCTGGCCGCCAGCTTCGCCCCCGTCCCCCGTCTAACCGACAACCTGGCCCAGGCCCGCGCCCTCGGCGCCCGCCCCGATGACGCCCTGTGCCAGCTCCTCGAAGCCCTGCTACCCGAGCTGCCCGCCACCCCACCCCGCCAAACGGCCAAGCTGCTGGCTACCTACGCTGACTTGGTGGCCCGCACCCGCCGGGTGGTGCCCGCGGCAGTACAAGCTCGCTTGAGCGAGTGGAGTGCGTCCGCCGCGCTAAAGAAGGCCGCAACTGAGTTGCTGGGCAGGAGTCCAGCTGGGAGAATTTAGGCCGATGGGCCTAGCAAGGGCTGGGATGGGCAGTGGGCCGGAAGTTGATGGATGCTGGGTCACTGGCCGGTCATGGTTGAGCTCACCGGACCCATTATGGGCGGGCTGCTGGTGGGTTTTACCGGCACGTAGTGCGTCTTGACGGCAGCTAACGTCCGCGCGGCACAGTTGCCCGGAGCTGCTGCCACATAGTATTGCTCAAATGCGGCAAAGCGAGTGAGTCTGCCCCGGCAAATATCCCCTGGTAGCTACCGTTGGCAGCGCGCACCCTTGATTCGTGCAACTGCCCACTAGTTCCGCGTTGAGCTGCCTCCCCCGAGGCCCAGGGTGGTTATGCTACCGCAGGAAGTGCTGGCCAAGGCAAACGGGATGAGCAGGATAAAAACGCAGAATGGGGGTAATAACTCCCTTTTTAAATGATAGCTTAGGAATACCCCGGTGTGACTAACGTGGCTATAGTCTATTCCTCACGCCCGATAATGGAGCTGTCTTCCCTGCGCACGTACCACACTGATTGTCAATAGGAACATTGGTTGACCAGCCAACGGGAGCAGTCATATCGGGCGACCACAAATGCAACTTTGATGCAAATACCAGCCCGTTGCCTACCTTTGCAAGCAGTTGGCCGCGAGTTGGCTACTCACCAGCAACTTCCCCCTGAGCCGCAGTAGGAGCTTGCAACCTTTTCCGTTTTGAAGATGATAAGAACCAGCACCGGTTACCGGACGCGCATGCTAGCTGCGGCATTGCTGTGCGCCGGGTCCACCCCTCTGATGGCCCAAGACGTAGTAACCCTGCCTCCCGTACGGCCGTGGTCGGGCCAGAGTGAGCGGCTGCTGGCCAAACCGTCGGACCCGTGGATTACGCCGGCCGAGGCGGCCAATTTTCAGACCACACCGCGCTACGCCGAAGTACGCACCTGGTTGGAAAAGCTGGACGCGGCCTCGCCCCTGCTCACGTTACAGTCCTTTGGGCGCACCGGGGAAGGCCGCGACCTGCTGTACGTGCGCGCCAGCAAGGGCGGCCCGGCCAAGCCGGTGGTGCTGGTGCAGGCGGGCATTCACGCGGGCGAGATTGACGGCAAGGACGCCGGGCTGATGCTGCTGCGCGATATTGCCCTGCGCGGCAAGGACAACCTGTTAGATCGGGTAGATCTGGTATTCGTGCCCATTTACAACATCGATGGGCACGAGCAGCAAAGCGAGTGGAACTTCGTGCATGTGCGTGGCCCCATTAGGAAGGGACGGGATGCTAATGCCCGCAACATCGACCTGAACCGGGACTACGGGAAAGCGGACGCGCCCGAAACCCGCGCCATGCTGGGGCTGCTGCGCGAGTTAGACCCCATCCTTTACGTTGACTGTCACGTCAGCGAGGGCTTCGATATGCAGTACGACGTGACTTTCACTTACGCCGGCTGGGGCACTTATGCCCGCCACCGGGCCACGGCCGATTGGCTGGAAGGGCGCTTCGGACCGGCCGTGACGCGGGCCCTGACTAAGGCCGGGCACACGCCCATCAAGTATCCCAGCCCCCTGGACACGCGCGAGCCGACCAAGGGCATTCGCTACAGCCCCGAGGGCCCGCGCTACTCCACCGGCTACGGAGACTTTATCGGCGTGCCGACCGTGCTGGTCGAAAATCACATGCTCAAGCCCTACCGCCAGCGGGTATTGGGCACCTACGTGCTGCTGGAAGCGGCCCTGCAGATTGCCGCGCAGGATGCCGGCCGAGTTGCCGCCGCCAAGGCCCAAGACCGGGCAAGCCGGCCCACCGAGCTGCTCACGCGCTGGACCCCAGCCTCCCAGCCGATTGGCTGGATCGAGCAGTTTAAGGGCATTGCTTTCGAGCTGTATCCCTCCCCGGCGTCGGGGCGGCTGGAGCAGCGCTGGCTGGGCCGGCCGGTTACATTCCGCATGCCCATCATCGGGCAGCAGCCCACGCAAACTGTCCGCCTGCCCAAGGCCTGGTGGGTGCCCGCCGCGCACACCGAGGTGCTGGACCGCCTGCGCCTGCACGGCATTCAGTTCGAAACGCTGAATGCCCCCCGCACCCTGCCCCTCGACCAAGTGCGGCTGGTAGACCCCAAGCTGCTACAGCCCAACGAAGGCCGCGTGCCACTATCAGCTACTTTCCGGCACGAATTGCAGGAGCAGGTGCTGCCCGTGGGTAGTGTGCGCGTGCCCGCCGACCAGCCCAAGGGGCTGCTGGCGGCCGCTTTGCTGGAGCCGGAAAGCCAGGATTCGTTTCTGGCCTGGGGCTTTTTTCCCGAAATGCTAGCCCCGGCCCCCAACACCGACGCTTTTGTGCTGGCCGCGCTGGGCGAGCGTCTGCTGGCGACCGATGCAGGCCTGAAGGCGGAATTTGAAGCCAAGCTCCGCGCCGACCCTGCCTTTGCCACCGACCCCGATGCGCGGTTAGCTTGGCTCTACGCGCACGCCGGGCCCGGTCATCCTTATCCTTTCCGCTACCCTATCGCCCGGGAGCTAAACTGACGCAGGAAGGTGCTACACTCTCAGTTGCTGGCATTGTCGGCGTTGCACTACCTGTTTGGGCGTGCTATGTGAGCTAGTACAAGCACAGTAAGTTGCGGGGCGTGGTACGAAATTTTCTTTGTCTCCCCACTACCCACCTGAGTTGCCCCTTCTGGCTGGCAGCCCCTGGAAGCATCCTGCTTTGCTATTACCAACCCAAGGTTGCCGCACCAATGGAGCCGGTGAACCATCGATTAAACCCAGGATAAGTATTATGCAGGCAGGACTTGCTCAATACAAGAAAGTGATATTCACTCCCGCGTTAGTTTTCCCCGCCGCATCCGGCCACTGGTGCATTGTGTCTTGAAGGATGGCTGAATCCAGCGCCAACTGCATAGCGGGTTGATTATCGACACGGATATTAACTACCGCCTTATCTGTCCCCCGAGGGGCTACAAAATTCACGGATTCGATATCCTCAAAATACACGCTTGCGTAGAGTGTTCGGCTGCGTAGTGCGGCTTTTTGCCAAGTTGAGGCATTGATTGGGTTCAGGTTACCCATGCCAACGCTGGTTGCCGTCAGCACGGGTTCACTGAGCAGCACATCCGCTTAGCAGCAACGAATAAAGTATCTGTCTCATACAAATTGGGTCGCGTAATAACAGCCAGGCCCAAACTGCTGAACTAACGGCTACGCCAGCGCCGGCACATTATGGAATTGCCCAAACGAGTACTACTACCTCAGGCAACTACCTGCTGGCCCTGGACGATAGCGTGACCCTAAACCTGTGGCTGAAAGACTTGAGAGTGACTGGCAAACCTCTGCGCTTTGCGCTACTCCAATTATTTCTTGAGCAGTAACTGACGAACCTGTTGCTGACCATTGGTCAGCAATAAATGGTAAACTCCCTCGGCCAAAAAAGAAACGTTAACCTGCGTCGTGCGACGGTTAAGATGATATAGCGCTACTGTACGGCCCTGACTATCTTGTATGGTCAGTTGCCCTATAGTGGACCATGTCTCGGGCAAGTTGATGTACACAGAGTTAGAAGTCGGATTGGGAAAGCCGACTGCCATCTGCTCCCGCCTGGTCGCTACTGCCAGCGGTCCGGCTGGCGCGCCATACACTTCCAGCTCCAGCAGAGAAAAGCCGTAGCTGGTTGCGCGGGTCAGGCAATTAAGGCGCACGTAGCGGGCGGTAGTGTTCAGGTTTGTCAGGTTATCCGGGGCGGCGGACGATTTGCCCTGTACCGTGCGCATGGTAGTCCAGGTGGCGTTATCAGCGGAAACCTGCACCTGGTAGCTTTGGGCGTACGCCGCTTCCCAGGCCAGGTACACGCGGCTGAGATTGTAGGCGGCCCCCAGATCCACGGTAATGAACTGATTGTCGGCGTAGGCACTGCTCCAGCGGGTGCTCCGGTCGTCGTCCACCGCCAGGCTGCCAGCGTGAGTGCTGTTCTCAGCAGTAGATACCGTGACGGGACGCCGGTAGGCCAGATTGACGCTGGTGCCCCCCCAGCCCGGCATTTCGTCCCGCGTCACCACGTTGCTGGCCGTGAACAGACTTTGCATACTGGCCGCAGAGTTGCTGTTGAATACCAGCTCGGCCCAGCCCATAAAGAAGGACCAGCGTGGCTGAGCTGCTAGTACGGTGGCCGAGGGCAGCACCTCACACTCGCCAATAGCAATGGGCTTGCTGCCGGCGGCGTTGAGCAGGGCGTTGTACTTGGCCATGGTGTAGCCCTGCCCATCGGAGTAGTACATATCTAGGGCCAGCACATCCCAATACGCGTTGCCCGGGTTGTAGCTCAGCAGGTCCGCCGGCAGCGTTGAAAAATCCTGCACGTCCCATACCCAGATCAGGTTGGTCAGCCCTTTGATATTCTTTAGGTAGTCGTGGGTGAGCTGGTAGAGCTTGGCGGTACCAAAGGGGCCGGGCCGGCCACCCCACCAGAAGGCGGCCTGGTTCATTTCGTGGAAGGGCCGGAACATCACCTCCACGCCGCTGTCCTCCAGGTCCTGCAGATACCCGGCAATACCGTCGAGGCGGGCTTTCCAGTTGTTGTTCAGCGGGGTGCCATCGGTAACCAATTCCTGCCACTGCGCGTCGCTCAGGGTGCTTTGCACGCCCCCACTCCACTGGCAGGGCTCCGGCTGGGTGGGTGGGCAGGTGTGCCACATCAGGTTGATGAGGGCCCCGCGCGCCCACTGGGCTTTGGCCTCGTTGATCATCGTCCAGCGGCTGCTCACGTCACTTTGCGCAAACAGAAAGTCGCCGCTCCACAGGCCCGGGTATTTGCCGGTAGCGGCGTATACTCGTTTAGTTTGAACTGCCGGGGCGGTATTTGGCTCCCGGTTATGCTCCCCGGCTACAGTTTGCCGGCCGGAGACGCTATACAGATAATTCAGGCTGGTGAAGGGGGTTTGCGCCTGGGCGGCCGCGGCAAGCAACCAGGCCACTAACGGGAGTACCCAACGGGAGTAATGCATATGCAAGGAGTGTAATGGGGGCGGGAGGTGAGTTCCGGCGTTACTACCGGCCGGCTTGCTGGGGGCGACTGGCTTAGCGCCCGAAATCGTCCTGCACGCGCACAATGTCCTCCTCGTCGGAAGGGTGGTGCGCCGCAGTGTGCTGCCATATTTCGGCCAGAATCCCCCACGTATCGAGGCCCACGAGGCGGTGCCGCTCCCCCTGTTGCAGGATAATCTGCTGCCCAGGGCCGTAGGCACGCAAAGGACCTTCTTCGTCGCTGGGACTAGTGACTACTCCCACCGGCCCCGCTACCACGCGCCAGATTTCGGCCCGGCGGTGATGATACTGCCACGAGAGGCGCCGTTGCGGGGCCACAACTAGAATTTTGGGGCTGAGCTGGCCAGCAATGCGCAGCGAGTCCACGGCCAGACCATCGAAATAGATATCCGCGAACTGCTGCGCTTGGTCTTCGGCAATGACGAAAAACCCTCCCCAGGGCCGGCCGTGGTCCTGCCGCTCAATCGTGAAGCCTTGCTGGTGGAGTTGCTGCGCAACCTGCGCAAATAGTTCTTGGCCGGTAAGTTGTGTCTCTTGCATGTAGCAGAATGAAGTGAAAAAGCAGATGTCTTTTACTGATGTGCTGCCTGATCCAGGAACAGATACCGCTCCCGGTGCGGCTCGGACTCCGCGCCCGTTTGCACGTTCAGGCGCAGCACCTGCTTGGCCTGCCCACTGGCAGTGGCCGCCGGCCAGACCGGCAGGCGGCGGCCGTTGGGGTTGCCGGTTTTAATGAAGTTGATCAGGTAGGCCTGGAAGTGCGCCGATACCTGGTAATCGGCCTTTTCCCAGGCAAAGGCCGGGCTGAGCGGCAAGTTGCCCAGCGCATACTCAATCTCGGCCGCGTGCACCGCCCCACGGGCAAGTGGGGCGGCTGGTTTTTCGCCGGCCGGATGCCGAATGATACCACCCGCCAGCCCGGGCGTAGCGTGGCGCAGCTCGGCTACCAGCCCTGGGCGGGGACGCTCGAAAATGTAGCGGTAAACCGGCTGGTTGCCGGTGCGGCCGTGCAAGTCGGCCCACTTCCAGGTGCCGTAGACCGTGAACCGGTCACAGGCCAGGTCCGTGGCGGCCTGCTCGGCCTGCGCATCGGTAGCGGCGGGGTACAGGCGCAGGATTTCGGCCGCCCGCGGGCCGTACAGACGCTGCACGGCCTGCCGGAAGGCAACCACAGTGGGCGGGGCCGCGCCCAACAGAGAATGATACGTGACTTCCTGGGAGTTCCAGCCCACTAGTAGCGGCACCTGAGCCTGGGCACCCGCGGCGAAAACGTCCGCCGGGCTTTGCGTCAGGAAACTACCATCCAGCACTGGGCCGAAGCGTGGGGCATCAGCTTGCCCGGCAGCCTGCAGTAGTTGAGTTGCCGGCAGGGCCCGCAACGCGGCCAAAGAGGTGGCTTCCAGACTAGTGCCGAAGGCTGCTCCTTTGCGCTCCGCCGGAGCCAGCAACTCCGGGCTGCGGGCCTGGCTGAGCATGGAACCACTCTCGCCGATGGCCCGCACGAACAACCCCCGGGAGCCGGGTGCGGCCATCTGGGCGCTAACGGATACTGAGCCCGCCGATTCGCCGCCAATTGTAACGCGGGCGGGGTCGCCGCCAAAGGCGGCAATATTCTGCTGTACCCAGCGCAGGGCCGCCTGCTGATCCAACAGTCCATAATTGCCGGACCCGGACGCGCCGGATTCCGCCGTCAGCTCCGGGTGGGCCAGAAAACCGAACACCCCCAGGCGGTAATTGACCGTGACGCTCACAATGCCCGCGCGGGCCATGCTTGCACCGTCGTAGCGGGGCTCCGAGCCGTCCCCGGCCACGTAGCCGCCGCCGTAGAAGTACACCAGCACCGGCAGCCGCTCCCGGCTGGTACGCGCCGGCGTCCAGACATTCAGGTACAGGCAATCTTCCCCCATACCAGCGGCGCGGGAATTCATATCCCCGTACACGGGCAGCTGCATGGGCTTGGGGCCAAACGCGCGGGCCGACCGCACCCCGGCCCAGCTAGCGGCAGGTTGCGGAGCCCGCCAGCGCAAGGAACCTACGGGTGGCGCGGCAAACGGAATACCCCTGAAAATATGGATGTTCCCGGCTCCCGCTTCGCCTTCGAGCAGGCCGGTAGCCACCTGCGCCCGATGGTTACGTAAGTCGGCCGCCGCATCCTCAGCCCACACGCAGCCAGGCGCTTTAGCTGCCGGGGGCAGCATTGTGCTGGTGAAAGCAAACGCAACAGCCTTCCGCCCGGCCGGAGTGGTTTTACTGACCATAGCCCCAGGCTTGGGGGAGTTGGCCAACGCGGCTATACTCAGTCCCAGCAGGGCTGTGGTGAGCAGCCGGCTCAACCTACCAGGAAGGGAGAATAAAGTACATGACATATCAATGGTTGTAGGCTTCGGCGCGTAATTGCAGGCTGGCGGCGGGTTCCGGCCCGTTCAGTTGGATGGTCACCGTTTTTCGCTCCCCGGGAAGCAAGGTGAAGTAACCGGCCGAACTGGTAGCGGGCAATATTGCCTGGCCCTGAGCGTCGTGCAAACTGAGCGTCACAGCCACGGCGGGCACGATACCAGAGTTACTGATTTCGTACGTCAGTATGTCGTTATCAGCAGTAGAAGGCAGCAGGCGGGTTTGTAGCCGCGCGGCAGGCAGAGCATTGAAGGTCTGAAAGTCTGCTCCTACCGCGTGCTGCCAGTACTCGTTCTCTGACACCACCTGGCCCTGCTCGTTAAGTAGCCGTAAGCGCGTCAGGTACACGGGCGGCAAGGCAGTAGGCCGCGCTGGGGTGAATACCGTTGTCAACTCATTGGCCGGGGCCCAGGGTATTGCGCGGGTTTCGGTGCTCAGCGGCCGGCCCTGCACTTCGTAGCGGGCGTACTGCACCTGAGCGTTTCGTAGCGGCCGCAAGCTCGTGTTGATGATGACTACTTGTCCATCATCGAGGTTTTGCTGAATATGCACCGGCTCGCAGGCCTTTTGCGCCCCGTAGTACGCCCCGTGGGTGGAGTAGTCGCTGGAATAGAGTTGCCAGATCATACTGGGCCAAGCCGGGTGACTCATCCAGAGCAGTACGCCGCTGGTAGTACGCCACAGGCGGCTGTTCCAGGCCTCGAAAATAGCGCGGTGGCTGTCGTAGTTGAGCAACTGGGCTTTCCGGGTGAAGTCGTCGAGGTTGGCCGATGGGCCGTAGCGCCGGGCTATGTCGGCCAGGTAGGTGGCTTGCTGGTGCTCGGCGTGCAGGTCGTGGTAGTACCAGGCATCCGTAATGGGCCACTGATCCGGGGGCGGCAAAAACCGACGGATGGCGGCGGCCCCGGGCACGGAAAACGTCCCGATTTCGGTGGTGAAGCCCCGGGCATTGGTCCGGAAGTAGTCAGCGGGGTTTTGGAAGTAGTGCCAGGGGCCGCTGGGGCGCAGGTTGAGGCTGCGGGAGTTGGGTTGGTAATAGCGGGTACCATCATCGGTAGCTACGAGCAGCGCCAGACTGTCTTCCAGGGCCGGGGGCGCGTAGCCCTCGTTGCGGGGGCACCAGAGGGCTATGCTGGGGTGGTTGAGAAAGCGGCGCACCACGTCGCGGGCGTTGGCCAGAAACAGGCCGTTGTCCACGGGCTCCAGGTTGTAGCCTTCCGTGGAAAGCCAGAAGTCGTTCCAGATGAGTTGCCCGTATTCGTCGGCCAGGGCGTAGAAGTCCTCCTCGGTACTCTCGCCGGTCCAGTTGCGGATCATATTCAGTCCGGCTCGCTGGTGCAGTTGAAAGTAGGGTTGCAGCCGCTCGCGCGACACGCGCTTAAGCGCATCATCCATCCCCCAGTTGCCACCCCGGCAGAAGATACGCTGCCCGTTTACCTTCAGCACCAGATAAGGCGCGGCCGTCGGCTCAGCCACGGGCAGCAAGGCCTGGGAGCTGGCTCCCGGCCGCAAGCGGGCCACAAACACCTCGGGCTCGACCTGCCGGCGGTGTACGTTATCGAATAGCAGTTGCCCAGCCGGGGCGCGCAAGGGGTCGTATTCCACCCGCTGGCTGGTGGCGGAGGGCGTATCCACGGTCATTTCGTAGCTCAACTCCCGCACCCCAAAGCGCACTGCCTGCGCATCGGACGGGGTGCCGTTGGCTTCCGTAACGGTAAGCGGCAGCGTGTACAGCGCGGGACGGCCGTAGCCGTTGGGCCACCACAGCCGGGGCCGGGCTAGGCGTAGGGCCACGTAGTCGGGGGCGCGGAACGTCACTGCCTGGCGAGCTCCGGCGGCTACGGTCACCTGCTGGCTGAAGGTGCGTCCGGCCAGCTGGCCCGCTACCGTCACGCGCTGCGGGCGGGCGCTGGCGTTGTGCAGAGTGGCGAGCACCGTTAACTCGGCGCGGGTGGTGTCCGGCAGCGGCAGGTCGGTAATAATCTGCGGATCAAGCAGCGTTACGGAGCCGGTGAAGCGCAGGCGCACGGGCTGCCAGAGGCCGGTATTCCGGTCCCGGATGCCGGGCATCCAGTCCCAGCCTTCCGAGGAAATGAACGTGGGCCCGTCAGTCGCCAGCACGCCCCCGTTGGGTCCCTGCCCGCTCCGGGCCGATTCCTCGTGGGGCCGGCCCGGGTGCGGCGGGGGCTGCACGCGCACGGCCAGCACGTTTTCCCCCCGGGGGCGGAGCAGACGCGTTGCGTTGAAGCGGCCGCGCCGGAACGCCCCCGCCGTAGTACCCAACCGGTGGCCGTTCAGCCAGATTTCGGCGGCGTAGTTGATGCCCTCAAAAACCAGCCAGGCACTTCGGCCGTGCTGCCCTTCGGGCACCCGGAAGCTCAGACGGTACCACCACGGCTGGCGGCTGAGCGTGTCGGGAATGGCCAGATTGTTCAGGCCGATATAAGGGTCGGGATACACGCCCTGCTCCACCAGGGTGGTCAGTACGGTGCCGGGCACGGTGGCATTGTACCAGCGGCTGGTATTCAGACCCGGGCGGCTGACTTGCCGGCCCGGAGCAGCTACATCGTTGCCGGAAGCCAGTTCCCAGCCCTGATTAAGCTGATACTCACCTTCCGCCACCGGCGTCAGCACGGCCCGCGCGGGCACTTTGGCTTTGCGCGTGGGCGGTACTACGGCCGCCCGGGAACGGGGTAGCGTAGCCGGGTCCTGCGGCGCGGTCAGGCCGTAATTGAGCTTGGCTTGCTGGGCCTGAGTAGGCGTCAGCAGTAGCCAGCACGCCAGCAGCCCGAGGCCACGCCACCAGGCGTTGCAGCGCTTGAATGATACCGTGCCCATTAGCGTGCAGCGGCGGGGCCGCTGTTCATACCGGCAGCCGGCACGCTGGACCCGGCAGTGGGCAGCATCGGCGTAGCGTTATCCCGGGTAGGCTGGCGTGGGTATTTACCGCTGGGGTTGGCTGTGATGATGAGTACGCACTCCTGCTGAGGGGCCAGGGTTAGGGCCGGGAGCATAAGAGTACTGCCCTTGCGCTGCAGTCCGCTCACGGCCTGATACTGCAGGCTGACAGGCTCGAAATACTGCGCCCTGAGTCGCCCGGCGGCCGGCACCGCCAGTGCGGGACTAGCTGTCACCGGGCCTGGCCCAGCGTTAAGCAGGTATACAAAATACTGATTGCCGCAGCGCATCCCAAAACTCTGCAAGCTGCCCGCCGACACGGCAAATGGCGCAAACTCACCCTGGCCGGCCGCCAGCATCCGGTCGCTGATGGCCCGTACGCCCCGGAAGTAGGGCGTCATCTTCTGGTCGTCGAACAGCTCCCACCACCACGTCATCGGCAGAATGGGCGTGGGGCTGAACAGGCCGTACCAGAGGCCGCGCCGGTAGTCGTAGTTGAATCCGTCTTTATAGGCTGGATTAGCGTCTTCCCAGCGGTAGCCAAACTCTCCTACCACGTAGGGCTTGCCGTACGTCTGGATGTAGTTGGGGTAAATGGCCGGAATCTTTTCCGTGTGCTTGTAGATGTGCTTCTGGTGGAAGTCAAAGTACGCCACCGAGTTCAGCCCCAGAATGTCGCGGTGCGAGATGCTGGTGGTCACCAGGTGTTGGTAGGGGTCAATATCCT
This sequence comes from Hymenobacter sp. UYP22, assembly GCF_040547285.1. Classification (NCBI taxonomy): domain Bacteria; kingdom Pseudomonadati; phylum Bacteroidota; class Cytophagia; order Cytophagales; family Hymenobacteraceae; genus Hymenobacter; species Hymenobacter sp. UYP22. The sequence continues at coordinate 14,200 of NZ_JBEPPK010000014.1, read as the reverse complement.
TGAGGTAGCGGCTCATCTCGCCGTGCCAGAGCGTAATGGCGTCGTGCGGAATCAGCACGCTATCCTGCTGGGTAAAAGCGGCGTTATCTACTTCGTTGAAGAATTCCCAGGCGGCAATATTGGGGCTGTAGCCCCAGCGGGCTACCACGTAGCGCAGCTTATTCTTGTACTTCTCCCGGGAAGCGGGAAGCGTAAAGAACTCGGTGGGCGTGCGGGCCGGGCCGCCGTTGCGCTGGTTGTAGGCGCTGTTTTTCCAGCCGCCCTGCTCCATCAGGTGCCCATGCCAGTCAAAGGTGAGCATGAAGTACAAGCCCAGCGAATCGGTCAGGTTGACCAGCTCATCCATGCGCTTGATAGCACCCGGGTGAAAGTACTCGGTGCTGTTGGTGTACCGCTTGGTGGAGCTGACGCGGGGCCACTCCAGGGGCAGATTCCAGTAGCACATCCAGGTGCGAAAGAAGTTGGCCCCGTTTTGCGCCAGCGTGGGCAGCAGGTAATCGTAGGTGAACTTCTGATCCTCAAACGAGCGGGACTCCCAGGCCACGTTTTCGCCTACCCCCCGAAACAGCGTCCCGTTGTCGAAGCGAAATGTATACAGGTTGTGGGGGTGCAGAAAGCCCGGCTTGACGCCCGCCGTAACGGTGAAACTGCGGCTCCCGGCTTCCTCCGTACCGGCAGGGGTGGTCACCCGAAAAACGCCGGTGTACGGCCCTAGTTCCTGGGGCGCAAACCGCACTTTCCACCGGCTCCCCTGCGCCTCGTTGCGCGCAAAGTAACCGGGCACCACCACGGGCCGTCCGGTCGGCGAAGTAAGCACCAAGTCCAGGGCAACCTCGCGCTGGTTGTAGGGGTTCTGAAACTGCCGGCTGAGGGCTATGTCCCACTCGGCTTTGTCGTACTGGCGTACGTCAGTGGTGAGCAGCGTGCTGCCGGCCAGCAGCTGCTGGGCCTGAACCGCTACCGAGGCCAGCAACCCCAGGAGCGCAGCAAGCAGCCCTCTCCCACCGCGCGGCCGGAAAGAAAAACCAGAATTCAGCATAGCAGCGGGTGTTTACCGTTTTGGCAGTTCGTCGCGGGTTAGTACGCGCGGGGCGCTGTAAATGCGCCGGATGGCTTCTACCGAGTTCTTTTCCTGCACTAGCTCCGCCCAGGCCATGAAGAACGTCCAGCGGGGCTGTTGGGCCAGGATTTCCGGGGTGGGCAGGGCGGCGCATTCCCCAATGGCCATCGGCTTGTCACCCACAATGGGCAGGATGTAGTTGTACCACGACTGGTCGTAGCCCTGGTCGTACACGTCGAAGGCAAACACGTCCCAGTACTTTTCGCCGGGGTTATAGGCAGCAAAGTCCCGGCTCATATCCTGCATGTCCCACACCCAGATCAGGTTGGTAAGGCCCTTGGTGTTTTTGAGGTAGTCGTGGGTGATTTGGTAGAGGCGGGCGGTGCCGTTAGGCCCCGGGCGGCCACCCCACCAGAACTTGCCCTGGTTCATTTCGTGCAAGGGGCGGAACAATACTTCCACGTTCTTCTCCTTCAGGTACTGCAGGTAGCGGGCAATGTCATCCATGCGCACTTTCCAGGCCTTATTCAGGGGCGTGCCGTCGGTAATCAGCTCCGTCCACTGCGCGTCGGTCAGGAGTTGGTTGAGCAGGCCCGGGTCCCAGCCGCAGGGCTCCCCGGAAACGGGCGGGCAGGCGTGCCACATCAGGTTTACCACGGCCCCCTGCCGGTACTGCCGCTCGGCCTCCTTGATCATCTTCCAGCGGTTGTCAATGTTTTCCTGCTGAAACAGGAAGTCCCCGCTCCACAAAGCCGGGTAGCGACCGGTGGTTTTGTGAATGAAATCAGTCCACTTGGTAGGCTCGGCGTTAGGCTCTTTGTTGTGCTGACCAGCCAGTATCTGCTTCCCCGAAATGCGTTGCAGGTAGGGCAGCACCTTGGCAGACTGCGCGGTGGCGGAGCAGATGGTACCGCCGGCAAGCAGCAGGCCAGCGAGTAGTTTCGTAAACGTCATGCGGAAGGAAGGAGAAGTAACTCAGGACGAGTGAGAGCAGACAGTAGTAGCCCCAGCAGCCGAATAAGCTGCCGGGGTGCTTTGTAACTTACAGTTTGCGAAACATATACCAGGCGAATTTTGCCCCGCCCAATTCCTGCTTGCTGCCGCTCCCGTTCCAGTCAATGTCGTAGGGCTGGACGTTGAAGGGCATTTTCAGGGTACGCTTGTCGGCACTGAATTCCAGAGCAACAGTGCGCGCCTGACCAGCCTGGCCGTTGTTGAAGGTGATGGTGTTGGTGGCGAAATCCCGCAGCCAAGTGCCCTGATTGCGGGGCAGTTTCCGAAACTTGTAGTTGTAGTCTACCGCCCCGAACATAAAGTTGGCAAATACCCCGTCCGGGCCGGGGCTGTGGGTGAACGTGCCGGTTACTTTCCCATCCGCCGTTACGCCGGTGGTGGTCATTTCCAGGATGTTGTCGTTTTCCTTGGTGGCGTCCGGAATATTAGCCGAGAGGTTTTTGGTGCCGTTCCAGCCCCAGCTTTCGCCTTCCCCGATGAAGTACTGGAACTGCAGGTTCGTTACCTGCCAGCGTCCGTCCAGGTCCGATTCGTAGTCCTTCACTTCCACTGTCCATTGCCGCGCCTCCCCCGACTCAGAGGTAACCGTGTAGGTGTACGTGCGGTTGTTGGCGCTCAGGTTCACGGGCTGCCCCGAGCCGGGCGACACCGTAGCCTTGTAGGAGGTCTGGATAGTGGGTACCACGTTGGAAAGGTCGGTGCCGCGCACGGCGTACACCACTATTTTACCCGTTTCCGGGGTGCGGGTGATTTCCGCTACTCCAATCTGGCCCTTGTCGAGGGTAAAGGCCGTAATGGCGCGCTCGTGGCTTTCGATGTCCTTGAAGGGGTCCTGGGTACAGCCGCCCAGTAAGCTCAGACCCAGCAGCGAGCCGGCCCAGATAACAGTAGTGCGTGGTAGCATGGTGGCGGGAGAATTACAGGTTGGGGTTCAGGTCGGTTTCGCGGGTTGGGATGGGGAAGAAATACGGGTCCCCCTGAATGGTTTTGCCGTACTGCTGCACCAATACCGATTCCATTTTGTGGGTGCGGCGCAGATCAAACAGGCGGTGTCCTTCGAAGGCCAGTTCCCAGGCCCGTTCCTGCACCACGGCGTCGCGGAAGGCCGTAATGCTCAAGCCCGGCGTAAGGGCCGGAATACCGGCCCGGGTCCGGATGCGGTTAATGGCCGCGTAGCCGTCGGCGGTTGGCCCGCAGGCTTCGGCGTACGTCAGCAGCACGTCGGAATAGCGCAGAATGGGCGTATTGGCGCTGGTTTGCTGGCCTACCTGGCCGGGGTCGAGGTACTTGCGGGTGAAGGGCCGGCTGTAGTCATTGATGCCCAGCGTCACTTCCCGGCGGCCGATGTAGGCCTTATTGGGAATCAGGTCGGTTTTACGCTTATCGGCCGCGTTGAAGCTGTTATACAGGGCGGGCTCGGTAACAAAGTGGTTGAAGCCGGATATCACACGGGTACTGTCGGCCAGCTTGAAAGTCGCGCCGTCGATGTAGGGAATGAACATCAGCGGCAGCTTGGAGTAGTTGCCCTCCGACAAGCCGCTGCGGTCCACGGCCGCGTCAAGCAGATGCTCGGGCCCGCTCTTCTTGGTCACGTCGTAAATGGCCTTCAGGTCCGGATCGAGGCCGTAGCCGGAGGTGTTGGTGAGCACGTAGCCCCCGTAGGTTTTGGCCTGCTCGTAGAGGGCATTGGCATCCGTCACGAACTCGTAGCCCGGCGAGCCGGTTGCTTTGCCCGAGGCCTGGTTCAGGTATACCTTCGCCAGCAGCCCCCAGGCCGTCACCTTGTTGGCGCGGCCGTCGCGGCGGGTGGCGTCGGTCAGGTCAATGGCCTTACGCAAATCCGATTCCATCAGGGCGTACATCTGCTGGATGGTAGCCTTGGGCGCGCTTACCTGATCCAGGGAGGTCACCGGCTTCACGGGCATGGGGGCCGCCCCAAACAGGCGCACCAGGTTGAAGTAGTGCAGGGCCCGCAGGATGTAGGCCTCCCCTACCAGCTGGTTGCGGGTGGTTTCGCTCATGGCCGCAATGCCGGGTACGTTCTCGATAACGGCGTTGGCGCGGTTGATGCCAATGTAGGCGTAGCGCCAGGCCGTGGTCAGCTCGGGGTTGTCGGGGCGCACGGCCAGGCGGTCAAACTCGAAGTTGCTGGCGCCGGCGTCGGGCTTGAGCGTGATGTTCTCGGTGGGCAGCTCCGTTACCAGAATGAAGTTGCGCGAGTAGTACTCGATTTCCGGCAGAATGGCGTAGGCGTAAATCAGCGCGGCGTTGGCGTCGGCCTCCGTTTTGTAAAAGTTGGTGGTGGAGGGGAAGCCGTAGGGTTCTTCCTGCAGGGAGCAGCCCGCCAGCAGAGTTGCCGCCAAGGCCAGGCCCAGAGTTTTGGTCAGTTTCATGGGTTGGGGAATTTTGCGGGACTACTTAAATGCCGATGTTCACGCCCACCGATAGGGCACGGGGCCGGGGATACGAACCCCACTGCTGCCCGTTGCCACCCACCTCGGGGTCGAAGCCGGTGTGGAACTTGGTGAAGGTGTAGAGGTTGTTACCCGAGAAGTATACCCGCAGCGACTCCACGCCCTTGATCAGGTTGGACTTGAAGTTGTAGCCCAGCGTCACGTTCTGCACCCGCAGAAAGGAGCCGCTGGTCACAAACCAATCGGAGCCGTAGTACGCGCGGTTGGAGTTCACGCGGGGAAACTCGTTGGTGGGGTTATCGGGCGTCCAGCGCTGCAGCTGCCCGCTGGGCGAGAATTTGCGGAAGTCGAACACGTCGTTGCCGTACACGCCGTAGAGCTGGGTCGACAGATCGAAGCCCTTGAAGCGCAGGCTGGTATTGAAGCTGTAGAGAAACTTGGGGTTGGGGTTGCCGATGATGGTGCGGTCATTGTCGTCCACTTTTCCGTCCCCGTTCAGGTCCACGTACTTCAGCTCGCCGGGCTTGGCCATGTCCCCGGTCAGGCCCGAGGCTTTCCCTTCCTCCACCGTCTGAATTACGCCGTTGGTTTTGTAGCCGTAAAACACGTTGATGGGCTCCCCGACAATGAAGGCGTTGAGAGGGGCGCGCAGCATTTCAATGTTGCTGCCATTCCACACAAACTTGTCGCTGCCCACGCTCAGCAGCTTGTTGCGGTTGAGGGTGAAGTTGCCGCCCACGCTCCACTGCAACGGACCGTTCAGGATTTCAGCGTTCAGTCCCAGCTCAATACCCTTGTTCTCAATTTCCCCGTCGTTCACCCACAACCGGTCGTAGCCCGAGGAAGGCGTGATGAACGTCTGGCGCAGCAAATCGTGGGTGCGCTTATAGTAATAGTCCATGCTCAGCGTCAGGCGCTGGTTGGCAAAGCCCAGGTCGAGGCCGGCGTTAAGCTGGGCGGTGGTTTCCCACTTCAGGTCGGGGTTGGGCACGCCTTCCCAGATCTTGTTGAAACCGTCGTAGCCGAAGATGCCCGGTCCGAAACCAGTCTGGAAGGCGCCGCCGGTGTAGTAGCGGCCCGTGCCCAGGCGGTCCAGCGTCTGGTAGGGACTAATGCCCTGGTTGCCGGTCAGGCCGTAGCTAACCCGCAGCTTGGCCTCCGAGATGCTGGGAACGGCCCGCAAAAAGGCTTCCTCGTGCAGTTTCCAGGCCAAGGCCGCTGAGGGAAAGAACGCCCACTTGTTGTTAGCTCCGAACTTCGAGGAGCCATCGGCCCGGCCGGTAAAGGTGAACAGGTACCGGTCGCGGAAGGTGTAGTTAACCCGCCCGATGTAGGAGTTGAGCAACGACTTGGTGAGCCCGTTAGTCACGAATTGGGTTTGGGCGGAGTTCAGGCTTTCGTTGCGCAGCCCGTCGTTCACGAAGCCCCGGCCCTCCAGCCGCGAGGTCCGGACGTTAAAGTTCTGGGTAGTGTAGCCCAGCACCGCGTTGAAGCTGTGCACGTCGCCCAGCATTTTGTTGAGCGTGAAATAGTTCTCGTTCAGCAGCTCCGTACCGTTGTAGTTATCGATAACCCCGAAGCCGTTGTAGAGGTTACCGGTACCGGTAATGGCGCGGGGCTCGTATACGTCGCCCACCGAGTTGCCGTACTTGCTGCTCACCTGGGTGCGGAAGTTCAGCCACTTGGTCAGGTCCCAGCTCACGTAGAGCGTGCCCAGTACGTCAATCGTTTTGCTGGTGTTAAGCACCTCATTGGCGTAAGCAATGGGGTTGCCAAAATCCAGCGGCCCGGTGCGGAAGTAGGTACCGTCGGGGTTGTAGATGGGAAATACCGGCGAGCGGTCGGCCGAAAGCCCTCCACCGTTGCGGCGCGTGTGGGTCAGGATGAGGTTGACACCAGTAGACAGGTTATCAAATAGCTTCTGGTCGAGGTTCAGGCGGCCGTTGTAGCGCTCATAGTTGTTCTTGATGGCCAGGCCTTCCTCGTTGTAGTAGTTGCCCGAAATCGAAAACTTGGTGCGGTCCGTGCCCCCGTTGGCCGTGAGCGTATAGCTCTGGGAGAACGGGTTGCGGTACACCTCATCAGGCCAGTACGTGCGGTACGGCCACTTAGGCTTGGTCGGGTCCTGCCCACGTAGCTCGGCCACCGAGGGGTAGTACGTGCCCAGGTAGTTCTGGCCAGTGAACAGCGGCGTCAGACCCGCGTTGAGGCGCGCCTCATTGTCAATGGTAGCCACATCTACCGGGTCCGACCACACATCCAATTTGCTGGGCAGGGTAGAGATGGTGTTAAGCGTGCTCAGCGAAACGCGCGTTTTGCCGGCCTTGCCCTTTTTGGTGGTTACCAGGATTACCCCATTGGCCCCGCGTGAACCGTAAATAGCTGCCGCCGAGGCATCTTTCAGCACCTCAATGCTTTCAATATCGTCGGGGTTGATTTGCTTGAGGTTGCCAGCCTCCCCCCAGGGGTAGCCGTCCACCACCAACAAGGGACTGTTGGAGCCATTAATGGAGCTGTTGCCCCGGATGCGGATGGTGGCCCCGGCCCCCGGCTCGCCGGAGGGCACAATCACCTGCACACCGGCAATCTTACCCTGCAGGAGCTGATCCACCGAGGAGGCCGGGGTTTTGTTTAGGTCACTGCCTTTCAACGAAGCTACCGAGCCCGTCACGTCGCTCTTGGCCACGGTACCGTAGCCGACTACCACTACTTCCTCCAGGCTCTTGGTATCGGCCTTTAAGTTGATATCCACGGTACTTGCGCCTTTCACCGGCACATCCTGGGCTACGTAGCCCACCGAGGAAATAGTCAGGATGGCATCAGCGGTGGGAACAGTCAGAGAAAAGGAGCCATCGGTAGCGGAAGCGGTGCCGTTGGTGGTGCCTTTTACCAGCACGGTTACTCCCGGTAGGGCTTCGCCGGTAATGGCATCTTTCACAACGCCCCGCACCGTAGTGGTTTGCGCCAGGGCCAGCGCCGGGGCCAAGGTCAGGCCCAGAAATAAGAGGGGGTAGCGGTGTCTCATGGTAGTAGTAGCAAGCAGGTTAAAAGTCGAGTGGGAAGTGGGGCAGAAAAGCTTGGCTAGGCAGCAGAAAACTTGAGACAAAGAAAAAGTCAACACCCCGTTATACCGGGTATATAATCAAGCACGGGCATTGAAATAATTACATATCACATTGACCTCCGCGCTCCATCGCCCAGAGAATAAAAGCTAATTTCTTCTTGTAAATAGCTTATACAAAGCTATTCTCTTACTTACCTATTTGATAATACTTTTTTAACAATTACTTATCCATTGATACCTCATTTTTGGCAGGTAGCTGGCAACGTCTCTTCCAGTACTATTTGTTAAAAGGGGCACGTATTAACCACATATCTATATTCTACTCCGTTACTCGGTTATGTGTACATGACTCACTAAAGTCGAGTTTGACATTAATCCATTTTTGCACCTCCGCAGAATTTCCAGGCAGGCGCGGGAGTTATGATAAGGGCATTTCCAGAAGCCGGCCTTGTCCTCATCCGGCATAACATCCAACGTATGCGTAACGCCCCAGTACCATTCTCCCTCGTTGGTGTCGAGCAGGTAACGGCGCGTGAAGTCCCACACGGCCTGGCACTGAGCCAGCAGCTGTGGCTGCCCCGTAAGCTGGTAGGCGTTATATAAGCCTACCACGGCTTCAGCCTGCACCCACCAGTGCTTTTCCCGGTTCCAGTTCTGGGTAGCAGGCTCATACTCATAGCACAGGCCACCGGTGGTGTCCAGCCCCTCAGCAGCGGCCACCGCCATGGCCACGGCGGTGGGCCGCAGCCGTTCCAGCAGCTCTTCATCACCCAACACCTCGGCCGCTTCCAGCAGTAACCAGGCCGCTTCGATATCGTGGCCAAACGAAATGGCCGTGGACTTCACCCGCCACTCCTCATCCAGGAACAGGTGCAGGTGGTGGGTACTGGCGTCAATGATATGGGCCAAAAACACCTCCAGCAGTTCCCGGAGCTGGGCTTGCAGCTGGGCGTCGGGCCAGTAGCGGTACAGGTTTGCGTAGGCCTCCAGCACGTGGAGGTGCGTATTCATGGTCTTCTTCTCATTGGCATCCTTGTGGCTCAGGCGCAGGTCGGCCAGGGAGCTCCAGTCGCGGGCAAAGGCTTCCAGGTAGCCCCCGTGCTCGGCATCAAAGCTGTGCTTCTCGATGGTGTGAAACAGGGCCTGAGCGTGCGCCAGCGCCGGCTCGTGGCCGCTGGCTGCGTAGTATTCACTTAGCCCGTACATGGCAAAAGCCAGGGCGTATACCTGCTTTTTCGTATCCAGCGGCTGCCCCAAATAGTCAACCGACCAATACACTCCTCCGTACTCCGCATCCAAGAAGTGCGCTTCGATATACGCATACGCCCGCGTAGCCAAAGCCAGAAGTTCCGGATCCGGCTGGTGGCGGTAGGCGGCCGAAAACGTCCACAGAATACGGGCGTTGAGCACGGCCCCTTTCGGCGCCTGGGGCACCACTTGGTTGTCGGCCGCAATCTGCCCGTAAAAGCCTCCGTGCACTTCATCGGGCATGCGGGTGCTCCAGTAGGTCAGAATGCGGTTGAGTTCCTGCTGAAAGTCGGCGGCGAAGTCCATAGCTGGCTGAATAGCAGGTTAGGCAGTTATTGCGTTACTCGAATGCACCATATCCGACCCGGTAGTTACGGCCTGGTTATGGTCAACGAGGCGCTGGATGGCCTGTACCGAGCTAGCCGAGGTGAAACCGTCGGCGGGGGTGTGCTGCACGTAGTCCAGCAACTGGGCTACCGTGGAGGTAGCCACGTGCATGCGTGTGTCGGAGGAAGCATAGTAGATGAACACCCGGCCGTCGGCATCGGCAATCCAGCCGTTGCTGAACACCACGTTCGATACATCCCCAATCCGCTCCTCCCCTTCCGGAGCCAGGAAATACCCGGCCGGCTTATGCGTAACGCGGGTCAGGTCGTGCTGGTCGGTCAGAAACAGGTAGAGCACGTAGCGCAGGCCAGCCGCCGTATTACGCACACCGTGGGCCAGGTGCAGCCAGCCCTGCTCGGTTTTGAGCGGGGCCGGACCCAGGCCGTTTTTCACTTCGTACACGGTGTGGTAGTGCTTGGGGTCGAGGAGCACTTCCTCAGTTACCACTGCCTGCTCGATGCTGGCCGATAAGCCGAACCCAATTCCCCCGCCCGAGCCGGCATCAATGAAACCATCCTGGGGACGAGTATAGAAGGCATACTGGCCCTGCACAAACTCGGGGTGCAGCACCACGTTGCGCTGCTGGGCCGAGCGGGTTTTCAGGTCAGGCAGCCGCTCCCAGGTCACCAGGTCCTTGGTACGGGCAATGCCGCAGCTGGCTACGGCAGCTGACTGATCGGCAGCGGGAGCGGCCGGGTCGCGGCGCTCCGTGCAAAACAGACCGTATACCCAGCCATCCTCGTGGGCCGTCAGGCGCATATCGTACACGTTGGTATCGGGCTCGTCGGTTTCGGGCAGGTGAATGGGCGCATCCCAGAAGCGGAAGTTGTCGATTCCGTTCGGGCTTTCCGCCACCGCAAAAAACGATTTGCGGTCGGCGCCCTCCACTCGGGCCACCAGCACGTACCGGTCCTGCCACTTGATAGCGCCGGCGTTAAAGACGGCATTCACCCCGATGCGCTCCATCAGGAAGGGGTTGGTATCCGGGCTGAGGTCGTAGCGCCAGGCCAACGGGGCGTGCGCGGCCGTCAGCACCGGAAACTGGTACCGCTCGAATACGCCGTTAGAAGTTGGCTGGGCCCCGTTTGGGCGCTTGAGTAGCGCCTCGTGAGCGGCCGAGAGAGTACGCAGACGGTGGTCGAAGGAAGGATGCATTCGCGTGAGTTATTGGAGTGCCCGTAGGCATGGAGTGGCAGGAAAGTGAGTGGGAAGGCCGCGGGCAAACCGGCCTGCCTCGCCCCAAGCGGACAGGCCGGTAGCTGAAGAAGATTCCCACGGCTTCTTCAGCCGAAAACTGTCCCATCTCAGACAGCTTCCCTGCGCCAGCATGGCAGTTAGCCGGCGAGCATTAGTACTCGCCCAACCGATTCCACCAGGTGCGTTTCAAAATCAGAATCAGGACCAGCAGTAGGCCAACCGTTACCAGCAAGGGCAGTTGCTGATGCAGGATCAGGTACATGGGCAGCAGCGTTAGGCAGAGTTGCGCCAGGATGCCGAGCACCACGTTAAACATGTTCAGCCGGAAGTTGCGGTTGGGCTGGAAGGTGGGGTCTTCGGCTACGACCAGGTCGTTGATGGGCTTCCAGAAACCCCAGGGCCGCACGTTTTTGTAAAAGGCCTTTAATACTTCCGCATCGGTGGGCGGAGCGGCGTAGGTACCGGCTACCGAGCCCGCTAAGGACAGCAGGAACAGCACGGGGAAGAAGTACAGGAACTCTACGCCCTCGAAAAAGCGGGTGAACACCAGGGCCGACACAATGCCCGTGAGCATGCCCCAGAAAAAGCCCGAGGCATTAAAGCGCCACCAGTGCCACTTTAGCACATTGGCTGCCACGTACCCGCCGTAGAGCGCCGATACGATCCACTGCAGCACGCTGTTCACGTCCTTGGCCAGGAAGCCCAGCAGTACCCCGATGGCCACTACCACCACGCCGACTACGTAGTTTAGCGAAATCACCTGCCGGGTGCTGGCGGCGGGGTTGATATACTTGAGGTAGATATCGTTGACGATGTAAGCCTGGGCCGCATTCACAGTGCCGCTGAACGTACCCATAAAAGCGCCTAATAGGCCCGTAAGTACCAAGCCCAGCAAGCCAGTGGGCAGGAAGTTGTTGATGGCCACGGGCAGAATCTTCTCGAAATCAGCCCCGCCGTCGGCCCCCTGAATGTTCATTTGCCGGTAGTAGAGCAGGCCCAGTACCGTCAGGCCAATCACCAGGGAGTAGCGGATGGGCAGCAGGATGATGGACACAAACCCGCTCATTTTGCTGGCGTCCTCCGGCGAGCGGGTTGAGAGAATCTTCTGCATGTCGTAATTCGGCGCGGGGCCGGCCAGCGAGGCGAAGATGCCCTTGAACACCATCATCATGAAGAAAATACCGAACAGGGAGTAGCCATCGGCCTTGATTTTCTGGTTTACCTCGCTGATCAACCCCGACCAGTCCAGCTCCAGCCGCGAGCCGAAAAACGGGTTGTCCCAGCCCGCCGGCACCGGCAGCACCTGCCCACCCTGCATCTTGCCCCAGGCAATCACCCCAATGGCCACGCAGGCCACCGTCATGATGGCGTACTTAATCACGTCACCGAGCACGATGCTGTGCATACCCCCCACGATGGAGTAAAACGTGGCGAACAGCGTAAAAATGATGCCGTACACGTGGGGCACGTACTGCGGGGCCACCGTGAAGGGCACGTAGCCCTGCACTACCTGCCAGGGCACGAAAATCTCAATGAACTTGCCCAGCCCCACGAAGCCGTAGGCCAGAAACCCCAGACAGCTCAGCAGCGCGAAGGCAATAACCACCTTGTGCGAAGCCCCTACGCCTGGCCCGGAATTGCCGAAGCGCGTAGCCAGCCACTCCGCCCCGGTGCTAGCATTGGAGCGGCGCAGCCAGCGCGAGAGGTACATCATTAGGAACACTTGGTTGAATACCGGCCACAGCCAGGGAATCCAGATGCTTTTCAGGCCATACACGAAGCACAGGCTCACCATCCACATCGTGCCGCTGATATCGAACATATCGGAGGCATCGCTTAGGCCCAGCTTGTACCACGGCAGGCTCTTGCCCCCCAGCAGGTAGCTGTCCTTGTTCTCGCGCGCTTTTTTGCGGTACCACAGACCAATAAACACGGTGGTCAGGAGGTAAGCACAGATGATGAGAACGTCGAGTAGCTGAAGCCGCATGTGAACGAAATAGGAGATGAGCAGAAGCGTGGAGAAACAGGGGCAGCTGACGAGTGACAGCAAGGTGCGTGAGCGGTTAATCACCGGTTGTTTCCAACGATTCAAAAGTACCGGCTTTGCCCAGCGGGTAGTAATGATTTTTTATCAATGTATTGTACTTATTATGCTGCCCTGCTTACCCACAGCCATGAACATGCGCTCTATGGCTGTTTTTGGCCTTTTCACGTTTTATTGCACTGCCGTTGCACTAATACTATCTTGACACATAAACCTATATTTATTGTCTCATCCCATTCAGACTATGCATCAGGATATTATGCGGGAGATAACCCCGCTTACCCAAAATGACTGCTTCATGCTCTTCACCCGGGTGAAGCAGGAATTCTCCTTTCCCCTACACTACCACGAGGAGTTTGAGCTGAACCTCATTATCAATGCTGCTGGGGCCAAGCGCATTGTGGGCGACCACCTGGGGGTAATTGAGGACGTGGAATTGGTGCTCATCGGGCCCAACCTGAACCACGCTTGGTTTACTCACCAGTGCCAGAGCCAGGAAATCCGGGAGGTAACCATTCAGTTTCACAAGGACTTGCTGGATGAGCGGTTCCTGCGCCGCAATCAGCTGAACTTCATTCAGAAGATGTTCGAAAATGCCCAGCGGGGCATTCTGTTCTCCCGCGAGGCCACGGAGCGCATTATGGACCGGATTCTGCAGCTGGAGCGCAAGACGGGTTTCGACTCGGTGCTGGAGCTACTCTCCATCCTGCACGATCTGTCGGCCTCGCGCAACATGCGCATCCTCTCCGACTCTTCTTTCACCAACGACCGGCTTCATTATAACAGCCGCCGCATTGAGAAGGTATTTGAGTACATGAACGACCACTACGGCCACGCCATCACGCTGGCCGAGGTAGCCAAGGTGGCCAACATGCCCGAGGTATCGTTTAGTCGCTTCATTAAAAAGCGCACCGGTACCACGTTCATCGACAGCCTCAACGAAATCCGGTTGGGCCACGCCTCCCGCATGCTCATTGATACCACGCACAGCGTGGCGGAGGTGGCCTACAAGTGCGGGTTCAACAACATTTCCAATTTCAACCGCATCTTCAAAAAGCGCAAGAATTGCACCCCCAAGGAGTTTCGCCAGAGCTTTTCGGGTACGCGGCTGTTTATCTGACGCTTGGTCTTTCAGACCATTTCTTACAGTCTATTGACTGGTTACTAACTCATTACTATCATTTTGCGCTCAATTTTTAACGAATAGCTGCGCATCCATTTTTTTGTTTTTGCTTGGTGTGCTTGGGCACGTGCCAGGACCTTACGGAGTGGCCGAATAGCTCTCCGTCCGCTACCGGTATGCCGTAGCTGCACCGCTAGTTCAAATAGTGCTTTGCTTGCGGGGCGAATGTTTTCGCCTGGGGTGTACCAATACTGGCCTTGGTTAAAAGTTTGGTACAAAGGTTAAACGGACGGAATACTGGGCACGTATTACTGTGCCCCGGCCGGCCGCACCATTCCCGATCCTTCCTTTTCTAAGCCACCAACCAAAGTTCCTACTTCACACGTCAAACTCCTCGTGACGCAGGTTGTCATTAGCCTGCACGCAGCAGCCCAAACCCGCTTTTAAAGCATAAACTATATATACTAACTATTTTATATAGTAAAGTACTACGATTCTGAGCGACTAGGCTAAGAGAAAAACCTACCACTTTTCCGAGGCGAGTCCAAGAGCAAACATTATGTCAATCAACTTTTCCAAGAACATCAGCTTACCAAGCTTTTTACAAAGCCTTCAAGTAGTACAACACAGTGCTTTCTTAATTACTCAA
>NZ_JBEPPK010000013.1:0-150509 GCF_040547285.1 Hymenobacter sp. UYP22 | reverse complement strand
GGGAGAGTCGGTCGCCGCCAACCTTATCAGATCCAACCGCCCCGCTGCGTTCCTTGTGTCCATCGTGACCGGAATGCGCGGGGCGGTTGTGTTTTCGGGCCATCCCCAGGGCCCCAGGCCCGGACCCGGGCCAAACGCTTCCTGGCAGAAACCCGCCTTGCCGCAGGCCATTCGTCTACCTGTTACGGGGACTCGGTGACGGGTAAGTAGGGGCCAAGTGACAGACTATTTGCTTATGGGGTTGCCGCCGCTGCTGCCCTCGGTTGAATGAGGCATAGGTAGAGGATTTTGTCTCTGGCTGATTAGCGCTTTAGTTTAAGCAAGTGTTGCTTCTGTAGTCGTCTTGAAAAATATGGTGTGATTCTCTGATTGTAAGCCAAGCTCTATTGCAGAGCTTGGCTTTCGTTTTGCAATTTGATGAGGATGTCGCTGCTCATTCTACTGAGAGGCTTCTAAACAACTCGCGCAACCTGTTAACTCCAATTTGTGTTTATCTTGACTTACTAAACGATTGGCATGGCATTCACGCATCCTGGGTTTCTAGTTGGATTACTTGGAATAGCAATTCCTATCATTATTCATCTGTTCGAACTGCGCCGTCCGCAACGGGTACTGTTTTCCAATGTGGAGTTTATTAAGCAGGTGCAGCTAGTAACGGCCCGGCAGCGTAAGCTGAAGCATCTTCTGATTCTAGTTTGTCGGGTTCTTTTGGTTAGCTGTTTGGTGCTGGTTTTTGCACAGCCTTACATACCAGCACCAGAGCAAAGTGCGATATTGAATTCTTCTGTGCAGGTGGTGGTGGATGCTTCACCAAGCATGCAGCAGCAAGGCGGGAATGATCAGGCCTTGCTGGAGCAAGCGGTTCTACAAGCTGCTGAGCTTCCCTTGGCTTTTCCTCCTGCGGCTCGCTTCTGGTTATGGCCAGGTAATAAAGAACCGCTTAGCGCAGTAGCTTACCGGGAAGCAGTTGAGCAAGTGCAGGTAAATGGACAAGCAGAGCCCGTAGGTACCCTTCTGCGGCAGGCACAAGCACAGCGGGGGGGGCAGCCAGGCCCTTTATTTGTGTTTTCCGATTTTCAGAAAAGCAATTTTTCCACTAGCTCATTTGCTGCCTTGGACTCGGCGCAACGGGTATTTTTGGTGCCATTAACTGCCAAGTACCAAGCAAATGTGTTTGTGGATAGTGTGTGGGTGGATGATGCGTTTATCCGTCAGGGAGCAGATGTGACGTTGCATATTCGGTTGAAAAACGGAGGTCAAGAACCAGCCGCTACCTGCGGAGTTAAACTCTTACTTGGGAGTCAACAGGCGGCAGCTTTTCAAGCAACAGTTCCGGCCGGGCAAACTACGGTAACGCAAGTACGCATTCGGTTGCAAGGTGCAGAAGCCCAATTGGCGCAGCTTCAGCTTGACGATTATCCAGTTGATTTTGACAATACCTATTATTTCACCCTGCAACCAGCGGCGCAAATCCGGGTGGTGGAGTTGAGCGAAACGGCTGCATTGGACCGTTTGTATGCCAACGAGCCGCTATTCGCGTATCAGCACTTTACCAGCCGGCAAGTCAATT
Organism: Hymenobacter sp. UYP22; assembly: GCF_040547285.1. NCBI lineage: Bacteria > Pseudomonadati > Bacteroidota > Cytophagia > Cytophagales > Hymenobacteraceae > Hymenobacter > Hymenobacter sp. UYP22. The sequence goes on along the minus strand of NZ_JBEPPK010000013.1, from coordinate 148,939 downwards.
ATCAGGACATAAACTCTGCTAACCTGCTAGTAATACGGGAACTGGCAAGCCTAAGTGCAGGCTTGCAGGATAATTTGCGAAGAGCGGTGCAGCAAGGTGCTACACTTGTAATAGTGCCCCCGGTAGCAACAAACGAACGGGGAGCGTACACGCAGTTCTTCCGGGCTTTGGGAGTAGGGCCTATGCAGTGGCAGCCGGCGTTGCAGCAGGCGCCAGTGCTGCAACAAGTGGCGGCACCGAGTACTCAAAACACTTTCTTCAAGGATGTATTTGCTGGTATAAACGTACGGGCTGGTATGCCAAAAGCGGCGCCAGTGCTGCGGTGGTCCCGCTCGGGGACTGATGTGCTACGCATGCGGGACGGAGATAACTACTTATCAGGTTTTCCGAGTGGGGCGGGTAGCGTGTATGTTTTTGCAGCGCCATTTAGCGAGCAGTATTCCGATTTTGCTCGGCACCCACTCTTTGTGCCAGTAATGTACCGGTTAGGGATGTTGAGCTACCAGCAAGAGCATCAGCCGGCCTACCGGCTTACCCAATCAAGCATACGGTTGAGGTTGCCTAAGAGTACGAGCCGGCGTAGCACAGAAACTGTGTACCAGTTGGTGCAGGACAGCATACGGGTTATTCCGGGGCAGCAAGAGCAAGGCGGTAGCCTCCGGTTGGATTTGCCAGCGGCACTGCGACTACCTGGTTTCTACCGGTTGGAGCGAGGGGGAAAAGTTGTGGCTACTCTAGCTTTCAATGTCGACAAGCGTGAATCGGACTTGCGTAGCTACACAGCGACAGAGTTGAGGCAGATGCTCGGGAATAAGTACCCGAATGTGCAGGTATACGAAGCCAGTGCAGGGCAAACAATAGCGGGTCGGTACAAAGCCACCCAAGTGGGTACGCCATTATGGCGCTATTTTGTGTGGGGTGCTTTGGCCTGCTTACTACTGGAAGGAATCCTGTTGCGCTGGCCCCGGCGACAAGCTGTGCCTGCCGCACTTGCGGCATAGGTTTGCTGCCCGGGTAAGTCCAGTAACGCATACGGAGCTAGGGTAGGCCCGTGGAATGAACGGGCCGCGGCGTATCTTGTGGGCTCATTTGCTGCTTACCGTGGAACCAACCCTCCCTCATCCCAGGCCTCTACTACGCACCGCTATCCTGTGCGGAACAGTAGCCGGTTTTTTGTGCATCTGCTGGGTGCTATTTCTTTACCTGACGGATAACAACCCGTACGGACCAAAGCGCACTCTGGCGGACTTTTTTACGCCCATTGCGGCCGTAAGCGCCCAACTACTTCTGCGGCGGTATTATGTGCCGGAAGGGCCGGGGCTATGGCGCTCTATTGCAGTAGGAGTACTTACAGCAGTGGTAACGGCGGCCGTGGCAGCGGCGGGAATGTATGTGTTTTCGCGCCTGACTGGTTCAGCCTTGATTGCAGAGCACTTGGTAGAAGCCAAGAAAATGCTGGAGGCTTCTAAAGCCCTTTATACTAAAGAGGCCAATGGGCTGCAGCAGTACCAAGCCACGCTGCGTAACCTGGCCACCACGGCTGCTGAGTTTGCGCAGGATGAATTTGTTAAAAAACTGCTGTTGGGTGTTGTGTTGAGCATTCCGGGGGGCGTGTTTCTGCGGAAATAACATACCTTCCCGTATCCGTTCATCCAACCTCACTTCCGCGCTATGGAACCTACCACTACCACTTCACCCGTCACTCCTGTATCAGCTGGTCTGCGTTATGGACTGCTAGTAGGCATTGCTACTATCATTTACTCCTTTCTACTGAAGGCGGCGGACTTGGAGCAGAAGCCTATGATGGGCTTACTCACGTTTGCTATTCTGATTGGCGGTATTATCCTAGCCCACAGGTTCTATAAACAGCACAATGCGGGTTTCATGAGCTACGCCCAAGGTTTGGGTATTGCCACTATTGCTGGTGCAGTTATTGGCGCACTAAGCGGTGTCTTTAACTACCTCTATGTCAATTTTATTGACACTGAATACGTGCAGCGCACCTTGGATTCCAGCCGCGCCAAGTTGGAAGCCGATGGCAATATGAGTGAGGAGCAAATAGAGCAAGCAATACAGTGGACAGAAAAGTTAATGCCTACGGGGCCACTCAGCATTGTGTGGGCCATTGTTGCCACCGCCTTTTTCGGTTTCTTACTGTCTCTGATTATTTCTGCCTTCACTAAACACACCCGCCCTGAGTTTGAGTAAGCGTCTTTCGCAGCATTTTCCGGTTGAGCTGTCCATTGTCATTCCCCTGCTCAACGAAGCCGAGTCGTTGCCGGAACTCACCCGTTGGATCAACCGCGTGCTGGCCCAGCACGGGCTGACGTATGAGGTACTCTTGATTGACGATGGCTCGACGGATGACTCTTGGGAAGTGATTGAGCAGCTGGCCGCTGCCGATACGCATCTGCGTGGCATCCGCTTTAACCGCAACTACGGCAAGTCGGCAGCCCTGAATGTGGGGTTCAAGGAAACCACGGGCCGGGTGGTGTTCACCATGGATGCCGACTTGCAGGACTCGCCGGAAGAACTGCCGGAACTCTACCGCATGATTACCCAGGACGGCCTTGACCTGGTAAGCGGCTGGAAGAAGAAACGCTACGACCCGCTCAGCAAAACCATTCCTACCAAGTTATTCAACGGCGTTACGCGCTGGATTTCGGGCATTCACCTGCACGATTTCAACTGCGGTCTGAAAGCCTATGATAGCCGGGTGGTGAAGAGTATAGAGGTGTACGGCGAAATGCACCGCTACATCCCCGTTATTGCCAAATGGGCTGGGTTCCGGCGCATCGGTGAGAAGGTGGTGCAGCATCAGGAGCGTAAGTACGGCACCACCAAGTTCGGGCTGGAGCGGTTCATGTACGGCTTCCTCGATTTGATGAGCATTACGTTCGTGAGCCGATTCCGGCGGCGGCCCATGCACTTCTTTGGGGCTTTAGGCTCGGTGTCGTTTCTGATTGGAATGCTGATTACGCTGTGGTTGGTGGGAGAGAAGGTATGGCACTCCTGGATTATGAACCTCGCCACCCGCGACGTTACGGCTCAACCGCTGTTCTTTCTGGCTTTAGTGGCCGTGGTGGTAGGCGTGCAGCTGTTCCTAGCCGGTTTTCTGGCCGAAATGGTACAGCTCAACGGTGCCCACCGCAACGACTACCTGGTGCGGGAAAGGCTGAACCTGAAGTAGATACATCAACACGCGTGGCACGTCATGCTGAGCGCAGCCGAAGCATCTCTACCGTAGTGCTAACTCCGTGATTAGCCTCGATAGAGATGCTTCGGCTGCGCTCAGCAGGACGTGCTGCTTGCATGAGTTTTCCTGTCTATGAAAGTAGTTATCATCGGGCCGGCGTATCCGCTACGGGGTGGGTTGGCCACCTACAACGAGCGGTTGGCTCGGGCTTTCCGCGAGGCCGGCGACGAGGTGCGCCTCGTCACGTTTTCCCTGCAATACCCCGATTTCCTATTTCCGGGGCAGACGCAGTTCAGCACCGAGCCGGGCCCCGATGATTTGAGTATTGAAGTCAGCTTGAACTCGGTGAATCCCGTGAGCTGGTACCGGGTAGGTAACCGTTTGTGCCGGGAGCGGCCCGATTTAGTGATTTTCCGGTTCTGGCTGCCGTTTATGGGGCCGGCTTTGGGCACGGTAGCCCGCCTAATCCGGCGCAACCGCCATACCCGCGTGGTCGCCATTACGGACAACGTGATTCCGCATGAGAAACGGCCCGGCGACCGACCACTCACGCGCTACTTCCTGAGCGCCTGTCACGGCTTCGTGACCATGAGCCGCTCGGTGCTGGCCGATTTGCGCCGCCTGCACTTCCGGCAGCCCGCCCTCTACCGGCCGCACCCACTCTACGATAATTTTGGCCCGCTAAAACCGAAAGCCGAAGCGCTGGCCGCCTTGGGCCTCGACCCCGCGTTTGGCTACCTGCTGTTCTTCGGCTTCATCCGGGCTTATAAGGGACTTGACATTCTGTTGCAGGCTTTTGCCGATGAGCGGCTGGCTCGGCTGCCACTCAAGCTCATTGTAGCGGGCGAGTATTACGAAGACGCTGCGCCCTACGAGGCCCTCATCAAGCAGCACAACTTGGAAAGCCGCCTGGTACGCGCTACCGATTTCATTCCGAACGAGCGGGTAGTAGACTATTTCTGCGCCGCTGATATGGTGGTGCAGCCCTACAAAAACGCTACGCAAAGCGGCGTTTCGCAGATTGCCTACCATTTCAGCCGCCCCATGCTGGTAACCGACGTGGGCGGCCTGGCTGAGCTGATTCCGAATGGGGAAGTGGGCTACGTGGTGCCGCCTACCCCCCAAGCCATTGCCGATGCGTTGGTAGATTTTTACAAGTACCAGCGGGAGCAGGAATTCACCGCCGGCGTATGGGCCAAGAAAAAAGAGTTTTCCTGGGACGTTATGGTGAAGGCACTGAAGGAAGTAGCTACCCTATGAGTATTGCCGATGCAGAACGTCGGAAGCCTGTATGGGTGGCACTAGCTGATCTGTACTTAGATACTGAGTTGCAAGAGCAGGACTTTCAACATATTGCCGTTGTATGCGCGGAGAGTGGCTTTTCATGGGCTGAAATCCTCCTAATAAATTACAACGAAGTAGCCCCTGCGCTGTGGTTTAACGTGCAGGAACTAGCAGGCGAATGGGCTGGCTGGAATGAGGAATGGCTTGTTGCGCGCATTCAACAGTGCTACCGACCTGCACCACGTAAGTGGTTCGGATCTGCAAGATGCTGGCAGAAGCGTGTAGATTTCTTTACCCAACGACCACTAACCCGCATAGCCGCTTACCTACGCTAAAGGCACACTCGTCCGCACAGCTTCGAATACTTTCTCCGCGGGTAGCTGCTCCATGCAGCTAGTGGTACCCAGCTTGCACGAGCCCCGGTAGAAGCATACGCACTGTTTATCTGGCTGCACCAGTTGGCCACGGCCGTAGAGGTCAAATTCGTAGGGGTTGAAGATGTTGTTCATCAGAATGGTGGGCTTGCGCAGGGCAATGCTGATGTGCATGGCCATGGTTACCTGCGTCACAATGCCGTCCATCTGGTGCATCAGGTTGATGAACTGCGGTAGGGAGAAGGTGCCCAGGTAGGTCGCGCCGGTGGCGGCGTGGAGGCGGCGGTTGCGCTCATCCTCGGCCTCGCCGCCCAGCAGCACGGGCGCGTAGCCAGCCTGTTGCAGCTGGTTGATAAGGGTAATCCACTTCTCATCTGACCACAGGCGGGTCGTCCACCGGTCGCCGCAGCCGGTGTTGAGGCCGATGCGGGGGCGACCCTGGGGCAACTGGCTCCAGTCGTAGCCCTTATCCTCGTGGGTATCGAACACGTATTCCTCGTGCTGAAACTCGTAGCCGCACAGCTCGAAAATTTCCTGCACGTAGGGCTTCTGGTTTTGCTGGCTCAGCTCATCGAACACGCCGGTGAAGTACTTATGGTTGGCTAGGTCGTTGGCGGGCCAGGCTACGCCGTACTCGGGGTGCAACTGGTAGCCAAACTTCTGCCGGGCCCGGATGCTGCCCAACAGCGCGCAGGCTTCTTTGTCCTTATCGAGGTTGAACAGCACGTCGAACTCCCGCTGCTGCAGGTGTAGTACGCTGGTCAGCTCCAGCTTCAGAATCTCATCAATCCAGCCACCACTTTGCGGAAGGATGGCAGGAGTGAGGGTAAGCCAGGTGATTTTACTGTTCGGGTACTCTTGCCGCAACCGTCGTAGCAGGGGCGTCGTCCGGATAACGTCGCCAATGGCCCCAAGCTTGATGATGAGGATACGCTGCTGGGTAGGCGCATATACCGGGCAGCCAGCGCATTGGTAGCCGTGCTCCTTATTGGGGCGGCAGGGAATATCACCACGAAAATGGCGGCAGTCGGGATGAAGGGTTACGCCGTTGAGCTGGGGCATTGGGGCAGATGCGGGAGAATGAGCCGGTAAAAGTAGCAGCCGCAGGGCAGACAGCCGAAAAAGCCCGACCAGTTGTTTGGGTAAAGAGCTGGGTTGTTACATTTTATTTTCTGACAGAACAAGATGTAACAAAACGGCGCTTGGTTATGCGTATGCCCGCCCTGCGGGCCGCGTTTGCCCCGGTTGATGCGCTAACGCAGAAGTGGCTGCGCGGGCGGGAGCAGAATGGCCAGGGTCTGGCGGCCCGGCTGCTGGCGTTGCGGCTGCGTACGTTAGCTTTTGAAACGGCAGAAATTGAGCAGTTGCTGGCCGAGGAGCCAGTGGCATAAACTACTCCCGTCCGGCGGCTGCCCGCCATCGGGCCGGTTGCTGCCAGCTTTTGGCCTAGGTCCGATGACGAAGCAGCACCTTTGGCGTACGCAAACCGGCCCGACGGCTGGCTGCCGTCGGGCCGTTCACTGTACCACCTATTAGTATCGGGCAGGGTTGCACACCCTGCCCGGAACGCGGGCGGTGGGCGCTTACTTGATGGGCGGTTTGAGTTTGTTCCGGTGCTTCTTGTGCGCCCAGGCCAGCAAGGAAAACTCGGCGTAGGCATTCACCCCGTAAGGATCATTAGAGGCAAACAGAGCCGATAAATTATTGGAGCCGACTGCCAGCGGGCCCACCCGCACCAAAGCACCGTAAGAGAACAGTTGGTAGTTGTTGTTCAGGGAGATGGGCGTAGCCAGTTCCAGCCAGCGGGTTTCCAGGCGGGGCGTCAGGGCTGCGTAGGAGAAGTGGCGCATGCCCTTAGCAAAGCCCGGGCGCAGGCTCTGGCTCACCGCCAGATTCGCGAACAACATCCGATTCAGGCGATAATCCACATCCAGGTTCAGGGCCGTAGGCAACCCCACGCGAAACGCGGATGCGCGGGCGAACTGCTGGGTCTGAAAAATGCGGTTAAGCTTCTCATCGAAGTTATCGGCATCAATTCCGCTCAAATCAGCCTCACTCACTCCCCTGTTGCGCACGTTGATATCGTTGTAGGCCACGGCCTGCTCCCGGTAACGAAGGGAGCCAATATCGGTGATGGAAGCCGAGATGCGGTACCGGTATTTGTTGCGGCCTAAGTCCGGGCGCTGCTTGCCCTGCTTATCGGTGTAGGTGTTGTGTTCGTCCGAAGGGCGGTACTCATATACGAAGCCCACATCGGTGCCCCAGCCTGCTCCCGGGGCCTTACCCAACGTCAGCCATTGCACGGCCTTATCAACCGTTATATCATCGAAGGCCTGGGGGTTGGAATACGCGAAAGCCCCGGTGTAGGAGTTCACGCGCACGATGGTATCACCCGTTTGGCTGGTCTGCCGGACAATTTCGATGTCGGCGTCCTGCGTTTGCAGGTAGGCCGACCCTATGCCGCGCAAGAGCTTCAGCGTTACTCCGGCCTTGAGGAAGTGGTGCTCCTTCTCCAAGAGCACCCGCCCGTAAGTGGCATTCCACTCGGCAAAGGCATTCAGATTAAGGTTGAAGGAAGTGGACTTGAGCCGCTGAGGGACATCGAACTTATCGACTGCCGCTTGCAGAATCTGGCCCCCAATCTGGTTGCCCTGGAAGGCCGTCCGGACCCGGGAGTTGATGGCGAAGCCCTGTTTGGCACCCGCACTTACCAGCAGACCGGGCCCCCGCATGTTCAATCCTAGGCTGAAGAGCTTGGGCCGGCTGCCGGAGATGCCGCGCAGGTAGTTGCTGGATAAGTCGGCGGAGCCAGGGGACGTAAGCAGGCTGCCCGGGCCGGTGTAGCGGTAGGCGGAGTTGGTGCCGTGACCGTCCAGGGCCAGTAACTGCACCTGAAACAGGTAGCGGTTGTCGGCCACCGTGGCCGGGTTCCAGGCCGTGCCCGTAAGACCAGCGTAGTTGCTGTGAGAGGGACTGAAAAGCTGTTGCGCGGCAGCGCCTGCGGGCAGTAACGCCAGCAGCAAGCCACAAGGGTAGAGTTTCTTCATGCTACTGCAATAGGTTTTGCCCGCAAAGCAGGCACGCACGTTCCTGCCTGGAGCCAAGCCTGCCCAGGAGGGTGAAACGCGTGATAGTCTGGTGAAAAAGGAGAGAACCGCTGCGTAGCGCCGGAAAACCAGCGCGAGTGCCAGCAGGCCACGTTGGGGCCGGTCAGCGGACACAACGCGCAACGGCTTATCGGCTTCGGGCCCGTTAGCAGTTGCGCGCTGTGTACTTCCGTAAGCCGTTGTAGGGTGCCGCGGGAGTCCTGTAAGGTGTGGCACCCCAGGATTCCCACAGTGCCCAACTACAATAACCGCTGGCTGAACAGGTGCTTTATCGGCCGGCGACGAGGCCGGCCGATAAAGCGTCTGCCCTTACTCTATCACTATTTGGGCGCGGTGCAGGCTGGTTTCCGCCACGTACATGCCGGGGCGCAGGCCCGCGGTGGGGAGGGGTATTTCCTGCTGGCCGGCCTGAATAGTGGCTTGGCGTACGACCCGGCCCAGAGCGTCGCGTAGGAGCAAAGGGCGGGCGGCGGTGGCGGCCACCGGTAGCCGCAGCGTGGCCGCCCCGGCTCCGGCCGGGTTCGGGTACACGGTTAGCGGGGCCAGGCCGACGGCCTGGCGTACGGCCGTAATGAGGCCGGCTCCGCTGAGCCGGGCCACAAATACGTTGTTGCCGTTGGCGGCCGCGTTGGTAAGCGTGGTAAAGCCAAACGTGGCGCTGCCGCGCAGCATGCCTGTAGCCGTGAGGGTACCCGCGCCATCAATGGCCGCTGCCTCAAAGCTGTAGCCGTCACCACCCGCCGCAGGAGTCAGCTGGGCATAATCCCAAGCAGTGGTAGTGGGATTGTAGCGAGCCACAAAGTTGCTGTTGGAAGCAGTGTTGGTTACCGAGCGGGAGCCAAAAGTGAAAGTGCCGGTTCCAGGCAAAGAGCCCAGAATAACGGGGTTGCCCTGTCCGTCTACTGCTAATGCGGCCACGTAAGGGTTACTTATGCTGCTGGGACGCCCAATGGTGCCCAAGGCGCTCCACTGGCCCGCCGACGAAAGCCGGGCGGTAAATGACGCGTCGGTAACCGTAGCGGAACCCAACTGAATAGCATCGGTGCTGGGCGCCTCGGCAGCCAGCCAGATGTTGCCGGCGCGGTCATACTGCAATCCGGAGGGAACATAAGCTACCGAACCAGAGCCGGCCGCAGGCGTTTGGGTGGCCCACGTCCACTGGTTGGCCGCATTCAGCTGGGCCACTACGCTAATAGCCTGGGTAGTGCTGATGGAGTTGATGGTGGTGGAACCCAGCGTGATGGAGCCGTTCCGGATGCGGAAGGCAATGGCCGCCTGGCCCTGCGGCCCCACGGCAACCTTGCTTACCACGAAGCGGCTGGTGCTGGCCGTGCCCGTGTTCGGAACTCCCACGGCGCTTACCCACTGGCCCGCGGCATTCAGCCGGGCCACAAACAAGCCGCCGGTGCTCGGCGCGGTTGGCAGGGTGGTAGCGCCAACGGTTACGGTGCCGGAGTAGGTCCCTGCCACTACCAGGTTGCCCGCCGTAGCATCCCAGCCCGAACTATAGATTTGTGCTCCCGATACACCCGCCAGCCATTGCGGCTGCCCGCTGGCATTGAGGCGGGTGATGAAGGACGCGAAGTATTTGGTGGTGGTATAGGTGTAGGTGCCTACGGTTAGGGTGGTGCCCCCAGTGGTCATATTGGCGTCGCCGAATACCAGGCCTACGCCGTACGTGTCGCCGGCCGGGCTCACGGCCGACTCCTGAAAGGTCGCGCCTTCCCCGTCGGAGGTGGCCCGCAGAGCCCACTGCCACTGTTGGGTAGGCGAGAGTTTGGCGATGAAGCCACTGGCCAGCCCAGAGCCGCCTGCAAAAGTGGTGCTGCCGAATACGCGGACGGCGGGGGCCCCGCTGCCGCCGCTATTGTTTAGTACGCCGGTTACGTACTGGTTGCCGGCCGCATCCACGGTGATGCCCCGGCCTAAAGCCCCGGTGCCATCGGTGGGGCGGGAGTCGGTGGGCTGCACGGCATCCGTCCAGACCGGGGTTTGGGCGTGGGCGGCGGGCAGCGTAAGGGCCAGACCCAGAGCAAGTAGAAGTATACGCATCAGCTAAAACGGAAAAGTGAGGATTGGACTACCACAAAGATGTCCATCGGCCGCACCCTGCCGCAATACCCGGAAGTGGGTATTTATGCGCTGGATAAGGAGGCTACATTCCGGTTAAATCAGGTCGAAGGCGCGGGCGTATTCGCTCAGCTCAAATGCCGTGGTAGCGCCCAGCTTCTGGCGTACGTTGCGGCGGTGAGTTTCGGCCGTTTGGGGAGAAATGAAGAGTTGAGCGGCAATTTCTGGGGCCGAGTGGCCCAGGGCCAGTAGCCGCAGCACCTCCCGCTCGCGCCCGGTGAGGCTGGCAAACGTGGCGGCGTGCTGCCGCAGAAAGTTGTTTTCATCCACCAGGCGCTGCACTTTTAAGGGAATGTGGCTGCTGGGGTCGATGGCGCAGGAGTAGGAGAGCAGCAGCAGCGGCCGGTCGTTGTCGTCGCGCAGCAGCAGGCGCACGGCGCTCAGGTACAGGCTCCAGTCGGGGCTTTCAATGGTGCGGACTTGCTGGAAAAAGGAGGTGACCTGCGCGAAATCATTTTGCTCCACCAAGGCCCAGATTTTGGGGGCGTACTCGGCCGCGTCTCCGGGGTTAAAAAACCGCTGGTGGTAGTCGGTGCCCAGAGCCAGCAGTTCGTCGAAGCTAATACCCAGCATTTCCAGCCCCCGGCGCGACATGTACACTACCGTCTGACTTGGGATGTGGTGGACAATTAGAATGCCGGGGTGCAGATCGGCCGTGGAGGCAATCGTACGAATGCACGCCTGGACGCGCTGCTGCTCGATAGTCATAACAGGTTCAGAGGTCAGTAGTGGCAGAGCAATGGCCGGGGAAGACCACGTCCCAGAGCGGAGAATCCGACCAAAATAATCCTGCGCCGGTAGCTCTGCGTACCATGTTCTGGGTTCGAATACTACTCAGTTATCATCATTTAATTATATATTATAGTATATGATTACTTATTTTTTGAAACAAGCTGAATGTTATAGCATAAATATTTGGTAATCAATATTATGAATTTATTACAGTGATAGTGGCTACCACACAAAAAGCCCCGCCACAATCGGGCGGGGCGTTTCACTGGAGCAGTCAGGCGTACGCTAAGCGCCCACGTAGCTGCTGGGGGTAATAGCACGCAACTCCTGCTTCACCGAGTCGCTCACATCCAAGCCATCCACGAACTCGCTGATGGTGGCTTGGCTGATGGCGGTGCCGGTGCGGGTAAGGGCTTTGAGGGCGTTATAGGGGTCGGGGTAGTTTTCGCGGCGCAGGATGGTTTGCAGGGCCTCGGCTACCACCGCCCAGTTGTCGTCCAGGTCGCGGCGGAGGGCGGCTTCGTCGAGGGCAAGCTTATCGAGGCCGCGCTGCAGGGCGGTGAGGGCAATGAGCGTGTGGCCCAGCGGTACGCCTAGGTTGCGCAGTACGGTAGAGTCGGTCAGGTCGCGCTGCAGGCGGCTGATGGGCAGCTTAGCCGAGAGGTGCTCCAGCACGGCATTGGCCAGGCCCAGGTTACCCTCGGCGTTTTCAAAATCAATGGGGTTTACCTTATGGGGCATGGCCGAGGAGCCTACTTCGCCGGCCTTCACCGTCTGGCGGAAGTAGCCCAGGGAAATGTACTGCCACACGTCCCGCGCCAGGTCAATGAGGATGGTGTTCAGGCGCTTCATCCCATCGCAGAGGGCCGCCAGGTGGTCGTAGTGCTCAATTTGGGTGGTGGGGTGACTGCGCTTGAGGCCCAGGCGGCCCTCCACAAACTGCTGGGCAAACTGGTGCCAGTCGGTGCCGGGGTAGGCCACGTGGTGGGCGTTGAAGTTGCCGGTAGCCCCGCCGAATTTCGCCCCGAACGGCACCTGGCCCAGCAGCTCCACTTGCGCATCCAGGCGGGCTACAAACACCTCCACTTCCTTGCCTAAGCGGGTAGGGGAGGCCGGTTGGCCGTGGGTGCGGGCCAGCATGGGCACCGTGGCCCAACTCTGGGCGCGGGTGGCCAACTGATTACGCACCTGCGCGTAGGCGGGCAGCAGCGTGTGAATAAGCGCGTGCTGGAGGCTAAGCGGAATGGCCGTGTTATTGATATCCTGGGAGGTGAGGCCGAAGTGGATAAACTCCAGGTACTGCCCCAGGCCCAGGGCCGTAAACTGGTCGCGCAGGAAATATTCCACGGCCTTCACGTCGTGGTTGGTCACCCGCTCATGGGCTTTTACGGCCTCGGCGTCGGCGGTGCTGAAACCAGTGTAGAGGGCGCGCAGCTGGCCGAAAACCTCCGGATTCACGCCCTGCAGTTGGGGTAGGGGCAGCTCGCAAAGGGCAATAAAGTACTCCACCTCCACCAGCACGCGGTACCGAATCAGGGCCAGCTCGGAGAAGTAGGCGGCCAGCGGAGTAACCTGACGGCGGTAACGACCATCAAGAGGCGACACGGCGGTGAGGGGCGTAAGCACGGTATAGTCGAGAGCAGCGGACATGCGTAGAAGGAAAAAATGGCCTGGAACGGGCCAAAGGTAGCGGAAGCCGGGCCGCAAGCCAATCGGGGCGCGGGCCTTTTTCGTTACCTTTGCCCGCAGAGCGGCGGCAGGTTCGGCACGAACTTCGCTCGGTCCGGCCGCCCCTTCCTTCTCTCCCGAACTGTGCGCGTGACTCCAGCTACCAAGAAAAAAATCGGCATCGGCCTGGGCATCCTGGCGGTGCTTCTGCTTACGGGCCTCGGCATCTTCCTCGCTAAGCGGCAGGAGCTGCTGGATTTGGCCCTGCGCAAGGTAAAAACCAAGGTGGAGGGCAAGTACCCCGTGGTGCTCACCCTGGGCCCGGCCCGCTTCACGGACCTGAATACCGTGCAGCTGGAGGGCGTGAGCTTGGTGCCAACTACGCTCAACGATACCCTGTTCACGGCCCGGCAGGTGCGGGCTTCCCTGAGTGTGCGCAGCCTGTTTGCCGGCCGGCCCGTGTTCAGCAACCTCGAAATCGACAACGCCCGCCTCACCGCCCGCCAAACCCGCAGCGGCCAGGATAACTACTCCTTCCTCTACAAAAAGAAGAAAAACCAGCCCGTAGCGCCCGTGGATACTTCCAAGGGCACTAACTACGGCTTGCTGGCCAACCAGCTGCTGGAAGCCACCTTCGATAACATTCCCGACGAAGCCGACTTTCAGAACTTCCTCGTGACCTACCAGAGCCCCCGTCACCGGGCGCGCCTGGTAATGCCGCGTTTGGCCATCGAGGACGGTGACATTATAGGGCAGCTCACGGCTAACATTGACTCGGTGGAAAACCGGGTGGGCGTGCAGGGCCACATCGACGCTGGCGACTACGAGGTGGACGCCAATATTTTCGGACTGGATAAGCGGCCCGTGGTGCTGCCCTACGTGCAGCGCCGCTACGGGGCCCGGGTGCAGTTTGATACGGTGCGCGTGAGCCTCTCCGAGAAAGATATGAGCGGGGACGATGAGTTGACCGTGAAAGGCACCGCCTCGGCCGCCAACTTCATCGTGAACCACCCCAAGCTCTCCGATAGTGACGTGCGCTTCCCGCGCGGGGGCATCGACTTTGTGATGAAGCTGGGCCAGGCCTCATTTGCCCTGGAAAAAGGTACGCGGGTGCTCCTCAACAAAATGGAGCTGTTTCCGGAGCTGAGCGTGCGCCGCCTGCCCGTGCCGGAGCGCGTGATTGGCAAGGACATCAACGGCCTCACCAGCCGCAGCCAACTGCTGGCCGGCGTGCAGGTGAAGCTGAACGTAGAATCGGCCGAAACCAAGGCCAACGACTTCTTCGCCTCCCTGCCCGAGGGCATGTTTGAAACGCTGGAAGGCACCCAGGCCGAGGGTACGGTGCAGTACCACCTCATGGCCGATCTGGACATGAATAAGCTCGACAGCCTCAAGTTCGATTCGGGGTTGCGGGCTACCAAGTTCCGCATCACCCGCTTCGGGCGCGAGAACCTGAACCAGCTCAACGAGGAGTTCCTACACACGGCCTATAATGACAAGGGCGACACGGTAAAAACCTTCCTGGTAGGCCCCTCGAACCCCGAGTATACGCCCTACAACCAGGTTTCTGACTACCTCAAGTACGCCATCATGACGGCCGAAGACCCGCGGTTTATGACGCACCGGGGATTCATGGAAAAGGCCTTTGTAAAGTCGGCCATTCAGAACCTAAAGGAGCGGCGCTTTGCCCGGGGCGGTAGCACCATCAGCATGCAGCTGGTGAAAAACGTGTTCCTGACCCGCAAGAAAACCCTGGTGCGCAAGGCCGAGGAAGCCCTGATTGTGTGGATCATTGAAAACACGCGCCTGGCTACCAAGGAGCGGATGCTGGAGGTGTACCTGAACATCATCGAGTGGGGCCCAAAAATTTACGGGGTGCACGAGGCCGCCGAATTCTACTTCGATAAGCGCCCGGCCAACCTCAACCTTTCGGAAAGCCTGTTTCTGGCCAGCATCATTCCCCGGCCCAAGTACTACCGCAACGGCTTTAACCAATACGGCGAAATGCGCGTGAGCGGGCGCTACTTCCACCGGCTCATTGCCCAGCTGATGGCCCGTAAAGGCTACATTTCGCAGAGCGAGTACGAAAACGTGGGTACCTCCGTAAACTTCACCGGCCCGGCCCGGCAGTACATCGTGCGCGCTACCCGCGACACGGTGCGCACCGTAGTAGCCGCCGACTCCTCCCAGTACGAGCCCCTGAACCTGATCGACCTGCTCGGCGGCGACACCGCCCCCGATGCCGGCGTGAACACCAACCAGCCTGCCCCGCCCGCCACCCCACCAACGGGGAATTAGAAGGAAGTCAAAGAGAGAAAGTAAAAAGTCAAAGCCCGGCTGTCATTCAGAACGCCGGGCTTTGACTTTTTACTTTCTCTCTTTGACTTCCGCTATACTTCCCCTTCCTTCTTCGGGAATAGCAACGACAGCCCGATGGAACCGGCCAGAATCAGCCCGACGACGCCCAGGGAAATGCCCATCGGAATGTGCACAAACTCGGTAGCCAGCAGCTTGCCCCCAATGAAGACGAGGATGAGCGAGAGGCCGTAGTGCAGGTAGTGAAACAGGCGCATCAGACTTTCCAGCGCGAAATACAGAGCCCGCAGCCCCAGCAGGGCAAATACGTTGCTGGTGTACACAATAAAAGTGTCGCGGGAAACGGCCAGGATGGCGGGAATGGAGTCGGCGGCGAATACCACGTCAGTGGTTTCCACCATCACCAGCACCACCAGTAAGGGCGTGGCGAACAGGGTGCCGTTCTGGCGCACAAAGAAGCGGCCTTCGTGCAAGCGATTGGTGATGGGCAAATGGCGGCTCAGGAACTTGACTACCGGATTGTTGTCGGGGTCAATTTCCGGCTCCCCGCCGCTGGTGGCCATCTTCACGCCGGTGTACACCAGAAACGCGCCCAGCACATACAGCAGAAAGTGAAACTTGGCCAGCAGCGCCGCCCCGGCCAAAATAAACGCGGCCCGCAGCACCAAGGCCCCAATAATACCCCAGAACAGAATCTTGTGCTGGTATTGCGGCGGTACTTTGAAGTAGGTGAAGATGAGCAGGAACACGAACAGATTGTCCACGCTCAATGACTTCTCGATGAGGTAGCCGGTGAGAAACTCCATGGCCGCCTGCTTGCCCATCCAGTGGTACACGGCATAGTTAAAGCTCAGCGACAGGGCCACCCAGAAGGCACTCCAGCCCAAGGCTTCCCGCATGCGTACCACGTGGGCCTTGCGGTTGAATACCAGCAAATCGAGCAGCAGCAGGGCCAGCACGCCCACGTTGAAGCTAACCCAGAACAGCGGGGATATTTCCATCGGGGTAAGATACGCGCCTAACCCGATATGCCGCTACCGGAAACCAACCGCCGCTAAAAGCTACTCCCCACTCCAGCTGAAGCGTAGTAGCTGGAGTGGGGAGCAGTTGGGTAAGGTGCTGATTGATTAACGGGCCTCGGGAGTAGCTGGCAGGGCCGCTACGGCCGCGTCGGGGGAGGTTGCCGGGGTACGATCAAAACGGCGGAACCAGCTGGCAATCTTCATTTGTAGAACTCCAAAGAAAGCTTCCTGCACAATGCCCTTGCTCATTTTGGATGCCCCCCGCGTGCGGTCGGTGAAAATGATGGGCACTTCCTTGATGCGGAAGCCGTACTTGTGAGCCAGCCACTTCATTTCAATCTGGAAGGCATACCCCACAAACCGGATGCGGTTCTGCAGAATAGTGCGCAGCACCCGGGCCGAGTAGCACTTAAAGCCGGCCGTAGCATCTCGAATGGGCATGCCCGTTACAATACGCACGTAAGCTGAGGCAAAGTAGGACATCAGCACGCGGTCCATGGGCCAATTCACCACGTTTACGCCCTGAATGTAGCGGGAGCCAATGGCCAAATCGTAATTCTGGTGGACGCAGGCATCGTACAGGCGCACCAAATCATCGGGGTTGTGGGAGAAGTCGGCGTCCATTTCGAACACATACTCGTAGCCCCGCGCCAAAGCCCAGTGGAACCCGTGAATATAGGCCGTGCCCAGGCCCAGCTTGCCGGTGCGCTCCTCCAGAAATAGCCGCTCCGGAAACTCGGGCATCAGCCCGCGCACAATGGCGGCCGTGCCGTCCGGCGAGCCATCATCAATGATGAGCACATCGAACGGTTGGGGCAAGGAGAAGACCTTGCGGATGATAAGCTCCGCATTTTCCTTCTCGTTGTAGGTCGGTATCAGGACGAGCCCGTTTGTCATTGCCGCAAAGGTAGAAGTTTGTTCGGTGTGCCGCCGCATTGGGAGGTAGTGCTCCGCTGCAACTTGCCGCATCCCCAAACAGATGCCAAAAAAGGGCGAAAGTTGCCGCTACTCCCACGGCGGCCATCTTATAACACACGCCAGGGTCTTTTCAGTTTAGTAGAAACAACTTAAATAGCTGCCGAAGCCATGCCGGCCGGTGAGCCGGCTACCGCCCGGCCAGCGTAGCGGCGAGCTGCCGGGCCTGCCGCACGCAGTCGGGCACGCCCACGCCGGACCGCCAGTTGGCCGCCACGTGTAGGCCCTGCGCCGCCAGTGCATCCGCGGCGGCGTGGGCCGGCCCAATGTGGGCGTCAAACTGCGGAATGGCCTTGTCCCAATAGTAACGATACTGCCACACTGGCTCGGCTCCGGCCCGCACTGCGTACAGGCGGCTCAACTCCTCGTGCACGGCGGCTTTTTGCGCCGCTTCGGGCTGGCGGGCGTGTTCCTCGTACTGGCTGCCCCCCACAAAGGTGGTAAACAGCACCTGCCCGGCCGGGGCCCGGTCGGGGAAGATGGAGCTGGTCCAGATGCTGCCGGCCGCGTAGGGCTGCTCTGCTTTGGGGTTGAGCGCCCCGAAACCATCCAGCGGGTGTCCCACATCGGCGCGGTGGTAGGCCGTATAAATGGCCGTCATGGGCGGGTGCTGCACCTGGTTGAGGGCTGCCGCAACCGCCGGAAACTGCTCCTGTAGCAGCGGAGCCGCCGCGTAAGCCGGCAGGGCCAGCACTACGTGGTGGTAGAGGCGAGGGGCGGGGCCGGCAGTGGTTTCCAGCTCCCAGCGGCCATCATCGGCGCGGTGGTGCAGGTGCGTGGCCGCCTGCCCGAAATGGGCCCGCCGCAGCTTACTGGCCAGCGTAGCCGTGAGGGTTTGCAGGCCCCCGGCCAGGGAAATAATGCGGCGACGGCCGGCGGGGTTTTTAGTCTTCATCAGGCCCTTCACTACCGAGCCGTACTGCTGCTCCAGAGCGGCCAGTTGGGGGAAGGTTTTGTGCAGCAGTAAGCGGGCCGGGTCGCCGGCGTAAATGCCCGAAATGAACGGATTAAGCGCATACTCTACCACCTCCGGCCCAAACCGCCGGCTGAAGAAGTGGGCAAGGGTTTCCTGCGAATCAACGGGCTGAGCTGGCCGAAACATCTCCCGTACAAAGTTCAAACGCGTTTTCAGACTGAAGAAGGAGCTGGTAAGCAGAGCCGGGGGCGAGGCCGGCAGCTTCTGGTAGCGGCCCTGGCGCAGCACGTAGCGGTTTTGGCTAACGGCCGCCGCCTCCTGCACCTGCCCACTCAGGCCCAAGCCCTCCAGCAGCTCCCGCAACTCCTCGGAAAGCTGCAGGGAGTTGGGTCCGGTTTCCACCAAATACCCGTCGCGCTGCTCCGAGCGAATAGTGCCGCCGGGCCGGGCATTGGCTTCGAATAAGTCATAGTCGAGGCCGGCGTGCTGCAAGTGCCAAGCCAGCGTAAGGCCCGAAATGCCGCCACCCAGAATTGCAATTGCCATTGGAGAGGAGAGATGATATGAGCGGGCAAAGGTACGGCCATTCGGGGCTTCTGCAGGTGCTGGGCTGATTTCCTGGCTCCGCAACGGGCGCCTGGCGCACGGGCGGCAGGCGGGTAGCGCGCCCATCTCCGTTACCTTTGCCCACCCACTGCTTCAACCCGCAACGCACATGAACAAAGCCGTATTTCTGGACCGCGACGGAGTACTCAATATGGAAATAGGAGAATATGTATGGGAGCTGGAAAAATTTGTGGTGCTGGACGGCGTCCCCGAAAGTTTAGCCCGGCTGAAAGCGGCAGGTTTTTACTTGGTGGTAGTAACCAACCAGGCCGGCATTGCCAAGGGCCTATACACGGCGGCCCATGTGCAGGCCTGCCACCACAAGCTGCAAGTGGCCGCCGGCGGGCTAATTGACGCGTTCTACTTTGCCCCCGGTCACCCCAGCGTTTCAGAATCCCTCTCGCGCAAGCCCGGTTCGTTGATGCTGGAGAAAGCCCTGGCCCGTTTCCAGCTGGATGCGGCCCGGTGCTGGATGGTAGGTGACCGGCTGCGCGATATGGAAGCCGGGCACCGCGTGGGCGTGCGGGGTATTCTGGTGGGGCCGGAGGCGCAAGCTGGCTACCAACCCCACGTAGCCGACCTACGCGCCGCCACCAACCTGATTCTGGCAACGGAGCCAGCCGGCCACTAACACACCGGGCGCAACTTCTGCCAGAGAAGCCGCGCCCGTTGATGAAACGTGAAAGAAGAACAGAACTAGTAGTGTTGTGCAGGCGACGCCGCACTGGCCGTAACTGGCGCCGCTACCCGATTGGCTGATTTGGTAGCCGAGTAGGCCGGGCATTGATTACGGCAGGAGGAGGCACCCAATACCAGGATGCTGCCCCAGAGGAAAAGTTTTTTCATGGTAAAAGACAAAAAGCGTGGTCGGCTTTCTAACACAAGCCCTTCAGAAGTAAGAACCCCTTTTGTCTTTTAACGATTCCTTTACGGGAAAAATTGTGTAGGCTGCCCCAATAGTTTGATGTGGGTTAAATGCAAACGGCCTTTTCCCGATGAGAGAAAAGGCCGCTAGATACTTTGCTGACGTACGCCAGCTATAAACTAGTACTACTGCCGCTCGATGGGCGCGCTGCTATGCTGGGCTACGATAGTAGAGGATACCCGTGCTGCATCTTTAGTGCTTGAGTAAGCGGGGCACTGAGACTTTTTGTTGCAAGAGCTCAGCCCAAGGCCGGCCACACACGCCAGGAGTAGTACTTTTTTCATACGGAGTAAAATGTGAGCGGGCTGGGCCCGGCTGTTTGGGGGTACGTGGGTAAAGGTACGGGAACTCCCGCCCGTGTGCAACCCGCTCCTAAAAGAACAAACTCCCCGAAGCACTGCCCCCGGGAGTTCGTTCTGGCTGAGTAGGAGCACGAATTAGGACTGGTAGCCTAGGATCCGCATCATGGAGTCGGCGGTTTGCTCTTCGGCAAATACCCGGTCGGTGAGGTTGCCGTCGGCGTCCCGGTCCAGAATAACCATTTTGGGAGCCGGGATGAGGCAGTGCTTCACGCCACCGTAGCCCGAGAGGCTTTCCTGGTAAGCGCCGGTGTGGAAGAAGCCCACGTACAGCGGCTTGGTGTCGGTAGCAGGCTTGCGCTCTGGCAGAAACACCTGATAAATGTGCTTTTCGGCGTTGTAATAGTCCTGGGAGTCGCAGGTGAGGCCGCCCAACTGGATTTTCTTGTAGCCGCGGTTCCAGTTGTTGAGGGCCAGCATGATGAAGCGCTGGTTCAGAGCCCAGGTATCCGGCAGGTTGGTGATGAACGAGCCATCAATCATGTACCACAACTCCTTGTCGTTCTGCAGCTTCTCATCCAGAATGCTGTAGATGGTCGCGCCCGATTCGCCCACCGTGAAGATGCCGAATTCGGTGAAAATATCCGGCTCCGGCACGCCCTCTTCCTCGCAGATGCGCTTGATGGTCCGCAGCACTTCGGCAATCATGTATGGATAGTCGTACTCCTTCTGGATGCTGGTTTGGATGGGCAGGCCGCCGCCGATATCAATGGTGGTGAGGGTGGGGCACACCTTGCGCAGTTCGCAGTACTTATGCACAAACCGGCTTAGCTCCGACCAGTAGTAGCTGGTGTCCTTGATGCCGGTGTTGATGAAGTAGTGCAGCATCGTCAGCTCGAAGCGCGGGTCGTTCTTGATTTTCTGCTCCCAAAGCGGAATGGCATCGGCGTAGCGAATGCCCAGGCGGGAAGTGTAGAACTGGAAACGGGGCTCCTCGTCGGAGGCCAGACGCATGCCCACGTTGCACTTCTCGCGCACGTTGTCGTGGTAATAATCCACCTCGTTGGGCGAGTCGAGGATGGGCATGCAGTTCACGAAGCCGTCGTTGATGAGGCGCGTGATTTCGTACTTGTACTCCTCGGTTTTGAAGCCGTTGCAGATGATAAACGTGTCCTTCTGCACCCGGCCCTTGGCGTGCATGGCCCGGATGATGTTGGTATCGAACCAGGAGGAAGTTTCGATGTGGACGCCGTTTTTCAGGGCTTCTTCCACCACAAAGCTGAAGTGCGAGGCCTTGGTGCAATAGGCGTAGGAGTATTTGCCCTGGTAGCCGGTCTGCTCAATACCCGTCCGGAACCACTCCTGGGCCCGCTGAATCTGGGTGCTGATTTTGGGCAGGTAGGCAATGCGCAACGGGGTGCCGTGCTTTTCCACCAGGGCCATCAGGTCGATGTCGTGGAAGCGCAGCTCGTCGTTTTCCACGCGAAACTCGTCCGTGGGAAAGTCGAACGTTTGGGAAATCAGGGAGTGGTAGGTATCCATTGAAGGAATGTGTAGGGGAGAAGTTGGAGGCAAGAACGTCATGCTGAGCTTGCCGAAGCATCTCTACCGCTTCGTTGCAGTAGTAATTGATTGCCCTCAGTAGAGATGCTTCGGCAAGCTCAGCATGACGTTCTTTTTCTTCGCAATCCTTTTGCCGAACTTGCGTGGGCAAAGATACCCCGCCTGCGGGGTTTTGGTTGTGCTTTGTTCGTTGGTTGCGCCGGAAGGTCCGCGCGCGTCAAGCCTGAGAGGAACCCCACCCGCTCAATCGGCAAGCATCTAAACCACCTAACCCTTTTTCTGCCAATGTAATATGCGACGCATTAAGCTTCTGGAGGTCCGCTCCGAACTCGGAGCCGGCACCCGTGGCGCCAGCCTGGGCATTGATGCCCTCAAAGTAGCCTGCCTCAACAAGGGCTCCGACTACTTCCGCCGGTTCAACTCCGTGGCCATTCCGGACCTGAACCACGTGCTCTTCGAGAAAAACCACTTTCCGAAGGCCAAGCACATCGATTCTATTTACACGGTGCAAAAGGGTATTGCCAGCACCGTGGAGCAAACCCTGCGCTTCGGGGAGTTCCCGCTGGTATTAGCCGGCGACCATAGCAACGCGGCCGGCACCATTGCCGGCATCAAGGCGGCCTACCCGCACAAAACGCTGGGCGTGGTGTGGGTAGATGCCCACGCCGATATTCACTCGCCCTATACCACGCCCTCGGGCAACATGCACGGCATGCCGCTGGCCATTTCGCTGGGTGATGATAACCGCGAATGTCAGCGCAACCAGCCCGAGCCCGAAACCGAATTTTTCTGGCAGAAGCTCAAGAACCTGGGTGAGCCAGGTGCCAAACTCGCCCCCGAGCATCTGGTGTACATTGTAGTGCGCGACACCGAGCACGAGGAAGACGCCATTATTGAGCGCCTAGGCATCAAGAATTACAAGCTGGACGAGGTGAAGGCCAAAGGCACCCGCCAGGTAGCCCGGGAAGTGTACGAGCGGCTTCGCTTCTGCGACCTGGTGTACGTGAGCTTCGACGTGGATTCGCTGGATTCGCGCTTCAGCAAAGGCACCGGCACGCCCGTGGTGGACGGCCTGAACGTGGAGGAAGCCATCAGCCTGTGCCGCGCTTTGCTGGATAACGACCGGGTGGTGTGCTTCGAGATGGTGGAAATTAATCCTACCCTCGATAACATGAACACCATGGCCACCAACGCCTTCGATATTCTGGAAGCCGCCACCGATGCCATCCAGAACCGGCTGCGGCTGGAGGAAGTGGTGAGCCGGTAGCCACCGCCCGGGCAAGGATGAATGCGCAATAGCCGTTTATTGCGCATTCATCCTTGATATTTCGCTATGAAAACGCTGCGCTATCTGGCCCTGAGCCTGCCTGCCTTGCTGGTTGCCTGCTCTACCGCCCCGTCTACCCCGGCAGGGCCGGACGCTTCGTCGGGCCCTGTTTCCGGGCCAGCCGCCACCGATTCTGTGACGGGCACCATCACCTACCGCAACCGCATGGCCCTGTCGCCCACGGCCCTGGTGCGTGTGGTGCTCCAGGATGTGGCCTTGCAGGACGTGGCCGCTACGGTACTTGATTCCGTTACCATCCGGCCCAACGGCCGGCAGGTACCGTTCGGCTTTGTGCTGCACTACGACCCCGCCCGTATTGCGCCGGGCAGCCGCTACACCGTGCAGGCGCGTATTACCGATGGCGGCCGGCTGCTGTACCTGCACGACGAGGCCTATCCTGTGGTGACGAACAACCAACCCAAGCGGGTTGACATTGTGGTGCGGCCGGTACAGTAGTTGGGTGGAAAGGCTAAGCCCAACCCTCTTGCTGGATTGCAGCCCCACCGACGGTCGTTAGTGGGGTTGCCGCCTTTTGGGCCGCTAGTGGGGAGGAAATGGGCAAAGCTCAGATTGGGGACTTGGCATTACCGGTTTGGGGTAGCCACACTTTTTCGGGCGGCTTCCGGCGCATGTTTTTACCTTTGCAGCAGTAGCCTGCCTTTCTAGTGGCGGCGCAAGTATGTATGGTATTGAGGTATTGGCTTCGGCAACGACGACTCCCGGCGTAACCATCGGCCGGAACTGGGCATTGGCACCTGGGTAACGGGTGCTACCGCCTGCTCTGGCTGCTGCTTACGCCCTGCTCGTCTGGCTACCCCACTATTTCCTCCCGAAGCCGCTGCGGCGGCTTCCCTTTTAAGCGTTTCGCTTTTCTCGTGCAACAACTCGAACACACCCTCAAAACGGCCCTTGGCGCCGCTATTCAACAGGTATTCGGCGCGGAGGTGCCCGCCACCCAACTCGGCCTGCAGCCCACCCGCAAGGAGTTTGCCGGCCAGTTCACGCTTGTTACGTTCCCCTTCACCAAAACCCTGGGCAAAGGTCCCGAGCAGATTGGGCAGGCCCTGGGCGAATGGCTGGTGGCTAACTCACCCCTAGTGAGCGGCTACAACGTGGTAAAAGGCTTCCTGAACCTGGAAATTGCCGATGCCGAGTGGGTGAAGGCCTTCGAGCAGCTGCGCCAGACGCCGGCCGGCGCGCCTGTGTCCACCGGCGGCCCCCAGAACGTGGTGGTAGAGTATTCCTCGCCCAACACCAATAAGCCCCTGCACCTGGGCCACCTGCGCAACAACTTCCTGGGCTACTCGGTGGCCGAGATTCTGAAAGCTACCGGAGCCACCGTTACCAAGGCCAACCTGGTAAACGACCGGGGTATTCACATCTGCAAGTCCATGCTGGCCTACCAGCAGTATGGGCAGGGCGAAACCCCGCAGAGCGCCGGTATCAAAGGCGACCACCTGGCCGGCAAGTACTACGTGCTGTTTGAGAAGCACTACCGCGAGCAGGTGCGCCAGCTGGAAGCTGAAGGCGTACTGCCCGACGTAGCCAAGCGCCAGGCCCCCATGATGCTGGAGGCTCAGGACATGCTGCGCGCCTGGGAAGCCGGCGACGAGGAAGTGGTAAGCCTCTGGAAGCAGATGAACGGCTGGGTGTACGAGGGCTTTGACGCCACCTACACCAACATCGGCGTCGATTTCGACAAGTATTACTACGAATCCGGTACCTACCTGCTGGGCAAGGAGCGGGTGGAGGAAGGCCTGCAGAAGGGCGTGTTCTTCCGGAAAGAGGACGGCTCGGTGTGGGTGGACCTCAAGGAGGAAGGCCTCGATGAAAAGCTGCTGCTCCGCGCCGACGGCACCTCGGTATACATTACCCAGGACCTGGGTACGGCCGAGCTGAAGTACCAGGATTTTGGCTACGACCTGAGCGTGTACGTTATTGCCGACGAGCAGAACTACCACATGCAGGTGCTGCGGGCGGTGCTCCAGAAGCTGGGTAAGCCCTACGCCGACGCCATCTACCACCTCAGCTACGGCATGGTGGACCTGCCCTCGGGCAAGATGAAAAGCCGCGAAGGCACCGTGGTAGATGCCGACGAGCTAGTGCGCGAAGTAGTAGATGCTGCCCAGGCCGCCACCCTCGAAAAAGGTAAAACTGAAGGCCTGAGCGAGGATGAGCTGGCTCAACTCTACCACATGCTGGGTCTGGGCGCGCTCAAGTATTACCTGCTGAAGGTAGACCCCAAGAAGCGCATGCTTTTCAACCCCGAGGAATCGGTGAAGCTGGAAGGCGATACGGGCCCGTTTATTCAGTACAGCCACGCCCGCATTGCCGCCATCCTACGCAAGGCCACCGAAATGGGCATCAGCCAGCAAACCGACCTGAGCACGTTACCGGCCCTGCCCGCCGCCGCCCGCGAAATGGTGCAGGAGCTAGGCCGCTACGCAGCCGTAGTGCAGGAAGCTGCCCGTACGTTCTCGCCCGCTGTGGTGGCCCAGTATGCCTACGACGTGGCCCGCGCTTACAACCGTTTCTACACCGACATCAAAATCTTCACGGAGCCCAACGAAATCAGCCGCTCGTTTTACGTGGCACTGTCGGCCCAAACCGGCCGTACCATCAAGGCTAGCCTGGGCCTGTTGGGCATCCAGGTGCCCGAGCGGATGTAAGGAAAGCGCGGCGTGGGGCTTGTCCCCCCTCAGAACGTCCTGCTGAGCTTGCCGAAGCATCTCTACCGCTTCGTTGGCACGTCATTCCGAGCAGCGCGAGGAATCTCGCGTGCTGACGTTTGCCGTGGTAGTGTAATGATGCAGAGATGCTACGGCTCTGCCTTCGCTCAGCAGGACGGTTATAATTTGTTGTAGGGCAGCAGCAACGCCAGCAGTTGGCGTTGCTGCTGTTTTTTCTTTTGTCACTAACTACGGACGAGGCTAGGCCGAGTCCAGTTTGCTTATGAAAAGCGTAGCCGTGTATTGCGGTGCCAGCAGCGGCACCAACGAGTTGTTCACCCAGCAGGCCCAGGCGATGGGCCGCGCCCTGGCCGAGCGGGATTTCACGCTGGTGTACGGCGGGGGCCGCGTAGGCCTGATGGGGGCCGTAGCCGACGCCGTGATGCAGCACGGGGGCCGGGCCATTGGCGTCATCCCCGATTTTCTGGCCGATAAGGAGCTGGCCCACACCGGCCTCACCGAATTACACCTGGTGAAAAGCATGCACGAGCGGAAGCTGATGATGGCCGACCTGGCGGAGGGCTTTGTGGCCATGCCCGGCGGCTACGGCACCCTGGAGGAGTTGTTTGAAGTGCTGACCTGGGGCCAGCTCGGCTTGCACCGCAAGCCCATCGGCGTGCTCAACGTGGCCGGCTACTACGACCACCTGCTCCGCGCCCTCGACCATATGGCCGACGAAGGCCTACTCCGCCGCGAAAACCGCAACCAGCTCCTGAGCCACCCCGAACCCC
Organism: Hymenobacter sp. UYP22; assembly: GCF_040547285.1. Taxonomy (NCBI): domain Bacteria; kingdom Pseudomonadati; phylum Bacteroidota; class Cytophagia; order Cytophagales; family Hymenobacteraceae; genus Hymenobacter; species Hymenobacter sp. UYP22. Next base: position 123,039 of record NZ_JBEPPK010000013.1, on the reverse strand, counting down.
ACGGCATGCTGGACGCCATGCTGGCCTACCAGCCCGTCAGCCTCGAAAAGTGGCTCACCCCTCGCACTACGTAAGTGGTGAAATGGTGAAATGGTGAGTGGGACGTTCGGCTGACGCTACACGCGCAAGTTGAACATCCCACTCACCACTTCACCATTTCACCATTTCACATCTGGTATACCACGGCGTTGCAGTTCATGCCGGCGCCCACGGAGGCAAATACGATGATGTCGCCGGGTTGCAGGTCGTTGTCGGGCAGTTGGCCTTTCAGCATCAGGTCCAGCAGGGTAGGGAGGGTGGCTACCGAGGAGTTACCCAGCCAGGAAATCGTCATGGGCATGACGCCGGCCGGAATGGGGGCGTCATCATAAAGGGCGTAGAGGCGCTTGAGAATGGCCTCGTCCATTTTGCCATTGGCCTGGTGGATAAGCAGTTTGCGCATGGCCGTAATGGGCAGGCCAGCTTTATCCAGCGTGTCTTTGATAGCCTGGGGCACGGTTTTCAGCGCGTACTCGTAGAGCTTGCGGCCCTCCATTTTCAGGAACAGCTCCGCGCCCTCGTAGGCCGGATTAAACGACTTGTCCATGCGCAGGAGGTGGGCTGCCTGCACGGTATCGGAGCGGGTGCCGTGGGCCAGAATACCCGTGGGCACATCGGTTTCCTGGGCTTCCAGGATGATGGCTCCGGCCCCGTCGGCGTAAATCATGCTGTCCCGGTCGTGGGGGTCGCACACCCGCGAGAGGGTTTCGGCCCCAACCACCAGCACCCGTTTAGCATCCCCGGAGCGCAGGTAGTAATCGGCCTGAATGACGCCCTGTAGCCAGCCGGGGCAACCAAAAGGCAGGTCGTAGGCTACGCAGCTGGGATTCTCAATGCCCAGCTTGTGCTTGACGCGGGCCGCCAGCGTGGGTACGAAATCGGAGCGGCGGTTGTCCAGGGCTACGTCGCCGAAGTTATGGGCTACCAGAATGTAGTCCAGGGTTTCGGGGTCAGTATGGCTGGAGTGCAGGGCATCCTGGGCGGCCAGGAAAGCCAGGTCGGAAGCTACTTGATTGTCGGCGGCGTAGCGCCGCTCCTGAATATCGGTGATGTTGGCAAACTGCTGTACTATCTCACTGCCGGCCTTCAGGAGTGGGGCACCGGCCGCATCATAAAACGAGGAATTGATGAATACTTCGTTTTTAATGATTTGCGAGGGGAGGTAGCTGCCTGTTCCGGTAATGACCGAACGAAGAGTCTTACGCATGGGCAGATCAGCCGCGGAATGAGGACGCGGCAGGGGCAAATGTACAGATTTTTGGCATTGCCGGATTTAGTAGCGGTGCAGAAGCCCGTAGTGGACGTACCTTGTTGGACCGAAAGCCGCTGGCCCGAACATTGCGTATGTCTGTCGGTTTTCCACTGAAATTTCCCCTCTTTTTACGCTGACCTCCATGAAAGCTTTTGTGCTATTGGGCGCTCTGGTTGCCACCGGCTACGCCAATCTTCCCACCCACCCCTCCACTCCGGCCATGACCTCCGAAACTGCCGCCGCTCCCGGTACCGTGTACGACTACACCGTGCAAACCATTGACGGTAAGAACGTGAAGCTGAGCCAGTACAAGGGCAAAAAACTGCTCATCGTGAATACGGCCTCCGAGTGCGGCTATACCCCGCAGTACAAGGAGCTGGAAGAGCTGTACAAAAAGCACGGCGACAAGGTGACGGTGCTGGGCTTTCCCGCCAACAACTTCGGGGGCCAGGAGCCCGGGACCAACGAGCAGATTTCCCTGTTCTGCGAGAAAAACTACGGCGTAACCTTCCCGCTATTCGGCAAAGTGTCGGTGAAAGGCGACGATGCTGCCCCGCTTTATAAGTTCTTGGCCGATAAAACGAAGAACGGAGCCGTGGGCGACGCACCTTCCTGGAATTTCTGCAAATACCTGGTGAATGAGAAAGGCCAGGTAGTGGCTTTTTACCCTTCCAAGGTGAAGCCCATGAGCGAGGAGCTGGTGGCCGCTATTCTGAAGTAAGAAACCGGTAACCACAGTGTAGTTGCCAGTACCCACAGCACTAAGTGAAGTAGCGCGCAGCCCCGGTTGCGCGCTACTTGTGTGTAGGGCGCTACCTTCGCACCCGAAATCAACTTCTGCCCGCATGGTTCGCACCGTAATATTTGACATGGACGGCGTTATCGTCGATACGGAGCCCGTGCACCGCTACGCCTACTACCGGCATTTTGAGGAGCTGGGTATTGAGGTGCCGGCTGATGAGTACGCTACCTTCACGGGCCGCTCCACCAAAAATGTGTATCAGTTTCTCAAGGACAAGCACGGTCTGGGGCCGGAAGTGGAAGAGTTGGTGTTGGCCAAGCGGGACTTCTTCAACCGCGCCTTCGATGAAAAGCCGGACCTGGACCTGCTCGACGGTGTGCGCACCCTCATCAAGGACCTGCACCAGCACCAGATGCAGCTGATTCTGGCTTCCTCCGCGTCCAAATCTACTATCGACCGGGTGATGCGGCGGTTTGCCCTGGGGCCCTATTTCTCCCACTTGGTAAGTGGGGAAGATTTTCCCCGGTCCAAACCCGACCCGGCTATTTTCGAGCATGCCGCCAGCTTGTCGGAGGCTCCTAAGCAGCAGTGCGTAGTGATTGAAGATTCCAGCAACGGTGTTACGGCCGCCAAAGCGGCCGGCATTTTCTGCATCGGCTACAGCAGTGAGCATTCCCCGCTGCAGGATCTGAGCCACGCCGATGTGGTAGTGGCGCATTTCCGGGAGCTGACGGCTGCCCGTATTGCGGCCCTGGAAGTAGCGCGCACTGAGTAGTTCGCGTCCCCGCGCCGTTCGCAGCGTCTTGGTGGCCCGGGGCGCGAACTACTCAGTGCGCGCTACTGGCCTACGCCTCATTCCAACGGATCAACTTTATCTATATGGCAACGTCTTCTCCGGCCGCTCCGGCCCCCGCTAGCCCCGCCAAAGCCTGGATTTCGGCCTTCCGGCCCCGCACACTGCCGTTGGCTTTGGCCAGCATCATGGCTGGGGGCTTTCTGGCGGCCAGCAATGGGCAGTTTCGGGGCAGCGTAGTAGGGCTGGCGGCCCTCACCACCGTTCTGCTGCAAATCCTGAGCAACCTGGCCAACGACTACGGTGACTCCCAGAACGGCGCCGACAGTGTGCACCGCGAGGGGCCGCAACGGGCCGTGCAAAGCGGGGCCATCAGCCCGGAGCAGATGAAGCGGGGCATGGGCCTGTTCGGGGCGTTGTCGCTCGTGAGTGGGGTGGCGCTGCTGTGGGTGGCGTTGGGCGCGGTGGCGGTGTGGGTGACGGCCGCGTTTTTCGTGCTGGGGCTGTCGGCCATTTGGGCTGCTGTGAATTACACCGCTGGCTCTAAACCCTACGGCTACGCCGGCCTCGGCGACCTGTCGGTGTTTATTTTCTTCGGGATGGTGGGCGTGTGCGGTACGTATTTCCTGCAGGCCGGCAACCTGCCGCTGCCGGTGTTGCTGCCCGCTGCCGCGCTGGGCTGCTTTGCCACGGCCGTGCTGAACGTAAACAACATCCGCGACATCCGCTCCGATGAACTGGCCGGCAAAATCACCATTCCGGTGCGGCTGGGCCCCCAGCGGGCCCGCGTGTACCACGTGGTGCTGCTTACGGCCGGGCTGGTGTGCGCCGTGCTCTACGTGGTGCTCACCTACCACTCACCCTGGCAGTGGCTGTTCCTGCTTTCGGGCCCCTTGCTGGCCCGCAACGCCGCCGCCGTATGGCAGCGCCAGGACAGCATGCAACTGGACCCGCTGCTGAAGCAGATGGCGCTTACCACGCTGGTATTTACGCTGCTGTTTGGGCTAGGGCAAGTACTGTAATCAAGAAGATCATGTCAGGATTATCCGCTGCCAGTAATGTTCTTGCACCAGCTTTCTATGTGCTGGAGGAAAAAGGGTATCAGGTTCACTTTAATAGGGAGCAGGATTGGTGGGTTGCTGAAAAGGATGGTGTGCAATTGATAGGTTACTCTACAATAGAATTATGCGGCCTTGCTTACATATATGAAATGAAAGGTGAGGAGTGGAGAGCATCGGATGAGCAGATTGATGCATTCATGCAGCTAGATGAATCAGGAGAATACAGTGGTATGGAATAGCCCTGCTGTAGTGCTCGTCATAAATTTTGGTACTTGTCTACTTACTCAATACGGATATAGCAGTAGTGGCTATCGAATTGAATCCTGTGCAGTCATCTGGATTCATAGAACTCTAGACTATACTAATGCTATGCGCTATCAACTAGGTAGCTTAATCAGCCAGCGGTGTACCAGCTCCGCATCTTCGCGCCAGGTTGTTTGGCCGAGCATAGCGTGGTTGCGGCCGGGCAGTTCATGGTACTCGGTGATGGAGCCGGGGTGGCGGTAGCGGCGGTAGTTCGCACGATTGAGGGCGGCGGGCATAATCCGGTCAGCGCCGCCGGCCAGAAACAGCAGCGGCGCGTGGGGACGCCGAAAATCGACGCGGGCCTGCCGGCTGAGGGCTCCGCGAATGGTTCTTTTTGACTCCGGCGCGGCCAGCCGATCGTAAAATGCCTGCTGGTCGGATTGGGGCATGCCGTTGGCAATGGCGTACTGCCACTGCGCAAACGTGGGCAGAAAAGTGGTTTGCAGCGACGAGAATAGCCCTAGCATCGGCAGCACCGCCCGCACCAGCGTCCAGCTAGGCACCACCACCCCTAGCGGCGGTGCCGACTCAATAGCCACGCCCGCCGCCACTGTGCCCTGCTGCAATAGCAATTGCACGATGAGCCCCCCAAACGAGTGCCCGATAACAATGGGCTTAGCGGGCAGCTGCGCAATAAAATCGGTGTACACCCGCAGCACATCGGACAGGCTATTTTGGGCGATGGGGGAGTGCGGGTGTTGGGCCCGCAGCGCCGCTGCCGGGGCTTCCTTACCGGGCCAGGTGGGCGCGTGGCATGCGTAGCCCTGCTCTTCAAAAAAGAACTTCCAGTTGTCCCAGCAAGCCGATGTAACGACGGCTCCCGTAACAAATACAATGATAGGAGCAACGGATGATTTCATGAGTAACCGGGAATGCGTTAAGCTCTCGATAAATAGCTGGCTTGTTGAAGTAGATTTGGCAGTTGGCTGCGCCGATAAACTGGTAACCCCGCCTTTTCTGCCGCGCGGTAAGGCCATAAACCCACTGCGCCCCGGCTACTCAGGCAGTCGGGGCGCAGTGGGTTTATGACAGGAAATTACTCCGCGCTGGGGGCAGCTGGTACGGTAGTGGCTGCCGCTTCTGGTGCGCTACCCTCGGGGCGGGGGCCACGGGCGGAGCGGTTACGGCCGCCCCGCTTGCGGCGGCGCTGGCCTTCCGGCTTGTCGCCTTCGGCCCGGGGAGCAGCGGTTTCGCCCTCGGGGCGCGGGGCGCGGGGTTCCCGCGGCTCTCGGGGCGGCCGGGCTTCGCCTTCCGAGCGTGGGGCACGCGGCTCCCGTGGTTCGCGGCGGGGGCGGCTTTCGCTGCCTTCGGGCCGGTCTTCGCGGGGCGGGCGCTGATAGGGCTGGGCGGGTGCCTGGCCGGCATCCAGGGCCGCCAGGGCAGCGGCAGCGCGGGCAATGCGAGCCTGCTGGTCGGCGTCGGGTTTGCCGTCGCCGCGGTTGGGGCGGGCTCCGTCGCGGCCACCGCCGCTGCGGCTGCCACCTTCGGAGCGGGGGCCACGGTCACGGCCACCACCGCCGGAACCGCTGCTACGGCCGCCCCGCTCGGGCCGGCCACCGATTTTGCCGCGCAGGCCGCTGAAGCGTTTGGGGTCAAACTCCGGGGCTTCGCCCAAGCCCATGGCCTCAGTGATGCTTTGCTTCTCTACTTCCCGTTCAATCAGCTTCTCAATTTTGAGTACCCGATCCTGATCTTGGTCCGAAATGAAGGTGATGGCCGTGCCTTTGGTAGCAGCCCGAGCTGTGCGGCCAATCCGGTGCACGTAATCCTCGGCAGCACGGGGAATATCGTAGTTCACCACGTGGCTGAGACTGTCAATATCAATGCCGCGGCTAAGTACGTCGGTGGCTACCAAGATGGGAAATTGCTTGTTTTTGAAGGCGCGCATGATTTCCTCCCGCTCCTCCTGGGTGCGGTCGGAACTGATGCCCCGGGCTTCAATGCCCAGCTTGTTGATAGCCCGTACAATACCGCCCACGGCCGCTTTCTGGCTCGTGAATAGTACCATGCTCTGCACATCCTGGGTTTTGATGATGTGCTCCAGCAGGTAAATCTTCTGGCGGTCGAAGGCCATGTAGAACTGCTGGTCGATGCCGGCGGCGGGCTTGGATACGGCCAGACGGATTTCCTCGGGGCTCTTGAGCAGCTGCTGGGAAAAGTCGCGGATTTTGCTGGGCATGGTGGCCGAGAACAGCAGCGTCTGGCGCTCCTTGGGCAGCTGGCGCACAATGTTGAGGATGTCATCGGAGAAACCCATGTCCATCATCTTATCGGCTTCATCCAGCACCAGATACTTCAGGTCCTCAAACTTCACGTAGCCCATTTGCATGTGGGCAATAAGGCGACCGGGCGTGGCAATGATGATATCGGCACCGGAGGTGAGGGCGCGCTTCTGCTGCTCCCAACCCTCACTTTTGCCCCCGCCGTAGATGGCAATGGAGCTGGCTTCCACGAAGTAGCCGAAGCCGGTTACCTGCTCGTCAATTTGGGTGGCTAGCTCGCGGGTGGGCACCAGAATGAGGGTGGAGGTGGTGCCGTGCTTAGCGTGGGAAATCTTGTCGATGAGAGGCAGCAGGTAGGCCGCCGTTTTGCCGGTGCCGGTCTGGGCACAGGCAATCAAATCTTTGCCTTCCAGAATGCGGGGAATGGCTTGTTCCTGAATAGGGGTGGCATTCAGGTAATTCATGGCATCAATGCCCGCTAGCAGGTCATCGTGCAGGTTAAACTCGTGAAACGTCAAGGTGCAGCTGTGTTTTTAGATTGATTGATGGCTGACCCTGCTTTTCGGTCAGCAAACCGCTGTTTGAATAGCAACAAAGATAGAGGGATTTGCGTGCCGTGGAGGTTGAGAGAGTGAAACCAGAGCGTCATTCCGAGCGGAGCGAGGAATCTCGCATGCTGACGTTGTAATCCTGATTCAACGTCAGCACGCAAGATTCCTCGCTTTGCTCGGAATGACGCTCTTTCTAGCCTCTACCCTCCAGAATTTCCAGCTGCCAGCGCAGTTCCTTCGCCCGGATGGGGTAGGGCTGCCCGTTGCGCAGCGTCTGGAACACCGCCTCAAACAAACCGAGGTAATTGCCAGTGGACGCGGGTAAGCTGCTGACTTGAATCTGACCGGGGGCGGGCACCACCGTAAGCGTGCCAGCGGCGGCAGCCGGCTCCAGGCCATACTCGGAAGCGGTGGGCGGCAGTCCTTGGTCGAGCTGGGTTTCCTGGACGTCGGCGCGGCTTTTCTGGAAGGAGCCCAGGGTGCCGTGCAGCACATAAGCCGGCACCGGCGCGGCCGTGAGCAGGCTGCCTGTCACAAACACGTTCAGGCCCCGTGGGTACTGCAAATGGGCGTGGAAATAGTCGTCCACGCGGGAGCCGGGGCGGTGGCTGGCCCGGGTGAGATGCGCCCGTTCGGGTTGACCAAACAGGCTCAAAGCTTGGTCGAGTACGTGCGGGCCCAGGTCGAAGCTGAGGCCGCTGCCGGGCACGGCCGGGTCTTCCTTGAACGTCTTGGTGTTGAGGGCGGCTTTGTACCGGTCGAAGCGAAAGTGAACTTCCGTCAACTCCCCCAGCTGCCCGCTTGCCACTACTTGGCGCACCAGCTGAAAATCGGAGTCCCAGCGGCGGTTCTGGTAGGCCAGTACGTGCCGGTTCTGGGCGGCAGCCAGGGTCAGCAGCTCATCCAGCTCGGCTACGGTGGTAGCTACGGGCTTTTCGATGAGCACGTGCTTACCGGCCTGCAAGGCTCGTTTGGCGAGGGCAAAGTGGGTGTCGTTGGGCGTGTTGATGATGACCAGCTCCAGCTCCTCATCAGCCAATAGCTCGGCCACGCTGTCGTAGCTGATGACGGTAGGGTAGTGCTGCTGGGCCTGTTTGCGGCTGCGCTCCACCACGGCCCGCAACTGAAAGCCGGCATGGGCCTGCACAAACGGCGCGTGGAAAATGCGGCCCGACATACCGAAGGCCAGCAGACCGGTTTGGATGGGAGAGGACATGGCTTTTTAGCTGTTACCAGGTAAATGAACGTTAGAATAGTTAGTCAAGAACGTCATTCCGAGCTTGTCGAGGAATCTCGCGTGCTGATGTCTGAATGGTATTGCAACGTCAGTACGTGAGATTCCTCGACAAGCTCGGAATAACGGGCTGTCTTCCAGCAAACAATCAAAATCAAACAATGGCCACGCTCGACCGATTTTCCACTCAGGCGGATTTGTACGCCCGCTACCGCATCGACTACCCCGCCGAGCTCTACCAGTGGCTGCTGCCCCAGGTAGCCGGCCGCACCCGCGCCTGGGACTGCGCCACCGGCAACGGGCAGGTGGCGGCCGTGCTGGCCGGGCATTTCGCCGAGGTAGAAGCCACCGACATCAGCACCGCCCAACTAGCCCAGGCTCCGCAGCTGCCCAACATCCGCTATCAGACGGCCAGCGCCGAGCGTACCCCGTTTGCGGCTGCCAGCTTCGACCTGATAACCGTGGCCCAGGCCGTGCATTGGTTTGATATGGCGGCCTTCAACGCCGAGGTGCGCCGCGTGCTCCGGCCGGGCGGCGTACTGGCCGAGTGGGGCTATAACCTGCTCACCATCAGCCCCGAAATTGACCCGCTGGTGCGGCAGTTCCACGACGACACCATGCGCCCTTACTGGGATGATAACCGCTGGCACATTGTAGATGAGTATGCCCGCCTGCCGTTTCCGTTTGCTGGGGTACAAACGGCCCGCTTTGCAGTACGGCGGCAGTGGTCGGTGGAGTGGCTGCTTAACTACCTGCGCACTTGGTCGAGCGTGGCCAATTACCAGAAGCAGCACCCGCAGGACCCGGTGTTGCTCATTGCCGACGAGCTGACGCAGCTGTGGGGCCCAGGGGAGCGGGAAGTAAGTTTTCCGGTGTTTGCGCGGGCCGGCCGGGTAGAGTAACCGGCCGTAGTACCCTCGTTACCCAATGCGCAGGTGGTGCATTCGACGGAAGGCGCTTACTTCGCGCCGTGCATATAGCTGCTGATACCTCCGTGAGTTTCCCTGCTGACCTTCCCTTAGCCGGCCTGCGCGTGCTGGAGCTGGCCTCGGTGCTGGCTGGCCCCCAGGTGGGGCAGTTTCTGGCCGAGTTGGGGGCCGAAGTTCTTAAGCTGGAACCGCCCGCTGGCGACGTAACCCGCACCTGGCGCACCGCCGCCGAGGACCCGAACAGCACCATTACGGCTTATTTCAGCAGTGCCAACTGGGGTAAGCGCAGCCAGGTGCTCGACCTAACCACTGCTGCCGGCCGCGCCACGCTGCACCAGCTGGCCGCCACTGCCGATATCGTGCTGACTTCCTACAAGCCCGGCGACGCCGAGAAGCTGCAGGCCGACTATGCCACGCTCTCGGGTCTGAACCCGCGCCTGATTTACGGTCATATCACCGGCTACGGCCCCGCTGCCGGCCGCGCCGGTTATGATGCCGTACTCCAGGCCGAAACCGGGTTCATGCACCTCAACGCATCAGGCCCCGGTCAGGAGCCCCAGAAAATGCCCGTTGCCCTCATCGACTTGCTCACGGCTCACCAGCTTAAAGAAGGCCTGCTGACGGCTCTGTTTCGGCGGGAGCGAACCGGCCACGGTGCGCTTATTGAAGTGAGCCTACTGGATAGTGCCTTGGCGTCTTTGGCCAACCAAGCGGCTACATACCTGGTTACGGGCCATACTCCTCAACCCCTAGGCTCCGGCCACCCCAGCATTGTGCCCTACGGCACGGTGTACACCGCCCAAGACGGGGCACAACTGCTCCTAGCCGTGGGCTCCGACCGGCAGTTTCAGCAACTATGCGCAGTGCTGGAGCGGCCCCAGTGGGCGGAAGACCCTCGTTTCTGCCGCAACCCCGACCGGGTTGCGCACCGCACCCAACTGGAAGAACTGCTGCGCCAGCGCATTGCCGAACTGCCTGCCTCCAGCCTGCTAGCGGAGCTAGAGCAGCGGGCCGTGCCGGCTGGGGCGGTGCGCACGGTGGGGGAGGCGCTGGCGCAGCCCGCGGCCCAGGCCATGTTGCTGCCCGCCACCGCTTCCGTTGCGTGGCCAGGGCTGCGCACGGTAGCTTTTCGGAGTACTGCCTGGCCGGTTGCCGCGCACCTGCTAGCTCCACCAGAACTTCCAACCCAGCCGGCAAACCAGCGTAGCTGAGCGCAACGAAGAGGCCCGCTGACGGCGCTTTGGGGCGGCTGGATGGGGGCCGGTCGAAACTATGGGGCCGCTAGTTTGCGTAGGTACAGGATTCCGGAACTGTGCTACGGCATGGTATTTTGTTGAATCTGGGCTTGGTTAGGCACTCCATACCAGGCCTACTTACTCCCACTGATAATGCCGCACACTTCGCCCGCCACCTTGCCTCAAACCGACGACGGTACGCCCGGGGCTCCTTTGGCTGCCACTACTCCTGCCGCCGCGCCTGCCACCACCCCTGCTGCGTCTGCCGCTCCTACCGCCAGCACCCCCAATACCGATAACCTGCCCCCCAACGCGCCCGGTGAACCCGCACCTTCCCCCGCCGACCGGCTGGACCTGATATTTGAGGGGCTGAAGCAGAAATCGTCCGCCAAGCAGGCCATTTACCGCAACACCCTGGCCACTTTCGACCTGCTGCGCAAAGTGTCGCAGGAGCTGGTAGTGGAATTGAGCCGCCGCATCACGCCCGTCGATTCAACGGTTGTGATTGAGTATCGCCCGATAAACGACATGGAGTTTCACATCCGTTTCAGCGGCGACCTGCTGGTGTTTGTGCTGCACTCCAACATCGTTACCTTCCCCGACGATTACGGGCCCATGGATACGAAATACGTGGAAAATGACTTCCGGCGGCGCTTTTTCGGGCACATCATGGCCTACAACTTCATGGCCGACAGCATCAAGTACCAGCGCATGAATGACCCGGGTTACCTGGTGGGTCGCCTGCTCATCAACATTGATAACCACTACTTCCTGGAAGGGGTGCAGCAACTGGAACTACCTGACAACGACATGTCGGACAACCCCGTGACCGAGGACAGCCTTAAGCTCTTCGTGGAAAGCGCCATGATTGCCGCCGTCAACAACGACCTGATTGCTCCTCCGCTCACCGATATTCAAAAGATTTCGGTAAAGCAGAAACTGGAAAATCAGCAGGTCAGCCGGGGCAGCAAAGTGGGCTTCAGCTTCTACCACGAGCTACGGCACCAGTCCATTGACGGGCTACCCTATTAGGCTGTGTGGATACTAACGCTGCTTACTACCAAGTGGAACGTCATGCAGAGCATGTGGCGCCTTGAGCCAGGGACGAAGCATCTCGCGTGCTGACGTTGATTTACCCTTGCAACGTCAACACGCGAGATGCTTCGCCTCCGGCTCAAGGCGCCACATGCTCGGCATGACGTGGCGTTATGTAGGCTTGCTTACTGTCCACACGCTCTAGGTGAGATGGTGAAATAGTAAAGTAAGCCTGTCATCCTGAGCAGCGCGAAGGACCTTATCACGCAGAAACGACAATCGTAATAACGACTCGTTCGGGCGTGGTAAGGTCCTTCGCGCTGCTCAGGATGACCGGTTTCTACCGCTTTTGGTAACCTACTTTTTCCCGCACTTTGTTGAGTACGGTGCTACCGTAGGCCTGGGCTTTGGCAGCACCTTCGGCTAGCTTGCGGTCCACCTCGGGCAGGTTGTTCATGTAGAAGTTGAACTGCTCCCGCTCTTGGGCAAAACGGCTCCGAATTACCTCAAATAAGGCCTGTTTGGCATGGCCGTAGCCGTAGCCGCCGTTCAGGTAATTCTGGCGCATTTCGGCGGTTTGCTCGGGTGTGGCCAGTAAGGAAAACAGCTTGAACGTAGTATCGGTATCGGGGTTCTTGGGAGCTTCCAGCGGGGTGCTGTCCGATACAATGAGCTTGATGTTTTTGAGCAGGGCCTTATCATCCAGGAAAATGTCGATGATGTTGCCGTAGCTCTTGCTCATCTTCTGCCCATCAAGGCCGGGAATGGTCTGGATTTGCTCGTCCACCCGCGACTGGGGTAGCACAAAGGTTTCGCCGTAGCGGTTGTTGAAGGCCGAGGCAATGTCGCGGGCAATTTCCAGGTGCTGCACCTGGTCTTTGCCCACGGGCACGATTTCCGCGTCGTAGAGCAGAATATCGGCCGCCATCAGCACCGGATAGGTAAACAAGCCCGCATTCACGTCGGAAAGCCTATCGGACTTATCCTTGAACGAGTGGGCGTTGGCCAGCATGGGGAAGGGCGTGAAGCAGCTCAGGTACCAGGCCAGCTCCGTTACCTGCGGCACATCCGACTGGCGGTAGAACAGGTTCTTGTCCGTATCGAAGCCGCAAGCCAGCCAGGAGGCGGCCACGGCGTAGGTGTTCTGGCGCAGCAGTTCGGCGTCGCGGACGGTGGTAAGGGAGTGCAAATCGGCAATGAACAGCAGGCTCTCGTTGGCTGTGCTTTTGGAGAGTTCAATGGCCGGAAGAATGGCGCCGAGCAGGTTGCCCAGGTGCGGGCGGCCGGTGCTCTGAATGCCGGTAAGAATGCGGGACATGGAAGAAGCTAGTTGCGGGAAGAAGTTGACAGGCCGTATGCCTGTCCAGTGTTAATGGCTTTTACAAGAGTTGGCAAATCACGCACAGTAATTGTACCGTTCTCAATCAGGTTAACCAAATCAGGGCGTTGGTTAACGTACGGTAGTAATGCTTCTCGGAAACGGGTGCCGCCACCCGTCAGCCAACTAGCTTGAATGGCAGAAACCGAAGTGCCGCGGCCCCAGCGTAACAGATACACGTTATTCTCCGATTGCCCCCCCGTCATCATACCTCCAGCTCCCATTGTAGCCGGTGAGCCGATGGTATAGGCATAACGCATGAGCACCACTTGGCCGCTGTCGAGTTGCTCAACAAAAGCCTGTTCGATTAAGGCATCAATGAGCCCCTGCCGAACCTCAAAATCGTAGGCTATGGTGTACTTGTTGCCTTCTATCTGAAAGGATTGAACATCTTCCGGGGTTAATTTTATTGTTTTGTTTGTCTCATCTTTCACTAGCAACAAAGTGCTGCTTCGTAGCTTCATTTGCCCGTTCAACCGCTTGTTACGGTCGGAACGCAATACATAAGAGCCCGGTCTGAAAGAATTTAACAAGGAGGTTTGAGCCCTACCCGGTAGCTGGAAAAATAACCCAACAAACGTTACTAGTAGTGATAAGCGCATCAGAACGAAAGTGAGTTGGTTAATTCCTTAGACCGCCGCATCAGAGGCGGCTTCGTGCTGTAACTCCTGAGTGGCTTCGTCGCCTAAGTACCGGTCGATGAGGAAGTGGGCGAGGTAGAGCACGGGCGTGAGCAGGATGGCAGCGGCAAATTTATACCAGTAATTGGCATTGGCCACGCTCAGCACCTGCCCCAGCGTCCAGTTGCCAAACACGTAAAACGCCACGAACAGCACCACAAATGAATCGACGAGCTGGGAAACCAGCGTGGAGCCAGTGGCGCGCAGCCACACGTAGCGGCCCCCAGTAGCCCGGCGTAGCAGCTGAAATACGGTAGCATCCAGCAGCTGCCCGATACCGAACGCCGTGATGGAACCCATAATAATGCCCAGCCCCTGGCGGAAAATACTGCGGTAAGCAAAATCCACGTCAAAGGGGCGGCCCTGGGCGTCGGTGTCATTAGCCTCCAGCCAGAAGGCAGCCGGGGGCAACAGGGTAGTGGCGTAAATCACCAGGAAGGCGAACAGAATCAGACCGACCGTGAGGTAGCTCACCCGCAGCACGCCTTCCTTGCCGAAATACTCATTGATAATGTCGGTGGTGACGAACACCACCGGCCAGATAAGTACGCCCGCCGTCAGGTTGCCAGGCAGACCCATTAGCGCATCCACTGAGAAAATCTTCACCCCAATAATTTCGGCCAGCAGCGCATTTACGATGAAAATGCCGCTGAGCACCAGGTACAACTGCTGCTTTTTGTGGGATAAAGGTTGGGGCATAGGAGGGGAGAAGAGGGAATCAGTGGCTAACCTCGGGTACTGAAACGGACGTCATGCAGAGTGCTGCGGAGCATCTTGCGTGCTGATGTTGTTAAATCGTTGGATGATAACTGCTTCACTAGCCCAGGATTTAAACCCTGGGCTAGTGAAGCAACGTCAGCACGCGAGATGCTTCGCCTTCGGCTCTGCATGACGTTTGGCTACTCGGCCAGGCTTACTGATAGGCCTTCCACGGCCAGCTCCGTCCACTCAAACTGGGTTTTGGCCTCGGCCAGCAGGGGCTGCAAGTCGCGGTAGCGGCTACTGAAGTGCCCGATGAGCAGTCGGTGCGCCTCGGCCCGCCGGGCTAGCAGGCCCGCCTGCCGGGCCGTGGAGTGGTGGGTAACGGCGGCCCGCTCGCGCATATCATCCAGGAAGGTGGCTTCGTGGTAGAGTAAATCCACGCCGCGTACCAAATCGGCCAGGCTTTCGGTGTATAGGGTATCGGAGCAGAAGGCGTAGCTGCGGGCCCGCTTGGGCTCCGTGGTTACGTCGGCATTGCGCACCAGCATTTGCCCATTATCATCCAACAGGTCATTGCCGAGGGTGAGGGCTGAGAGCTGAGCCGGGGTAAGGCCATCGGGCAGGCGCTCGGCCAGCAGGCGGCGGCGCTTGGGCTTCTCCCGGAACAGGTAGCCGCAGCATGGAATGCGGTGACGCATGGGCAGCGTGTGCACGGTCAGGTTCTTGTCCTCAAAAATCTGGCGGTGCTGGGTGGTATCTACCGGCGTGAAATCCAGCTCGAAGCTGAGTTGGGTATGGGAGTGCCGAAACTGCATGGTGAGCACCTCATCCAGGCCGGGCGGGCCAAACAAGCGCAACGGCTCCGTGCGGCCATTCAGGTGCATGGTGCCCAGCAAGCCAAACAGGCCAAAAAAATGGTCACCGTGCAGGTGGCTGATGAAGATGGTATGGATGCGCTGATGCCGGATTTTTTGCTCCATCAGCCGGCGCTGGGTGCCCTCGCCGCAATCAATGAGGTATTGGGCGCCGCCTGCCGTGAGCACCTGCGCCGTGTGGTGGCGGTCCAGGAACGGGGTGGCCGAAGCACTGCCTAAAATTTTCAGCTCAAACTCCATAGGTAGAAAAGCCTACAAGCTATAAGCTGCAAGCTGCAAGCCTTTGTTCTGAGGCACCAACCAACAGAACGAAAAAACTTGCAGCTTGCAGCTTATAGCTTGTAGCGAAGATTACTCCTTGCTGGTCAGGTCCCGCTCGATGGCGTGCAGGAAAATCCGGTCAATACCTTCTTCCACCGTGGGCAGGATGTGCAAAACCGATTCCAGCTTGCTGATGGTCACCAGTTTCATTACGTGGTCCTGGAGGCCCGTTAGCACCAGCAAGCCACCCGTGGAGTTGCAGAGGCGGTTGGCAATCAGGATGGAGCTCAATCCCGATGAGTCGGTATACTTAACGTTGCTCAGGTCCAGAATCAGGTTATTGATGCCCTCGGCATTTAGCTTCACGAATTCCGACTTCAGATCCGGCGCAACAGTAGTGTCGAGCTTTTTCTCGTCAATCGTAATAATCGTGTAGGTTTCTTTTTTATCGATGGAGTACTTCATACCGCAGGTTATTCGGTGGTTACGGGAGTTGCGAAGGTAACAAAAAAACGATTGGGACGTGAGGCTTTGGTGAACGGCACAAAAGCAGCCAGAAACAGCCAACTACCGCTGTTTCTTGTCTGCCAGGCCGAAACTTAACGTACTCCAGGTGCTGTGCCAGTCGGCGGAAATACCCTTGGGGGCGGGCTCCATACGCACAGTGCCGGCAAGGTACTCACCCGCCCCCGATAAACGAAACAGAATTCGGCCGTTTTGGTTACTGCGAAGTCGGCCAATAACGGAAATTACCCCATTGCCGCGCTGCCAGAGTACTACCTGTTGCCCGGCTACCGGCTGGCCGGCCCGTAGCACCCGCACCGTAAAAGCTGCCCCCGGTAGCAGGGTATACGGGTTTTGCTCGGGCACCAGCTCCAGAGGCAGCCCCAGCACCCGGCCCCAGGCCCGGGCGGTATCACGCGGCAACGCCGGGCCGGCCTGTACCAGGGTTTTGGCGCAGCGGCGGTAGGCTTCCCGCACCGGCTGCACTGTGTCGCCGACCAGGGAGCGGCGGGCCGCTGCGTAGTCAAGCCCTTCTTGTTGCAAGTAGGCCGCAAAATTGGAGGCAGAGAAGGTAACGAAGGCGTTATCGGTAACTAAAGCCAGCAAATGCGTGCCGGGCTGAGCCAGCCGAATGGTGGTCTGCAGCGTATCGGCGGCCGTAACGGCAGGCAGCAAATTGGTTACTGGCTGGCCCGGCGCACAGTGCCAGAAACCCGTAACGCGGCGGCTGGTACCCGCCCAGGCAGCACCCTGCAAATGCTCACCGGTGAGCCGTCGGATATGCACGCTTTGGCCCGGCTGCACCCAAAACCGGGCTGGCTTCAGCCAGAACTGCCCAGCCAGGGCTGAAACGGCCACGGCAGACAGCGGTATGAGCAGTGCGTATCGGCGGAGCATTACCCTATTGTTTGCGCTTGAGCTCAATGAGACTCACCAATTGGCGCTGCTTGTTGATGAGCAGCAACCCGATGATAATTTTAGCAACCGACAGTACCAGCGGCGTGATATCGGGGTCGGTAATATCGGCGCGGCGCTCCTGCGACAACCGCAGCAGCAACAGGCCAAGGTAGGGCACCTCGTGCATCAGCAGCAAGCCGCCCACCACAAGAATGGCAATGCTGAGCACAGTGGAGCGGTGCATATTCAGGGGCAGCGTGCTTTGGTCAATATCCTCTACCAGCCGGAGCTTATCCACGAGCCAAGTGGCCCGAAACAGGCAGAAATAAGGCACCACCGCAAACAGTCCCACGGCTACCGTGGCCAGCACCAGGACCAGCACTATTTCAGCCCCACCCGACAAGTAAGAGAGGGAAGTAGAAACCAACTGCGCAATGGCTACCAATATTTCCTTGAGCGTGAGCAGGCCAATAACTTTTATAATAATGATGAACAGATTGCGGGAGGTCATAGCAACGGGTAACTGGCAACTTAAACGGATAACTGAATGATTTACGCACTGCCTTGATGCACTGCTGCGGTAATAGAAATGCGTGGTTCTGCGGCGCAGTATCAGTACCCTGCCGCAGAGCCACGCATTCCACTATCAAGAGCTTACCCAGTATTAGTGCCGTTCCAGCGCCAGTTGGTAGGCCCGGTCGTAATACACGCGCAGGTTTTTCCAGTCGTATATCTCGGCGGAGCTTTCCACGTTGTTGCGCTGCATAATTCGCTCCCGGCGATTCATCTGCACAAAGTCCCAGAGCATATCGGTGAGTTCCTCAGCGGCCTCATCGAAGCTTTTTTCCTGACGCTGCACCACAAAAATGCCCTTTTCCTCGTGGTTGGGCACGTTTTGCATTACGTAGTCGCCGAAGCCGGACAGGTCGCTGGTGACGGCGGGTACGCCCCGGGCCACGCACTCCAGCGGGGTGTAGCCCCAGGGCTCATAGTAGCTCGGGAAAATGCCCAGGTGACAACCGCGCACAAACTGCCCGTACTCCATGCCGAACAGGGGGGAGGTGGGGGCCACGAAATCGGGGTGGTACACGATTTTCACCCGGTCGTGCTGGTTGTTGACCAGGTTGGAGCGGCGCAGGAAGTTGAGGATATCGTCCTGGGCATCATCCACCAGGTTGTGGGTGATGACGGGGGGCAAGCTGGTGGTTTTCCAGGTTTGCAGCAGACGGCGGTAGCGCAGCTTCCAGTAGTCATCCACCATGCTGCTCAGGTCGGGCAGGCGGTGGTCGGTGCTGGCGGCGGCGGCATAGAACAGCCGCTCACCCACCTGCTGCTCAATGGCCTCGCAGGTGGCCTGCACCTCCTCCAGCACGGCCCGGCTTTGCAGCACCTGGGGGTTGATGCTGTGGAAGGGCCGCTTGGTGATAAAGAACATGACCACGTTACCTTCCAGCCCGCTTTGCTGCAGGCGGTAGTTGAGGCGGGCCAGCGCCTCCAGGGTCAGGTCGAAACCCTTGTTGTGGTATTCGTAGCGGCCCGAGGTGAACAGGTAGAGCGTCTTGTCTAGGTCGAAGGAGTACGACTGGAAAAAGTGCGCCATCACAAACTCGTGAATCTTACTCTTGTACTGCTGGTGCAGGTTCTGAAACTCGTGCAGGGCCACAAACCGCTCAATGTTGAGGCCGTTGGGCAGCACCGCATCCGGAATCCGGTCGAGCAGATAAATGCATTCCCGTACCGTTAGCTCACTCACGGTAGTAAACACGTGGGAGCCGTGGGCAGCGGCGCGCTCCATAGTTACGGCCGGCTCAATGTTGAAGTGCCGGGCCTCCGTTTGCCAGTCCACCTGCATAAGGTGGTCGTAGAAGTTGGGGTCGTTCATGGCCAGGTAGCGGCCCAGCAGGGTGGCGTGGGTGGTGAACACCACGTGCACGGGCACCCGCTCGCGGCGTAGGGCCGGAATGGCTACGCCCGTCATCCACTCATGAAAGTGGGCAATGAGTTGCTGGGGCGGTGCTACTTCAGCGGCCAGAATCTGCAGAAACACCTTGGCCAACTCCCCAAACGCTACTACCTGGTGCAGCAGGTCGTCGTTGTCGGGGGTAGGAATGTGGTAGTGCTGCCACAGGTCGGCCTTGATCTGGCCCAGGCGGGGGTAGGCCTGGTAGGGATTGATGAGTACCACCCGGGGCCGGCCCGTTACCAGCCAAATGCCCATGCACACATCGTAGCCCTGGCGGCGCATTTCGCGCACGGCGCCGGCAAACGGGTCCGATAGGTTGGCTAGCTGGTAATCGTCATAAGGCTCAAACTCGCCCTGGGCCTGGTGGGCGAAGTAGGGCCCCAGCAGGCAGTACCGCTCATCCCAGACCTGCACGGTGGCGGGCACTTTGCTGCGGATAACGGTATAGATGCCGCCTACCTGGTTGCAGACTTCCCAGGCAGCTTCAACCAGTAGAGCATCAGGAGCCATGGGCTCGGGCGTGGGTAAGGGAACTTGCATGAAAAATGGGGGTACGGATGGGAGTATCGGCAAGATATACGGCCTCCCGCAGTTTCCGACGGCGGAGGGCAAGAAAAAGCGGCGTTTCGCGGACGGCTCGAAGCTCCTCCGTGAAACGCCGCCAGATGCAGCCGAACGCGCCGTAGTTACTGCGGATCCTGGGAAATAATGAGGACCGAGTAGGGCGCCAGGCCAAACGTGCCGTGGAAGGGCTGGTCGTCGTACACGCCATCCTCCGCCTGCGAATCCACACTCTCAAAGTTGCCGAACTCACGGTCGTAGCCTTCCCAGTCGGAATTGAAGCGCACGCGCCAGTTGCCACTGCGGGGCAGGCCAATGGTGTAGTTGGGGTGGGCACGGTCGGCGAAGTTGCAGAGTACCACGGTGGTGTCGCCGGGGCCGCCCTGGTCACGGCGGATGTAGGCCAGAATCTTGTCCTCGTTGTTGAGGTGATGCACTTCCACGTACTGGCCCAGCAGCCCGCGCGTATTGCCATTGAGGTTGCGCCGCAACCGAATCAAATCCTGGTACAGGCGGCCCAGGCCAGCGTGCTCCTCGGCGCGGTTCCAGTCCAGGGGTTGGTCGTCGGAGAAGGAGCCATCGGCCAGCATCGTCTGGCCCTGAAAAATCATGGGAATGCCGGGCACGGTGAATACCAAAGCTGCGCCCAGAGTGGAGCGTTTTTTGGGAAACCAGGAGGCCGCGTTGCCGGGCATGATTTCCTCGGTTACGCGGGCCTTGCCATTGGCTACTTCGTCGTGACTTTCGGTGTATACCACGCGCTGGAAGGCGTCGCCGTTGTAGCGGGCCTGCACAGCCTCGGCCACGGCAAACATATTGCGGTCTGCATCTTCAGGCGTTACCAGCGCGTCGCGCACGGGGTACACAAAGCGGGCATCCCACTGCGAGGAGAATCCTTGCCCATCTTCCTCGGGGCTTTTAGTGATGTACTCATTGCCCATCAGGTCCTCGGCAATGGTAATTTTCCAGGGCATCCGCTCCCGGATTTCCTCGTTGATCCACTTCATCAGGCTCCAGCCATCGGGCAGGTCGCGGCTAGGGTCGGTGGTACCATCCACGTTGCGAATGTGGGCAATGGCGTCGCAGCGCAGGCCGTCTACCCGGAAATCTTCCAGCCACATCAAGGCATTGTCGCGGATATAGCGGCGCACGGCCTCGCGGCCGTAATCGGGGCGGTTATGGCCCCAGGGCGTTTCGGCCCGCCAGTCGTTGTAGAAGTAGATGCCACCGCCGTCGTTTTCCTGCCAGCCGTCAAACTGCCACAGATCCAGGTCGCCGGGCCCGAAGTGGTTGTACACCACATCCAAAATAACGGCAATACCACGCTGGTGGGCCTGCTTGATGAATTCCTTAAAGGCAGTAGGTCCGCCGTAGTCAATTTCGATGGCGAAGGGGTGGGCCGGATTATAGCCCCAGCTCAGGCTGCCCGGAAACTCGGTGGCGGGCATAATTTCTACGGCATTGATGCCCAGTTCCACCAAGTGGTCCAGCTTCTCAATGGCATCGTAGAAGGTGCCGGGCCGAGCCGGGTCGGGGGCGTGGAAAGTGCCAATGTGCAGCTCATACACCACCAGCTCATTCCAGGCCGGCATCTGAAACGGCTCCGCTTCCCAGTCGAAATGCGGGTCGTGCACCACCGAGTTGCCGGCCGAGTGCGTTACCTCCCGGGCGTAAGGGTCGTTCTTGGTCAGCTCGCCGGTGGGCGTAGTCAGGTGAAATTTATATTCGGTACCGGGGCCGAGGTCCGTGAAGTCGGCCGCCCAGTAGCCATCAGCTTCGTGGGTAAGCGGATGGGCAGTGGGGTTCCACTCGTTGAAGGGGCCTACCAAGGCCACCGCCGTGGCAGCCGGGGCCCACACCCGGAAGGTAGTGCCGTGCTCGTGCGGAATAGCACCCATTCCGCTTTGGAGCACTGCAGGCGCGGAAGTAGTCGTAATTTCAGGCATTCGTTGTGGAAGAAAGACAGCGCGAAAGGTCAACAGTCAGGGCTCTTTACTGGATCTAAATCAGTAAAGTTGTGCCCTGCTGCTTACCGTTAGCTCAGACAACGGAAACGGCCGCCGCTACTAGGCCCTGAGCAGCGCCTCCATTTCCGGCAGACTCGCCGCCGCGTCAGCATCTTCCGATATTTCAATAATTCCGCACCTTCGGGGCGCACAACCACGCTTGTGGGGCCCCGCGAAGGTGCGGAACCCTCACCGGCCCTGGCCTGTTGCTTTTCAACACAACCCGCTTACTTTTCTGCCGAGTGCCACGTCCCAAACCTGTTGTTTACGGCCTGTATTCCTGGACGCCCGAGTACGGGCTGCGCTACATTCACCCTGCCAACCGCCGCACCTTTGAGTGGCTGGAGCCCATGGGCAAGGTGTTCGAGAAGATTGATGAAACCGACGACTGGATATTGCTGCGCTACGATGAGCAGCAGTTTAAAGTGAGCCGGGAGCTGTTTAAGGAACTCTACGTGAAGCCACCTTTCAGCTTCGGCGACTTGGTGGTGGAAACGGACCCCGCCACTGACCAGCCGGCCCACGAGGGCCTGATTTCTGACGTGTACTACAACGAAGCCGCCGATACCTTTCAGTTTCAGCTGGTGGAGAAAAAACGCAAAATCAAACGCGTATTTGAGGCTAACGAGCTGGGGTTTCAGTAAGGAGTAAAGAAAGTCAAAGACAAAAAGGAAGAAGTCAACACTACTCAGCATGACAGAGCAGTGTTGACTTCTTTCTTTTTTCTTTAGGCGTACGCCTAAATTCCCACTGCAATACCTACTACCACGGCTGCGGCGCCCAGGGCCAGCAGCAGCAGGTACAGGGGCAGCACAAACTTCCACCACTCATCAAAGCGCACTCCACAGGCCGCCACAATGGCCATGAGGGCGCCGTTGGTGGGCGTTATCAGTTCGCAGAGGCCGGCCCCGTACTGGTAGGCCAGCACCGTAACCTGGCGGGAAAGGCCGATGAGGTCGGAGAGGGGTACCAGCAAAGGCATGGTCAGCACGGCCTGCCCGCTCACGCTGGGCACTGGGAGGTGCAGGGCCGTGTGCACGCCCATCATGCCCAAAGCGGCCGTCCAGGCGGGCAGCCCAGCCAGTGGCGCCGAGAGGCTGTTGACGATGGTATCCACAATCTGGCCCTGCTCCAGCACCACGAAAATGGCGCGGGCAAACCCAATCAGTAAAGCCGAAAAGGCAATATCCCGGAAGCCCGCAATAAAGCCCTCGGCCGTGCCGCTGAGGCCCAGCCCACCCACGAGGCCGGCCACCACGCCCAGGCCGAAGAACAGCGCCGCCATCTGCTCAAACTCCCAGCCCAGCTTCAGCACGCCGTAAGCGAAGAAGGCGAAGCCGCTGAACAGCAGCAGGAGCACTAGGCCGTGGTTGCGGCCCGGTGCCGCTGCGCCCGGGTCGGCGGCTTCGGTGGTTTCGGGCTGCACGCGGTGGCGCAGGGCGTAGCGTACGGTGCCCCCAATCCAGATGGTAAGGGCCAGCAGCAGGAACACCAGCCGGAACCCGCCCCCCGAAAGCAGCGGCAGCTGGGCCAGCTTCTGGGCAATGCCCACCTGAAACGGGTTGAGCGGACTGAAGGCCGCGCCCACGGCCGCCGACCCAATGCTGACGGCCGCCGCCGTGAGGGTGGGGTAGCCGATGCGCCGCATCAGGATAAGTAGCACGGGCACTAGCGGCACAATTTCCTCCTGCATGTTCTCCAGGGCCCCCATGGTGGCAAACAGCACCGAAATAATGGGAATGACCACGGCCTCCCGGCCCCGAAACTTGGCCAGCAGCCAGTCGACGCCCTGGCGCAGGGCCCCGGTGAGGTCGACCACCGTAAACGCGCCCCCAGCCAGAAACACCAGGAAAATCACGGAAGCCGCATCAATGAGTCCGCGCGGAATATCTACCAGGGCCTGCAGGGGGCTAACGGGCGTGGCGGCCACCCGGTGGTAGGAGCCAGCCACCACCACGTCGCGGCCAGTGGCAGCATCGGGGTGGCGCTCAAACACCCCGGCCGGCAGCAGGTAGCTCAGCAAGCAGGCCAGCAGAATAAACCCCACCATAAGCACCAGCGGGTGCGGAAAGCGTATCGTTTTCATCCCGCGAAGGTAAGCGCCGGCCCAACGTGGCGCTTCATACCCCCGCCATGACTGTTCCGGGAAACCCGGCGGCGTATCTTGGGGTTGTGGGGAACCAGGAAGATGAAATACGCGGAGTTTAAGCAGCTACATATGCATCGGCAGGCCCGGCACCTGCACCAGCACGGCCACCTGCTGGCCGAGCGGCGGCAGGATAGTTTCCGGCTGCGGCTGTTTGCCCTGGGCGACTTCTACGCCGAAGAATGGCGGGAATGGGAGCAAGAATCTATTCTGTTCATTCACTTGTTTCAGCACCCCGATGGGTTGCATGAGTACCTGAGCGCCATCCGGCTACCCGAGAAGCTGTAGGTGGTATATCAGGCCGCAGCTATATTGGCGCTATGAAGCCGTCCCGCCTCCTGCCCCTGCTGCTGGCCTTGCTGAAGTGTAGCAGTAGCCTGCTGCTGGCCAGTTCCGTTTATGAGCTCCACCGCGACGAGTACCTCTACCTCGACTACGGCCGCCACCTGGCCTGGGGCTACCTGGAGGTGCCGCCGCTCACGGCCCTGCAAAGTTGGGTTACCCTGGCGCTGGGCGGCGGTTGGTTCTGGGTGAAATTCTGGCCTATACTCTGGGGCAGCCTCACCATATACCTAGTGGGGCGCACGGCCCAGCGCCTGGGGGGCGGCGCGTGGGCCGTGGCGCTGGCGGGCGCGTGCTACCTAGTGGGGGCCTATGCCCGGCTCAACTTCCTGTTTCAGCCCAACTCCTTTGAGGTTTTCGCCTTCACGCTGGTGTGCTACCTGCTTATCCGTTACCAGCAGGATAGCCGCCCGCACTGGTGGGTTATTATGGGCGGGGTGCTGGGCCTGGCGCTGCTCAACAAATACTCGGCGCTGTTTTTTATTGCGGCTGTGGGTGTAGCCGTGCTGCTCACCCCCCTGCGGCGAGCCTTGGTCACTAAGGGCCTTTGGCTGGGCGCCGGGCTGGCGCTGTTGCTGTGGCTGCCCAACCTGCTGTGGCAACTGCGGCACGGCCTCCCGTTTCTGCACCATATGGAGCTGCTTCGGGAAACCCAGCTGGTCAATGTATCGGTGGCCGATTTTTGGAAGGATCAGCTGGTGATGAACTTCCCCGGTGCATGGGTGTGGCTGGCCGGGCTGCTGGCCTTGCTGGTTGGTCCGTTGCGCCCGTATCGGGTGGTGGGGCTGGTGTACGGCGGGGGGCTGCTGCTGCTTACGGTGCTGCACGGCAAAAGCTACTACGCGCTGGGCTATTACCCCGTGCTACTGGCGGCTGGGGCCGTGTGGTGGGAAGCTGCGCTGTGCCGCTTACCTCGGGCGGGGCGGGTGCTGCGGCCGGTTTTGCTGCTGGCTACCCTCGCGCTGTGCCTGCCCGTGCTGCCGCTGCTGTTTACCCTGGAGCCCCCGGCCCGCCTGCAGGCACTGAGAGGGCGCTACCAGAGTACGGGGGCATTCCGGTGGGAAGATGGCCGCGACCATGCCCTACCCCAGGACTTTGCCGATATGCTGGGCTGGCAGGAGCTGGCTGATAAAACCTGGGCTGCCTACCAGGCCCTGCCGGCTGCCACCCGCGCCCGCACGCTTATTCTGGCGGCCAACTACGGGCAGGCCGGGGCGCTCAACTACTACAACCGCCACCGGCCCATACCCGCCGCCCACAGCTTCAATGGCAGCTACTTGTTCTGGCAAAGCCAGATTCCCCCGCAGCCCTGGCACTACGTGCTGCTGATTGATGACGAGCCCGACAACCTGACGGCACACTTTCGTTCCTTCTGCCGCGTAGGTGAGGTGCGCAACCCCTACGCCCGGGAGCAGGGCACGGCCATTCTGGTCGGTACCGCTCCCGACAGCGTCATTGTACAGCGGATTCAGCGGGAACGGCAGGAAGGGTTGGCCGAGTGGGGTGATTTTTAGGCGGCTGGTTTCTACCGCTTGACCACCGCGCCGAGTTCGGGGCGCTCTACGTCCACTATCTCCTGTTTCTCCAGCATGATTTTCAAATCATAGCGGGTAAGTTCCAACGGGTCGGCGGCAAAGTTCTCGGGCCGGTTCAGCTCCTGCACTTTGGTTTCGTTGTCGATTTCGTAGTTGTTGGCCAGTAGCCGCACGGCGTTGCCGGTCACGTCCTGCACCTTCCACAGGGAGTAGTGGCCGTTATTGGTGCGCACATGGTACAGGTCGCCCCGGTGCGGCGTGCTCACAAATGCCTGGTTGTCGCGCTGGTTGTTGCTATTGTGTACCAGCAGCCAGCCAGCCAGCACCACCAATGCACCCAGGCCGGCGAAGTGCCAGAGCGGCGCTTGGGCGCGGGCTTTCAGCTGCTGAAACACCTGACGCAGGGAAGCACTCATTTCCTTGGGCTGAAGCACCTGCCGGCAATGCCCGCATTCCGAGGCCCCCACTTTGCCAATGGCCAGCAGCGGAATCCAGTACAGGTGGGCGTAGCGCCCGAACACACTCATGCGCAACGCGTTGGGTGCGGAGCAGGCGCTGCACTCGCCGGCTACGGGCTCAGTTAGCAAATGGGAGGAACGGTAGCCGTAGATGATCATAGCAAAGCGGACCAGAAACAAGGGCGCAAACGCGGCGCTGCCCAGGTAAATAAGCACTACCGGCCGCTCGAAAGCGGCCGGTAGTGTTCAGGCATAATATTCGGGAAATTTGCGGGAAAACCGGCTATTAAAAATTGTATTTTCACTATTCATGCCTTTTTAGTGCAGGAATGGCAGTTTGGGGCTAGGGCTTAGCAAACCGCTGCCCAAAAAAGTCGCCGGGGTTCCAGGTGGGGCGCTGGGGGTTTTGGGCCACCAGGTAGCCAATAAGGAAGTTGAGCCGCACGTATTGGCTGCCGGCTTCGAAATCGAAGATGCCGTTGCTATCATCCTGCGGCTTGTGGTAGGTTGCGGCCCGCCACTTCTGCACCTGCTCGGCCAGGTTGTTTTTGCCGTCGGGGGTGCGGTTGCCGTACTTGATGTGCAGGGCCGGTATTCCCTGGGCCACGAAGCTGTACTGGTCGGAGCGGATAAAGCGGTTTTGCTCGGGCTCGGGGTCTTCCTCCACGGTCAGGTTGAGGTAGCGGGCCGCTTCGGCCACGGGCTGGGCCAGGCTGGAGTGCTGAGCCCCCAGCGGCACCACCGACAGCAGCGGGGCAATGATGGTGGGCATATCGGTATTGATGTCGGCTACGAGGCTGGCTTTGGGTACCGGAGGCCGGGCCGCGAAATAGGCCGAACCCAGCAAACCCAGCTCCTCGCCGGTTTGCAGTACCAGCAGAATGCTGCGTTTGGGCTTCTGCTTGAGGCGGGAGTACAGCCGGGCAATTTCCAGCACCGAGGCCACTCCCGAAGCATTATCATGGGCCCCGTTGTAAATGGAGTCGCCCTTTACCGGTGCGCCCACGCCCAAATGGTCGAGGTGGGCGGAGTGCACCACGTACTCATTGCGCAGGGTGGCATCGGAGCCCGTGATTTTGCCTACCACGTTGTACGAGTCTATATCCTGATACCCCGACTGCCAGTTAGCTGCCAGCGTGCCGCGCAGGGTGGTAGCAGCCGGCTGGCCCTGGCGCAGACGGCTGAGCACGGTGGCCGTATCGGAGGCGGAGTTGAGCAGTAGGGCCTGGAGTCCGGCGGCTGAAAGCGTGCCCGTCAGCTGCACCCCGGAGCCGCTGATAAAGCCCCGGGCCGCTGCCACGCGGCTATCGGAGCCCAGCACGCTGGTAGTAGACAGCGGCCGTGCCGCCGCAACTGAGGCCGAGGCCGGCGCTGGGCGCGCACTGGCAAACAAAACGCCCACGGCCCCGTGCTGGGCAGCGGTTTGCACCAGCAGGGTCTGGTCTTGGCTGGCGGCGGCTACGGTGCTGGGAAACCGGCGGGGGGCACCGCGCACAATCACCACCACTTTGCCCCGCACATCCAGGTTCTGGTAGTCGTCGTAGCCCTGGTCGGGGGCGGAAATGCCGTAGCCGGCAAAAGCCAGGCCGCTGGGAGCCAGCTGCATCCGGGGTTGCTCGGGGTGAGGGTACAGGTGCACTTCGGTGGGGGGCAGTACCAGGCTGCCTCCCGCTGGCTGATAGGTAACCGTAGCGCCCGGTTGCACGGTGGCGCGGCGTAGCCGTACCAGCTGCGTAAACCCGCCGTTTTCGCCTGCGGGCTGCACCCCAAAGGCTTTTAGCTGAGTGGTTACGTAGTCGACGGCCAGTTGGTAGCCGGGGGTGCCGGGCTTGCGGCCCAGCAGCCGGTCATCGGCCAGGTATTGAATATGAGCCTTTAGGTCAGTGGGCTGAACCTGACGAAGAGCTTTGGTGACTTTAGCGGGAATTGTCTGGGCCGGAGCAACCAGCGGCGTCAGCCCCAAGCTAAGGGCCAGCAGTAAGAAGGAGCGTTTCATGGCTCCAAAGTACAACGCCGCGCCCTATACCAGTTGCTCCAGATCCTGCAGTAAATTCTCAATGCGGGCGGCGTGGGCGTCCAGCCGCTCCAGGCCCGCCCTCGATTCCTCCAGCTGCCCTTTCTGGTACTGCTGCACCAAGCCCTGCCCGGTAGTGAGCATGCGCTGCAACTCCTGCTCCAGCCGCTGATACGGAAGCGTGGTGCCGTAGTGGGGCTTCACCGTAGCCTTTAACCACACGCCCAGCGGGTTATCGGCCATGGAAAACAGGCTGGGGTCGGGCTCCCGCACGCCGTACAGCACGGAGCGCAGCCGCGACTTGAACAGCACCTGCTTGATGCGGGCCTGCTGAAAATCAAGGCTGTTCAACTCCATGCCAAGCGGGGTAAGGCCCGAAAGCCGGCTGTGAGAAAAAGGATAGGGCTACTGTGCATCCGGGCCAGGGGTTTCGAGCTTTTGCCGCGCTTGCAACAAGTCCGTGACATCGTAGGCAAACACGTAAATACCGGGCTCTTGCCCGCTTTCCTCGATCCGCTGATAGGTGAAGTTGAAGTACCGGGCCTGGAGCTGCCCGGCCTGGTTGTGCAAGTCGACGCGTATTTCTTCCCCGATGAATGGCTGACCCGTGGTGTACACGTTGTCGAGCAAGTCCATAATACCCTGGCCCGCCAGTTCTGGCAACGCATCCGCTACTGTATGCCCTAGTAGCTGCCGGCCCGGAAACAGGCGTTGGTACTCGGGGTTGACGAACTCGTAGTGGTGTTGCGGTCCGCGCAGCATGCAAATCATGGCCGGCGTGTGCATGAACAGGTTGAAGAACGTTTCGCGCTGTTGCTGCACCCGCTGGAAGGCCTCGTAGGCTTGGTCGGAGAGGAGGGCCTGCTGCTCGTTTTGCTCCAGCAGCTCCTGCACCATCTGTTTCTGGTCATGAATATCGGTGCCGCAGCCTACCCACATCAGCAAGTCGCCCTCGGATGAGAGGCGGGGCAGA
Source organism: Hymenobacter sp. UYP22 (assembly GCF_040547285.1). Lineage (NCBI taxonomy): Bacteria > Pseudomonadati > Bacteroidota > Cytophagia > Cytophagales > Hymenobacteraceae > Hymenobacter > Hymenobacter sp. UYP22. Next base: position 94,345 of record NZ_JBEPPK010000013.1, on the reverse strand, counting down.
GCCCGCACCAGCACCCAGCGGTACTGCCCATCGTGGCGGCGCAAGCGGTACTCCACCTGATAGGGCTGGGCGGTATCGACGCTGGCTTGCCAGGTGGTGCGTACCCGCTCCTGGTCGTCGGGGTGCAGGTGGCTGAGCCAGTCCCAGCCCATCTGCTCCTCCTGGGGGCGGCCCGTAAACTGCAGCCAGCGCGAGTTGAAAAAGTCCCGCTCACCGCTGGGCGTGGCCGTCCAGATCATCACCGGCAACGACTCCAGAATAAAACGGGTCCGCTCGTTCTGCTCATCCAGGGCCTGCTGCATTTGCTGGCTGCGCAGCTCAGAGAGGTGGCGCTCCGTTACGTCCTGGGTGCGTTGCAGAATAAATTCCAGCTCCCCGTTTTCACTGAGAATAGGGTAGTGCGTAGCTTCCCAGTACAGCTCCTGCAAACCGCCCTCAGCGGCCGGGTCCGGCAGGTCATAGCGAATCAGGGGCATGGTGTGAGCCTCCCGGTGGCGGCGCACATGCTCGTGCGACTCGCGGATAATGCGGGCCGACTCCTCATCGGTAGCCGGAAATGCTTCAAAGAATGGCTTACCCACGGCTGCCTCCCGGCTCTTGAGCGATACTGTTACGTGGCTGTCCGTGTTGTCAACGATGGTGGCATCCGCGTCGGGGGCAATCAGCAGGAAGTTATCCGGTAGCGCCCGAAACAGCCGCTGATAATCAACTGGGAAAGCGGAAAAGGACATAGCAACAGGGGGTAGACGTAAGAGAGTAAGAGGACGGGGTAGAATGGCAAAAGTACGTATTGCCACGGGTAAGCAAGTCGGCCAGTTGCCGGTTAGCGGTGGCAGCACTTGGTCGGAAGCTGCTACCCGGATTGAAAACCTTGAGCATACGCAGTAAGCTCAGAAGAGTTTCATCCCACCGGGCACCGATAATGGTGCATCCTCTGCTCGCATCGAGTACTGGACAAAGCTGAACCAACAGGCCCGCCGGGCGCTAGGGCCGCAGCATATGAATGTGGGGAATTCCATCTTCCAGGTAGCCGGGCCCCTCTTGCACAAACCCGAAGCTTTCGTAGAAGGTCTGCAAGTAGTGCTGAGCCCCAATCTGGATGGGCTGTTGACCGAATAGGCGCTCCAGGGCCGCAATGGACTCGTGCAGCAGGGCCCGGCCGGCCCCACCCCGGCGGTGGCGGGGGCTGGTGACTACGCGCCCGATGCTGGCCTCTGGGTAGGTAACGCCCGCCCCGAATAGCCGGGAATATGCCGCCAGCTCCCCATCAGGGGAGTAGCCCAGCAAGTGATACGCGGCCTGGTCCTGGCCGTCCATATCCTGAAACGGACAGGTTTGCTCCACCACAAACACTTCGGAGCGCAGCTGCAGCAGCGCGTACAATTCCGGGGTGGTGAGGTCGGTGAAGGGCTTGAGGTGCCAGGTCAGAGTCGTCATAAGTAAGTGCAGAGTTAGCCACGGCCGCCAGCTGGCGGCCGCTGCAAAGCTACCGGAAGCCCGCCGGATTGCCCACCTCCCGGGCTTAAGCTAGGCCCGCAGCCAGCGGTGCATGTGCGGGAAGTCGGCCGTCGTGGTCAGGCCCATCCAAACCAGCAGCGGGAGGCCCAGGTAGTGGCCGGTTTCATACTGCTCAACCAGCCACTGGCTCTGGTTTTTGTAGCCATCCGGGTGAAACACCACGGCTGCTGGCAGGCCCACATGGCGGCAGGCGGCATAGGTCCAGGCCAATACGGCCAGTTCCTCACCTTCTTTCTCCGGATGGTTCTCGGTGATGTTGCCGCCTACCGTGGGGCGCTCAGCCGCGGCCGTAACGGCCAGGTGGCCCGCTTCGTGCAGAATGTCGCCGGGGTAAAGTAGCCGGTGGTGGTCTACCACCAACTGGCCCTGGCGCAGGAGCAGCCCCGGCAGAAAGCAGGCTTGCTCAATATGCTCCTGCTGCACCACAAGGCCAATTTCCTCTACGAAGGCAAGCAGGACAGTAACCAGCGCGGCCGGTGTTGGCGAAGAAGCCGGAGGAGAGGGATGCATGCGGGCAAACAAGGTGAAAGAGAGGCGAAACAACGGGTTAACCGGACAGGCCGAAGCCCGCAGACAGGGCCACAAAGATTCAGGTTTTTTAATGGATATTTGTAGACTGCTCCGCTGCCGATTCCCACGAAGCGGGCATTCCGAACACCCGCCCTGTGCCCTACACACCGCCTGCTTCTCCCCGTCTGGTTTTCCATACAAGCTGCCTGCTTCTACTGCTGGCACTGCTGCCGCTGCTGGCCCCGGCCCAGGCGCGCCAACCGCTGTGGCATTCCACCCTCGACAGCCTACAGGCCCTGGAGCAGCAGCCCCAAACCGACAGCAGCCGCATTCAGCTGCTGTGCCGCATCAGCGACCAGCTATGGGCCTCTGACACGGAAGCCGCGGCCCGCTACTCCCGCCGCGCCCTGGCCCTGGCCCGCCGCACCCACAACCGCCGGGGCGAAGGAGCCGCTTTGAACCGCCTGGGTGCCGCGTTGCGGGAAAGCAATTTGGCCCGGGCACTGGAGCTGTTTCAAACTTCCCTGCACCTGGCCGAGCAAGTGGGCGACACCGCCCTGCAGGCCCAAAATATGCGCAGCATCGGTATTATTTACGTGTATTTGCGTGACCGGCAACTGGGCTTATCCTACTATTTCCGGGGCTTACGGCTAGATAGCCTGCTGGGGGATGAGCGGCGCATAGTGGTGGATTTGAGCAATATCGGGCTGGCTTATGACTTGTACAATCAGGTAGATTCGGCGGCGTACTACCAGGAGCAGGCCTACGCCCTGGCCCAGCGCCTGCACGCTTCCACTAACTACATTCTGTACGGGTTGGGCAACGTGGCCCGCAAGCGGGCCCGCTTCCCTGAAGCCCTCAGCTACTACCGCCGCAGCGTGGCCGAGTCGAAGCGGCGGCGGCATTTGCGCAGCCTCAACTTCTCCTACCTGGGCATGGCCGCCTTGTATCAGCAGCTCAATCAGCCCGATTCCAGCATTTACTACGCCCGCCTGGGTGAGCAGGCCGCCCGCGCCAATGGGTTTCTGCGGGGGGTGCTCAACGCCAGCGTGGTGCTCACCCAGGAGTTTGAGCAGCGCCGGCAGCTGGACAGTGCCTTCCGCTACCAAAAAATGCTGGTGGCCATGAAAGACACGCTGTTTGGGCAGGAAAAGGTGATGCGTCTGCAAAACGTGGACTACCAGCAGCGCCAGCGCGACCAGCAGGCCGAAGCCGCCCAGCAAGCCCTGCGCAACCGGTACCAAACCTACGGCCTGCTGGCCGGGGTAGGGGGCTTGCTGCTGCTGCTGGGCCTGCTAGTGCGCCACGACCGGCAGCAGCAGCACACCAACGCCGCCCTGCAAACCTCCCTGGCTGAGTTGAAAGAGGCCCAGCTAATGTTGGTGCAGCGCGAGAAAATGGCGTTTCTGGGGGAGCTGACGGCCGGCGTAGCCCACGAGCTGCAAAACCCCCTGAGCTTTGTAAAACGCTTCGCCGAGGTAAGCACCACGCTGGTCGATGAAATCAACGGGGCCCAGCAACTGGCCCGCGACGGGCGGCTGGAGCGGGAAATCCTGGATGGCCTTAAGCAGAATCTGCAAAACATCAGTCAGCACGGGCAGCGGGCCACGGCCATTATTAAGGGTATGCTGGAGCACGCCCGCACCGGCCAGCAGCCCCGCCAGCTTACCAACCTCAACCAACTGGCCCAGGAAAACCTGCACCTGGCTTACGGGGCCGTACAGCAGCAGTTTCCGGGGTTTAAGGCCGAGCTGCGCACCACCTTCGAAGCCAACTTGCCCGAGGTAGCAGTAGTGGCGGCCGACCTGAGCCGGGTGCTGCTCAACCTGTGCACCAACGCCCTGCACGCGGTGCGCCAACGCCAGCTCACGGCCGCCGCCGGCTACGTGCCCACGGTGGAAACCGGGAGCCGCCGCCTGCCCGACGGGCAGCTGCAGGTGTGGGTGCAGGACAATGGGGCCGGCATGAGCTCCGAGGTACAACAGCGCATCTTCGAGCCCTTCTTCACCACTAAGCCCGTGGGCGAGGGTACCGGCCTGGGCCTCTCCCTGGCCCACGATATCGTAGTGAACGGCCACCAGGGTACCTTGCAGGTAGCGTCGGGGGTGGGAGAGGGTACCACGTTCTGGCTCACGCTGCCTGTGGCAAACGCGTAACACTTCCCTCTTCTATTTTTTAGCTATACTTTCTTGATGAGACTGACGCAGATTACCGACTCTATCTTCACTATCGAGGATTTTCTGACTCGCAAAGAGTGCCTGGATTATCTTGTCTTAAGCGAAAATATCGGGTATGAACTGGCCAAAGTGAATACTGCCAGCGGCTCCCGGGTGCATACCGGGGTTCGGAACAATAACCGGGCATTCTACAAAAACGAGGAGTTGGCCCAAGTGATGTGGGAGAAAGTGCAGCCATTTTTACCGACCCAACTCGGTAACAGTCAGGCGGTGGGGCTCAACGAGTTGTTCCGGTTTTACCGCTACCAGCGGGGCCACCAGTTCAAAGGGCACTTTGATGAGAGCTATGTGCGCAACGAGGTTGAAGCTAGCTACTACACTTTTATGATTTACCTCAACGATAATTTTCAGGGCGGAGCTACTACCTTCCAGAAGCTTCACATACAGCCCAAACAAGGAATGGCACTGGTATTTCTGCACAACCTGTACCACGCCGGCAGTGAGGTAACGCAAGGCGTGAAGTACGTGCTGCGCACCGATGTAATGTACCGCACCTCCGCTATCTAATGCGCCCTACACTGGCGGGCTGCGCAATGTGGGCGTTAGCCATATTGGGCCTGCTCAGTGCCTGCACTTCCCCGGCCACTCCGGAGCAGCCGGCCACCGCAACCCGCTTCCTGACCTACACCGCCGACCCCGCCCGCCAGACCGTGGCCCTCTACTGGCAGGATGAGACCGGGCAGCCCTTGCGCAGCCTGGGCCGCCTGCACGGTTGGCTACAGCAGCGGGGGCAGCGTCTGCTATTTGCCTGCAATGGGGGCATGTACCAAACGGGAAATGTGCCGGTCGGGCTGTTCATCGAAAACGAACAGGTGCGCACGCCATTGGATACTGGTAGCGGCCGGGGCAACTTCTACCTCAAGCCCAACAGCGTTTTCTACCTCACCCGGCAGCAGCGGGCCGGCGTGTGCCCCACCGACTCATTCGCCCGCGTGCGGCAGGTGCACTATGCCACGCAGTCGGGGCCCATGCTGATAACGAACGGGCAGATGCACCCGGCGTTTCGCGAGCAGTCCGGCAACCGCCACATCCGAAACGGGGTGGGCGTGCTGCCCGATGGGCGGGTGGTGTGGGTGATGTCGCGGCAGAAGGTCACGTTTTACGAGCTGGCGCAGCAGTTCCAGGAGTTGGGGTGCCGCAACGCCCTGTACCTGGACGGCTTCGTGTCGCGCACTTACCTGCCCGCCCAGGGCTGGCAACAAACGGATGGCGACTTTGGGGTGATGATAGGGGTGACGGAGCCGGAAACCCAGGCCGAATAAGCGGGCCAACACTTCATCCGGGTAATCTGACGCTTCGGTAACGGCGAGTTTCAGCGGGTTCGGCGGCGGTCCACTTTTGAGCATCACTTCGCTGCTGCCGCTATGAAACCGCTCTACTTCCTGCTGTTGCTGGGCCTGCTGGCCAGCCTTCCGGCTGCCCAGGCCCAAACCGTAGCCACCCGCCTGCTTCAGGGCACCGTTCAGGACGAGCGGCACCAACCCTTACCCGGCGTCAACGTGTTTGTGCCGGGCACATTTGATGGGGCCGTTACTGACTCGGTGGGCGCGTTTCGGTTTGAAACTACCCAGACCGGGGCCGCCACTCTGCAGCTTAGTTTGCTAGGTTTCCAGACCCTTACCGTGCCCCTGAACCTGACCGCCAGCAGCCCTGCCGCTATGCAGCTACGCCTCCGCACCGACCATCACCAGTTGGGCGGCGTTACCATCACGGCCGGGGCCTTTGAGGCCAGCGACGAAAAGCGCGGGGCCGTGCTGCGCCCCCTCGATATTGTAACCACCGCCGGGGCTTTGGGCGACGTGGCCGGGGCCCTCAACGCCCTGCCCGGCACCACCCGCGTGGGCGAGGAGGGCAAGCTGTTTGTGCGGGGCGGGGCCGCCGGCGAAACCAAAACCTACCTCGACGGCCTACCCGTGCAGACGCCCTACGGGGGCTCGGTGCCCAGCGTGCCAGCCCGGGGCCGCTTCTCGCCCTTTTTGTTTAAGGGTACCGTATTCAGCACCGGGGGCTACTCCGCCGAGTTCGGCCAGGCCCTAAGCGCCGTGGTGCAGCTCAATACCACCGATTTGGCCCCCGAAACCCAGACCGGCGTCAGCCTGATGTCGGTGGGCGGGAGCCTGAGCCGGGTGCGGCGCTGGGAGCGGACCTCCGTGGCCGTTACTGCCGACTACACCAACCTGCAACCCTACTACGGCCTCGTACCCCAGAATTTTGGCTGGCAGCAGGCCCCGCAGGCGCTGGCGGGCTCTTTGAGCGTGCGTCACCGCACCGGGCAGGCCGGTATGCTGAAAGTGTACGGGGTGTGGCAGCAGCAAAGCCTGGCGTTGCGTCAGCCCGATGCCACCCTGGCTACCGAGCAAGCCGTGGGCCTGCGCAACGGCAACGGCTACCTCAATGCCAGCTTCCGCAGCCCCCTGCGCCGGGGCTGGAGCCTGAACACCGGGGCCGCCCTCACCCGCGACGATAACCAGGTGCGCCCCGACGCGGCCCGGCTCAGGGAGGTGGAAGAAAGCGCCGTGGCCCGACTGGTACTCACCAACGACTCGGCCGGCACGCGCTGGAGCCTAAAGCTGGGCACTGAATTGCTCGCCCAGCAGTACCGGCGCACCTTCCAGGCCACCAGTGAGGAGCCCGTGTGGGCGGCCGGCAACTTCCGGGAGCAGCGCGCCGCCACCTTTGCCGAAGCCGAAATTCGCCTTGCCGACCGGCTGGCTGCCCGGGTCGGCAGCCGGGCCGAGTACTCCCGGGTGCTGGGGCGCTGGAACGCGGCCCCGCGCCTGGCCCTGGCCTGGCAGGCCAGTGAAAACGGCACCGTGTCGGGAGCCTACGGGCTGTTCTACCAGACGCCCGCCAACGACCTGCTGCGGGTGAGCCGGGAGTTGCGCTTTGAGCGCGCCCGCCACGCCATGCTCAGCTACCAGTACAGCCACCAGAACCGCACCCTGCGCCTGGAAGCCTACCACAAAGCCTACCAGCACCTCACTGTGTACGATGCCGCTCAGCCCCTCAACCCCCAGGCCTACCGCAGCACCGGCACCGGCTACGCCCGCGGCCTCGACCTGTACTGGCGCGACCGGAAAACCCTGCGCAACACCGACTACTGGATCAGCTACGGCCTACTGGATACCCGCCGCCAGGCCCGCCAGGACCCCGTGCTGGCCGTGCCCACCTTCGCGGCCCGCCACAACCTGAGCATAGTGGGCAAATACTGGCTGCAGCAACTGCACACGCAGGTGGGCTTCACGGCCAGCTACGGCAGCCCCCGCCGCTACCATAATCCCACCCAGACTGGCTACAACCAGGGCCGCCTCCCCAGTTACCAGGATGTGAGCCTGAACGCCAGCTACCTTACCCGCCTCTGGGGCCAGTTCACCATCGTGTATGCCTCGGTGAGCAATGTACTGGGCCGCGAGAATGTGTACGGCTACCGCTACGCCAGCCTGGCCGCCCCCGATGGCTCTGTGGGCCGCACCGCCGTTACGCCCGCCGCGCCCCGCATGCTGTTTCTGGGCGTGTTCGTCTCCATCAACAAAAACAAGCCCGCCGACCTGAACACTGCTCCCGATTAGCCCGCCAGCCCGGTTAGCTGAAACATTCCGGTCCGGTGGCTGCAAGCCGTCGGGCCGGTTGTCGTGCTCGGACACCCGCAGCCGTCAGCGTCAGCTACTCAATTGTCATAGAACGTCGTGTTGCTATTGTAGAACGTCATGCTTCGGCTCCGTTCAGCATGATGTTCTAATGTTGGCGCAATCAGCCGTTAGCAGCGGCCACGGCGGCAAGCCCGGCCCAGCGTTCCACCAACTCAACGGATGTAGAGACGCGTATTCGCGTCTCAGCGGTAGCGCCGCTTGGCGTTCCGGCAAACGCCTCAGCCCGCGCCGGGTGCTGGCCAGTGTGTGCGTCACCAAGGTAGGTGCCTGATAAACAACCTCAGCACGCGCCGAGACGCGAATACGCGTCTCTACACCCCGTACCGGCGGCTACCGCCCGGCCTTTCGCAACTCCCACGGCGGCCCTTGTAACGTCGTCGGTAAGCATTGTAAGGTCGCCAGAGTGCATTGTCACGTTGCCCCAGGGGCTTGGCAGGGAGCAAAAGGCATTGCGCGGGTGATGCAGAACAGGGTGCGGCCGAAAAATCGGGGTGTGCTTCGAGTAGTCAGGCTGCCGCCCCCGACGCTTCATCCGGGTAATCCGACGCTTCGGTAACGGCAAATTTCAGCGGCCCCGGCTGCGCCCCACCTTTGAAGCATCAACCCCCACAAACCCCACTACTGCCATGAAAACGACTTTGCTGACCCTCGCTCTGGTTGCTGCTGCCTTCACCACCCAGGCCCAGGCACCCGCCAAAGCTGCTGAGCCCACCGCTGTTTCCGCCGCCTATACCGCTCAGCTGGCCGCCACCGTGCAGGAGCTGATGAGCACTGGTGAGCCGGCCCAGCTGAAACAGGCTGATGCCAAGCTGGAGCGCGCCGCCCTGATAGCCCCCAAAGACTGGCTGCCCCGCTACTACCAGGCCTACGCCCGCGTTATCACCTGTTTCGTGAGCAAGGAAGACGGCGACGTGAAGGACAAGTACCTCGACCAGGCCGAAGCGGCCCTGGCTCAGGCCCGCCAGCTGGGCGGCGACGAATCGGAGTTGCTGGTGTTGCAGGCCTACCTCTACCAGGCCCGCCTGGGCGTGGCGCCCGTGCTGCGCTCCATGAAGTACTCGGGTATGGTTACCGAAACCCTTGTCCAGGCTAAAAAGCTGAACCCTGCCAACCCCCGCATCTACCTGGTGCAGGCCAACAACGTGTACTACACGCCCGCCATGTTTGGGGGCGGGGCCGAGGTGGCCAAGCCGCTGTATCAGGAAGCCAAAGCCCGTTACGCGGCTTTCAAGCCTGCCTCGGCCGTGGCCCCCAACTGGGGTAAGCGGCAGCTGCTGGGGCGCCTGAAAGCCTACGAAACCGCCGCCGTGAAGTAACGCTCCTGCACCGCTGAAAAAGGGCCGCTTCCTATTTCGGAGCGCCCTTTTTTCGGTACTTTTCGCCCTTCCTCATGCACCTGCTCATGCCAGTTAATCAGTATTCCGCCGTTTTGGGCAAGCACTACCCCAAGCAGAACCACTGGGTGAAAATGCTGGCTATGATGCTGGCCTTATCGGTGGGGCTGAGCTTTCTGTTTTGCCCCGGTTGCCCCATAGCCAGTGAGCAGTTTATAGTCACTTTTGGCTACAACTTCTGCTACACCACGGGCCTGTGGCTGGCCAACGGGCTGCCTTCAGATTTGCTGAACCGCTACGTTGACTGGACGCAGAATCCGCTGCGGCGCTTTCTGGTGACGGTGAGTACTTCGCTGCTGGCCTCCACGCTGGTTATTCTGGTGGTCACCACTGTCTTTCGAGTCGGGTATTTCCACAAGTCGTTCTGGAGTATTAGTTGGCAGGCGTTTGTGGTGCCCTTGGGTATCACGCTCATCGTGTCGCTGTTTATGCACAGCCGCTCGTTTCTGCTGAGCTGGCGCGAGGTGTCGGTGCAGGCCCAGCGTCTGGAAAAGGAAAATGCCCAGGCCCAGGCCGACAGCCTCCGCCGCCAGCTCGACCCGCACTTCCTGTTCAATTCCCTCAACGCCCTCACCTCCCTGGTGGAGGAAAACGACCCGGCCCGGGCCACCCGCTTCATCCGCCAGCTCAGCCAGGTGTACCGCTACGTACTCGACTCCCAGGACCAGGAAGTAGTACCCCTGACGGAAGAAATCCGGTTCAGCGACGCCTACCTGTTTTTGCAGCGCACCCGCCTGGGTGAGGGCGTGCAGGTGGAGCGCCACCTGCCGGCTACGGCCCCGCTGAACCATTGGCAGGTGCCCCCGCTGGCTTTGCAGCTGCTGCTGGAAAACGCCCTCAAGCACAACGCTACTTCCCAGCGCAATCCGTTGCGCATCAGCATTACCCTGGATGAGGTCGCCGCCACCCTCACCGTGCGCAACACCCGCCACGCCCGCCGCCTCCCGGAGGGCGAATCAACGGGGTTGGGCCTGAAAAACCTGCAGGCCCGCTACGCTTTCCTCACCACCCGCCCGGTGCTCATTGAGGCCTCCGACGCGGAGTTTGCCGTGGTATTGCCGCTGCTGGAGCTGCAGTAGCACCCCGGTCCGGCGGCTGCAAGCCCGTCGGGCCGGTTGCCGCGTGCTGCTGTTGTTCCGTCGTCGGGCGGGTGTCAGCTGACGGCAACTGGCCCGACGGCTTGCAGCCGCCGGACCGGCCCGTTCTGCTTCGGCTACGCTCAGCATGACGTTCCTATCTTGCTTACCTCTTCCGAAAAGCCCCTCCTGCGCCCTACATTCGCCCCATGACCTTTACCGCTCCGCTCCGCGCCGTACTGATTGAAGATGAACCCCTGGCGGCTACCCGCCTGGCCGGACTGCTGCAAAAGCAGCCCCAGCCCGTGGCGGTAGTAGGCACGGCGGAGTCGGTGGCGGAGGCCGTGGAGCTGCTGCAGCGCCTGCAGGCCCACCCGCCCGATGTGCTGTTCCTGGATATTCACCTGGCCGATGGGCTGAGTTTCGAATTGTTTGAGCGACTTACCATCACCAGCCCCGTCATCTTTACCACCGCCTACGACAAGTACGCCCTGCGCGCCTTCAAGGTCAACAGCGTGGACTACCTGCTCAAGCCCATTGACCCCGAGGAGCTGACGGCCGCCCTGGCCAAGCTGCGCCGCCAGCAGCAGCAGGCCACGCCTCAGTTTGATGCCGCCCTGCTCACGCGCATGTTGCAGCAGGCCCAGCCCGCTAAGGAGTACAAAACCCGCTTCGTGGTGCGGGTAGGAGAGCACCTGAAGGCCGTACCGGTGGAGCAAATTGCCTACTTCGCCAGCCTCGAAAAGGTAACGCTGCTGCACACCCGGGAGGGTCGCCGCTTTGTGGTGGACTACACCCTGGAGCAGCTGGAAAGCCTGCTCGATCCGCTGGAATTCTTCCGCCTCAACCGCGCCTACCTGGCCCACGCCGAGGCCATCCACGACATTGTGCACTACACCAACTCCCGCCTGCAAACCATTCTCAAGCCCACCGCCCCCGACAACGATACCGTGCTGGTGAGCCGGGAAAAAGTAGCCGCCTTCAAAGCCTGGCTGGACAGGTAGCGCAGCCAGGCAAGCGGGAAGCAGACCGGCGGGGGCAAGCGCGTACCGCCCCGCCGGAGCAGCCGACGGCCGGGCCGCGCATTATATGCGCCCCCGGCAGGCTGATTGGGAGGCAGTTGCGCGTAGGATATTGCGGAGGGTATTGGTATTTACTCGGGCGGGCGTATGATCTTTGCAGATGCGCTGAGCCTTTTGGGCCGGCGCATCACCCGCCCGCTCCCGCAGAATACCTTTCCTTATGCCTACCGAATTGCCCGCCACCTTAGCCGAAGCGCACGCCCGTATCCGTCATCTGGAGCAAACTCTGGTGGAGCAGAAGATGCTACTCCGGATGCCGGCCCAGAACCCCAACCCGGTGTATTGTCTGGCCCCCGATGGTAGGCTGCTGTACGCCAATCCGGCCGCCCTGCGCCTGAGCCAGGAACTGGGCCCTGAGGCGATGGATGAACTGCGTCACCAAGCCGTGGGCTGGGTGCAGAAAGCGCTGGCTATCGGGAGCGAGCAGCAACATGAAGTAAGCAGCCAGAACCGGTATTTCACGCTGTGCGCCGTGCCCGGGCCCGATAAGCTGTCGGCCACGCTCTACATTGTAGAGGTGACTGAGCGAGTGAAAGCCGAGCGGGAGCGGGCTGCCCAGCAGGCATTTACCGAGCAGGTGCTCAGCTCCCTGCCCAGCATGGTGTACGTGCGCGACCCAGCCGGCCGCTACGTGTATGCTAACCAGGCCACGCACGATGCCCTGGCCAAACTATCGGCCACCAAGCCCGTGCCGGCCGTTGCCGAGCAGCAGGCGCTGAACATGGCCAGCTACGCCGCCACCGATGCCCAGGTGCTGAGCACGGGACAGGAACTGGCGTTGGAACAGCAACTAATGCTGCCCTCGGGCGAAGAGCGGTGGGTGCACACAGTAAAGCGGCCCCTGACCTGGGCCAACGGCGTGCCCCACGTGCTGGGCGTGAGCACCGATATAACCGAGCTCAAGCAGGCTCGCGAGGAAGCGGAAGCCGCGGCCCAGGCCCGGGCTAACTTTCTGGCCAACATGAGCCACGAAATCCGCACGCCCCTGAACGGGGTGTTGGGCATTGCCGGCCAACTCGCCAAAACCTCTCTAAGCCCCCGGCAGCAGGAGCTGGTGGGCATCATCCGTAGCTCGGGCAAGCACCTGCTGGAGGTTATCAATGATGTGCTGGATATGGCCAAAATCACCTCCGGCAAGCTGGAAATGTCCCCTGAGCCGTTCGATTTATGCGAATCCATGTTTCAGGCCTCGCAGCCGCTGGCGTTGCAAGCTGCCGAGAAAGGACTGCACCTGAGTGTCAGTCGCCTAAACGAAACCTGCCCGCATCCGCAGGTTATCGGCGACGCCTTCCGCATCAACCAGATTATGCTGAACCTGCTCAGCAACGCCGTGAAGTTCACGCCGGCCGGCGGGAGCATTCATGCCGGGGCCTATCAGGTAGCCGAAACCGAGGATTTTCTGACCATTGAGTGCCGGGTGAGTGATACCGGCGTGGGCATTGCTCCCGACAAGCAGGAGCGCATTTTCGAGTCGTTCACCCAGGCCTACGCCGATACCACGCGGCAGTTTGGGGGCACCGGCCTGGGCCTGACTATCAGCCGCGCCCTGGTGGAGCAGATGGGCGGGCAACTGCAGCTGCAAAGTGAGTTGGGCAAGGGCAGCACGTTTTCCTTCCAGCTTACCCTGCCCCGCGCCGGCCGCCTGCTGCCGGTTCCGGAGGAGCACGAGTTGGCGGCCACCCAGCAGCTGCAAGGCAAGCGGGTGCTGCTGGTAGAAGACAACGACATTAACCGGCTGGTAGCCCGCATGCTGCTGGAGGAATGGGGCGTGGAGCTGGACGAAGCCGAAGATGGCCCGGCGGGCGTGGCCGCCGCCAGCCAGCACCGCTACGATGCCGTGCTCATGGATATTCAGCTGCCAGGCATGAACGGGGTGGAGGCCACCGCCGTCATCCGGGCCCTGCCCGACCCACAGCTGGCCCAAGTGCCCATTGTGGCCCTCACCGCCAACGCCTTTGAGGAGGATGCCCAGCAGTATCTGGCCGCCGGCATGAATGCGTGCATCTCGAAGCCCTTTGAGGAGGAAGTCCTTTTCCGGACACTGGTCTCTCTGCTAGGAACTGTTGACAGTAACTCTTAAAGGCATTTTGATGCGATGTAGACCGTCCTGCTGAGCTGTCCACACAGCCAAATCTACCCTTCGAGCCAGCTCTTAACGGCCCCGGCCTTCTCCCGACTCACCAGTATTTCCTCGTTGGGGGCGGGCTGCAGCTCCACTAGTAACTTACCATTGAAGTGGGGGTGCAGGCGCTGCACGGCCGGTAAATGGGCTAGTAGCTGGCGGTTGAGGCGGAAAAAATGCGCCGGGTCCAGCAGGCTCTCGAGTTGCTCCAGGGTGTACTCCACCACGTAACGGCGCCCATCCAAGGTAGCTAGCGTGGTGGTCTCGTGCCGGCTCTGAAACCAGGCAGCCTGCGTGGCAGCCACCGGGAGCAGCTGCTCCCCACTGCGCACCAGAAACCGGGTTTTGTACTGCCGCTCCGGCCGGGGCAAGGTATCCAGCAGGCGCTCCAGGCGCTGGGCGGTATCGTCAGGGGCAGGCGGGGCAGTTGGGGTGCGCCACTCCTGCAGTTTGGTAAGGGCCGTGGTCAGCTCCGCCAGTTTCACGGGTTTCAGCAGGTAATCGACGCTGTTGGCCTTGAAAGCCCGGATGGCGTAGGCGTCATAAGCGGTGGTAAAGATGACCGGGCTGCGCACAACCGTTTGGTCAAACACCTCCAGGCTCAGCCCATCCGCCAGCTGAATATCCGACAGAATCAGGTCGGGAGCGGGGCGGGTGTCCAGCCACTGCAGCGCTCCGGCCACGCTATCCAGCACAGCCAGCACCTGAGTCTCAGGCGCGGCCTGGCGCAGCAGCCGTTGCAGCCGCTCGGCGGCCGGGTATTCGTCTTCGAGCAGTAGAACGGTCATTGTGGAGGAGCTAGGAGTGAATAATTAGGAGAATAGAGCGGAGGGCAGAAGAAGAAACGTCATGCTAAGCAAAGCCGAAGAATCTCGCGTGCTGACGTTGCGGCAACAAACGTATCATGGTAACCAGATGAAGCGGTAGAGATTCTTCGACTACGCCTCCGGCTTCGCTCAGAATGACGTTCTACTCCACTACTCACTACTCACAGCAGCGGCAGCTGCACCTGAAACCAGCCGGCTTCCTGCGTTACGGCCACCGGCTGTGGGGCCTGTAGCAACTCGTAGCGGTGGCGCACGTTGCGCAGGCCGGTGCCGGTACCGGGGGCGAGGCCGGCGGTGCGCGGGCGCAGGGTGTTGCGCACGGTGAAGTAGCCGGTAGCCGGGTCGGCGGTGAGTTCCAGCTCCAGCGGGTGCTCCCGGGAGGCCACGTTGTGCTTGAGGGCGTTTTCCACCAGCAGCTGCACGCTGAGCGGCGCCACCCGCGCGGCCAGGGCCGTAGCCGGCACCTGCCACTGCACCCGTAGGTTGTCGCGGAAGCGGGCTTTGTGCAAGGCCAGGTAGGTTTCCACAAAAGCCAGCTCCTCGCTCAGCGGCACGGTGGGTTGGTCGCGGGCCAGCAGCACGTAGCGGTACACATCGGAAAGCTGCTCCACAAAATCCTGGGCGGGCTCGTTTTCCGGCTCAATAAGGGCCGACAGGGTGTTGAGGGAGTTGAAGAGGAAGTGGGGGTCGAGCTGGCTTTGCAGAGCCTCTAGCTGGCTGCGGGTGTTGGCACTCTGGAGCTGCTCGGTGCGACGCAGGTTATCGGCCCACTGCCGGAAGAAATTCCAGCTTTCATACACCAGCTGAATCACCACCGTGGGCACCATGTTCAGCCCAAACTCAAACCAGAACGCCGCCCAGGTAAGGTGCCCGTGCTGCAGCCGGGCGGCCACCTGCCCAATACCCAGGGTAGTAAGCGCCGCAATGCCGGTATTGCTGACGGCCAGCCACCACAGCCGCTGCCGGGTTTGCTCCACCCGTGGAAACCGCCGGAACAGATAGCGCCACAACGAGCGGCCCAGCAGCCAGAAAATAGCGGTAATGATGGTGGAGCAGCCCCATGCTACCAGCAGCTCAGGGAGGGAACGTACCTGCAACGCCCCGCGGGGCAGCAACACCAGCGCGCCCAGCACCGGAATACCCAGCAACAAAAACCACTTGTCGTTGAGGTAAACCGAAGCTGGGCGCTGGGAAGTAGCTGACATAGAGAACTAGCGAGGAAGCTGCTGCACGAAGCTAACGACTGCCTGCCGGAACTGCGCGGGCTGCTCCAGGAAAGAGTTGTGCTTGCCGGCCAGCGTAACCACCTGCTTGCGCGGAAACTGGTACGTAGCCGCCGTGGCACCCGTCGTCCGGTCGTCTTTGCCCAGGATTACCAGCGTGGGTACGGTGAGCTTGGCAGTGGCGGGGGCGTAGTCCTGGCCGTAATCAGCCAGCCGGCCGCTGAATACCTGCTGGGCGAAGTCGGAGTTGCCGGGCACGGCGCGGCTGGTGCGCATGGCGCGGGCGGCCAGGGAATCGTGCGAAAACTGCAGCTGGCCGGCTAGTTTCTGCTGCTGCAGGGCGCCCATCACCATGCCAAACCGCTGCATCTGGGGTAGGCTGGGGGCGGGGCGGGCCGCGGCGGGCAACAGGCTGGTGCCGTAGGCCAGCATGCTATCCAGAGAGGCCACTGGGTTCAGTACGGCGTTGGTGAGCACCAGGGCCTGCACCCGCTGGGGATACTTTTGGGCGTAGGCCGTGGCAATGGTGCCGCCGAAGGAGTGGGCCATGACCACCCATTTCTGCACGCCCAGCTGCTGGCGAACTTCTTCCAAGTCCTGCACCATGCGGGCCATGGAGTAGTTCTTGGAGCGGGAGCTACCTGAGCGCCCACTGCCGCGCTGGTCCAGGTACACCATCTGCAGTTTGTTCTCAAGGCGGTTGCCGCCCAGCTTCCCAAAAGAGTAGCTACCCGCCCCCGGTCCACCATGCACAAACAGGCAGGGCGTACCTTTACCCGCTACTTGCACAAACAACTTCACCGAATCGGAAGTCAGCACGGTGCGGGAACCGGCGGGCAACGCGGACTGCTTCTGCGCCTGCGCGGCGGTGCTCACTACTACAAGCATCAGCAGTAACAGAAACCGGAAACGAAGGGCGGAGGCGGAGAAACGGAACATCGTGGTAGGGGTAGAGAATGGGAGAGGAAAGCCAGTTGCTAAGCGGTTAACTGGTTCAAACATCCGCATCCTTGGGCATACACACGGGCACAAACGGGGCGAACCGCTCAGGGCCCCGGGTGAAGTGCAAAAACAGGTTGGGTGAACCGTTGGCAACAGGCACGAAAAAAGGCCCGGCCACCAACAGCAGCTGTCGGTAGTCCGGGCCTTAGGCACCCCTCTCCGGTGCAAGGCAGTATCCGCGCGGGGCGGGCTAGATGATGGTGCTCATCCCGAGCTTGATGTTGTTGCGGTGCATTTCACAATCGGCAATATCCAGCACGGCGTAGGCAATAAAGCTGCCCACCTGCTCGGTGGTGTAGCGCGTGCCGGGGTTCAGCTCGGGCGTTACCACCTGCTGGTCCAGGGCGTGCTCCACGGCGTCGCGCACGGTGTCGGCTTCTTCGGTGAGGCCGAAGTGGTCCAGCAGCAGCGCCGCCGACAGAATGGTGGCAATAGGATTGGCAATGCCCTTGCCTTTGGCCTGCGGGTAGGAGCCATGAATGGGCTCAAACAAGGCTGCCGTATCACCCACCGAGGCCGAGGGCAGCAGCCCCAGCGAGCCGGCAATAACCGAGGCCTCATCGGAAATGATGTCCCCAAACATGTTCTCGGTCAGAATCACATCGAATTGCTTGGGGTTGAGGATAATCTGCATGGCGGCGTTGTCCACGAACAGGTAGTCTAGGGCCACACTGGGGTACTCGGGGGCAATGCTCTGCACAGTTTCGCGCCAGAGGCGGGAGGTTTCCAGCACGTTGGCCTTGTCCACCAGCGTGAGCTTATGGCGGCGGGTTTCGGCGGCCCGGAAAGCGCGGTGAGCAATCCGCTCAATCTCCGCCCGCGAGTAGGTGCAGTTGTCGTAGGCTGAGTGCCCGTCGTTGAAGCGCCCTTTTTCTCCAAAATACACCCCGCCCGTCAGCTCCCGGAAGATCAGAATATCGGCTCCCTGAATCCGCTCGGCTTTCAGCGGGGAGTGCTCCAGCAGCTGGTCGTAGGCCGTAACGGGGCGAATATTGGCGTACAGGCCCAACTCCTTGCGCAGGCGCAGCAGGCCCTGCTCGGGGCGCACCGGGGCGGCGGGGTTGTTGTCGTACTTCGGGTCGCCGATGGCGCCCAGCAGCACGGCGTCGGCCTGGTGGCAGGCATCTAGCGTAAGCTCGGGCAGCGGTGAGCCGGTGGCGTCAATGGCGCAGGCCCCCATCAGCTGGTAATCGAACTGGAACTCGTGCCCGAACCGGTCGGCCACGGCGCGCAGCACGCGTACGGCTTCCCCACATACCTCCGGCCCGATTCCATCACCGGGCAACACTGCAATGCGTTTGCTTAAAATACCCATGTCCGTTGTTGTTCAAATGCGGTAATTGCGTCCTCCTGGCTCAGTAGGAAATCAATGTCGTCGTAGCCGTTGATAAGGCATTCCTTTTTATAGGCGTCCAGCTCGAAGCGCATCGGCTCCGGCCGGCCCGACACCTGCAACGTCTGGCTGGGCAGGTCCACCGTTAGCTCGGCTTGGGCATCCTGCGCCACCAGGACAAACAGCTCCTGCAGCTCCTCAGGCGTTACCTGCAGGGGCAGCAGGCCGGTGTTGAGGGCGTTACCCCGGAAAATATCGGCAAAGTAGCTGCTGATGACCACCCGAAAACCGGCGTCATACAAAGCCCAGGCGGCGTGTTCCCGGCTGGAGCCGCACCCGAAGTTCTGGCCCGCCAGCAGAATCTGATGGCCCTGGTAACGGGCATCATTCAGCACGAAATCCGACTTGGGCTGGCCGTCGGCGTAGCGCCAGTCGGCAAACAGGTTCTGCCCGAAACCTTCGCGGGTGGTAGCTTTTAGAAAGCGCGCTGGGATAATCTGGTCCGTGTCCACGTTTTCGATGGGCAACGGAACCACACCGGAGCGCAGGGTGGTGAATTTTTCCATGTGGGGGTGGGGTGAGAGAGGGGTTGGTAAGCTGTTTTAGAACTAGCTCCCCTCCTTGGAAAGGAGGGGCTGGGAGTGGTTGATTTTTTAGAGCTAAGAAGTAGAAGTAGTTGTCGTTCAAGCGTGGGTCAACCACCCCCAACCCCTCCTCATCTGAGGAGGGGAGCTAGCTCTAGCTCGGGTTACACGTACTCCGCCACGTCCACCAGCCGGCCTTGCACGGCCGTAATGGCGGCTACCAGGGGGGAGGCCAGTAGCGTGCGGGCGCCGGGCCCCTGGCGGCCTTCGAAGTTGCGGTTGGAGGTAGAGACACAGTAGGCTCCGGCCGGAATCTTGTCCTCATTCATGGCCAAGCAGGCGCTGCAGCCCGGTTCGCGCAGCTCAAAGCCGGCGGCGGCCAACACCTGGTCGAGGCCCTCGGCAATGGCCTGCTGCTCCACCTGCTTGGAGCCGGGCACGATGATGGCCTCCACGTGGGGCGCTTTGCGCTTGCCCCGCACGTAGGCCGCCACCGTGCGCAAATCCTCGATGCGGGAGTTGGTGCAGCTGCCGATAAACACGTGACTGATTTCCTTGCCCAGCAGCGACTCACCGGCTTCAAACCCCATGTACCGCAACGACTTCTCAAAGCTCGGCGCTTCGGCCGCCGCGGTCGGGGCCGGAATGCTGGCGGCCAGGGGCATGCCCATGCCGGGGTTGGTGCCGTAGGTTATCATGGGCCGAATGGCGCTGGCCTCGAAGCGGTGCTCGGCGTCAAACTGCGCGTCCTCGTCCGAAAACAAGGTTTGCCAGTACTTTACGGCCCGGTCCCAGACCTCGCCCTCGGGCGCGAAGGGGCGGCCGTGCAGGTACTCAAAAGCGGTGGCATCGGGGGCAATGAGGCCGCCGCGGGCCCCCATTTCGATGCTCATGTTGCACACCGTCATGCGGCCTTCCATGCTCAGGCTGCGGATGGCGCTGCCGGCGTACTCCACAAAGTAACCGGTGGCCCCACCCGTGCCCAGTTGGGCAATTACGTGCAGAATCACATCCTTGGCCGATACGCCCGGCTGCAGCTCCCCATCCACAGTAATGCGCATGCGCTTGGGCTTATCCAGCAGCAGGCACTGCGAGGCCATCACCTGCGCCACTTGGCTGGTGCCGATGCCAAACGCAATGGCCCCGAACGCACCGTGGGTGGAGGTGTGCGAATCACCGCACACGATGGTGAGGCCGGGCTGCGTTACGCCCAGCTCGGGCCCAATTACGTGCACAATGCCTTGGTAGGGATGACCCAGCCCGTACAGCTCCACGCCGTGCCGGGCGCAGTTTTCGGTGAGCTTATCCACCTGGGAGCGGCTGAGCGGGTCCTGAATCGGCTGGTCCTGGTGGCGGGTGGGCACGTTGTGGTCGGCCGTGGCCAGAATCTGCTCAGGGCGGCGCAGCATCAGGCCTCGGGCCGTCAGCTCATCAAAGGCCTGAGGGCTGGTTACCTCATGAATCAGGTGCTGGTCAATATAAAACACCGACAGTCCGCCGGCTACCTCGCGCACCACGTGCGCATCCCAGATTTTATCAAATAACGTTTTAGACATGAGAGAGGGGTGGGGATGGTTAGGGTAGGAGGGTAAGAAGTACAAGACCGTCATGCTGAGCGCAGCCGAAGCATCTCTACCTCTGACTAACCATTAGCATTGCAACGAAGCGGTAGAGATGCTTCGGCTGCGCTCAGCATGACGTTCTGCTGTGCTGGCGAATCAGCCCACCGTCACGAGCTGTTGCTGCTCCACCATAATGTGCAAATCCTCGTCCACGACCTCCTTTTGACGGTCGGCCAGGACGAGGAAATGGGTGTAGGCTTTATTGAGGGCCACGCGGTCAAAATCGTAGCCGATTTTCTGGAGGCGGTAAGCCAAAGCGGCACGGCCAGAGCGGGCGGTGAGCACAATGCTGGAATCGGGCATGCCCACCTCGCGCGGGTCGATGATTTCGTAGGTTTCGCGGTGCTTAATCACGCCGTCCTGGTGAATGCCGCTGGAGTGAGCAAAGGCGTTGGCCCCCACAATGGCCTTGTTGGGCTGCACCGGCATGCTCATCAGGTGCGACACCATAGCCGAAGTTTCGGCCAGCAGCTTGGTGTTGATGCCGGTGCTGAAGTTGAGGTAAGGGTGCTGGCGGAGCACCATCACGGCTTCTTCGAGGGCCGTATTGCCGGCCCGTTCACCCACGCCGTTGATGGTGCACTCTACCTGCCGGGCCCCGCCCAGCACGCCCGCAATGGAGTTGGCCGTGGCCATGCCCAAATCGTTATGGCAGTGGGTGGAAAGGCGCACCCGCTCAATGCCGCGCACGTTGTCGGCCAGGTACTTGATTTTGGCGCCGTATTCGGCCGGGAGGCAGTAGCCGGTGGTATCGGGGATGTTGAGCACGGTGGCCCCGGCCCGAATGGCGGCCTCGCACACGCGGGCCAGAAACTCATTGTCGGTGCGGCCGGCGTCCTCGGCGTAAAACTCCACGTCCTCCACAAACGACTTGGCCAGCTTCACGGCCGCTACCGCCCGCTCCAGCACCTGCTCGGGCGTGCTCAGCAGCTTGTACCGAATGTGCGACTCCGAAGTGCCAATACCCGTGTGAATGCGCGGGTAGCGGGCCGCTTTCAGGGCCTCGGCCGCCGTGCGAATGTCGTTTTCCACGGCCCGGGAAAGGCCGCAAACGGTAGCCTCGCGCGTTTGGGCCGCAATGGCCGCCACGGCCGCAAAGTCGCCGGGACTGGAAACCGGGAAGCCGGCCTCAATCACGTCCACGCCGAGTAGTTCCAGCTGCCGGGCAATGAGCAGTTTCTCGTCCCGGTTCAGTTTGCAGCCGGGCACTTGCTCCCCGTCGCGCAGGGTAGTATCGAAGATGTGGACTTTCTCGGTAGACATGGGCAATGACTTCGTGGCAGAAGGAAAGCCCCAAGTACATCCCCAGCCCCGGCCCCCCGAAACCGTTTTTCGGCACGCCTACTATTTCAAAAAGTTGCTGATGTGACTGTAAGTGTCTGATAGATAGTGTGTAGTTGCTGAGTGGCTTACAAAGGCCAACTGCTGTAGAGACGCGATACTTCGCGTCTCGGCGTTGAACGGTTATGCCGCATCATGTAAGATGTCAGCAGCGGGTACTGTAGATTGTGCTTTGCCGGCTTTTAAATTGGTGCAAATTGAGCCTGATTTTCTGGGTAATTATATGAGAAGAAATATACTGTTGTGCACATCAATGCTTATTGCAGGCTGCAGTAATGAAACAGAAATGAGCAAGAGTCCTGTCATATTAAGAGCACTATATGACAGTGGGACGTCCAGTTGTTATTTCCTGTTTAAGCAGGATAGCACATTTGAGTGGTTTAACGGCAGTGGCCTCGGTTCATCAACCTCGTATCAGGGTAGATATGAGCGGCGTGACAGTGTGATTTATCTTAATAAAGGAGGCTTTGATAAACCCGTTAAATCAGATAGGCTTCTTCTGACAACTAAGCATCCTAACCCAAGAGGTAGTAAGGGTAGGTATCTGATTCAGATTGATAGTGGTAGTAGGGTAGTGGATAGCGTTTTTATTTTTTCAATTCAGTAACGAAGTAATAAACCGCTCAACTAATGCTGAGCGGTTTGTCCTATACCAGCAAACTCAGAAAATCCTGCTTTCCGTTTAAATACTCGTACGAAAATCCCTCGGCTACCATGCGCTGCTGGATTTCGGCAATGTCGTGGGGGCGCTGCACTTCTAGGCCGACGAAAACGGGGCCTTTTTCCTTGTTGTTCTTCTTGATGTACTGAAACTGGATGATGTCGTCGTCCTCGCGCAGCACGTGGTTCACGAAGCGGCGCAGGGCCCCGGGCTTCTGGTTGAAGGTGACCAGGAAATAATGCTTGCGGCCCTGGTGGCGCAACGCCCGCTCCTTGATGTCCTCCATGCGGGTGATGTCGTTGTTGGAGCCGCTGAGGATGCACACCACCGTTTTGCCCCGGATCTGGGCGGCGTACTGGTGCAGCACCGAGAGGCTGAGCGTACCGGCTGGCTCCAGCACCAGGCCTTCCTCGTTGTACATCTTCAGCAAATCCTCGCATACCTGGCCCTCGGGCACCAGCGCCACCTCGTCCAGCAGCTCCCGGCAGATGGCAAACGTCAGCTCGCCCGGGCACTTCACCGCCGCCCCATCCACGAAGCTCTCGATGTGCTCCAGCGGCTGCCGCAGCCCCGTTTGGATGGCGCGGTGCATGGAGGGCGCGCCCAAGGGCTGCACGCCCACCAGCCGGGTGGCGGGGCTGAGCTGTCGGAACACGCTGCTCACGCCCGCCGCCAGCCCCCCACCCCCGATGGGCATAAACACGAAATCAATGGGCGCGGGCGCGTCGCGGAGGATTTCCAGGCCCACCGTGGCCTGCCCGGCCACCACGGCCGCATCGTCAAACGGGTGCACGTACACGCCTTGGCGCTGCTGGCAAAACTCCTGCGCCGCCCTCGACGAATCATCGAATGTGGCCCCGGTCAGCACAATTTTCACCTGGTCGCGCCCGAACAGGCGCACTTTATTTACCTTCTGGGCGGGGGTGGCGGCGGGCATAAAGATGTAGCCCCGTCGGCCCAGCAGCTGGCAGGCGTAGGCCACGCCCTGGGCGTGGTTGCCGGCCGAGGCGCACACCACCGGCCGGTTGGCCTCGTCGGCCGGCAGCCCCGCCATCTTGTTGTAGGCCCCCCGAATCTTGTAGGAGCGCACCACCTGCAAATCCTCCCGCTTCAGATAAATAGTGGCCCCGTAGGCCGCCGAAAGCCCCAAATTGTGCTGCAACAGCGTAGGACTGATGACGCCCTGCAGCGTGCGGGCCGCCTGCTCCACCAGGGGCAGCGGCAGGGCCGGGGTGAGGGTGGCGGGTTGGGAAGTTTCCATCTGGAAAATAAAAAACACCTGTCATCCTGAGCTTGCGAAGGACCTTACCACGCTGGAACGAGTCGTTGTTACGATTACCGTTTTCACGTGAGAAGGTCCTTCGCTCTGCTCAGGATGACAGAAGAAATATGACAGACGGTTGCGTTCTAGTTACCGTCGGCCGTGAGGGCGTAGGCTTCTTCCTGTTCTACTTTTTCGGCGGCGCGGGAGCGTAGCTCGCGCACGGTAGCACCGGTCTGCCACAGCTCCGAGTTGCGCACTTCCTTCAGCTCGGCTTCCAGCTCCTGACGGTAGCCGGGCGTGGAGCCGCGCTGGATGGTGCGGGCGGCTTCCTGGCCCGAGGCTACGCTGTCGTACAGCTCGTTGAGCACGGGCAGGGTAGCTTCGCGGAAGCGGCCTTTCCAGTCGAGGGCGCCGCGCTGGGCCGTTACGGAGCAGTTGCTGAACATCCAGTCCATGCCGTTTTCGCCCACCAGCGGCACCAGGCTCTGGGTGAGTTCCTCCACGGTTTCGTTGAAGGCCTCGGAAGGCGAGTGGCCGCGCTGGCGCAGTACCTGGTACTGGGCCTCGATGATGCCGGCCAGCGCGCCCATCAGCACGCCCCGTTCGCCGGTGAGGTCGGAGTAGACTTCCTTGCGGAAATCGGTTTCAAACAAATAGCCCGAGCCCACCCCGATGCCCAGGGCCACGGCCTTCTCGTAGGCGCGGCCGGTGGCATCCTGGTACACGGCAAACGACGAGTTAAGCCCGCCCCCGGCCACAAACAGCCGGCGCAGGCTCGTACCGCTGCCCTTTGGCGCAACAAGCACCACGTCCACGTCGGCGGGCGGGATGATGCCCGTCTGGTCGTTGAAGGTGATGCCGAAGCCGTGGGAGAAGTACAGGGTTTTGCCGGCCGTGAGGTGGGGTTTGAGCGTGGGCCACACGGCAATCTGACCGGCATCCGACAACAGGTTGGCCAGGATGGTGCCCCGCTCGGCCGCTTCTTCCAGACTGAACAGCGTCTCGCCCGGCACCCAGCCATCGACCTCCGCCTTGCGCCACGAAGCCGAATCGGGCCGCTGCCCCACAATCACGCGGAAGCCGTTGTCGCGCAGGTTCAGGGCCTGGCCGGGGCCTTGCACGCCGTAGCCCAGCACGGCAATAGTTTCGCCTTGCAGAATGGTGCGGGCCTTTTCCAGCGGAAATTCCTCGCGGGTTACAACGTGTTCTTCTACGCCGCCAAAGTTGATGGTTGCCATGATGATTGGGGGTTATTAGTTGGTAGTTGTTCGTTGTTAGTCGTTCTGGTAGGCGGACCCCACCCCCGGCCCCTCCCCTCCGGGAGAGGGGTGCGTTCAACGAATCAATATTCTTGAACCCGCGTCTGGCACCCCTCTCCCGGAGGGGAGGGGCCGGGGGTGGGGTCACATCGAAAACACCTTGTCGCGGAGGTCGAGGAACTCGTTTTCGCTTACTTCCTCGCCGGGCTGCTGGCGCTCGAACTCGCGCAGCTTGTGATGGAATCCCTGGCTGTCTTTGATGATGGCAATGCGGGCGGAGCGTACGAATTCGATGAGGCCGTAGGGATGCAGCACTTCCAGCAGCTTGTCGGTTTCCTCGCGGTGGCCGGTGGTTTCAAACACGGTGTAGTCCTTGCGGATTACGACGGCCCGGGCCCCGTGCTCCCGCAGCAGCCGCTCCACCAGTGCCCGCTCGGCAATGACATCGGTGGGCACTTTGTAGAGGGCCATTTCCTGCCAGATGACTTCCTCGTTGGGGTTGAAGTACACTTTCAGCACCTCCACCTGCTTTTCCATCTGGCGGGCAATCTTGCGCACCACCTCTTCCGACTCGTGCACCACGATGTTGAAGCGGTGAATCCCCTCAATCTCCGAGGGCGAGGTGTTCAGGCTCTCGATGTTGATTTTGCGCCGGGAGAAGATGATGGCCAGCCGGTTGAGCAGCCCCACCTGGTTCTCGGTGTACGCCGTGATGTTGTATTCTTGCCGGTCGTTGGCGAGCATAGTTTCCGGGCGATGTAGAGACGCGACACTTCGCGTCTCCTCGTTGCTGATGTTGTTTCTGCTGCCGAACCCAATGGCGCGGACGCCGAGACGCGAAGTGTCGCGTCTCTACAATTGTCCTAGCGCAGCCGGATTTCGCCCACGCCGCAGCCTTGGGGAACCATCGGGAAGATGTTGTTTTCGCGGGTGACGCGCACTTCCAGCAGGAAGGAGCCGGGGTGTTCCAGCAGCTGGCGTAGGGCGAATTCCAGGTCGGGGCGGTGCTCCACGCGGCGGGCGGCAATGCCGTAGCCGTTGGCTACCGTCACGTAGTCGGGGCTGGCAATTTCCACGGCGGAGTAGCGCCGCTCATGGAACATCTCCTGCCACTGCCGCACCATACCCAGAAACTGGTTGTTGAGCAGCAGGATCTTCACCTCGATGCCGGTTTGCATGATAGTGCCCAGCTCCTGAATCGTCATCTGAATGCCCCCGTCGCCGATGACAGCCACTACTGTACGGCGGGGTGCGCCGTACTTGGCCCCGATGGCGGCCGGCAGCGCAAAACCCATGGTACCCAGGCCGCCGCTGGTAATGCTCAGGCGCGGGTGGTTGAGGCGTGCGTAGCGGCAGGCCACCATCTGGTGCTGGCCCACGTCGGTCACAATAATGGCCTCGCCCTGGGTCAGCTCATTGAGCTGGTGAATCACCTCGCCCATGGTCAGCCCGTCCTGGGTCGGGAACAGCTCGTCCTGAATCACGGCGGCCACTTCCTCGGCGTCATGGTCGCGGAAGCGTTGGCGCCACGCGGGGTGCTGGCGGGCGGCTACCAGTTGCGTGAGCAGGGGCAGGGTTTCCTTGCAGTCGCCCCACACCGGCACGGTAGCCGTCACGTTCTTGTCGATTTCGGTGGGGTCGATGTCGAGGTGAATGACCTGGGCCTGGCGGGCGTATTTGTCGAGGCGGCCCGTCACCCGGTCGTCGAAGCGCATGCCGATGGCCACCAGCACGTCGCACTCGTTGGTGAGTACATTGGGGCCGTAGTTGCCGTGCATGCCCAGCATGCCCACGTTCAGCGGGTGGCCGGTAGGCAAGGCCCCGGCCCCCAGAATCGTCCAGGCCGCCGGAATCCCGCTTTTCTCGATAAACTCCCGGAACTCGGCTTCCGCGCTACCCAGCAGCACACCCTGGCCCCAGAGCACCAACGGGCACTGGGCCTGGTTGATGAGCTCGGCGGCGCGCTGCACGTACTCGGGGCGCACCACGGGCCGGGGCCGGTAGCTGCGGATGTGGGTGCAGGGCTCGTAGCCGGCGTGCTCGAACAGCTGCAGCTGGGCGTTTTTGGTGATGTCGAGCAAAACCGGGCCGGGCCGGCCGCTGCGGGCAATGTAGAAGGCCTTGGCCAGCGCCGCCGGAATATCCCGGGCGTCCGTTATCTGGTGATTCCACTTAGTAACGGGCGTGGTGATGTTCAGAATGTCGGTTTCCTGAAAGGCATCAGTGCCCAGCAGATGCGCGAATACCTGCCCCGTGATGCACACCAGCGGGGTGGAGTCAATCTGAGCATCGGCCAGACCGGTGACCAGGTTGGTGGCGCCGGGGCCGCTGGTGGCAAACACTACACCCACCCGCCCCGAGGCCCGGGCGTAGCCCTGGGCGGCGTGAATCCCGCCCTGCTCGTGGCGCACCAGCACGTGGTTCAGCTGCTCCTGAAAATCGTACAGGGCATCGTAAATGGGGATGATGGCCCCGCCGGGGTAGCCGAATACGGTATCCACGCCTTCGGCCACCAGGCCCTGCAACAGGGCCACGGCCCCGGATACCTGCGGGGCGGCCAGGGCCTCAGGCGAGGCTGGCGCGGATTGAAGCTGCGGGTTCGGGAACATGGCGGTGGTCGGCTAAGTCGGTGATGCAGCCGTGGCTGGCGTCGCTCACGGTGCGGATGTATTTCAGCAGCACGCCCTGGCTGACCGGGGGCGCGGGCTGCTGCCACTGCTGGCGGCGCAGGGCCAGCTGTTCGTCGCTCAGGGCCACGTCGATGGTGTTGGCGGCGGCGTCCAGGGTAATCCAGTCGTCGTTTTCCACCAGGGCCAGCGGGCCGCCGTCGTAGGCCTCGGGGCTCACGTGGCCGATAACGAAGCCGTGGGTACCGCCCGAAAAGCGGCCGTCGGTTAGCAGGGCCACCTTGTCGCCCAGCCCGGCCCCGATGATGGCCGACGTGGGCTTGAGCATCTCGGGCATGCCCGGCCCGCTCTTGGGCCCCACGTACCGAATGACGACTACGTGGCCCGGCTGAATCAGGCCCTGCACAATGCCCTCGTTCAGCTCCTCTTCGGAATCGAACACGATGGCCGGGCCGGCGAAGCGGGTGCCTTCCTTGCCGGTAATCTTGGCCACCGCGCCCCGGGGGGCCAGGTTGCCGTACAAGATCTGAATGTGGCCATCGGGCTTGATGGGGTTGCTGACGGGACGCAGAATGTCCTGCTCAGGGCCCAGCGGGGCCACGTCGGCCAGGTTCTCGGCCAGGGTGCGCCCCGTCACGGTCAGCAGGTCTCCGTGGAGCAGGCCGGCGTTGAGCAGGGTTTTGAGCACGGCCGGCACCCCGCCCCGCTGCGAAAGGTCCTCCATCAGATACTTGCCGCTGGGCTTGAGGTCGGCCAGCACCGGCGTCCGGTCGCTCACGGCCTGGAAGTCTTCGAGCGTGAGTTGCACGCCGGCGGCGTGGGCAATGGCCATGAGGTGGAGCACGGCGTTGGTGGAGCCGCCCAGCACGGTAGTCACCACCATGGCGTTTTCGAAGGCCTCGCGCACCAGAATGTCGCGGGGTTTGAGGTCCAGCTCCAGCAGGCGGCGCAGGTAGGCACCGGTGCTGCGGCACTCCTGCTGCTTCTCGGCGCTTTCGGCCGGGGCCGACGAGGAGTAGGGCACGCTCAGGCCCAGCGTTTCGATGGCGGCGGCCAGGGTGTTGGCCGTGTACATGCCCCCGCAAGCCCCCGGCCCCGGGCAGGCGTTGCGGATGATGCCGCGGTAGTCCTCGTCCGAAATCTGGCCCTGCAGTTTCTGCCCGTAGGCCTCAAAGCACGACACAATGTTGAGCTGCTGCCCCTTGAACGTGCCGCCCCGGATGGTGCCGCCGTACACCATCAGGCTGGGGCGGTTGAGGCGGGCCATGGCAAT
This sequence comes from Hymenobacter sp. UYP22, assembly GCF_040547285.1. Classification (NCBI taxonomy): domain Bacteria; kingdom Pseudomonadati; phylum Bacteroidota; class Cytophagia; order Cytophagales; family Hymenobacteraceae; genus Hymenobacter; species Hymenobacter sp. UYP22. The sequence continues at coordinate 65,740 of NZ_JBEPPK010000013.1, read as the reverse complement.
GAGAGCCCCGGGCATGTTTTTGTCGCAGCCCACCACGCAGGCCAGGGCGTCGTAGTTGTGGGCCCCGGCCATGGCCTCAATGGAATCGGCAATGATTTCCCGGGACACCAGCGAGTAGCGCATGCCCGGCGTGCCGTTGGTGATGCCATCCGAAATACCGATGGTATTGAAGCGCAGCCCCACCAAATCCTGCTCCTGCACGCCCAGCTTCACCGCGTCGGCCAGCTGGTTGAGGTGCATGTTGCAGGTGTTGCCCTCGAAGCCCGTGGAGCAGATACCCACGAATGGCTTGCGCAAATCGGCCTCCGCAATGCCGGAGCCAATCAGCATAGCCTGCGAGGCCGGCAGACTGTCATCCTGGGTGTAAATGCAGCTGTATTTGTTGAGGGCCATGTGGGGGAATGTGCTGATGTGGAAAATGTGCTGAATGTTTACAGCACGTCATGCTGAGCTCCGCGAAGCATCTCTGCCGCTTCGTTCGGGCGGGGGGGCGGCGGTTGTAGAGACGCGACACTTCGCGTCTCGTCGTTGCTGAAGTTGTGGGTAGAGAGGGTGGGCCAGTTGCGCGGCTGCCAAAAGCTCTCAGTTCTAGGCTCTCACCTCTAACCTCTCCGTTCTCACCGACTGGCCCGTAACCAGCGCCTGATAGTGTTGGGCCAGCATGCCGCCGATGGTTTGCTGGAAGGGGCGCTCGAATACCACGTCATCCACCGAGGCCACGCCGATAACCTCGGCGGCGGTGCCGGTCATGAAGGCGGCTTCGGCGGTGCGCAGCTCCTCGGGGCCGAAGAACCGCTCCGTGACGGTGATGCCGGCCTCGCGGGCCAGGTCGATAATGGTGTTGCGGGTGATGCCACGCAGGATGCTGCCAGCCGGGGGCGTAACCAGCTCCCCGTCGCGCTCAAAGAAGAAGTTGGCTCCGGGACCTTCGGCGACGTGGCCGTGCATGTCCAGCAGCAGGGCCTCGTCGTAGCCCCGGCCTTTGGCCTCGGTGCTGGCAATGATGGAGTTGACGTAGTGCCCCGCCACCTTGGCTTCAATAGGCACCGCCTTAGGGTTGGGCCGCTCGTAGGGCGAGACGGTGAGGCGCAGGCTTTGGTCGCCGAGGTACTTGCCCCATTCCCACACGGCCACCAGCACGTTGCTGGTGCTGGCCGCTTTTAGGCTCATGTTGGGCGCGCCGGCAAACACCAGCGGCCGGATGTAGGCATCGGTCAGGCCGTTGCGCTCCAGCACTTCGTAGCTGATGCGCGTAAGCTCTTCTACCGAATATGGCAGCGGTAGGCCAATAGCCTTGCATGAATAATGCAGACGCTCATAATGCTCCTCATCCTTGAAAATGCGGGTGCCGGCCGGCGTTGCGTAGGCCCGAATGCCCTCAAACACGGCATAGCCGTAGTGCAACGATTGGGCATACACGCCGCACGTAGCTTGCGCGGCCGGTACGAACTCGCCATCCAGAAAGGCGATGGTATCAGGGGAGTAATACATGAGCGTGGTACAACTGACAAACGGAGGAACCGCCTGCGGGCCGCCTAGCGGAGCAGGAAGGGAAATGCGGGCGATGCAGGCCGCACTACCGACGAGCCTTGGTTTGATTCTATTCGAAGCAGGGCGTAGGAGCCGGCTATGGTTTGGCCGTTGGGCGTGGCCGTAAGAATGGTGGCCCGCCAGCCAGCTCCGGCAAATGCAGAAAATAGTGTGGACAAAGAGGTGGAGAAGTGAGCTGACATAGCATCTTTGGGCTGAAATACAGCTGCGAAGTACTAGCTCAGGTTCAGCGGCTGAAAACTTCTTTCCAATAGCCCTACTATTTCTAGAAAATCACTTTTGTTGTATAAGTATCATTAAATCAAAAGGTTAATTTTTGACTTTGTACAATGCCCAACGAAAGTACTGACCCAGTTTTTCAGCTGATAAAGTCGCTGACCCGCACCGAAAAGCGGCATTTCCGGCTGTTTGCCAACCGCCAGGGCTCAGCCGAGGGACTGAAGTTTCTGCAGTTGTTTGACGCCTTGGATGGGCAGGAGCGGTACGATGAAGAACGGGTGCTGCAACAGGTGCCGGCTATCAAAAAAGTGCAAATGGCCAATCTAAAGGCAAATTTGTACAAGCAGCTGCTTTCCAGTCTGCGTATGTACCACGCCGGCCACAACCTCGATATTCAGCTGCACGAGCAGCTGGATTATGCCCGGGTGCTGTATAACCGGGGGCTGTACCAGCACAGCCTGCGCATGCTGGAAAAAGTAAAAGCCACGGCCCAGCAAGCCGAGCTGCGCCATATTGTGTTGCTGGCGCTGGATTTTGAGAAACTCATTGAAGGCCAGTATATTACTCGAAGTATTCGTGGGCGAGCCCGGCAACTGTCCGATGAAGCCACTGATACGGTAGCGCACGTGGGCCGGGAGCATGAGCTGTCGAACTTGGCCCTGCGCATGTATGGGCGCTACCTCAAAATCGGGCACACCCGCAACCAGCAGGATTACGAGAAGATTACCGCTTATTTCCGGGAGGGTCTGCCCGCCCTGGAGCCCCGGCAAGCCAGCTTCTTCGAGCAGTTATACTTCTACCAGGCCCACGTGTGGTACTATACCATCACGCAGAATTTCCGGCAGTGCTACCGGTACGCGCAGAAATGGGTAGACCTGTATGAGCATAACCAGTTGATGTGTGAGCAGCAGCCCATGCTCTACATCAAAGGCGTGCACAACGTGCTGATTACGACATACAACATGTTGTACTACAGTCGGTTTGCGGAGGTGTTGGAGCAGCTAGAAGCATATGCCGCCAACCCCGACCGGCGCACCAATCCTAATATTGACGCGCTGCTGTTCCTGTACATCTACACCAACCGGCTCAACGGCTACTTCATGCGCGGCGAGTTTACGGAGGGGCTGCAACTGGTGCCGGAGCTGCTGGAAAACCTGGAGCGGTACCGTATGCAGCTCGACTCGCACCGGCGCTTGGTGTTCTACTACAAAATTGCCAGCCTGTACTTCGGCAGTGGGCAGTCCACCAAGGCCATTGAGTACCTCGAAAGGGTGATTTATTTCAAAGAGGCCAACCTGCGCGAGGACATCCAGTGCTTTGCCCGCATTCTGAACCTGATTGCGCACTACGAAGCCGGCCGCGACGAGGCGCTGGAATATCAGGTGCGCTCGGTGTACCGTTTCCTGGGCAAAATGAACGACCAGCAGCAGATGCAGGAGGCTATCTTCCGGTTTTTGCGGAACCTGGGTAACGTGGCTCCTTCTCAACTGAAAGACGCCTTCATCAAGCTGAAAAACGAGTTGATTGTCATTGCCGAAGACCCCTATGAACGGCGCCCCTTCCTGTACCTAGACATTATTTCCTGGCTGGAAAGCAAGATTGAAAATGTGCCCGTGCAGGATATTATTCGCCGAAAATTTGCCGGGTTGAAATAAGACGGAGAAGTGGTAAAGTTGTGATGTGATGAAGTCTAAAGAACGTCATTCCGAGCAGCGCGAGGAATCTCGCGTGCTGACGTTGCCAAACATGCTCTAACCATCATGTTGAGCATGTTGCGCATCAAGCAAGAAACCGAAACATCTCTACCGCTCCATTGAATAGTAGCAACAACGTCAGCACGCGAGATTCCTCGCGTTGCTCGGAATGACGTTCTTCTTACTGCTCCCTTCACGAATTCACAGTCTCATCACCGGTAGCCCGTGCATAGCCATGCTGAACAGCAACGCCACTGCACCCGTGTACAACAAAGTACCCAGCCAGGTAAGCGCTACGGCCCGTTGGGGTACTCGGCGGCTGAGCCACCAGCCCAGCAGGGGCAAGGCTTGTAGAGCGTGCATACCCAAAAAATGGGCAATACGCAGGTCGCCGGCGCGGGTGCTCCAGCCTAGGCCGGGCAGGCCGGGGCCGCCGTCGGGCGCGCCTACCGTGTGGCGGTTCAGGCCAATCATAACGCCGCCCAGCACCGAGCCCACCAGAAACACCAGCAGCCCCAGCCGCACGCCCCACACGTAGCTAGCCGGACCGTGCGGGCGGTGCCGCCACACCAAGTACAGGGCCGCCACGGTAAGCACGGTATTCACCGCAATAAACACGCCCATCAACTGAAACACCACGATGTCGAAGAAGGAGGCCACATTGTAGTGGGAGGTGGTGCCCCGGGCCGCCTGCAGAAAAATACAGCCGATTTCAACTACCATACTGATGGCCACGCCCCAACTGATGCGGCGCACGGCCCGCTGGGTTACGTGTGGTAAAGTGGCCAGCAACCAGCCCAGCGTCCAGGCGTAAGCCAACACGGACAAGGAGAATTTGAGCGGCTTCAACCACACAGGTGCGCCCGTTACCACGCGCGCGTCCAGCGGCAGCAATACCAGCGCCACGCCAAACAGCGCAACATGCAGCCAGCCGGCAACGCTCAACACTGGGTTTGCGCGGTGCAGCGTCCGTAGCCAGGTGCTAATTGGGTGAAGGGCCAGCGAATTGGTAGGCAGAGGTAGGGCAGTAGACATAACCGGCGAGATTAAACGTGGGAAACCAACTCCGAACGGGCCCCAAAGCGCCGCGCCGCCGCGTACAGCAGCAGGCCCACCGGCCCCAGCAGAAATGTGAAAAGCAGGCAGGGTACCAGCAGCAGGTGGGGTACCCCGCGGCGGCGGGCATCCAGGCTTTCCCAAATACCCAGGCACAGATCAAAGCACAGATAGTGCACCCAACCCGCCAGCAGGGCCCAAGGGTTGCGAAATAGCGCATCTACTTCGGCCAGAGAGCTAAACCCGCCTTCCTGGGCGTGTGGGCCCAGATAATGGCTACCAATGAGCAGCGCGTAGCTGCCCGCCAGCACGAGTGGGAGCACTCCGCTAAGCACTAGTTTTTGGGTGAAGCGCCAGCGCGGAGCCAGCACCAGCAGGGCCCAGCCCAGCAGGGCCAGCGGGTTAGCCAGGGAAAACAGAAAATCGGGAGTGAAAGCCATGCGCCGCGTGGTTGGTTTGGTGTTGTAAACATGCAGGAAAGCTTCCGCACCACCCGCCTGATTCTGGGTGAACTGCGCGTGGCTGGGGGTGAACCGGAAAACGGCTGGGGCGAACCGGTAACTCCTGGGGCGCTCCGTCGTACCTTTGGGCCGTGGAAGATGCTTGTTTGCGTAGCGTATTGCTCGGGGCTGCCCTGGCCCTGGCCCTGGCCGGCGGTTCAGCCTGGGCCCGGCCCCTGGCTGATAGCCCCGCCTTGGGGGCAGATGACAGTACGTTTGTGCGCCAGTCGCACCGCCGGGCCGTATTTCAGTTCGATCAGCGCTTCTCCATTCTCAATGGCAAAGTGGTGGGCATCAACGGGGTGAAGGGCGGAATTGAGTGGCGCGGGCGCTGGCGAGCGGGCCTGGGCATATACCGTCTGTCGGGGGGCGTGCCTACCCGCGTGCCCCAGCCGATAGGCACCCCCGCCGGTACCCGCGACGAAGTGCGCTTCCGTTACGTGGCGGGCTACGGGGAGTACGTGTTCATTGGCAACCCGCGCTGGGAGCTGAGCCTGCCGCTGCAAGTGGGCGTTGGCAACTACTACACCAAATACACCTTTCCTGATGGGGGAGTGGAGCGAACCAACAACCAGATTCTGTATCTGGTGGAGCCCTCCGTGGCTGCGCACTACCGCATTTTCCGGTGGGTGGGGCTGGGGGCTGGCACCGGCTACCGGCAGGTGTTTGCCTCGGGCGCACTACCCGAAGATCAAATCAGCGGCTACATCTTTTTCGGCCGGGTCAAGCTCTTCCTCGGCGACTTCATCAAAGTAGTACGCGGGCACGAGCCCTTATTCACCCAAAAAGGGCTGAAACGAGGATAAGGGCAGCTGCGGGAACGTGCGCGCGTCTACTTTACAGTGCGGAGTGTGCCCAGGCGGTCTAGTTTGCCCGAAGCAGTGGTACGAAACTCGGGTACCGCCACCAGCTCCCGCGGCACTTCATACTTGTCAAGGCGCTGGCGGAGCAGCTGCATAAGGTGTTCCTGTTGGGCTGCCGCCAGCTTCGGGCCTTCCAGGAAAACGGTTACCTGCTCACCCAGGCGCTTATCGGGGCGACCGGCTACAAAAGCGCGGCGGTCCAGGCTGAGCTCCGTCAGGGCCACTTCCAATACCTGCTCCACCTTCTCGGCCTGCACCTTCACTCCCCCGGTGTTGATGACGAAGTCGGCGCGGCCCAGCCACTCGAAGCTGCGGCCATCCGGAGCCAGGGCAATCCGGTCGTTGGTGGTAACCAGGTGGTTTTTGGTTACATCGGCGCGTACCGTGAGGCAGCCGCGCGCATCCTGGCTCACCTCAATGCCCGGCAGCACGCGGTAGCTGGGCTGCACATTGGGGCCGTTGAGGCGGCGCAGAGCTATGTGGGAGGCCGTTTCCGTCATGCCGTAGGTAACGTACACGGGCACCCGCAGCTGTTGAATTTCTTTTTCCAGACTTTTCTCCACGGCCGCGCCGCCTACCAGAATGCCCTTGAGGCGGTTGAGGCGCGAAGCGTGCCCGGCCGCCAGCACGGCCCGCAGCTGCAGGGGCACAAAGGAGGTGAAGTCGAACTCAGCCGCCGCCGGCACCAAGGCAAACGGGTCGGCGTGGGGCTCCACAATGGTCAGGTGCATGCGCCGCTCCAGGCCGCGCACCAGCATCATCAGCCCGCCCACAAACTCGCAGTTCAGGCACACCAGCATCCGGTCGCCGGGGCCTAGGTCAAAGTAGTCGCCGGTGCGGCGGGCCGAGGCTTCCAGCTGCCGCCGCTTCATTTGAATCAGTTGGGGTTGGCCTGTGGAGCCCGAGGTGCGCAGCCCAAACTCCTGGGCCCCGTTCAGCCACTGCCGCACAAAATCCAGCACCCGCGCCTCGTACCCGTTCAGCTCCTGGGGGGCGCGGGCCGGGTATTGCTGAATATCCTGGTAGCGAAATTCGCGGCCATTAAGCAATAGGGAGTCGGGGAGCAGTGCGGTATCGGAAGTCATAGGGGAAGTGGGTAAAGGCGCGGCAAGATAGATGTCGCTAGAACCACTTGTGCGTACGAAAATCCTGCCTCGGAGTAAACATACCAGCCTGTGCCTTGACTTTGAGGTAGTTAAAATTGTATATTACCTGCGTCACCAACCGTCAGCCGCCATGCATCCCACCGTATCCAGTCCGTTTGTTCTGGTCAGAACGTTTGTGTTCCGGCGTTACCTCACGCTCAGAAGCGAGGTAGCCGCTCCGGTGCAGGACTCCGCCGCCGCGGCGGCCCGGCGTGCCCGGAAGCAGCTGAAGAAGCAAGCCAAAAGTGAGCGGCTGCGTAACTTCTTCGGGTGGTGTGCCGGCTGTGAGGCCTACGGCTCCATATTCTAGTATCCAGGGTGCACGGCGTGTTTGTCGGCAACGGCTGGCTTACATAGTGGCCTGGGCCGGGTAATCGTGCCAGGCCACGTACCGCCAGGGGCTGTCCGGCGACTTCACCAGGTACGCCACTATGTCGGCCAGCTCCGCGTGCGAGTCGCTTTCGGGTGACCACATAAGGCGGCCCGCCAAAAAGCTGGCGGCAAAGCTTTCCCAGGAGGTAAAGTCGCGCAGGGCCCGGCGGGTGGCCACGTCAATAAAGGGCCACACCTGCTCCCACGAGAGGTAGCCGTAATCGTGGCACCAGCGGGCTACGCACACGGAGCGCACGTAATCCCAGGCAGCAATATTTTCAACACTCTGGACGGCTGGCAACGGGTGCGCCGCAAACTGCCGGCGCCAGTGCAAGGACTGGTGTTTGAGTTGGGCTTTGAATTTCTGGCGGTGGCCTTCCCGCTGCAGCCAGTTCAGAATATCCAGCGCCTGCTCCGCGTTGGCAATACCCCACCATTCCTCCATCGACTCTTTACGCTCCGCAAGTTCGTCGGGCTTGAGCTGGGCCAGTAGGGCAATAGGCACATCGGACCAGTAAAACAGCGGCAGCCCCCCGGCCATTCCTCTGATTTGCACAGGGCTCAGGACCTGGGTGGGCTTGGTGAGGTCATAGAAATCCAGGCTGCGGGCCCCATATATCCGCAAGTTGGCCTTTTCGAGGGCTGCTGCCTGGCGCCGGGCCGGGGTGAGGTCCAGGAGAAACCCGATAACGCGCTTCATACGAGAGGTTAGTTAGAGGATAGCGAAAGAAAATACGGATGCCCGGCCAGGATGCTGCCATCAGGTCAGGCCGATAGGTAGGCGTTGATACTACGCTAAAAAGTAAAAAGAGTAGTCCGGGGAGGCCACTCTTTCGGCAGCAGAAATGCCTGCTGGAAAATAACAAGGCCGCTACTTAGCCGGGTTCGACTTGGGCAACACCCGAAAATAGGTAGCTACAAAGCGGTTGTTCACCACTTCGCCCTGCACCTCAGCCTGGCGGATGGCCTGGCAGAAGCCGTCCTTGGCGTGGGCGTCGCCGTGGGAGTCGATGTTGGTGCCATCCACGAAGTAGGCCTGGCCATTGATGCGTACGGCTAGGTCGCAGCTTTTGCCGGGCAGGCCCAAGCGGCACTGCCCGCAGGAAGCCTGAACTACCTGAACCGGCTGCCCAGGATTGGGTGTAGAAGGGCTGCCCGTTTGTGTAGCAGTGGCGGCAGGCGTAGTCTGGGCGTGAGCAGCTCCTGAGAGTAGAGTTAATAAGAGAGGCAAGTAGGTAAGCTTCATCGGAGGCAGGGGCGCGGGCATGGTTTGTAGCGGCAGGTGCAAGGTACACCACCAGAACATGCACGGCAACTGCGGATGGTGCTTCACGCGAGGCAGAAGCCCTGAATGACCAGCTAACGATAGTGCTTAACCACTGGCCCTTCTCTCAGGCCGTGCGCAAATAATGGTCTAGGGCGGCAATGGTTGCTACGGGAGCATTCAGGTGCGGGTAATGCCCCTCAGTATCCAGAATTTTGAGCGTGCTGCCGGCTAGGTTGGAATGCAGGTATTCGCCCACCGCTGCTGGCGCCACAGTATCCTGGGCGCACTGCACAATAAGGGCAGGCACCTGCACTGACGGCAGAACGGCGCGGTAATCAGAGAGGAAGGAGGCGTAAGCAAACTGCCGGGCAATGGCAGGCTCTACCCGCGTAAAGCTAGTTAGCAGCTCATCCAGCAGCTCCGGGCGCATATCTCCCCCAATCAACGAGGGCACAATGGCCCGCGACCACGCCCGATAGTCCCGGTCCAGAAAGCCCAGTAGCTCTTTCAGGTCGCCGGGGTCGAACCCGCCAACGTATTCTCCATCGTTGACGTAGCACGGCGAGGCCGCCAGCAACACCAGCCGCTCAAACAGCTCTGGCTCCCGAATGGCGGCCAGCAGCCCAATCATGCCACTCACGGAGTGACCCACGTACACTACCTTGGGCAGATTCAGAGCCCGCAACAAGGATAGTAAATCGGTTACGTAGCCCTCCAAGGTGTCGTAGCGGTTGAAATCGTAGGCGGAGCAGTCGGAGCAGCCAGCACCCATCAAATCAAAAAGAATTACCTGGTGGTTGGGGGCGAAGGCCGGAGCCACATAGTTCCAGCTGTGTTGGTCAGTGCCGAATCCGTGCGCAAATACCAGGGGCTGCGTTCCATTCCCGTACGTGGAAACACAATGGCGTCGTAGGATATCCATAGCAAAAACGGCAAATCAAGGGTACTAAGCTTCGTAAGGGTCTGCTAAGCGAGAAGCTCTAGCCCATCCATACGCCATAACCTCTGAAAATTGCCGTGTTCAGGCAAGCGTTTCCCGATATAGTTCTCTTCTTCAATACGGGAAATGATTACCTAGTCAGCGTATGGTATTTACAGGGCTGTAAGACAACATGATAGTACAATACATGAGCTGATCTATACATAGTATATTCTCAAAATAGGACAGACACAAAAAAGGCCCGTGCAGGTAGCACGGGCCTTTTTGCGGCTGTCCGGGGAGGTTACGGAAACTTGGGATACTTCGAGAAATCGGGCTTGCGCTTCTCAATGAAGGCGTTTTTACCTTCTTTGGCTTCCTCGGAGAGATAGTAAAGTAGGGTAGCGTTGCCGGCCAACTCCTGAATACCGGCTTGGCCGTCCAGCTCGGCGTTGAAGCTGGATTTGAGCATGCGCAGAGCCAGGGGGCTTTTCTCCAGGATTTTGTGGCACCAGGCCACCGTAGTTTCCTCTAACTTGTCCAGGGGGACTACCTTGTTTACCAGACCCATGTCGAGGGCCTCCTGGGCGTCGTACTGGTCGCAGAGAAACCAGATTTCCCGGGCTTTCTTCTGACCTACCACGCGGGCCAGGTAAGAAGCGCCAAACCCACCATCAAACGAGCCCACGTTGGGGCCGGTCTGCCCGAAACGGGCGTTATCGGCGGCAATGCTCAGGTCGCAGACTACGTGCAGCACGTGGCCGCCCCCAATGGCCCAGCCGGCCACCATGGCTACCACGGGCTTGGGAATGGAGCGGATCATCTTTTGCAGGTCCAGCACGTTCAGGCGGGGCACGGTGTCCTCGCCCACGTAGCCGCCGTGGCCCCGCACGCTCTGGTCGCCGCCCGAGCAGAAGGCCTTGCCACCCTCGCCGGTCAGGATAATCACCCCAATATCGGTGCGGTTGCGGCAGATATCCATGGCCTCAATCATCTCCTGCACCGTGAGGGGCGTGAAGGCGTTGTGCACCTGCGGGCGGTTGATGCTGATTTTGGCGATACCGCCAGCCTGCGTAAAGAGAATTTCGCGGAACTCCTTGATGGGAGTCCAGGTAAGTTGTTCGGCCATGAGAGGGGCAGTTACCTTGGTGAAGTAGAAAATGATGAACGTACCGCCGCGCGGTAATGCTCAAAGAACTCGGCGTTGGTGGGACTGTCGGTGGTTATTTCGAGCAGGGCCGCGCCGGATTCCGCTGCAAAGAAAGCCGGTAGCGCCGACTCTAGTTCGGCAAAGGTAGAAACCGGCAGGTAGCGCAGGCCAAAATCCCGGGCGGTATTCTCGGCCCGCAGGGGCTGGCGGGTTTCGAAAAACTCCTCCAATTCCGGCTGCTGACGGGGCCCGTCAATAAGCCGGAAAATACCGCCCGCGTGGTTGTTCAGCAGTAGTACGCACAGGTTGGGCGTGGGGTAATTGTGCCAAAATGCGTTGCGGTCATAGAAGAAAGCTACGTCGCCGGTGAGCAGCACTACGGGCCGGTCGGGGCGGGCCAGGGCCGCGCCCACCGCTGTGCTGGTGCAACCGTCGATACCGCTGGTCCCCCGGTTGGCAAATACCTCTACCGAGCGGCCCGCGGGCAGGCCCAGAATGTTGGCGTAGCGCACGGCCATGCTATTGGCCAGATGTAGGGCCGCACCGTCAGGAAGCTGCTGCAGGGCGCGGTGAATGGCCGTAAACTCGTTAAAGGGCTGATTTGGCTGCTGCATAAACTCCCGTAAAAAGCCAGTGGCCCAGTTCTCGGCAGCCTGCCAGGGGCGGAGGTAGGCGGCTTTAGTCGTGGCATCTGCGTCAGTAGCTGCCCACGTCAGGCGCACCGGCTCCCCAAGCGGCTGCGGGCGGGGCGCTACGCGGGTGGCATCCTGCACGGTAGCATAAGTAGGTGTGGTTGCGTTAGGAATCGAACCTATATTAAGAGCTTCGGAGAGTCCCATACTATCTATTGTACCATTAGCTGTCTTGCTCAACTCCGCAAAGAAATCAGCCGGCTCCATCCGCACAATTTTGGTCAGAGACTGGAAGGTATCTGCTACGGCTCCAGCGGGTTGGATGTGCCAGTGCTCGGCTGGTTTGGCGTTGCGCAGGTAGAGTTTGAGCGCCTTGGAAATCAACGACTGTCCGAAGGTGATAAGCAGCTCCGGTTTCAGCGCCTCTTTCAAACCTGCTTCCGGCACGGCCATAAACACGTCCTGCCGGCCCAGCGGACTGTTGCGCTGGTCGTAGCCGGCGGCGGCGGGCAGGTGCAGGTTGGCAATCAAATCACCCACCACCGGCACCTGATAAGTGGCCGCAAACTGACGCACGGCCAGTAGCAAATCGGCATCATGGTGGTGCTGTCCCGCCACCACCAGCACGCGGCTGGCGCTCCGAATGGCGGCGCGTAATTCCTGCAACTGGGCAGTGGGCAGCACCGGGCGGCCCGGCAGCTCCCGGGTTACGCGCACGGGCTCATACCGCAGCTCTTCGCCTTGTTTGGGGTAAAATGGTTCCCGCAGCGGCACATTGATTTGCACCGGGCCAGCCGGAAATTGCTCTGCCAGGCCAATGGCTTCCGATACAATGCGGGTGGCGTGCCACTGCGCATCGGCGTGGGCAGTTTCGGTGGGAAAAGTGAACGAGCCTTTGGCGTGGGCCCCGTATAAATCAGTTTGACGAATGGTTTGCCCGTCGAGCTGATCTATCCATTCCGGGGGGCGGTCAGCGGTGAAAACCACCAGCGGAATCTGCTGAAAGTAGGCCTCCGCCACGGCCGGGGCATAGTTGAGGCCGGCGGTGCCAGAAGTGCACACCAAGGCCACGGCCCGCCGCTGCGCTTGAGCCAGCCCCAGCCCAATAAACGCCGCCGCCCGCTCATCGGGCACCGTGCGCACCGTAATGGCCGGGTGACGGGCAAAGGCAATAGTCAAGGGCGCGCACCGACTACCCGGCGACAATACCACATCGGTAATACCCAGCTGGGCGCAGATTTCGGGGATATTATGAACGGCTTGTAAAGAGGACATTGAATAGCAGATTAAGCCACGTAGGGCGTGGTTACCTCCAGCCGGTTGTGGTCGGGGTCCAGGGTTTCAAACTCATAATATCCGTCGCCGGTGATGCGGGGGCCGCTGAGGATGGGGAAGCCGGCTGCCCGCAGCTCCTGGGCTTTGGCATCCACTTCAGCCATGGTTGCCACGCCAAAAGCCAGATGAATCAGCCCCAGATACTGCTCCGCCGGCGTGTTCTGGTTGGCCGGAATACCGGGCCGCTGCATAAGTTCCAGGCGGGCACCGGAGGCAAACGTCAGAAAGTAGCTCTGAAAGCCAGTGCCGGCGTTTTGGTACCGGGCATTCGAATGCCCCTGAAAAAACTGCTCGTAGAAGCCGCGCAATTCCTCCAGCCGTGTGGTCCAGATAGCAACGTGTTCTAAGGTCATCGGTAAAAAGAATAGACAAGATGGTACGGATGCGGAGGGACACTACGTCCCCAAAATAGCCCCAATGGTACGCAGCTTCAGCTCGGTTTCCTGCCACTCCCGGGCTGGTTCTGAGTCGATGGTGAGGCCGGTGCCGGCGTAGAGGATGGCTTCCTGGGGCCGCAGCTGCAGGCAACGCAGGTTTACGTACAGGCGAGCTACACCGGCGTCGGGTAGGTTCACGGGGCCCAGAAAACCAGCGTAGTAGGCCCGGTCGTAGCCCTCGTGCTGGCGCAAAAAATCCAGGGCCGGCTGCTTGGGTACGCCGGCCACGGCGGGCGTGGGGTGCAACAGCCGCAGCATATCGGTGCCCAGGGTAGGGAAGGGTACTTCGTTGAGCTGCACGGCAAAATCGGTGCGTAAGTGCAGCAGCTGCCCGGCCGTTACGGTGCGCGGGCCCTGCTCATCGTACTCCCGCAGGCGCAGCTGCTTGAAGCAGTTCACAATGTAGCGGGCTACCATGGCGTGTTCCTCCAGGTCTTTGCCGGCCCAGCGGGCGGTGGCGGGCTTCATGCCGGGCAGCAGCGGCTGGGTGCCGGCCAGCGCCATCGTCCGGAACACGTGAGTTTCATCTACCTCCGCCAGCACTTCGGGCGTAGCCCCCAGCCAGGTGCCCACGCCCGGCGCACTCACCAGCGAGATAAACGCATTCGGGTAGCGGGTTTGCAGATCCTCAAACGCGGCCAAGGCATCAAACCCGGTCGGTAATGGCTGCCGCACGGCACGGCTGGATACCACCTTGCGCACCGTGCCGTCCTCAATGGCTGCCACACCGGCGGCTACCAGCGCCTCATACTCCGGGCGTGAGGCGGTGGCGGGTACCGGCTGCCGGCTTACGTGCCACGGCAGTTCGGCCGTATCGGAAAGGGCGGCAAACCGCTGGCGCAGCTCCGGCAACCGGGATGCGGCAGTGGGGCTTACCTGAATTTCCTCGGGCTTGGCCAGGTCAAAAAACAGGTCGGCGGGCAGGAACAGCGGCGGGTTGTGGTCGGAGTCCCGGAAAGGAAAAAAAGCAAAACCGGCCGGGGCGGTAGGCTCCAGAGCCGGCGGTAAACCCGCGTAGGCCGAATCAACCTTCAAACACAAGCATAGCCGGGCGTGCTGGGTGTTGGGCAGGCGCCACAAAGCTACCGGCCGGCCGCTGGTTAGGGCCAGGGCCACCAGCCGCCGCAGCCGGTCGGGTACGGGTAGCTCTGGTTGCCAGGAAATCCGCTGCAAAGAAATCATGCCTGGGGTTTGGCTTGCGGCAGGTCAATAACGGCCATGGTAATGCGGCTGATGCACACCAGCGCCCCGGTTTCCTCGTGCGTAATCCGGATTTCCCACACCTGCGTGCTGCGGCCCACGTGCAAAGCCGTGGCCCGGCCAATCACGTGGCCGTCACGCACCCCTTTCAGGTGGTTGGCATTGATTTCCAGACCCACGCAGGCTTGTTTGGTAGGGTCTATTTTGGTGGCGGCGCCCACGCTGCCCAGTGTTTCGGCCAGGGCTACCGAGGCCCCGCCGTGCAGCAAGCCCATGGGCTGGTGGGTGCGCCCATCCACGGGCATGCGGCCTTCCAGGTACTCGTCGGTGAGGGCGGTGAGTTCAATGCCGAGGGCGTCGGCCAGGGTAGGGCGCTTACTTACCCAGTTGTTAAGTTGCTCCAGCGTCATAGCGGGCGAAGAGTACGGGGACACCGGCCGGTAGGGAGCAGTCGGTGGCCTGATAAAAGGTCAGAAATGCAACAGGTATACAACCAAATTGAGGCGAAAAGGTACGGTGCCGGCCGCAGGTTGTTGGTAGCGGGAGGCATAACCGGAGCATCCGGATAGGGGAAAAGGCCGTACTTTAACGAACACAACAGCAAAAGCAGCGGGAAATGAGCGTCAAAAAAATCTACCTCATTCGCCACGGACAGACGGATTTCAACGTGCGCGGCATTGTGCAGGGCAGCGGCGTCGATTCTTCGCTGAACGAGGCCGGCCAGCGGCAGGCGGCCCGCTTTTTTGCGGCCTACCGCCACGTACCCTTCGATAAAGTGTACACCTCCACGCTGCAGCGTACCCACCAGTCGGTGCGGGGCTTCCTGGAGCTGGGCCTGCCGCATGAGCAGCACGCCGGCCTCAACGAGATTAGCTGGGGCACCCGCGAAGGCACCCGCATCACGCCCGAAGAGGACGAGGAATACCATACCGTACTGCAGGACTGGCGCGCCGGCCGCACCACTTCCCGCCTGCAGGGCGGAGAAAGCCCCGAAGAAGTGGCCGCCCGCCAGCGCCCGGTTGTGGACCTGCTAACCAGCCGGCCCCACGAAGAAACCGTGCTGGTGTGCATGCACGGCCGGGCCATGCGGGTGCTGCTCTGTCAACTGCTGGGCTACCCGCTCAGCCAGATGGACAGCTTCGAGCACCACAACCTTTGCCTTTACCAACTCGACTATACCGGCTCTCTGTTCACGGTGCGCAGCTTCCTAGATGTGCGGCACTTGCAGGAAGTGGTATAAATAGGCGAAAATTCGCTGCGGGCGGCTGATTTTACCAACTACAGGTTTCGTTTGCAGCCCCGATTTTTCGGGCTAATTTTGACCCACTCAATCCAACGACGATACCGATGGCCGAACTCATAAAAATGCCCAAGATGAGCGACACAATGACCGAAGGGGTCATTGCTGCGTGGCTCAAAAAAGTAGGCGACAAAGTAAAATCCGGGGACATTCTGGCGGAGGTAGAAACCGACAAAGCCACGATGGAGCTCGAGAACTACGAGGACGGCACGCTTCTTCATATCGGCCCGAAAGAAGGCGACGCAGTACCCGTTGATGGCCTGCTGGCCATTGTGGGCAAGGAAGGCGAGGATATTTCGGCCCTGCTCAGCGGTGGCGCAGCACCCGCTCCGGCCCCCGCGGCAGCTCCGGCTGAGGCGCCCAAAGCCGAAGCGGCACCCGCCACGGCTCCGGCTGCCCCAGCACCCGCGCCGGCCGCTGCCCCAGCGCCGGCCCCGGCAGCACCTGCGGCTGCGGCACCTGCCGCTCCGGCTGGCAATGGCAAGAAAGCCACCATCATCCGGATGCCGAAAATGAGCGACACGATGACGGAAGGCACCATTGCCGCCTGGCTCAAGAAAGTAGGCGACAAGGTGAAATCCGGCGATATCCTGGCGGAAGTGGAAACCGATAAGGCCACCATGGAGCTGGATAATTACGAGGATGGCACCCTGCTCTACGTAGGCCCGAAAGAAGGTGAAGCTATTCCCGTGGATGGCATTCTGGCCATCATTGGGGAAGAAGGCGCCGACGTACAGGCCCTGCTCGGCGGTCAATCGGGCGGTAGCGCAGCCCCGGCCCCGGCCGCCGCTGAAGCTGCTCCGGCCGCTGCTACTACCTCGGCCCCCGCACCTGCCGAAGCTACTCCCGAGGCTGCTCCCGCCCAAAACGGCGGCCGCATTTTCGCCTCGCCGCTGGCCAAAAATATTGCTAAGGATAAAGGCATCGACCTGAGCACCATTAAAGGCTCCGGCGAAAACGGCCGCATCGTGTCCCGCGACTTGGAGGCTGCCCCGGCTGCGAAGCCTGCGCCAGCCCCGGCTGCGCAGGCTTCGCAGCCGGCCCAACCGGCCACTGTGCAGTCGGAGTACATTCAGGCAGCCCTACCGGAGCAGCCAAAAGCCGCTCCGGCCGCCGCTCCCGCGGCTCAGCCCGCCGACGGTACTTATACCGATACGCCGGTGTCGCAGATGCGCAAGGTAATTGCCCGTCGCCTCTCCGAAAGCCTGTTCACGGCCCCGCACTTCTACCTGACCATGGAAATCCTGATGGACCGGGCCATGGAAGTGCGCACCCAGCTCAACGCTCTGTCGCCGGTGAAGCTCAGCTTCAACGATATGGTTATCAAGGCTGCCGCCGTGGCCCTGAAGCAGCACCCCGCCGTTAATTCCTCCTGGCTCGGCGACAAAATCCGCCAGAACAAGGTGGTGAACATTGGCGTGGCCGTAGCCGTGGACGAAGGTCTGCTGGTGCCCGTGGTGCGTAATGCTGATGGTAAAGGCCTCAGCAGCATTGCCACCGAGGTAAAGGAGCTGGCTGGCAAAGCCAAGAGCAAGAAGCTGCAGCCCGCCGAGTGGGAGGGCAGCACCTTCACCATCTCCAACCTGGGCATGTTTGGCATCGAAGAATTCACGGCCATCATCAACCCCCCGGATGCCTGCATCCTGGCCGTGGGCGGCATCAAGCAAACGGCCGTGGTGAAGGACGGTCAGCTGGCCATTGGTAACGTGATGAAGGTAACCCTGAGCTGTGACCACCGCGTAGTGGACGGTGCCACCGGTGCCGCCTTCCTCCAGACGCTGAAAGCCCTGCTGGAAGACCCCATGCGCATGCTCATCTGAGCCATATAACACGGTAAATAGAGAAGCCAGCCCTTCATCGGGGCTGGCTTTTTTTATTGGAACGGCCCCGAAGCAAAGCACAACAGTAGACAGTGAGAGGAATTGGTCGTGCTAAATCATTGCAAATCATCTATACTTACCGGCAGCGGAGCTTGCGCCGGCGACTCTGTGGTTCGTGTTCCGTTCACCAATCAGCAGATACTATGAAGCAGCCTCTATTGGCTCTGACGCTCGGCGTCGTAAGTGTAACCGCCGCCTTTGGGCAGGGCCAGACCTTGACCGGGCAAGTGCTGGATAGCGCCGGCAAACCCGTTATTGGGGCCACCGTGGTGGAAAAAGGCACCAACAACGGTACCGCCACCGACAACGCGGGCCGCTTTACCCTGAAAACCCGCACGGCCAGCCCCCGCCTGCAAATCAGCTCCATTGGCTACGGCTCCCAGGAAGTGGCCGCCACTGGCGGCGAGGTGAGCGTGCGTTTGGCCGACTCCTCCACCAGTCTCGGTGACGTGCAGGTGGTGGGCTCGCGCAGCCAGAACCGCTCCGTCACCGATTCGCCTTCGCCGGTGGATATCATTGACCTGCGGGAGGTGACCACCAAAACCGGCCAGCTCGATGTGAACCAGCTGCTGCAGTTTGTGGCGCCCTCCTTCAACTCCAACCGCCAGACCGGCTCCGACGGCGCCGACCACGTGGACCCGGCCTCCCTGCGCGGCCTCGGCCCCGACCAGACCCTGGTACTGGTGAACGGCAAGCGCCAGCATCAGTCGGCCCTGGTGAACCTGTTTGGCTCCCGGGGGCGCGGCAACACCGGCACCGACCTGAACGTGATACCGGCTGCCAGCATCGAGCGGATTGAGATTCTGCGCGACGGCGCGGCGGCCCAGTACGGCTCCGATGCCATTGCCGGCGTAATTAACATCGTACTCAAAAGTTCCGTGAACGAGCTGACCGCCAGCGCCAACTACGGGGCCTACGATGCCAGCTACCGCCGCGACGACCAGAAATTTGACGGGGGCAACCTCAACGCCAACGTGAACTACGGCCTGGGCCTGGGCGAGCGGGGCAGCTTCGTGAATGCCACCCTCGACTTCAACCAGCGCCAGCACACCCAGCGCGCCAACGTGCCCGCCCCCGACGGACTGGCCCGCCGCGAGTACGGCGACCCGAAAGTGCAGAACCTCTCAGCCTACCTCAACTCCAAGTTTGCCCTTTCGGAGCGCAGCCACATCTACGTGTTTGGCGGAGCCAACAAGCGGAAGGGCGACGCCTACGCCTGGACGCGCTTCGCCGACGACGACCGGAACGTGCCCGCCATCTACCCCAACGGCTTCGACCCCATCATCACCAGCGACATTTGGGACGCCTCGGCGGTAGTTGGCCTGCGCACCAAGCTGGGCGAGTGGGACCTGGACCTGAGCAACAACTTCGGCTCCAACCGCTTTGAGTACGGGGTGAAGAACTCGCTGAATGCCTCACTGGGCGCGGCCTCGCCCACGTCGTTTAACGCCGGGGGCTTCCAGCTGCAGCAGGATGTGGTGAGCCTGGGCCTCACGCGCAATTACAAGACTGTGCTCAACGGCCTCAACATTGCCGCCGGGGCCGAGTTCCGGCGGGAGTGGTACTCGCTGTTTGCCGGCGAGGAAGCCTCCTACCGCAACTACGACCCCAGCAAATCGGGCGGCTCGCAGGGCTTCCCGGGCTACCAGCCGAGCGACGCCATCAAGGCCGACCGGGACAACGTGGGCGCCTACGTGGATGCGGAATTGAGCGTGACCCCGCAGTGGCTGGTGGCCGCTGCGCTGCGCTACGAGCACTACACCGACTTCGGCAGCACGCTCAACTACAAGGCCTCCACCCGCTACAACCTCACCGAGTTCCTCACGCTGCGCGGCACGTATAGCACCGGCTTCCGGGCGCCCTCGCTGGCCCAGATCAACTTCAACTCTACCTTCACCAACTTCATCGGCGGCGACCCGGTGGAGGTGCTGCTGGCCCGCAACAACAGCGCCGTAACCCAGAAGCTGGGCGTGCCCGCCCTCAAGCAGGAAACCTCCAACAGCGCCAACCTGGGCCTCACCAGTCGCATCGGCTCCTCGCTGAGCCTGACCGTGGACGGCTACTACATCAAGGTGAAAGACCGGGTGGTGCTGACCAGCCAATTCTCGGCCGATGATCCGGTAATTGGTCCTGATTTGCAGGCGCTGAACGTAGACCAGGCTCAGTTTTTTGCCAACGCCGTGGATACTCGCTCACTGGGGCTGGATGTGGTGCTGAACCACACGGCCACGCTGGGGCAGGGGCAGCTGAACTCGTCGGTGGCGGCTAACATCAACCAGCTTAAAATTGACCGGGTACGGACCTCCGGGCGACTGGCGGGGCGGGAGGATGACTTCTTCGGGCCCCGGGAGCAGGCCTTCGTAAAAGCCTCGGCCCCGCCCTCCAAAATCAACCTGACTTTCGATTATGAGCTGGGCCGTTTCAGCACGTTGCTGCGGTTTGTGCGCTTTGATAAGGTGCGGCTGGTGGATTTCGATGGTAACGATATGAACTACGCGGCCCGCGTTACCACCGACCTGACGCTGAGCTACGCCCTCACCGACCACCTGCAGTTCTCGGTGGGCAGCACCAACCTGTTCAACCGTTACCCCACCTTCTTCAACCCCAACAACACGGAAACCGGCGGCGCCTGGGACCCGGTGCAGATGGGCTCGAACGGTCGGTTTTACTTTGCCAAGCTGCAAGCCCGGTTCTAACAGGTAGCAGAATGCTTTTCTAGATTGAGTTGGGTCTGAAAAGTCGTTTTCAACTCGTTGAGCGTCCTGCTGAGCTTGTCGAAGCATCTCTACCGCTTCGTTGGATTACCACGACAACGAAGCGGCAGAGATGCTTCGACAAGCTCAGCAGGACTGTTTTGGAGTTTTCAGACCCAACCAGATTCAGCCCGTCATGCCGACCAAAGTCGAAGCTTGACGGGCTGAATGTTTGTAGGGGCTGACCTGGATGCAGCCTTGCGCGCATAAACCCGACCCATAGGCGGTACGCCGAATGTGTGCTACCTTCCGCTCCCGCCGGAAACCGGCGGCTTTTCCACCCTTCTGTAAACACTATGCACAAGTATCTACTGGCCCTCTCGGCGGCGGCAGTGTTGGCTCCGGCCGCAGCCTCGGCCCAGCAGCGGCCCGTTCTCACGGCCCAGGATTACGCCCGGGCCGAGCGTTTTCTCGGTTACAACACCTCGGCTCTGGTAGACGGCAGCGCTGGTCAGCCCAACTGGCTCGGCAACGACCGGTTCTGGTACCGGGTGCTCACGCCCAAAGGCAGTGAGTATGTACTGGTGGACCCCGCCCGTAAAACCCGCACTACTGCTTTCGACCAGGCCAAGCTGGCCGCCGCGCTATCCTCGGCCAGCGGCAAAACCTACGAGGCCGACCGCCTGCCCATCCGCAGCCTCACGTACTCGCCCGACGAGAAGAACATTGCCTTTGCTGCCGCCGGTAAGGCTTGGAAGTACGACGTACTCAGCGGACAGCTGACGCCCGATACGGCCCCGGCAAAACCCTACGCCAACGCCGGCAACGAGGTGACTTCGCCCGATGGCAAGCTGGCCGCTTTCATCAAGGACGACAACCTGTGGGTGCGCGACACCAACACCAACCAGCTCACCCAGCTCACCACCGACGGCACCAAGGACTACGGCTACGCCACCGACAACGCCGGCTGGAGTCACAGCGACGCCCCGGTGCTGCGCTGGTCCCCTGACTCCCGCAAGATTGCCACCTTCCGCCAAGACCAGCGCAACGTGGGCAGCATGTACCTGGTGAGCACCAATATCGGCCATCCGAAGCTGGAAAGCTGGAAATACCCGCTTCCCGGCGACAAGGACATTGCCATGATTGAGCGGGTGGTTATCGAAGTAAACACCCCAAAAGTGGTGCGCTTCCAGATGGCTCCTGATGCGCACCGCGGCACCCTCTCCGACGATATTTCCAGCAGCGGTACCTTCGACGACGTGGACTGGAGCCCCGATACCCGGGAGCTAGCTTTCGTCTCGACTTCCCGCGACCATAAGGAGGAGAAATTCCGCATTGCCGACGCCACCACGGGCACCGTGCGCGAGGTATTCACCGAAACCGTGCCCACGCAGTACGAGTCGGGCCAGGGCGCAATCAACTGGCGCTACCTGCCCAAGAGCAAGGAAATCATCTGGTACTCGGAGCGCGACAACTGGGGCCATTTGTACCTCTATGATGCCGGCACCGGCAAGGTGAAGCGCCAGATTACCAAGGGTAACTGGGTAGTAACGAAGCTGCTGCGCGTGGATGAGCAGAAGCGGGAGCTGTACTTCCTGGCCGATGGTCGGGAGCCGGGCAACCCCTACTTTACCCACCTGTACCGCATCGGGCTGGATGGTAAAAACCTCAAGCTGCTCACCCCCGAACCCGGCAACCACCAGGTGACCCTCTCGCCCTCGGGCCAGTACTTTATCGATACCTACTCCCAGCCCGACAAGCCCGGCCAAACGGTATTGCGCGCCGCCGACGGCAAGCTGGTATCCACGCTGGAGAAAACCGATATTTCCCGCCTCACCGCCACCGGCTGGAAGGCTCCCACGCCCATCACCGTAAAAGCCGCCGATGGGCAGACGGACCTGTACGGACTGATGTTCACGCCCACCAACCTGGACGCCAGCAAGAAGTACCCGGTTATCGACTACATCTACCCCGGCCCGCAGGGTGGGGGCGTGGGCAGCTGGGCCTTCAGCGCCGCCCGCAACGACAACCAGGCCCTGGCCGAGCTGGGCTTTGTGGTAGTGGTGATTGAGGGTAGCTGCAACCCGCTGCGCTCCAAAAGCTACCACGACGCCTGCTACGGCAACATGGCCGAAAACACACTGTCGGACCAGATTTCCGGCATCAAGCAGCTGGCCCAGCAGCACCCGTACATGGATGTGAATCGGGTAGGCATCTGGGGCCACTCGGGTGGGGGCTACGCTACGGCCGCAGCCATGTTCCGCTACCCGGAGTTCTTCAAGGTGGGCATCTCGGAATCCGGTAACCACGAGAACCGCAACTACGAGGACGACTGGGCGGAGCGCTACATTGGCCTGCTCAAAACCAACGCCGACGGCACCACCAACTACGACAACCAGGCCAACGCCCCCTACGCCAAAAACCTGCAGGGCAAGCTCATGCTGGCCCACGGCCTGATGGACGACAACGTGCCGCCCTATAACACGTGGCTGGTAGTAGATGCCCTCACCAAAGCCAACAAAAGCTACGACCTGGTGGTATTCCCGCAAGCCCGCCACGGCTTCGGAGCTGCTTCGCCCTACATGATGCGCCGCCGCTGGGACTACTTCGTGCAGCACCTGGCCGGGGCCGAGGCCCCGCAGAACTACGAAATGAAGCCCGTACCCGACCCGCGCACTTCCGTGCAGTAAGAAAAGCCAGTTGCAGCGTTGGAAGACGCTATAATCGTGCGCCGGTCCGGCGGCTGCAAGCCGTCGGGCCGGTTGTCGTTAGCTGACGTTCCAACGGCCACCGTGCGGATACACCAACCGGCAACCGGCCGACGGCTTGCAGCCGCCGGACCAGCACAACCACATCACCATTCCGGAATCGGCCGACTCCGGCTGGGCGTTGCGGCCGGATTCCCGTAGCTTTGCGCCTTCCTGTTGAAAAACCACCCGTCTAGTTTCTGATTTCGCCATGAGAATCCGTTCCACTACCGTGCTGGGCGTGCGCCACAACGGCCAGATTGCCCTCGGCGCCGATGGCCAGGCCACTATGGATAAGCACGTGGCCAAGAGCAACGTGCGCAAGGTGCGCAAGCTCCACGAGGGCAAAGTGGTAACCGGGTTTGCCGGCTCCACCGCCGATGCCTTTATGCTGCTCGATAAGTTTGAGGAAAAGCTGGGCGGCTACGGCGGGCAGCTACGCCGCGCGGCCATTGAGCTGGCCAAGGAGTGGCGCAAAGACCAGTACCTGCGCAAGCTGGAAGCCATGATGGTAGTAGCCGATAAAGACGAACTGCTCATCATTGCCGGCACCGGCGACGTGCTGGAGCCCGACTCCGACGTGGCGGCCATCGGCTCCGGGGCCATGTACGCCCAGGCTGCGGCGCTGGCCCTCAAAAAGCACGCTCCCCACCTCACGGCCCGCCAGATGGTGGAGGAAGCCCTGCACATAGCCGCCGACATCTGCATCTACACCAACCACAACCTCATGATTGAGGAGCCCGGTTAGCCCGTCATGCTGAGCTTGTCGAAGCATCTCTACCTCTGTCTAATCAAAGAAGTTAGCAATGCGGTAGAGATGCTTCGACAAGCTCAGCATGACGTTCTTTTACCTCTGAAAGACTCATGAATAGGTATTAACGCTCATTCCACCACCATGGCCGAAAACCTCATCTACCATAACTCGCGCTGGCGCTACGCCCTGCTCACGTTGGGCGGATTGGCGTTTGTGGCCATGGGCGTTTTCATGATTATAACCGAAGGCAAGTGGGGGCTAGGGCTCGTTTCCATTGCCTTTTTCGGTACCGGTGTGCTGGTCGGAATCCGGCAGCTGCTGGACAGCCGCCCCCGCCTGCAAATCACCGAGGAAGGCATTCTGGACCGCACCCTGGGCGTCGGCCTCATTCCTTGGGCCGACATTGACGATGCCTACGTGCGCTCCATCAACCAAGAGAACTTCATCTGCTTGGTGCTCCACAACGAGGATGAGTATCTGCAGCGCCTGCCGCCGCTGAAGCGCAAGCTGGCTAGTGCCAACGCCGCGCTGGGCTTCACCATGCTATCCGTGAACCTGAGCGGCGTGGACTTGAACCCCGAGCAGCTGCTGGAGTACATCCTGAAGCAGAGCGCCGCCGCGCAGATGCACCAATCCTAGCTCAACTACCTGCCTAAACTGTGCTATTGTGAGCAACCCAGCCCCAATAGCACACTATGCAGAATCTTCGATATACGCTTTTCGTATTGAACGATTCCGGGCCTTTTTTTGATAGAACACCGACACCCATTTACTGAACCTACGATCTGATGAACGTAACCAACTTCCTCAAGCACCACTACCGCCACTTCAACGCCGCAGCCCTGATTGATGCCGCCGAAGGCTACAACAAGCACCTGGCCGAAGGCGGGAAGATGATGATTACCCTGGCCGGGGCCATGAGCACCGCCGAAATGGGCATCCAGCTGGCTGAGCTGATTCGGCAGGACAAGGTGCAAATCATTAGCTGCACCGGTGCCAACCTGGAAGAGGATATCTTCAACCTGGTGGCCCACGATTTCTACGAGCGGGTACCCAACTACCGCGACCTGACACCCGCCGACGAGCAGGCCCTGTTGGAGCGCCACATGAACCGCGTAACCGACACCTGCATCCCCGAGGAAGAAGCCATGCGCCGCCTCGAACACTCGGTGCTGAAGTTCTGGGAGAAGGCCGACAAAGCCGGCGAGCAGTACTTCCCCCACGAGTTCTTCTACCAGATCCTGAAGTCGGGCGAGCTGGAGCAGTACTACCAGATTGACCCCAAGGACAGCTGGATGCTGGCTGCCGCCGAGAAAAACCTGCCCATCATCTGCCCCGGTTGGGAAGACAGCACGCTGGGGAACATCTTCGCCGGCCACGTGATTTCGGGCGACATCAAGAACGTGCACACCGTGCGCACCGGCATCGAGTACATGATTTACCTGGCCGACTGGTACACCCAGCAGGCTACCGAGGAAAGCAAAGTAGGCTTCTTCCAGATTGGCGGCGGCATTGCCGGCGACTTCCCCATCTGCGTGGTGCCCATGCTGCACCAGGACCTGGGCCGCACCTCGGTGCCGCTGTGGGGCTACTTTTGCCAGATTTCGGACTCCACCACCTCGTACGGTTCGTACTCCGGCGCCGTGCCTAACGAGAAAATCACCTGGGGCAAGCTGGGCCAGGACACGCCCAAGTTCATCATCGAGTCGGACGCTACCATCGTAGCCCCGCTGGTGTTTGCTATGGTGCTGGGGCAGTAATTGCCGCTTAGCAATACATAAAAGAGCCCGCCGCTGATGTTCAGCGGCGGGCTCTTTTAGTTTTTACAGGCACTAGTTCTACTGGGTTAAGTGCGGGTTATTTGAACTTGAAAAAATGCCCCCAGCTTTGTTTGCTGTCCATTTGATTGGTAGTTAGAATATAAAGACTGGTCTTGCTCGAGTCATTATATCCTTTTGTCTTGAGCAAGGCATAGATATCCGTTTCCAATTTTCCATTTTCTGAAAAATCGACGCGTATTTGCACTTTGCCCGTTGCTGATATTGTTAGTGAGCTGCGATAAGCAGGTTTGTTATTCGACTTGTTTTTGAAAACAGGCACGACGGTTAAACTATTGATGTCGTTCATGCTGATACGGGCGTCTTTTTCAAGAATATTACCGTTTAGAATAAAGTTGATTTTCCATGCTTCGTTGAGGGAGCGTTCGGGCACTTGCTTTAAGAAGATGCCATTATTCCAATATTCCTTGGTAATGACCTTGCCCGTTTCAGAATAGAAAATCCACTCGCCGGTCTTAGTCCAACAAAGCCCGCGGTCATAGATGTCGTCCCACTTGCCGGTGTCGTTTTCCTGATGCTGCCCCGTAATTTTCAGCTTGCCACTCGGGTAATATTCGTTGTAGAAACCAACGCCGCAATCAGTGTATTGAACGGCTTTGGTATATAGATGGCCGTCCTTATCGTATCGTGCCAAAATGCATGGCGTGCATTCGCCAATGCTTCTAAACCCGCTTATGCCAGGGGAATACACCAATGTTTTTAAGCCCGGGTAAGTTGTTTTTAGATTCTCTTGCTGCCCGTAGCATGCATTGGCTAGTGACAATAGAAAGAACAGCACAACGGCCGGGGTCAGCGGAGAAAAGGCACTGGAATATGTCATTGTAGATAAGTTGTACTCACGATACTAGCAGAAAAGTAAATGCCTTGATTGGGTTGATAATATACTGTTAACCCAACCAAGGCATACTAAGTCCATGACGTAGAGAACTACGCCATTTCCGTCTCAACCTCCTGCCCCACGCCCACGGCTTCAAATGCCTGGCTGATATCCAGCATCAAATCCTGCGGGTCTTCTACGCCAATGCTGAGGCGAATCATTTGGGGGGAGATGCCCATTTCGTACTGCTCGGCGGGGGTAATGTCGGAGTGCGTCATGGTGGCGGGGTGCTCGGCCAGGCTTTCTGTGCCGCCCAGGCTCACAGCCAGCTTGATGAGGCGCAGCGCGTTGAGAAAGCGGAAAGCCTCAGCCTCGCCGCCGCGGATGTCAAACGAAATCATGGAGCCCGGCGACAGGCAGTGGCGTTGGTAGATATCCTGCTGCACGGGGTAGTGCTCCAGGTGGGTGAGGTAGTAGGTGCGGGCCACCAGCGGGTGTTGCCGCAGCCAGTCGGCAATGAGCTGGGCCGAGGTGGCGGCGCGCTCCATGCGCAGCTTCAGGGTTTCGAGACTGCGCATGAGCATCCAGCCGGTGTTGGGGTCGCACATGGTGCCCATAAAGGTGCGCATGGCCTTGATTTCCTTCATCAGGGCGCGGTTGCTGAGGGCCGCGCCGGCAATAAGGTCGGAGTGGCCGCCCAGAAACTTGGTGGCCGAGTACAGCACCACATCGGCACCGTGCCGGAGCGGGTGCTGGAATACCGGGCCCAGGAAGGTGTTATCCACCACCAGGCGCACGGGCTTCTCGGGGGTGCTGTGGCGGCGGGCCAGGGCGGCGCAGGCTTCTAGGTCCACGAGGTGGTTGGTGGGGTTGGCGGGCGTTTCCACGAACACCATAGCCAGGCGGCCGGGCGCCAAGCTGGCAGCCAGAGCCTCCATTTCCTGGGGCGTGGCGGTGGGGCGGAAGCCTACGGCTTCAATACCAAACTTGCGCAGCACGTTTTTCAGGAAGAAATCGGAGCCGCCGTACACGGGCTCGGAGTGCAGCACCACGTCGCCGGGCTGCAGCAGGGCCAGCAGGGTGGTGCTGATAGCGGCCATGCCCGAGGCGAAGGAAGCGGCTTCCTCGGCCCCGTCCCAGAGGCAGAGGCGGTTTTCCAGGATTTCGAGACTAGGGTTGTTGAGGCGGGAGTAAATCAGGCCCATTTCCTCGTCGGGGCCCTGCTGGCGCAGACCGTAGGCCAGCTCGAAGAAAGCTTTGCCTTCCTCAGCGTTCTTGAACACGAAGGTGGACGTCTGGAAAATGGGGGGCTTGATGGCGCCTTCGCTCCAGGCCGGGGTGTAGCCGTAGCTCATCATGAGGCTTTCGGGGCGCAGGGGCTGCCCGCCAATGTGGGCGTGGTCTTGCTGATTCAGCATAACAGGGTGGGAGTGGGGTGGGTGGGAAAAATGGGTGCTACGAAGGTAACTTTTCTCCTGAACCCCGCGCCCGGCCCCCGCCGTGCCGTACCTTCGCCCCGTTCCACCCTCAACCCGCCGCCATGCCCATCGACCTCGCCAGCTTCCTGCACCACACCCCCGAGAGTGAGAAAACCACCGTGTACGTGCACCTCGATGAGGACGAAATAGCCGCCTACGACGCCCTGCTAATCGCCCAGACGCGCTGGCGCAAGCTCTACATCACCCTGGAGCCCAAGCGCCGCTACCTTACCCACACCCAGCAACCCGACGAGGATGAGGTGGAAATCGACTTTCTGCAGGACTACGAGGAAGTGGAAGCCCTCCTGGAAGACGCCGGCCTCGACGGTATCCACGACGGCGAGCAGGGCATCTTGTATCATAACCTGCTGTACCTGCTGATGAACCCATAATTCAGTTGTCAGTTGCCAGTTGTCAGTTATTTGGGAAGAGTGGATAATTCCTTGTCATCCTGAGCAGCGCGAAGGACTTTATCACGTCAGCACGAGCCGGTGTACGGATATCGTTTCTGCGTCATAAGGTCCTTCGCTGCGCTCAGGATGACAATAGGGCGCGCGGGCTAACTCAACCGTAGGCTCAGCCGTTAGCAGTACCCAGCGGCCCGCCACTTGGCCGTTTCACTGCTAGCGTATTTATGAAAATCAGTCTTTTCTGGCACCGCCGCGACCTGCGTTTCGAGGACAACGCGGGCCTGGCGGCGGCTCTGCAGGCCGAGGAACCCGTACTGCCCCTGTTCATCTATGATAAAACCATCCTCGACAAGCTGGAGCCCGAAGACGCCCGCCTTACCTTCATCTTCGACCAGGTGGAGCGGCTGGCTGATGAAGCCCACGCGGCCGGCGGCGGTCTGGTGGCCCGCTACGGCAAGGTGTTGGACGTGTTTCGGCAGCTGCTGAAGGACTACGATGTGGCCGCCGTATACACCAACGAGGACTACGAGCCCTACGCCACGGAGCGCGACGCCGCCGTGGCCGAGCTGCTGCAGAAACACGGCGCGGAGCTGCGCAGCTTCAAGGATCAGGTGATTTTCGCCAAGGACGAGGTGCTGACCAAGAATGGTAAACCGCACAAGGTATTCGGGGCCTACTCCAAAGCCTGGCAGGCCCAGATGAAGCCCGAGGACTTCAAGCCCCACCCTTCGGCCCGGCTCCTGAAAAAGGAAAACCTGGCCCAGCCCCTGGCCGCCGACAAAACCCGGCCCACGCTGCAGAAGATGGGTTTCAAGCGCCACGAGCAGTACACGGTGCCCGCCAAGCTGCCCCCGCCCGCCGTGGTAAAGGACTACGATAAAACCCGCGACACGCCCGCCCTGGAGCGGGGCACTACCCGCATGTCGGTGCACCTACGGTTTGGTACGGTTAGCATCCGCAGCCTTATGCAGCAGGCCGAGAAGCTCAACGAGAAGCTGCTGAACGAAATGATTTGGCGCGACTTCTTCATGATGCTGCTCTGGCACTTTCCCAACACCGCCACCGAGGCCTACGACCCTAAAATGCGCCATTTGCCCTACCGCGACGCGCCCAAGGAGTACAAAGCCTGGTGCGAGGGCCGCACCGGCCAGCCCTTTGTAGACGCGGGTATGCGCCAGCTCAACGAAACCGGCTACATCCACAATCGGGCGCGCATTGTGGCAGCCGGTTACTTGGTAAAGCACCTGTTTATCGACTGGACGCTGGGGGAACATTATTTCTCCGAGAAGCTGCTCGACTACGACATGAGCAACAACGTGGGCAACTGGCAGTGGATGGCCGGCACCGGGGCCGTAGCCGCGCCCTGGTTCCGGGTCTACAACCCTGAAACCCAGCAAAAGCAGTACGACCCCGACCTGGCCTACATCAAAGAGTGGGTGCCCGAGTACGGCACCGATAAATACCCCAAGCCGCTGGTGGATTTAAAAGAAGGACGGGACCGGGCCATCGAAGCCATTCGCAAAGGCAGGAAGTAAGCCGCGTGCTGTTAGGTAAAGCTCAGTTCGTGTATCAACCTACCAAACCTAATAGAGCGTCATTCCTCGACTTCACTCAGAATGACGCTCTATTAGGTTTGTGTATTTTCAAAAACGCGTTGTTGCCTTACCGGCCGGTATAGTCGGCCAGCAGGCCCTCGTAAATCCAGTTGGCCAGAGCCTGACGGTTGTCGGGCACCACGAAGCGGCGCTGGTCTTTGGCGTTGCGAATGTTACCTAGCTCCATAAACACAGCCGGGGCGTGGCTGGTGCGTACCTCGTACAAGCTGCCCCGCTCCGATACGTTGCCGGAATAAGGCCGATTAGGCTGGGCGCGCTTGTAACGGTTGGTAAACACCTTGTGAATGTTCTTAGCCAGCCGCAGCCCAGCCTGGCTGTTGGCGTGGTGGTAGAAGAATACGTCGATGTTCTGGCCTTCGCTGCGGCTATCCACGTGTAGGCTCAGTAGCCGCTGGTAGGCCCCTTTATGGTGAGCATACAGCTTGTTTACCTGCGAAATGCGCTGGCGCAGGCGGCCCAGCTGACTCAGCGGAATGGTCTGGCGCGGGTAAGTAACCTCATCGTAATCAATGGGTAGCACGTTCTGGTCCCGGATACCGTCGTTGGGGTCCTGCACCATTACGTACACCGTGGCCCCATGCTCCATGAGCACCCGAGCCAAGCGCACGGTCACATCGTAGGCGTACTCATCCTCGGCCAGCTTGAAGGAGCCGTACTTGCCGATGGCGCCGGGGTCGGGGCCGCCGTGGCCCGGCGAGAGGTAATATACTGCCCCGCGCAGGGCCCGGTCGCGCACTGGCACCGGGCTGTAGTTGGGCCCGAATAGGTTAGCCGTGAGCAGGGGCTGGGTGCTTTTGCCGCGGGAAGTAGGGTTGGTAGCGCGAAGATTGGCAGCCGTTTTCTGCTTGGGCGCGGTGGCTTTCAGCGTGGGAGCGGCGGCCGGCAGCAAGTAGCTGCGGCCCACCACCAAGCCCCCGGCCGGCGTCAGGCGGCCCTTGTTGAGTTGCTTGAATCGTTGCTGCTGCTGGCGGGTATTGAGGCCGTAGCGCTGAAGTAGCACCTGCACTCCGTCGCCGCGCCGGGCTACTGCTTTGCGGGCTTTGGTCTGGCCGAAAGCGCCACCGGAAATCAGAAAGAGCAGAACAAGAAAGGCAGCGGTGCGCAATGACAGGAGGCGTAAAATGAGTAAGCGAAACCCGGGTTTGAGCCAGTAGGCCCAGTGCTCAACAGCTGTAGGCCGGTAGGTTGGCTCACGCAGAAGGTGGTATCAGAATGCAAAAAAGGCAGTAAATCTTCGGATTACGAACAAAAAAGGCCCGCAGCTATGCCGCGGACCTTTTTATATCCTGAAACTTCGATGTTACTACGCCTCCCCGAAACCCGTGGCAGTGGCCAGAGGCTGCCATTGCTGCAGTTGCTGCTGTACCAGCGCCATTTTCTGCCCGGCCATCTGGTAAGCATCTGCTCCCAGAAAGAAGTGCAGGGGCTGGTGCTCGGTTTCGCTGAGTTGAATGAGGGCGGCGGCGGCTTTTTCCGGGTCGCCGGGCTGGTTACCGTTGATCTGCTGCTCGTGGGCCGTTTGGGAGTCGCGCACGGCTTGGTAGGCTGCCAGGGGCTGCTGGGGCGTGCCCAGAGAGCCACTCGTCAGAAAATCGGTGCGGAAATAACCGGGGTATACCACGCTGGCCTGGACCCCAAACTCCTGCACTTCCGCCGCGTACGATTCTGTGAGGCCGGCCACGGCAAACTTGGTGGCGCAATAGATGCTCCAGCCCGGAAAGTTGCCCGTGAAGCCGCCCACCGAGGAAATATTGAACACCCGCCCCGCGCCCTGCTGGCGCAAGTGGGGCGTGGCATGCCGCAGCACATGCAGCAGCCCAAACACATTCACGTCAAAATTGCGGCGCGCTTCTGCATCAGATAGTTCTTCCAGCGCGCCAACCTGACCGAAGCCAGCATTATTCACCACTACGTGCAATCCGCCCAGGGTACTGATGGTGGTGGCAATGGCCTGCCGCACGCTGTCCTCGTTGCCGAGGTCCATGTGCAGGGGCAGGAAACGGCCGCTATCAGGCGGCACGGCTTGTTGCAGCTCGGTCAGGTTGCGGGAGGTGGCCGCCACCGTGTAGCCGAGGGCCAGCAGCTGCTTCACTAAGGTCAGGCCCAGGCCCTTCGAGGCCCCGGTCACAAACCAAATGTTGTTGGTAGTCATGTAATTGGTTGTTTTCGTGATAAGACAGCGAATCGCTCAGGGCGAGGCTTGCGAATTGATACAGCATAGGAAAAGCGGTTAGAAGGTGAGGTAGCTACATGGGCAGACGCGCAAGCGTCTGTTTTATTGCAGCCGGCAACGAAATCGTATTACGCAAGCCCCTTCAACCGCCCCTTTCGGCCGCCGTTACTGCGCTAAGCGGCAAGGTTGCCAGGCAGCGGTTTTCAAGAGGAAAAGTTGGTTGATGGAGGCCGGGCAGGGCCGCGGACGGTGCGGCGCAAGCCAGCGTGGGTAGATGCTCATAGGTTGCGTGGTTAGTACACTGCAAAACTAGAGCGGGAGCAAGGCCGCCGGCTTGCCCATTTCAAACCGATACTTGCGAAAATCAAACAGCGCGTACGGCGGTGGGCGTGGTGCCCGCCCGCTTACGGAAGAAGTTGGTGAAGTGGGCCGGTTCCTCAAAGCCCAGGCAGTAGCTGATTTCCGCCACGTTCCAGGCCGTGTGCTTGAGCAGGGCGTGGGCTTCCTGCACCAACCGGTCGGCAATGAGCTGGGTAGTGGTTTTACCAGTTACTTCCTTCAGGGCGCGGTTGAGGTGGTTAACGTGTACTGCCAGCTGCCCGGCAAAAGCATGGGCGTTACGCAGACGCACCTGCTGGCCCGGCGTTTCGATGGGGAACTGGCGCTCCAGTAGCTCCGTGAACAGGGAGGCAATGCGCGTGGCAGCGTTGCTTTCCTGGTAGAGCGTGGTGGCCGGCTGCAGCTTCAGGGCACTGTGCACCAGCTCAAACACATAGTTGCGCAGCAAATCGTACTTGAAGGCATAGTCCGAATCCAACTCAGCAGTCATCTTCTCAAACAACTGGGTAGTGCTGGCCAGCTGGGCATCGGAGAGAGAATATAATGGCTGCCCACCCGGCCTGAACATGGGCAGCTCCAGGGCTCCAGCAGCCAAATAGCGTTGGAGAAAGGCCTCCGTGAAGATGCAGAAATAACCCGATTGGTCGTCGTCCAGCGGCTCCCAATCGTAGGGAACCAGTGGGTTGGCAAACAGCAAGGCATTACCGCGGATTTCCACCGTTTTGTCGGCGAAGTGGTAGTTACTGCGGCCCCGCACCAGCGTAATTTTGTAGAAATCCTTGCGGCTATAGGGAAGGTGGCAAGCATTGGGTCCCACAAAATCATCGAGCCGAAACACATTGAAGTGGCCGATATCCTGCTGCAGGTTGTCGGGCAGCCAATGAATCTTCTGCCGGTAAAATTCTTCGAGGGTAGTGAGCTTGGCCATGGCGTGCAGTTACGAAAATCAAACCATTCGGCCCAGTATATGTTTCATGGCTAAATACTGGAAAAGCGCGTCTATGCCAAACAGGTATTACTTGTCTATTCTATCTTTCATATAATGTCCCATTTCAGAAACCTATGGCATCGGCTCTTCTGCCAGCCAGTGTACAAGCAGGACGAGAAATTTGGGAAAATGCGCTGGATTTCCACTGACCGGAAAGGCGGCGGATATTTTGAATGCAGAAGCCGGTTTCAGCCGACCGGGCACATGCTTGATATTGCGGTAGATGCACCCGCAGACGGACCAACAGTTGCTCAGCGAAACTTTTATAAGGATATAGAAACCAATTATTCATGGCTTGTCGGTGTAATGCAGCCCTTGATTGAGGCAGAGTTTCGTAACTGGCAACCTGGTTTTGCCATTCAGGATTTTTCGGCGGAATTATGGCCAGTTGGGTTAGATATACCGCAGCTTATTGACAACAAGCCAGTGAAATGGGAATTGTCATTTGAAACGGCCCACGACCTAAACCACATGGTTACGGTACTATACCAGAACTTCCAGCCGTATGCAGTCCGCGTCGACGGATAATTTCTTTTCCCGGTCCCATGCCTACTCCGCTACCCAAGAAAATACTGGCCCGCCAGCACGAAATAACGGCCGACTTCACCCGCCTCGTGCATGCCCACGTGGATGACCTAGCGGCCGGCCAGGCTACGGAGGCGTTGGAAATTCGGGATTTTGCCGGGCAGCTCTGCATTCATCCCACCCACCTCAGCAACACGCTCAAGCTTACCACCGGTGAGGCCCCCTGCGCCATATATGAGCGCAAACTGGTGGCCGTGTCCAAGGAGCTGCTGAGCAACCGGCAGCAGTCGGTGGCGGAGGTGGCAGCCCGCCTCACCTATGACCCCTCCAACTTCACCAAGTTCTTCAAGCGCTTCGTGGGCGTCACGCCCCGGCAGTACCGGGAGCTGCTGTGGGAGCAGCAGCGGGCCGAAACTTCGGAAACTGTTACCAGTTAATCTGAACTACTCACCAGAGCGGAGGGGATGCTAAGCGCCACCTTTGCCGTATCATTTAACCCTGATTGATATGAGCACTAGCAAAATAGCCCTGGTAACGGGCGGCAGCCGCGGCCTCGGCAAAAATATGGCCCAGAATCTGGCCCAGAAAGGCCTCGACGTGCTGCTGACCTACCACAGCAAAAAAGAAGAGGCGGAAGCTGTGGTGGCCGAAATTCAAGCCCAGGGCCGTAAAGCCGCCGCCCTGCAGCTTGATGCCTCCGATAGCGCGTCGTTTGATGGGTTCTTTGGGCAGGTGCAAGCCACGCTCCGCGACACCTTTGGCACCGACCGGTTCGATTACCTCATCAACAACGCCGGTACGGGGCTGTATGCGCCGTTTGCTGAAACCACCGAGCAACAGTTCGACGACATTCTGAACATCCACCTGAAAGGGCCGTTCTTCCTGACCCAAAAGGCGCTGCCCCTGCTCAACGACGGGGGCGGCATCGTCAATATTTCGTCGGGGCTGACGCGGATTGTTCTGCCAGGGCCGTCCATTTACGCCAGTGCCAAAACCGCCGTTGAAACCCTAACGAAGTACCAGGCCAAGGAACTGGCCAGCCGCCGTATTCGCGTGAACGTGGTGGCGCCCGGTGCCATCGAAACCGACTTCGGCGGTGGCCGCACCCGCGACAACAAGGAAGTGAATACGCACATTGCCAGCCTGACGGCCCTGGGCCGCGTGGGCTTGCCCACTGATATCGGCCCGGTGGTGGCCTTCCTCTGTACCGAGGAGGCCGGCTGGATCAATGCCCAACGCATAGAGGTATCGGGCGGGCAGAGCATCTGATTGGCATACCTCAAAAGCCACAACGGCCGCTTCCCTACCCGGAGAAGCGGCCGTTGTGGTTGCCGGGCATACCTTGAGCTTAGTACACCTGCACCCTGAAATGCAGGCCTCCATACTGGCCCATGTTCCGGTCGATGGCATACGCACCGTGCAGAATCTTGATGGCGCTGGCTCCCAGGGCGTCCGTTTCGGGCTGATCAATGAAAAACTCCTCGGTTGGGCGGATGGTAACGGCGCGCACGCTCGGGTCGAAGGGCGTGAGGAATTGCACATCGAGGCGCTGCTGGCGCAGGGTGAGCCGCACGCGGGGAGTACGCAGGGAAGGCCCCTCGGAACGGGCGGTCATGTCGGCGGAAGCGCCCACCGCGCAGGTCCCGTTGCCCCAGAGGCACTGGTCCATTTTAGAGTACCCCCGCATGTAGGAGTCAGTGGAAGTCTCCTGCGCATACCGGTTGGCAGTAGCAACCTGCGCGGCCGGCGTGCGGGCGGGCACTGCGGCCTGCTCGCAGCCGGCCAGCAGCAAAGCAAGGGGTAAGAAGTGTTTCATGGTGGGCTGGTTGGGGTGGGGGTATGGAAGCAATATAACTATTTGTTGACAAGCGCATCCCGGAAAAACAAAAAGGAGTGAACCGTTCGGCTCACTCCTTTTTTGGTTGACTAGGTAGTCAGGAACAACTACCAGCAAATATTACACGTGAAAAAGCGGGCGGGCTGGATTCCAAATACCCCAGGGAATCATAATGAGCACCAGGATGAGTGCAATTAAAAACCAGGTAAAGGCCTTCTTGTGCTTCAGAACAGGGTCGGAGGCTTTTTTAGACAGCGTCCGGCCTACTTGTGCCGCAATTACGGCCAGCAGCATGCCTACCAAGTGCTCCACGGCAAAGAAACGGCTGCCGGCGTCCTTCATAACGGCGCTGCCGGCCGTTTCAAAGGCCTTGATGCCCACGGGGCTGATGAAATACAGGATAATACCCAGTAGCAGCTGCAGGTGCATGGAGCCTACAAAGGAGGCGCCCATGCCGTTATCGGCACCCACGTAGGGCTTGCGGCCCTGCCAGCCCGCAAAGGCCCGGAAAATGGCAATCAGGCCAAAGATGAGAACGAGCCAGCGCGTCCAGGAGTGCAGCAACAGTACGGTTTGGTACATGAACAGAAACGGTCAGAAGGTGAAACGGAGAGGGTAAAGGTATTAGTTGGCGGCTGATTGTGCTGCACCGTACCCCCACGGCAAGAGTGAACCGGCGCTAACCAGCACTTAGCCAGCAGTTTCAAACAGGGAGGGAATAGTCTCGTGCTTGTGGCCCTCAAAAGTGAAAATCTTCTCCGGAATAAACCGCTCCTCTTCCTGCCGCAGAATAGCCAGATTGGTAACGGCCAGCTTCAGATTAAACGTTTGCTGGTTGAGGTACTGCATTACGGGGCCCAGCAGCTCGGGGGTGGTATCGTGCAGGGCCAGGGAGATATGCGGTAGCCAGCAGTCGGGCCCGCTGAACTTATCGGTGCGCAGGCACAGTGGCGCCGTGGCCCGCAAAATGCGTTTGTGCAGGTGGTTGAGGGCATCGGAGCGCAACACCGGAATGTAAATGACCGGGTTGGGCCCCGGAAATACGCCCAGGCCGGTGGTGTGCGCCACGAAGGGTTGGGTGTGCCGGGCTACATCGCGCAGTACCTGTTTCAGGGCCGAGAGCTTGCGCACCCCCGCCAGCTGATAGGTAATGTGGGGGTCGGGAGTTGCCTGCACATCATCCAGGCCAAACTCGGTTTCCAGACTCTTAATCAGCCGATTGATCCGGTCGGCGTTCTGGGTGTTCAGAAGGGAAGTTATAGCCAGCATCGGACGGTAAACGGGCAGCATGGCTTATTGGTTGGTAGCAGCTGGTACCTGTCCACGAAAAACCGCAACCAGATGTTGAGCAATGTTGAGTTTCAGGCACACGGCTTCACGCATTTTCGCAGGTAATAGCAGCAGTGCCACGAGGTACTGGGCCCATTGCGGTGTTTGGTGCTGCATACTGGTGGCTGCAACCTCAATAATAGGCCGCCAGGAAAAAAGCATGCATAGCGGGGTAGCGGGCAAGTAGGGCGGGGGCGAAGGGCTAAGTGGCTTCCTGAAAGAGTATGCAAAGCAGGGGTAGCGGGCAAGTAGGGCGGGGGCGAAGGTAGATGTTCCGTCTACAATCCGGTAGCATTGAGGTAGGCTGAATACGGGGGTGGGCCGAATCCGGGTAACCCCGGCGGGTGGCTCTTGCGTAAGTTTCGCCGTGCCTACTTTTGTTGCCTCATCCGTACCTACTGCACCTGTCCGGCTTCACCATTGGGGGCGGTGGCTGGTGGGCCTGCTGGCTTTTGTGGCGTTCAGCCTGTGGGGACTGCTCAGCTTTTGGCTCGACCCCTGGCTGCAGCGCCAGGCCGAGCAGCGGGTGTATACGGCCAGCCAGGGCCGGTACCGGCTGCATATTGGCAAGCTGCGCACCCGTTTGTGGCCGCTCGGGGCCGAAGCTCATGCCCTACACCTGCGTACCGTAGCCGCCACCCCCGACTCGGGCCGGCTGCCGCGCCTGGAGTTGGCCCTGGGCCGGGTAGAGGTGAGGGGCGTAAGCTGGGGTGCTCTGCTGCGCCGGGCTGAAGTACCGGTGGAGAGCATCGTGCTCGACTCAGTTGCCGTGCGGCTACAGCAGCTTCCCGCCGCCCGCAGTTCTCAACCCCTGTACGAGCAGCTGCCGGTAGCCGGCCTCCGGGTGGGGCGGCTGGCGGTACGGCACCTGCATGGC
The DNA here is from genome assembly GCF_040547285.1 of Hymenobacter sp. UYP22. NCBI lineage: Bacteria > Pseudomonadati > Bacteroidota > Cytophagia > Cytophagales > Hymenobacteraceae > Hymenobacter > Hymenobacter sp. UYP22. The sequence goes on along the minus strand of NZ_JBEPPK010000013.1, from coordinate 27,799 downwards.
AGCTTGGGCCCGGCCGGCCGTCCCACCCTGCAAGCCGGTGAAACCAGCTTGATAATGGCAGATGTACGCCTCAGCGCCGCTGCCGCCGCTGATTCGGGCCGCATAGGGTACGCGGCGGCAGTAACCGGCCAAACGCGGGGCCTGGCGGTGCAGGTGCCGGGCCACACGGTGCGGGTAAGGCGGCTGCAGCTTTCTTCGGTACTTGGCCACCTGCTCCTGGACTCCCTGCTGCTGCACCCAACCCAGCCCATCAACCATCAGCGCAGCCAGGCTATGCGGGTTAGCCTGGTGGTGCCGCGCCTGCAGCTGATTGGCCTGGATGGACCCCGCTTAGCCCGGCAAGACTTTCGGGCCGATTCGCTGCTGGTGAAAAGCCCCCGACTGGCCCTGACCCTGCCCGCCCAGAAGCCGCCTAGTCTGCACACGGTGCTGGCAGCTTACCTGCGCAGTTGCCGGCTGGGGGCCTTGGTAGTCACAAACGGGCGCGTGCGGGTAGCGGGTACTGAGCTGGCTCCGGCGGTGGCGGGGGTGGAGCTGGTTGGGTCCGGCTTCCAGATACTACCCCGGCAGGGGCCGCCCACCGATATGTACTACGCCCGCCGCTGGCATCTGCAAACTGGCAAGGCTACGGCCACGCTCGATGCGCCCTACTACCACCTGTCCTGGCAGAACATGCAGGCTGATACCCGCGCTGGCTCCCTGCGCCTAAGTGCTGTGTCGGTATTGCCCACGTTGTCGGTGGAGGCATTGGCTCGCCGCAAGGGCCACCAGGCGGCGCACATAAGCGCCCGGTTCCCGGCTGTGTGGCTGAGCGGCTTCAGTTTCCCGGCGGCCGTGAACCAGGGGGAGCTGCGGGCCGCTGTGTTGGGCGTACGGGGTGCCCGCGTTACCACCCGCTCCGATGGGCGCTTTCCCGGTAACCCCCGAATTTCCCGCGTAACCCCCGAGGCGTTAGGGCGCTTGCCGTTCCGGTTTGCGGTAAATCAGCTACGCCTAAGGCAGGCCAGCCTGACCATGCTCTACCGGGCGCCCCGCCACGCAGCCCCCGGTATTCTGCAGATTACCCGGTTTGCCAGCACGCTGCGCAACCTCAGCAACGACCCCGCCCGCATGAGTGCTGTCCGCCCGCTCACGGGAGTGGCCAGTGGCTGGCTCCAGGGCCAGGGCAGAGCCCAACTTACTTTACAGGCCAATCTGCTGGACCCTGCTGGCCGCCACACGTTACAAGGTACCTTCTACAGCACGCCCCTGGCCATGCTCAACTCCATGACGGTACCCACCCTGGGCCTGGTGTTTCGGAGCGGGCAAGTACACCAAATCGACTTCCGGATGACGCTGGACCAGCAGGCGGCGCGGGGTACCATGTGGGGCCGTTACACCGACCTCAAGTTGCAGCGCCTTAACCGCCAAAACCGCCCCGGCGTACTGCACCGGCTGCAAACCTCCGTCATCAACGGAGTGTTCATTCGCGACAATAACCCCCGCCGGCCGGGCGCGGAGCTGAAGCCGGGCGCCATCCTATCCGATAGGCAGCGGCGGTTCTCAGTGTTTTCGCTGTGGCGGCAGGGCTTGGTAAGTGGTCTGCTGAATAGCGCCGGAGTGCCCAAAGGCTTATCCAAGAAGCTCAGTGAAGGCCAGTAGGTAATACCAGCGGCTCTAACAGCCAAGCGCCGGGCACCCTGCTGCTGTAAGCAAAGTGCCCGGCGCTTGGTTGCTACTCAGTGCCCTGCTAAAACGTTACCCGTGCAATAGTAAACACCGAAACAGGCGGATTTTGGTTGGCCTGCAAGGCGTTGAGGTTGGAGTACAGCACGTAGCTGTCGGCTCCCTGGCGGCGGGCCAGGGTGGTGGGGTACTGGGGTGGGGTGCTGAAGGTGCCCGAAATGGTGGCTGTAGCCCAGTTATCGGTGGAGCCCAGGCGGTATACCTTGGCCTGGGCGTTGGTTACCACTTGCAGCGTGGTATTATCCTGAAGTAGCAGCCCGTCGGCTCCGGTAAGGGCCTGGGGCAGGGTTACTCGGGTGAGGGATGCCGGAGCAGCCAGCGGTACTTTAAACAGCGCCCCTTCGTTGGATTTGGCGACCAACAGAAAGCCGCCGGGGTGATACGCAATGCCGTTGAGCCCAAACGCCCCGGCCGGGGCCCCTAGCTGCGCATCTTCCAGAAACACCGTGGCCGTACCCTGCGCATCTACCTTGTAAATGATGGGTGCGAAGCTGTCGGTGATGTAGGCATTGCCCTGATCATCCACGGCAATATCGTTGGCGAAGTGGTTTTGGGTGGGTCGCAGGCCGCCCAGGTTTACGTAGGCGGTGCGCTGGCCGGAGGTAAGGTTGAAAATAGCCAGTCCGGCCAATTTGCGCTGGGTGGCCGCCGAAGTGCGGGCGGTATTGTAGCCGGGGTCCGATACGGCCACCAGCAGGCGGTTCCGGCTTTCATCCACGCGCATGCCAATAGTAGAAACCAGCACGGCGTCATCGGCAAACTGGGTGTACGTACCATCGTCTTTCACCTGGCCCACTGCCCCCCGGGTTTGGGAGCTAACCAGAAAACGGTTGCCGGTAGCGTCGTACTGCACGCCCTCGGGGTAGAGGCCAGCCTGGGTGAAGGCCACCGTGCCGGGCAGCGCTGGCGAGGAATCCTCCGCATCATCATCGGAGCAAGCGGTAAGCAGCAGGGCAGCGCCGAATACGGCGGCTAAACGGCCGGAAAAAGCGCGGGAGTGAAGTTGAAACATACACCAGGGGGATAAGGTAGTATGCTTCAGGTACGAGGCCGCTGCCTAATAAGGTTGGTACATAATTCGGTAGTGTTGAGCTGCTAGTGGCGGGGTACCGTGCTGCTTTGTCGGCGCAGCCAGTTAAACGCCGTGGCTACATCATCAAACGAGGCTACGGTGGGGCGCTCCAGGTACTGCACAATAGCCTCCGTAGAGTTTCGGCCGGGAAATACCGGCGCATAAATCCAGGCCAGGTAGCGCAGCCCCGCCTCGTACATATCCTGCAGCCAGTTCAGGCTCCATTCGGTGAGTTTGACGGTAGTGGAGGTGATATTGGAATTGTCGTTCAAAATCTTGGCTGTCGGCCGCTGGCGCATCACGTCGAGCATAGCCAGGCAGCACTGCCGCGACGAAACCGGATCATGGGCGCCTTGCCAGTTCACGTACAGCCATTCGTTATCATGGTCGTAGCTGATAGTCAGGCCCGGCTGATCCAGAATAAGTTCAAGTTGCATACCAGCGAATAGGGTGGGAGAAAGGTAATAAAGCAGGCAGAATAGAGCAGAAAGCAGGAAAAAGACGCGTAGTCGTTAACATGCGTTGCCTGGCTCAGCGGGTAAATATCTAAGAACGTAAAGTACTAGAGTAGCAACATAAGCGGCAATACTTTGCGGGGGTAAATACGATGAACAAGCCTTGTTAGATTTATTTCCGCAGTATCTTGAGGGCATAAACCGCCACTTCATGAACCGCCGAATTTTCCTGCGCAACAGCTCCCTTGCCGGCCTTGCCCTCTCCACCGTTTCGCTGGCCGCTTGCTCCTCCGGCCCCGACAAAACCACCCCCCCGGCGGGTACCAGCCCCGATGCCTCTGGTTTCGATACGGACTTTGAACTGGCCGAGACGACCGTGGCGGACCTTCAGGAGAAAATGAAAAACGGGCAGCTCACGGCCCGGCGCATCACGGAACTGTACCTAAAGCGCATCGAAACAATCGACAAAGCCGGCCCCAAGCTGAATGCCGTGCTCCTCACCAACCCCGACGCCCTCAAGCTAGCCGATCAGCTGGATGAGGAGCGCAAGAGTGGCAAGCTGCGCGGCCCTCTGCACGGCATTCCGGTGCTCATCAAGGATAACATTGATACCGCCGACCAGCAGCCCACCACCGCTGGCTCCCTGGCCCTGGCCGGCCACAAGGCCCAGCAAGACGCCTTTATTGTGCAGAAGCTGCGGGCCGCCGGGGCCATCATACTCGGTAAAACCAACCTGAGCGAGTGGGCCAACTTCCGCTCCACGCGCAGCACCAGCGGCTGGAGCAGCCGGGGCGGCCAAACCAAAAATCCGTACATCCTCGACCGTACTCCCAGTGGTTCCAGCTCCGGCTCGGGGGCGGCGGCGGCGGCCAACCTCTGCGCCCTGGCTATTGGCACCGAAACCGACGGCTCCATTGTGTCGCCGGCCTCGTGCTGCGGCTTGGTGGGCCTGAAGCCGACGGTGGGCCTGTGGAGCCGCTCCGGCATCATTCCCATATCGGCCACCCAGGATACGGCTGGCCCCATGACCCGCACCGTCCGCGACGCGGCTATTCTGCTGGGCGCGCTGGCTGGCGAGGATGCCCGGGATGCCGTGACCAAAGAAAGCGCCGGCAAAATCCAGCCCGATTATACGACGTTTCTGGATGCCAATGGCTTGAAGGGCAAACGGCTGGGCGTGGAAAAAAACCACCTCAAAGGCTCCTCAGATGCCGTTGCGCTGCTCCAGCAGGCCCTGGCAGTGCTCCGGGCCCAGGGCGCTACCATTGTGGAGGTGGAAGTAGAAAAGCAGACGGACCCGCTGGGGGAGGATGAGTATAACGTGCTGCTCTACGAGTTCAAGGATGGGGTGAACAACTACTTGGCTAAGGCCGGCGCGGGCGTCAAAACCCTTACCGATGTTATCCGCTTCAACACCGAGAACAAGGCCAAGGCCATGCCCTTCTTCCAGCAGGAAATTCTGGAAAGCTCCGACAAGCTAGATGGCCTCAGCAGCCCCAAATATCAGGCCGCCCTACGCAAGTCGCAGCAAGGGGCCCGCGCCGCCCTGGATGCCGCATTGCGTAGCAATACGCTTGATGGCATTGTGGCCGTAACCAACGCCCCCGCCCGCTGCATCGACCTAATCAATGGTGACGGGGGCGGAGGTCCTGGTTTTTCCTCCCCAGCGGCTATGGCGGGCTACCCCCACATTACGGTGCCCATGGGCCAGGCACACGGCCTGCCAGTAGGCCTTTCCTTTGTGGGCAGCGCCTACCAGGAAGGAACGTTGCTGACGCTGGCGTACGCCTACGAGCAGGCCTCAAAAAAGCGCCAGGCCCCGGAGTTTAAGGCCCCGTTCGTAGGCTAAATGCCCTGGGCCTGAAAAGCTCATTGCGGCCAGCAAAACGGACCACCCGGCACCTTGGAGCTGATTAGTTTCTCCTGGATGCCGGGTGGCCCGTTTTGCTGGCCGCAGCCGTAGGGTAATACTGGGCTTAGGGGCGTTGCTTGCTATTCTTCGTCGTTAGCGGCGGTGCGGCTGGTTCTCTCGTTGGATGATGAAGCGCTGCCGGAGCCGCCTTCGGCGCCGTCTTCGGCGTCCAGGTTCAGTTCATAGCCGCCGCTGCCGTAGGTGGGGCGGCCGGCGGTTTGGCCTACGGCACTGCCGGCTTGGGTGCCTTGGGCTGCCTCAGCAGAACGGTCGTTGGTTTCGTCGGGAGTTACGGAGGGAGGGGTGGTTGCCATAGCTAGGAAAAGTAAATTCGTACAACAGATGCTTCCCTATACGGCCCATCGGCGCCCGGCAGCTAGCTTTGGCGGCAAAATCAGCCCGTGGCAGCACGCCCTACGGTACGTACTGCTCCGTGAGGCTCACAATTTCACCCTGCTGGGTAACCACCACAAATGGTGCGTACTTGAGCGCGGCGGGCGGGACGGCCGCTACCTGCTCCGCCGACTGGGGCCGTTGCGCTAGCCCATTGCCGCCATTCTGCCAGAACCGGAAGGTGGCCCCGGCCCGCAGGGGCAGAGTCCGCTCCTTCGTATTCTCATTTACGATGTAATAATCATTGGGCACGGAGTACACCGTGTCGCCGTTTTGTACCTCCGCTATGGCGTCGCCCCGGCGCTGGGCGGCGGCCACGGCATCGGGGCCTTTCAAGAATTGTACAAAGTCTACCACGGCGTAATAGCGGCCTTTCTGCTCGTACACGCGCCGCACGTACGCGTGGCCCCGGCCCGTGTTACCCACTTTCTCGGTGGTCGACTGCTCGCCCTCCAACTCCGTCGGTACCACGTCCCGGGATTCGGCCACGGCACCCTCTTGCTCGGTAGAGCGGCAGGCGGCAACAGTCAAAAGCAAGGCAACGGGGAGCAGGCGGCGGTTCATGCGGCAGGAGTAAAGGAGAGAAGTTCAGGCCGCAAGATACAGGCTGAATCGGCCGCTACCAGCTGCGCGGCGAGTTCTACACGCCCGGCTTGGCTCTAGTAGCCACCCTGCCGGAGCTGCAGATTGAATGAGCGGAGGTGTTTGCGGGCGTGTAGGCGGCTATTCTTTGGAATACCTGGCCGTATAGCCAAAATTAACTTCTGGTCTTATAGTCATTGGGCTATATGTAATCTGTTTTAATATCCAGAATCAATTCCTTATAGCAGATTTGAGAAGAGTGTAGCTATCAGTAGGGCAAGTGCAGGAATAGGAACAAAAATTCCCGTTCAGGTAGTGTCAGCGGATTCGGGTGCGAATCGGGGTATCTCACAAAACGGGCGTTATAACACGAATCAACTGAGAGTAGAGCCTGGCTACTTCTCCACCGTGGCCGGTACCAGCACTTGGTACGAATTCCAGAACTCAGGGCGATACGGTACGGTGGGGTCGACGCGAAGTCCGGTCGTGTGCAGCACAACCGGCTTGTCTTGGGTGAAGCTGGTAGCCAGCAACTCCAGACAGTCGCGCCGGGTCTGCTGGCGGGCACCGGTGGCCGGGTCAGCGTATACCTGGTCACGGTCGTGCCGGGCATAGCGCAGGTAGTAGGTGCCGCCTACCTGTTCGTACTGATACACGTCGTGGTGCGTGCGCTGCCTGGAAGTCGGCGACGTCAGGCCCAACCGGCGCAGGTCTTTTGCCTTATTGATGGCGTAAGGGGTCCGCACGGTAAAGGCCTCGTACTTCACTACGGCGTAGGTATCGGTGGTGATGTAGAGGGTGCCCTGGTAGGAATCGGGCGCCGGATAGGCGTAGGGCGTCGTGTAGGCACTGGGCCGCTCGCATACGAAGCCCACTTCATACACGGGATGCCCATCGTATTCCGTTTGGCCAACCAGGGTGAGGCGGTACTGACGGGCGGGGCCAGGTTCGAGGGGATTACGCTCGGTCAAAACCGGATCTTGGCTCCAGAGCAGCCAGAAGTCGGGGAGCTCCTGAATTGGCTGGCCGGTTTGACGCTGCTCGCGCAGCTGCAGAAAGCGCTGCTTTTCGGCGTGTTCCCAGCTGCCGCGCCGGTAGCCTTCCTGATCATAAAAATCTAGGGCGGCCTCGTGGGTGGAACGCAGCGAGTCGTTCTGCCAGGTGCGACTGCGGGTATAGAGCTGCATGCTGTTGGCCTGCTGCGGATAGTTGGTGCTGATCCGCTCCCGCGCGCGCTGCACGATTACTTCGGGGCGGGGCGGGGCAGTGACCAACACGGCCGCCAGCAGATGCGGCTGGGGCGTGAGCCGTACCGCCAGTACCGCCGTGCCGCGCGCTGGCACGCTCACCGAGGCGTAGCCCAGGCACGATACCCGAACCGAATCGGCCCGCTGCCCGGCTGGCACGAACAGGGCAAACGAGCCATCGGCGTTGCTCACGGTGCCCAGGCTGGTGCCGGATAGCCCTACACTAGCAAAGGGAATTGCCTCACCGGTTTTCGCATCACGCACCTGGCCCAGCAATTTGCGGCCGGTAGCCGCGGGCGCCGCTACCGCTACAGGGGCCATGCTGGAAGTAGGCCGCATCACCTGCGTGTAGTAAAATCCATCGAACACCTCGGCCCAAGGGGCCCGTAATGGTACGTACCCCAGCGGGGAGGCGTAGAACGTGGTGCCTATGGGCGCGTGGCGCAAGTCAACAAAGCCGGTAGCGCAGCCTTGCTGCCGGAAAGCTTGCTCCAGGCTGCCGGTTAAGGGCTCGGGCACCGGCCGCAGACTTTTGGGCTCCTCCAGCCGCCCGTAGGTACCGCCGCCCGCCACGAAGCCGAGGGCGTAGACCTTGGCCCCGAGTTGGCGCTTTACCAGCTCGCCCATGGGCACGGCCCCGCCCAGCAAGTGCCGCGCGGTCATGGGTGGCTCCTGCTCCGCGTCAGCCAGCGCTTCACGGCGCAGGTGTTTGGCCGTTAAGGTGTCGTCCAGGTCAATGCGGGAAATGTGATTGGCCAAGTGGTAGGAGGCAGCCCACACAATGATTTTCGCGTGTTCAGGCTGGCGGCTTAGGTGCACCAGGTTGTCGGCCAGGAGACGGTCACGCAGGTTCTGCACCGGTTCGGGGTGGCCCTGGGCGGCGCGCAGTTCGCCCCGCCAATAGGCCCCGCTGCTCCGTAGCCACTGCTGCCAGAACCGCGCCCGGCTGGCCTGCGCCGGCTGCCGGGCGGCCACATAGGCTACCGAGGCCTGGCACTGGGCCAGCCAGCGGGCCAACCGCACCGTATCGGCCGGGTGGCGGAGCGGCCCCCCGCCACCCTTTGAGAGTTCGGCCACCAATTCCTGACCGGGGTAAAAGTCCGCGGCCGTCCAGCGGCGGCGGGTATCCTGGGTGACAAACCGCCGCAGTTCAGGCAACAGCTCTTCTTGCGTATACTCACCGCTCAGCTGGCAGTCAATCCCCGCCAGCTGAAGACGCCGGTGGGTGTCGAGGTAGGCGGCCAGGGTGTCAAAATCGGCCGTTCCGCTCCAGATACCCTCGTATACCGAGCGCAGCAGCACCGGCCGCACCGGCCGGCCGGCGGCCATTTCGCGCCGGGCCTTATCGAGTGCGTACATGTCGCCTTCAAACGCCAGCGTGTTAAAACCCAGCGAATCATGCAGGTAGCGCACCAACTTGATTTTTGCCTCAAAGGTGGCCCCGTCTTGGTGCGTCTGCTCGCCGAGCATGACCACCTGCACGCCGGCCAGAGCCTGTCGCAAGGGAGCATAGGCTCCGGGGCTGGGTACCGGCAGGCAGCGCAGAGGTAGGGCGGTGGGTGCTTGCGCCCAACTGCAATAAGTAGTCAGCAGTAGACACCAGAAGAAACAAGCAAAGCGCAGCATATGGCAACGGAAGGGGAGAAGAAATCTATCGAAAGCAGCTAATTCATTGCTCCCTGACGGAGCGTACTGATAAGCAACCCGTCCAATTGTCTTAACGGGTTTCTGTTCTTATTCTTACGCTACCCCTAATAAACTACCAAGCGCGTTTTCCTGATTTACGGCAACGTATTGCGCATACCTACACTAAGCCTGAAGGGCGACAAGCCCAAATTATCGCTTGATTTAGTGTTAACGGAGTCTTTATCGGCAAGCTACTGCATCACCAGCGGCAAACCGGTCAGCTGGTCGCCTGGCGTGGCCGCGGTGGTCCGGTTCGCTACCTGCTCCGTGGCGAGTTCTATACGCCCGGCTTGGTTCCAGTAGCTACGCTGCCGGAGCTATAAATGGAGTGTGGGGAGTTGGAGGTGTATAGGCGGCCTACATTCGTCGGAAGTCCCAGCTCTCCGCCACGCATTCGAATGTATTATCTCTCAGGAAAAATACATAGTGGTGAAGCTGGGCAACATCAGAAACAGGGCCAATAATCATAGATTCCTCAGAGAAATCAACTTGCCAGTCGGTGAGTAACTCATAAAACTCTCCCCAGGGCAATTGCTGGTAGTTGTAGCGGTGCTGTCCTCGATAATAGCCTTCATCATTCAGCCCGTTGAAGGAGTATTTGTGGCAATTCCAAAACGTCAGACACGCCTTGTCGCCCTCCTGAAAGTGCTCGAACTGGAAAGCATTCAGGTAAAATTCAAGCTGCACTGTTTGGCCCGTGACGGTCAGGCGGGGCTCCGGCGCATTCGGGTCAGCGTTCCAGTTGTGGTTGAGTTGCTGATAGCGCACGGAATATCTTGTTGTTGAGTAGGCAGAATTGCATCGTCCCAAACCCGTACCTTTGCGGCTTCAAGCCCCGCAAAGTAGGATGATTTCCATTACCGACCTCGATTTTCATTTCGGCTCCCGTACCCTCTACGATAAGGCCAGCCTGCACATCAAACCCAAGGATAAGATTGGCCTGATCGGGCTGAACGGCCGGGGTAAATCCACGCTGCTGCGCATTCTGGTGGGCGAATACAAGCCCGACGGCGGCTCCATCTCCATGAGCAAGGATGTGAGCCTGGGCTTCCTGAACCAGGACTTGCTGAGCTACGATTCCCACGAGTCCATTCTGGTAGTGGCCATGCAGGCCTTTGGCGAGGCCCTGGATATTCAGAAGAAGATTGACGAGGTGCTGCTGGAATTTGAAAACAACTACACCGACGATTTGGTGGAGAAACTGGCCGATTTGCAGGAACGCTTCGAGGCGCTGGGCGGCTACACCATGCAGGCCCGCACCGAGGAAATTCTGGAAGGTCTGGGCTTCACCACCGAAGAGCTGCAGCGCCCCCTGAAGCTGTTTTCGGGTGGTTGGCGCATGCGCGTGATGCTGGCCAAAATCCTGCTCCAGCAACCTTCTTTGCTGCTCCTCGACGAACCGACCAACCACCTGGACTTGCCGAGTATCAAGTGGATTGAGAACTACCTGGCCGGCTACGAAGGCGCCGTTATCATCGTGAGCCACGACCGGGAATTCCTGGACCGCACCACCAACACCACCGTGGAGGTTACGGGCGGTAAGCTGGTACCTTACGCCGGTAACTACAGCTATTACCTCGAGGAAAAAGAGGAGCGCAACGCCATTCAGAAGGGCGCGTTTGAAAACCAGCAGGCCCAGATTCGGCAGGCCGAGCGGTTTATTGAGCGGTTTAAGGCCAAGGCCAGCAAAGCCAAGCAGGCCCAGAGCCGCGTGAAAGCCCTGGATAAGCTGGAGCGCATTGAAGATGTAGCCGCCGACGATGCCCGCGTAAACATCAAGTTTAACTTCACCGTCACGCCCGGCCGCCACATCCTGCGTATGGAGCACGTGGGCAAGAAGTACGGCGAGAAAACCATCTTCCGCGACACGCACGTGCACATTGAGCGGGGCGACAAAATTGCCCTCATCGGGGCCAACGGCAAGGGCAAATCTACGCTGATGCGCCTAGTAGCGGGGCAGGAGGCCCCCACCAATGGTAACCACCAGCTGGGCCACAACGTCATCATGTCGTTCTACGCCCAGCATCAGCTGGAAAGCCTGCGCATCGAAAACGAGATTCTGCAGGAGATGGTAGAGGCCGGCTCCAAGCGCACCGAAATGGAGCTGCGCTCTGTGCTGGGCTCCTTCCTGTTCACCGGCGACGAGGTGTACAAGAAAATTAAGGTGCTGAGCGGGGGCGAGAAAAGCCGCGTAGCCTTGGCCAAAACCCTGATTTCGGAGGCCAACTTCCTGCTGCTCGACGAACCGACCAACCACCTGGACATGCAGTCGGTGAACATCCTGATTCAGGCCCTCGACCAGTACCAGGGTACCTACATCGTGATTAGCCACGACCGGTTCTTCGTGGAGAATGTGGCCAACAAAATCTGGTACATTGAGGACTACCAGCTGAAGGAATACCCCGGTACCTACGCCGAATACGAGCAGTGGCAGGAAGACCGGGAAAAGGCCGCCAAGAAGGCCGGCCTGCCTTCCCCCTCGGCCCCTAAGCCGTTGCCCAAGGAGGAAAAGAAAGTGGACGCTTCCCCCGCCAAAACGCCTTCGCCCGACCAGAAAAAAGCCCTGAAGGAACTGGCCGAGGTAGAGAAGAAAATTGACGAGCGGGAAAAGGAGCTGGCCCAGTACGAAGCCCAGCTAGCCGACCCCCAGATCTACCAGAACGCCGCCCAACTCAAAGATGCCACCCTCAAGTTCGAGCAGGTGAAGAAGGAGCTGGCCCAGCTGAATGACCGGTGGGAAATGCTGGCCGAGATGTAAACTGCTTGGTTTCCTGAGCTGCAAAGGCCCGCCGGAAGTTGCTTCCGGCGGGCCTTTTTTGTTATGCGCGATGTTCGTGAGGGGTGCGTTGCGGGGAGAATGTAGGTAAAATCCGGTATTACCACTAAAGCCGAATAAGAGTGAGCTACTATACTTTGTGTCTTATTTTGTATGGTATGAAAATATTGTGATGCACTGTACGTGTATTTAGTTATATGGAATAAATTGATGTAAATTAATATTGCCGCAGGTAATTTCCTTGTCGTTAATTTTGTAAAACAGCTGTTGGCCTTTTATTCGTAGTCCGGTGCGCAAGGTGCCGTTTACTCCGTGGGTAGCGAGTGTGACAACATAAAAGCTACTTGCTTCTTTGGGATTGATAGTTCTTCTCAACGAAGAGGATTTATGAATGCCAGTATCTAAAAAAGGCTTTACGGCTAAGCCGTAGTCAAACGAGGGCGCTTTGGCAAGTGTCAGGGTATCGGCGGGAAGAAGTAATTTAATATAGTTTTCCGATGAAGGTGGAAACTCAAATGAGTCTGAGGGAAAATCAATGGCCAAGTCAAAAGGCCTATCTGCTTCATTAACTATGCGGGTCCAGAACACCGCATAGATATATATTTTTCCAGTAGGATCAATATAATTTAGTCCGCCTTTTGGAAGGCTGTTTTGTATAATAATTCTTGTGCTCGTTGAATCAACATACTCGTATTCAGTATGAATATACCTTTTCAGTATGTTCGTGCTTTCGGCGTTTTTAATTGAAGCAGAGTTTTCTATACCGCCAGCCCCTGACGTCGGTTTGCTATTCTGTTCACAGGAAAAAAGCCCTGCTGCCGTTATAAGAAGTGTTATGGTGGATTTTTTCATCTTGTACATACTATCTCTGTTGCCGGAAACGGCAGTGGCTGCTTTTCCTCTGGTAAATGCAGGTTGGAAGCACTGTAATTGAAAGTCAAAACTTTGGACTGTGCGGAGGCCGGCTGGTTGCGTTGGGCGACATATGTGCTGAATTCCGGCTGCCCTGATGCTACTGAGGCTGAACAGACGTTGACCGACGCCATCATTGGTATCCACTTTCCGCAGCCTGCCTGACGAACTACTGCCTGCTTCAATGAAATGACCCTGGTGGTGGGGAAGATAAGCGGCTGCCCGTACCTTCGCAATATGCGCCTCTCCACCGTTACTCTGCTGCTAGCCGTATCCGCCGCGCCGGCCTGCGTGCCTCTTGGTACACCCATCACCGACCCCAACGCCGCCCGCCGCCCCGCTACGCCCGGCCAGCGCCCCACCGAGTACTACGCCGACAAAACCCTGCGCTACGAGGATGCCATTTATGACCCCAACGTGCAGACGGTGCAGTGCTATGTGCCCACCGGCCAGGCCAATGAGGTATTCAGCCCGCCCGTGGTTGCACTGAGCCAGGGCCAGCAGCCGGTGCTGGAGTTTGACGTGCTGGGCGGGCAGGGGCAGCGCCTCACGGCCAAACTAGTGCACTGCGACCTGAACTGGCAGCCCTCGGTGCTTACGGACATGCAGTTTCTGTCGGAAATCAACGAGCAAAATATTACCACCTACCGGGCTTCCATCAACACCAAAGTGCCCTACTTTCATTACCAGCTGCAAATGCCGCGGGTAAAGATTTCGGGCAACTACCTGTGGCTGGTGCAGGGACCAGGCGGCACCCCGCTGCTCAGCCGGCGGGTGCTGGTGTACGAGGAAGGCGGCGTGCAGATTGCCATGAAGCAGGGCATACCGGTGGCGGGGCAGGAGCGCTACACGCTGCAGCAAGTGGATTTTGGCATTCGCTACAATATGAACGTGGTGAATCCGGCCCAGGAAATAAAGGTGGTGCTGCGCCAGAACTTCCGCTGGGACAATGCCCACTACAATCTGCGGCCCACCTTCGTGCGCGACGCCGACCGGCAGCTGGATTACCAGTACTTCAACTTCGAAAACGCCTTCCCGGCCCTGAGCGAGTTCCGCTTCTTTGATTTGCGCACGTTCCGCTCCCTGGGTATAGGCGTAGCAAAGCTGGATGCTGAGGCTTCGCCCCGCGCCGCGCTGCTGCAGCCCGAAACCACCCGCAATGGCCAGCGCTATTCTCAGTACGACGACATCAACGGGCAGCGGGTGATTGAGAGCCGGGAGTACGGCACCGGCGACACCTACGGCGAGTACCTGGACGTGACCTTCCAGCTTCGGGCCGAGCAGCCCGCGCCCGGCCCCGTGTACGTGTTGGGCGCCCTCACCGACTGGCAGCTCAAGGACGAGTTTAAGCTTACCTACGACGCCGCCAACCAAGTATACCTCGGCCACGCCCTGCTTAAGCAAGGGTACTACAACTACATCTTCGCCACCCAAACTGCCCAGGGGCCCAACAGCGTGTACTGGGAAGGCAGCCACCAGGAAACCGAAAACCAGTATGACCTGCTGGTGTACTACCGCCCACCCGGCACCCGCACCGATTTGCTGGTGGGTTACCAGCAGCTGAGTGTAAATCAGCGGCAACCGTAACAAGCAGTAGCCACAAACACGCCGCCTACAAGCGGCGTGTTTGTGGCTACTGCTGCTGAAAGGAGAGTACTACGGATGATTCTGGTGCACAATGGTAAGGTTTTCGCGCCCGTTTTGCACCACGGTACTCGATTCATTGGAGCCTCCTTGGTAGGTAGCGGCTTTGTTCAGGATGCCGGTTTGCTGTTGAATAGCTAGGCCTTGGTTGTTGTCCTGGTCGATGTAGGCGTTATTCTCGTAGGTTGCTGCCCCACTTTGGGTCTGGTACGCCTTGTTATCGTTGCCACTTTGCTCAATGGTGGCTTCTCCTAAAGAGCCACTCTGCTGCTGCTCGATGGTGTTGCGGTTGCCGGTTTGGGTAGCCACGGCGGCATTGTCGCTGAAACTCTGTTGCTGACGCAAGCGGTTATCATTGCCGATTTGCGTGCCAGCTGCCTGTTGGTTGATGTCGTTCTGCGCCTGATAGGAAGTATTTCGGCTCCCTATGGAGGTTAGGGTAGCCGTACTGCCCGGGCCTTGCTGCTGCTGCTCGGCTTTATTGTTGTTGCCCACCTGCAGAATGGTTGCTTGGGATACCCGGCTGACTTGCTGTTGAAGAACCTCGTTGCTGTTGCCTACCTGCGTGGCCGTTACCTGGCCGCCTCCCCGCTGCTGTTGCCGGATAGTATTGAGAACACCAGTTTGCGTTGCCGAAGCCCGGTTGCCGGAGAAGTTTCCAGAAAAAGCTTGCACTTGTTCAATCGAGTTCTGAACGCCCAGCTGCGTGGCTGTGGCCCGCCCAATCCGGTCGTCTTGGTTTTGCGAAATACTGTTTTGTATGCCTACCTGTGTGGCCGTAGCAGTATTGAGGTATCCCGCCTGGTTTACGGTAATAATATTGCGGCTGCCCGTTTGCTGGTCGGTAGCGTGGTTGCCGTCACCCACCTGTTGCACGGTGGTAAGGTTGTTTTGCGCGGCTGCGGCCGTGGGGGTGAGGCCCGCCATCAGCACGCTCAGCATGGGGAGAAGGAGTTTTTTCATAGCGGAATACAGTGGAGATTGATGATATACCTAGTTACTAAATTATATTTATTATTAAAATATTTATAATAAAAAATCAATATGCATAACCATAGTGCAATTTGTATAAAGGGTCGGCGGGTTCGTTAACAGCGCGGCTAGCGTTAATATCCAGGGGCACCGGATATGCGTACGTATACGCTCCGCACTATCCAATGCACCCTGCATGTCGCACTATAACCTGATTCTGGTAGTGCTGGGCGTGGCTATTCTGGCCGTAGCTTGGCTGCCATCTTTGCTCAGGAAATTCCCGCTGTCCTACCCCATTTTGTTTGTGGGGCTGGGTATGCTAGTGTTTGGGCTGCCGCTGGGCCTGCCCAACCCTGACCCCAACGAGCACTCCACGTTTACCATGCACCTCACCGAAATCTGCGTGACGGTGGCTCTGACGGGTACCGGGCTCAAGATTGACCGCAAGTTTTCCCTCTGGCGCTGGCGCGCGCCCTTGCAGCTGGTGCTGGTGCTCATGGTAATTACCATTGCCATTTTTGCGGTGGTGGCCTGGAGGCTAGGCGGTATGGCGGCCTCCTCCGCGGTACTGCTGGCCGCCACGCTGGCCCCCACCGACCCCGTGCTGGCCGGCGACGTGCAGGTGGGCAAACCCGGCGAAGGCCGCGAAGACAATGTCCGCTTCGCCCTCACCGGTGAGGCTGGCCTGAACGACGGACTGGCCTTTCCGTTCGTGCATCTGGCACTGGTGCTGCTGGCGGCTACCTCTTTGCACCTGGGGCAGGAGTTGTGGCATTGGGCCTGGATGGATCTGCTCTACCGCACGGGCATGGGTGTGCTGGCCGGGTGGCTGGCCGGTAAGGGGCTGTCTTTCCTGATTTTTGACCTGCCCCGCCGCGTTAAAATCAATCCTGAAGCCTATGGGTTTGTGGCCCTGGCCGTCACGCTCACGGCCTACGGAGTTACGGAATTACTGCACGGCTACGGGTTTCTGGCCGTATTTGTGGCCGCCGTTACCCTGCGCACCCACGAGCGGAGCCACGAGTACCACACCGAAATGCACGAGTTTACCGACCAGCTGGAGCGCCTGCTGATTGTAGTTATCCTGATTTTATTTGGCGGGGCTATTGTGCGGGGGCTACTGGAGCCGCTCACCTGGGCGGGGGCGGCCTTGGGCTTGTTTCTGCTGCTGATTTTGCGGCCGTTGGGCGGTATTCTTACGCTGGGCCGGAGCCGCGTTACCTGGCCCGAGCGCATTGTTATTTCCTTTTTTGGCATTCGGGGCATTGGCTCGTTCTTCTACCTGGCCTTCGCCATGCACGAAGCATACTTTGCTGATGGCCGCCAACTCTGGGCCATTACCGGCTTCACGGTGCTTACCTCCATTGTGGTGCACGGGGCCTTGGCTACCCCCGTTATGGACTGGCTGGATCGGCGGCACGGTCGGCCTACGGCGGTGGAGTTGGAAGAGCAGGAAAAAGAACAGCAGAGGCAGGAGGGCCGGCCCGACGAATCAGTTTCCTGAAAGCGGCACAGATTTGGCGTTGTTGGCGGAAGCCGCTGTAACCTTCATACGGTTCTGGTGCGTTGCAGGCATATCTCCGCCTCCTGTATTCTCCTAAACTCTCCTGCCCATGCACTTCATTCACACGTCTATTCTGGGAGCTGGCACCACGCTGGCCCTTCTGTTGCCGCTCAGCCCTGCCCAGCCGGCCACAACCCCGGTCGCCCGGCCGGTGCTGCCCGTACAAGGGGCCCAGCCCGATCCGCAAGTGGTGGCGCAGTTCGGTCTGCTGGATAACGCCAAACTGCAAAGCTACATCGACCAGAAAGGCATGCAGATGGGCCGTATTTCCGACCGCCCTGCCGATGTAAAAGGCTTTACCATCGTCGATTCGCCCATTATCAATGCCTTTGCCACCCCCGATGGCCACGTGTACTTTACGCGGGGCATTATGGCGCATTTCAACAACGAGGCGCAGTTTAGTGGGGTACTTGGCCACGAAATCGGGCACATCACGGCCCGCCACGGCCAAAAGCAGCAAACCCGCTCCACCATTGCCAACGGAGCCCTCATTCTGGGTTCCATTCTGTCGAAGCGGGTGGCCTCCATTGCGCAGCCGGCCTCTCAGGTAGTAGGGCTGGGCCTGCTCAAATATGGCCGCGACGATGAAAACGAATCGGACAAGCTGGGAGTGAAATACTCCAGCAAAATCGGCTACGATCCAGCTTCGATGGCCGACTTCTTTCTTACTCTGCAGCGCACCGAGCAAAGTAGTGGCGCGGCCACCGTGCCTACGTTCCTGTCCTCGCACCCCAACTCTGCCGACCGGTACACCAATGTGAAAAAGCTGGCCGCCCAGGCCGAGCAACAGGCCGGTCGCCAGCTAGCCGTGAACCGCGACCAGTACCTGCGCATGATTGAGGGCCTGCCCTACGGCGACAACCCCCGCGAGGGCTACGTGGAAAACAGCGTATTCTACCACCCCGATCTGAAGTTTCAGTTTCCGATTCCGCAGGGCTGGAAGTCACAGAACTCACCCAGCCAGTTCCAGATGGCCGAACCCAGTGGCAAGGCCGTGCAGATTCTGCTCCCCGCCGGTAACAAAGGCCTCGATGAAACTGCCCAGGCCCTGGCCCAGCAGCTCAAGCTTCAGAACGCTCAGGCTCAAAAAACTACCGTTAATGGTTTCCCGGCCGTAGTTATCCAAGGCGACCAGGTAGGGCAGGACCAATCGGGGCAGCAGGGTATTACGGCCAGCACGCTGACTTACCTGATTCAGGATGGCCAGACGGTGTACGCGCTGGTAGGCCTCTGCGGCCCCGGCACCCTCGGCACCTACGGCAGCACCTTCCAGCGCACCGCCCAGGGCTTCCGCCGCCTCACCGATGCCAGTAAAATTAACCGCCAGCCCGAGCGTATCCGCATCAAAACTGCTAAAGCCGGCCAGACGCTGGCCTCGGCCCTCGCCGCCAACGGCGTAGCCAGCAAGCGCTACGAAGAAATGGCCATCCTCAACGGCATGAAAACCACTGATAAAATGACGGCTGGGATGCTGTTTAAGGTTGTGGGAAAGTAGGTATATCTACCGGTATAAAAGTCAGTTAGGTTGTGTCTGAAAAAACGTTTTTCAACTTGCTGAACGTCCTGCTGAGCCGTTCAACGAAGCAGTAGAGATGCTTCGACCAGCTCAGCATGACCGTTTTGGAGTTTTCAGACACAGCCTAATACACTCCAAAGCATACAGTTATCCTTCCCTTTCTTTTGTGGTAAATAAGGCTATCAAGAATAGCTTTAAGGTCTTCAACTAGTCGTCCTGAGTTGAAGTATTCCTCCCACAGGACGTACTGGAATGATTTTGCTTTGTACGTGACCTTATTAAGCATATTCGGCTCACTCTGCACCTTTTCCAAAAGGGCACTGACAAGTAGTAGAAGGTCATCTACGTTTTGCGTAATGACTATTTCATTTTCCTCATCTTCATCTAAATAGGTTGGGTTTACCAAAGGATGCAGATCTAGTCCCAAATAGTCACCGACACTCATAATCACAGACTGTTCTGCGAACAAATCATAGCTAGCAACGAAGTTGTAGTACGACCGATTTATAAAGACCTCACTGACCTCATAGTCTGAGTTACTACCTCCTAGTACAGTTATGTTAAATCCCATTCTAAAATGTATGAAAAGCGCCCCGGCCGAACCATTCGACTGGGGCGCTTAAGTTACTGGTAGCTGCTGAAGAAACGGTGCTAGGCCTTTTTCACAAACTCGGTTTTGATGACCAATACACTACCACCGGCCCGGCCTTCAATTTCGGTGGGCGAGTTGGTGAGGCGAATGTTCTTGACCACGGTGCCACGCTTCAAGGCCTGGGCCATGCCTTTCACCTTGAGGTCTTTGGTGATGGTCACCGAGTCGCCTTCCGCGAGCAGGTTGCCGTTGCTGTCTTTTACGTCCATGAGGTTGGGGAGAGGTAGCGTGTGCTAGACGTACAGGGTGCCAGATAAGACCGGGCAACGACACGCGAAACCAAGGCTTTGCGCGACAGTCAGCCACAAAATCCGTGTAATCCGAAAAATTCGTCTAAATCCGTGATTATACGTTGAAGCGGAAGTGCATAATGTCGCCGTCCTGCACCACGTATTCCTTGCCTTCCACGGCCATTTTGCCGGCTTCCTTGATTTTTACCTCGGTCTTGTACTCCTGGTAGTCAGCCAGCTTAATCACCTCGGCCCGGATGAAACCCTTCTCGAAGTCGGAGTGGATAACGCCGGCGGCGGCGGGAGCTTTGTCGCCCTTGTGGATGGTCCAGGCGCGTACTTCCTGCACCCCGGCCGTGAAGTAGGTAATTAGGTTGAGCAGGGAGTAGGAGGCGCGGATCAGGCGGTTCAGGCCCGATTCGGTGAGGCCGTACTCGCTCAGGAACATCTCCTTTTCCTCGGGGTCTTCCATCTCGGCAATCTGCGACTCAATGGCGGCCGATACTAGTACAACCTCGGCACCTTCCTGGGCTACGTGGGCCTGCAGCGCGGCGGTGTGGGCGTTGCCGGTGGTGGCGCTGGCCTCGTCCACGTTGGCCACGTAAATCACGGGTTTGATGGTGAGCAGCTGCAAATCGGCTACGGCTTCCAGCTCCTCGGGCGTGGCCTGCACGGCGCGGGCGTTCTGCCCGTCTTCCAGGGCCGCCTTGAACTTCTGCAGCGCGGCTACTTCCTTCTTGGCCACGGCGTCGCCGCCCTTGGCCGAGCGCTCCGACTTCACCAACTTCTTATCAACACTCTCCAGATCTTTGATTTGCAGCTCAGTGTCAATTACATCCTTGTCAAACACGGGGTCAACGCCGCCGGCTACGTGCACGATATTGGGGTCGTCGAAGCAGCGGATTACGTGGATGATGGCATCTACTTCGCGGATGTTGGCCAGGAACTTGTTACCTAGCCCTTCGCCCTTGGATGCGCCCTTTACCAGACCGGCAATGTCCACGAACTCAATGATGGTGGGCAGCACACGCTTGGGGTTCACCAGGGCTTCCAGAATCTGGAGGCGCTCATCGGGCACGGTAATTACGCCCACGTTTGGCTCAATGGTGCAGAACGGGTAGTTGGCCGACTCGGCCTTGGCGTTGGAAAGGGCGTTGAAAAGCGTGGATTTGCCGACGTTTGGCAGGCCGACGATACCGCAGCGGAGACCCATATGGTGGAGTTGTGAAGTTGTGAAGTGGTGAATCAAGCCCTGGAGGCCCAATTCGTGGCGCAAAGGTACGGGGCTTTTTCAAGGAAAGCACGGCCTCCCACAGGTACTGGGGCAGGTGGAAGCCGGAGGGCTGAACCGAACCCGCCCCGACGGCTGTTAAGCTGACATGTGCAACCACCATTCCCCAACCCGTAAGCTGCAGCGCCTAGGGCTATACCTGGCAGCCGGCATGCTGCTGCTGAGTCAGGTTTACCCGTGGTAGTGCCCGAGCCTAAAACCACGACGGCGCGCCGAGGCCGAAGCCGGGCGCGCCGTGCGGTGGGAAGTAGTTGAAAACCAAGGTACGTACAACGTGTTTCGCTAGACTTCCGGAGTTTAGGGGGTTAGAAATTGTCTTCGGTGGTGCGGGTGTAACCGCCTTCCCGCTCCTCGTAGGCTGGGCGTGGGCGGTCCAGCTCGGCTACTTCCTCGGGCGTCAGCAGCTCCTCGCGTACGTAGTCCACGGCGTCCTGCAGGGCATCCACGAACTTGAGAAAATCTTCCTTATACAGGAAAATCTTGTGCTTCTCATACGAAAAGGTATCGTCGTCGCGCAGCCGACGCTTGCTTTCCGTGATGGTCAGATAGTAGTCCTGGCCGCGGGTAGCTTTCACGTCGAAAAAGTACGTGCGCTTGCCGGCTTTAATGCGCTGGGAGTAAATTTCTTCCTGGTCGTGACGGTCTTCCACAGTTCCTTCTAGTAAAGTTTTGTTATTCCAAGATGATTAAAGTTCAGCGCAAAATAGGTAGTTTTCAGTAGATAGTAAAATTTTAAGGGCCGTAATTTCCTATTCCGGGATGAACAGCGCAAAAGCGTGTTTGCAGCTACCTCCAAGCCAAAAGTTTGTGGCCTGCGTCAAGAGGAAACTATGGTATTCCGGCAAGATTATATAGGTGAACAAATAGATATAAAAACCCGAATAAATGGTGCGCTGCTTGCTCGTACAGGTTTCGTGAGGCCAGAAGACGCAGGGTGGAGCCCGCAATTCCGTTGTATCTTGTGCTACTGTTTCAGCCCACTCGTTTTATGCCGCAACCCCTGGATTTGGCCGCCGTTCGTTCCTTCGAAAACCTGGAGTTTTTGGCCCGGCAGCTGGTCGAAGGGTTTATTACAGGCCTGCACCAGTCGCCTTACCACGGGTTTTCGGTGGAATTCTCGGAGCACCGCCTCTACAATCCTGGAGAGAGTACGCGCCACCTCGACTGGAAGGTGTTTGCCCGCACCGATAAGCTGTTTGTGAAGCGCTACGAGGAGGAAACCAATCTGCGCTGCCACTTGCTGCTCGATGTGAGCCCGAGCATGTATTACCCCGCGCCCAGCCACGATAAGCTGCGGTTTTCGGTGCTCTGCGCGGCCGCCCTCACCACTCTGCTACAAAAGCAGCGCGACGCGGTGGGCCTGGTCACGTTTGCCGAGCAGGTGGAGTTGCAAACGCCGGTACGCTCCACCAGCACCCACCGCCACACGCTGCTCCTCACCCTGCAACAACTGCTGGAGCGCCCTGCCCCCCCGCAGGCCGCTCGCACCAACGTAGCCGGTGTTATTCATACCATTGCCCAGCAAATTCCGAAACGCTCCTTGGTTGTGCTATTCTCGGATATGCTGGGCCGCAGCCCCGAGGAACAGACCGAGGCCCTGGCCGCCCTGCAACACCTGCGCCACCAACACCACGAGGTACTACTGCTGCACGTGATGGACCGCGCTACCGAGGCTAATTTTGAGTTTCAGGACCGGCCCTACCTGTTTGAGGACTTGGAAACCGGCCAGACGGTGAAGCTGCAGCCCAGCCAGGTGCGGGAGCAATATCAGGCCACCATGCGGCAGTACGAGCAGGAACTGGCCCTCCGCTGCGGGCAGTACAAAATTGACTTTGTGCCGGTAGATATCCGGGAGCCGTTTGACCGGGTGCTGTATGCCTACCTGGTCAAGCGAGGTAAAGTGCGCGGGTAGGGGCTACCTTCGTGCGCTGGCCCCGGTCTCCGGGGTACTGGTTTGCTTATTCTGTTGCCCTATGTCGTTGGCTGATGTTCTGTTTCCCATCCTGCTGATCTGCCCGTTGTCGGCGGTTATTACCGTGTACATTGCCCACATGTACGGGCGGCGGTTCTGGCCCTGGCTGTTGTTCGGGTTCTTCGTGCCCCTGCTCTCCACGTTCATTGCCATCGGCCTTGGCATTCGGGACGCACGGCGGCAGGAACGGGCCGGCAACAATAAGTAGCACCCCGGAGCTATCCGGAGAGTAATAGCGCCCTGGGTTACTCCGGGGAGTTATCCAAGGATTGCCAAAGGTACTTGCTAGCCAGGGTGCGGTAAGGCCGCCAGGATTCGGCTAGTTCGGTCATGCGCCTGAGCAAAGCCCGCCCCGTCTCCTCCAGGCCATAGTGGCGGCGCATGGCGTTCTGAATGCCTAAATCACCCTCCGGAAATACATCGGGCTGGTCGAGGGCAAACATTTGCAGCATCTGGGCCGTCCAGCGGCCCACGCCTTTAATCTGGGTAAGGTGGCGGGTGAATTCGTCGTCGGAAAGCTGACTGAGGTGGGCGTGGTCCAGTTGGTCGCGCTGGGCAAAATCGGCAATGGCGCGCAGGTAGCCAGCTTTCTGCCGGGAAATACCTGCCGCGCGCAAGTCCTCATCCGTCAACAGGAGCAGCGCTGCTGGTTCGGGGTACCCATGGGGCGGAAACAGGGCCTGCACTTTGCGCCAGATGGCGGCCGCGGCCTTGGTGGAAATCTGCTGGCTGACAATGGCCCGCAGCAATGCCAGGTACAAATCCTCGTG
The DNA here is from genome assembly GCF_040547285.1 of Hymenobacter sp. UYP22. Lineage (NCBI taxonomy): Bacteria > Pseudomonadati > Bacteroidota > Cytophagia > Cytophagales > Hymenobacteraceae > Hymenobacter > Hymenobacter sp. UYP22. The sequence goes on along the minus strand of NZ_JBEPPK010000013.1, from coordinate 4,428 downwards.
GGCAGCCGGCTGAATGGGCCGGCCCTGGGCAATCAGGCGGGCCAGCACCGGGTCGGCGGTTGAGAGATGCTGCAAAGCCGCAGCTGAATCATGAGCAGGTGTCATAGGGGATGCGGAGAATAGCGGAACCTGGTTACAATGGCGCAATATCCAGGCGCGAGGTAGGCACTGGAAACTCGGCTAGCAGCTCGCCGGTTGCAGAGAGGCGCACGCCCGTCAGGTACATGCCCATGTAGGCGCCGGTATCGAGGTAAAGTGTGTTGGATACGGCATCAAACGTGGTGTGCCCATCGGCTGTGGGCGTGTGACCCACCACTTGGCGCCGGCCCAGGTTACGCAGCGGGCCGCGCCGCCATAGTACGCCCTGGGGGTTCTCGGGGTCAAGCGGGGTGGCTGTATCGGCAAACCCGGCGTGGCTGACCGTTACGTGCTCATTCTCCCACACCAACGGCCGCTGCTGCAGCCACGCCACATGCTCCCGCCGTGTATCGGGCCGGCCTTTGTACTGCTGCACGGTGGCCCGGCCGCCCCACTCCAGCCACGGCGGGTTAGGGCCTTTGGGACCGAAGTGCTTGAGCATTTCCAGCTCGTGGTTGCCCCGCAAAAATACCGTGTGGCCCGGATGAGCCAGTTCCAGGTCCCGCGCCAGTTGCACGCATTCCGGGGCAAAACGGCCCCGATCTACCAGGTCGCCCACTTGAATTAGCAGCTCAGTGGCCGGCTCCCACTCTTGCAGCAGCTCCCGGAAGGTATGGTAGCAGCCGTGCACATCCCCAATGATAAACAGGTTCATACAGAATTTATGGGGTGTCAACTGAGAAACCGCCCGCCCCATTCCTTGCAAGCTTGCCAGTCATAACGCGCAGCAAGGAATGAGGAGGGAACGGCTGATTTATATGGCAGTTAGTGCCGCTTCAACGCGGGTAAGCATGGCATCATCCACGTCCAGGTGGGTTACGAAACGAATCATCTGGGGGCCAAAAGATGACGCCTTGATACCGTGCTGCTCCAAGTGAGCCAAAAACTGCTCGGCTGGCGTAGTAGCCTGCAGACGGAAAATAACCAGGTTGGTTTCTACGGGCAGTACTTCGGCCACGTAGGGCTGCGCCGCCAGCGTGGCTTCCAACTGCCGGGCGCGGCGGTGGTCGTCGGCCAGTCGCTCCACGTTATGGTGCAGGGCATACAGGCCAGCGGCAGCGAGGTAGCCGGCCTGGCGCATTCCGCCGCCCATTACTTTTCGGATGCGCTTGGTTTTCTGAATGAATGCCCGACTGCCTAACAGCACTGAGCCCACCGGTGCCCCCAGCCCCTTGCTCAAACACACCGAAATAGTATCAAACAGGCGGCCGTACTCGCGGGCATCCTGGCCGGTAGCCACTAGGGCGTTGAACACGCGGGCCCCATCCAGGTGTAGCGGAATCTGGTGGCGCTGGGCTACTTCGGCAATGGCCGCAAGTTCAGCCAGCTCGTAGCAGCTGCCCCCACCCCGGTTGTGCGTGTTTTCCAGGGAAATGAGGCTGGTGGTAGGGTAGTGGATATTAACGGGCCGGATGGCGGCTTCTACCTGCGCGGCCGTGAGGCGGCCCTGGTTGCCGGGTAGTAACGCCACCGAAGCCCCCGAGTGGAACGCAATACCACCCACTTCCCAGAGGTAAATGTGGGAGGTCTGCTCGCAGATAACTTCGCTCAGCGGCTCAGTGTGGGCCTTAATGGCAATTTGATTGGTCATGGTGCCGCTGGGGCAAAACAGGCCGGCTTCCAGGCCAAACCGGTCGGCGGCTTCTTGCTCCAGCGCCTGCACGGTGGGGTCTTCCTCGTACACGTCGTCGCCCACGCGGGCCTGAAACATGGCTTCCAGCATGGCCGGAGTGGGGCGCGTTACGGTGTCGGAGCGCAGGTCGATCAGGGGGATGGTCATAGGAGTTGGCAAGGGAAAAGTGGGAAAGGTTTCCCGGTGTCAAATTTAGTCGTTACTTTTGCCCCTCGTTTACAGAAAGACTTTAACCGACCCGGAAAAATGAGCACTACCCGTCTGAAGCGGAAGCACCGCAAGAACATTGCCCGCGCTAACAACAAGCAGCGCATCATCAAGCAACTGCTCCTCACCCCCGTTCTGAAGAACGTGGACCTCGAAGAACTCAAGTCGCGCTTCACCAAGAGCGAAGCCAAAACCGAAACTGCTGCCTAAGCGCGTTTCCTGCTGACTTGCCCGTCCCGGAGTCGGTGGGTTGTAAGTCAGAACTTTCGAAAGAGCCTTCCCGCCCCCGGGAAGGCTCTTTTTGCTTGATCAATCAGGTTGCTTTTGCCGCGGCTTGCCTTCTCACCAAGGACGAGTAACTATTTCGGGCCGAGTTCCACAACTTGCAGGTTCTGCACTTTGCCAGCGGCTACCTGAAAGCGCAGCAGGGTGCGCACTTTGTGAAAACCGTGGCGGCCGGCCGCGCCAGGGTTGAGGTGCAGCAGGCCCAGGCGCGGGTCGGGCATTACTTTCAGGATGTGGGAGTGGCCGCTAATGAACAGGCCCGGCCGATGCTCCTGCACCAGGGCCCGGCCAGCGGGGCTGTAGTGGCCAGGGTAGCCCCCAATGTGCGTCATGAGCACCCGCAGACCCTCCAGTTCAAACTCCTGCACCAGTGGTTGCGTCAGGCGCACGTCACGGCCGTCGATGTTGCCGTACACGCCCCGCAGCGGAGCCACAACCTGCAACTGCTCAATCACCTCGGCCGTTCCGAAGTCGCCGGCGTGCCAGATTTCGTCGCAGCCGCTTACGTGGTGCAGAATCCGGTCGTCGAGGTAGCTATGCGTGTCGGAGAGCAGGCCGATTTTTTTCATACGGCAAAAGTAGCAGGCTGCCCCGAGCTGGTAGTCGTCAGGCTGAACCAATTACCCGCCTGCTGCCAACCCGCGAGGAACGGATACCTGAGCCCCGGAAATTCATCACCGCTAACTCATCGGGGGCAACGTACAACTCAACCGGCTACAACCCGTATCTTGCCCGGCCCCCGGCCCTTTCGATTCCGGGGAAATATGCTGTGTTTTGCAGCAACCCGCCCGAATCACCTTTTTGCTCCCCCAGATTACCCCGCGATGAACGTCTTCATCAACGATATTCCGCTGATTATCAAAAAAAACAGCGAGAAAGTATACAAGCACAAGTACGACCTGATTCTGAACCCGGAAGATGAATTCATCTCCAAGGATCTGATTGGGGACGTGCTGGTGCGTGACGTGACCGACGTGTTCGTGGACCGCCTGCTGCGGCTGATGGAGGTGAAGAAGCTTAAAAAGCTGAAGTCGCTGACCCTGCTGGCCCGCAAGAAAAAGCGGCTGATTCTGCACCTGAAAGACCAATTCAAGATTGTGAAGGCCGCCGGTGGCCTGGTCGTGAAGGATGGGCAGGTGCTGATGATCTTCCGCCTCGGCAAGTGGGACCTGCCCAAGGGCAAGCTCAAGAAGGAAGAAGACCCCGCCCTAGGTGCACTGCGCGAAGTAGAGGAGGAGTGCAACGTTCAGATTGAGTTGGGAGAGGAACTGCCCAGCACCTGGCACTCTTACGCCTACAATGGCAACAAAATCCTGAAAAAAACGAACTGGTACATCATGCGCTGCCTCGATGACACGCTTATGAAGCCCCAGGCCGAAGAATACATTGAGGAGGTTCGCTGGATGTCGCCCCAGGAGGCGCTGAAGGTGCTCGATGAGTCGTACGCCAGCATTGCCCTGGTGGTACGGCACTACCTACGGGAGGCTGCGGGGCAGGCTCCCGCCAACCAAGACTAGCTTTTTCCTTCACTCATCTTCTCCCTGCTTACCATGCGTCAGCTTCGCTACCTTCCTGTGTTCATATTGTCAGCGGGCCTGGCCGCGTGTAGCGGCTCACAGTCGGTATCAGAGTCTGGGATGCCGGCTACGGGTAGCTCGGAGGCCGCCCGCACGGCTGCCGTAGATGTGCCCGTGCTGGTAGGCCGCAACATTGACCAGGTACGGCGGGCACTGGGGCCGCCCCAGGAAACGAAGGAGCAGAAAATAGGTCTGGAACCCACCGCTGAGCAAATGAAGGCAACTCGGGGTGAGGACTGGATTAACACGTTTGAGCGCAAGGGGGTAACCGTGGTGGCCACTTTCAATGCCCGCACCCGTAAAGTGCGCGACCTGGTAGTAGTAGGCTCAGATGAGGACGAACTGCTCCGGAACGCCAATCTAAGCCTTACGGCACCCGGCTACATGGTGCTGCCCGTGGCCAACCCCAGCAACAACCGGGAAATCATCGGGATGCGAGTAGTAGCCCGCAAATAATAATATCAGAGACTTTACCAAAGCAGACGCGGGGGCGCCGCCCCAAAAAAAACAGCCGCCCCCCGGGGGGTGGGGGGGGGGGGTGTTTTTTCTAAAACAACAGGGGGGGCCGGCGGGGGGAGGGCCACAAAA